>NZ_CAWNZA010000043.1:0-646669 GCF_963878885.1 Pseudomonas sp. R9.37 | reverse complement strand
CTGGGCTTCGATGAACTGAAGCAACTCGCTGTCGAATTCTGCGTAACTCTTTGTTTACCAAGGAGTTTTCCGTTTCGACTGCGCCGGAAGTGGGGCGAATTATAGACTTCCAGAATCTGCCGTCAACACCTTTTTTCACATTTCTGTCATATCGGTCAAAAACCCCGCAGAAACGCGAAAGCCGGCCCCAAGGGGCCGGCTTTCAGCCCACCTTACAAGCTAGGAAAGGCAAACTGCGACGCTTCATGGCTGGCCCGTTGCGGCCAACGCTGGGTGATCGCCTTGCGACGGGTATAGAAACGCACCCCATCCGGCCCATAGGCATGCAAGTCGCCAAACAGCGAGCGCTTCCAGCCGCCGAAGCTGTGATAAGCCACTGGCACCGGCAGCGGGACGTTCACCCCGACCATGCCCACTTCAATCTCGTCACAGAACAGACGCGCCGCCTCCCCGTCACGGGTAAAGATGCAAGTGCCATTACCGTATTCGTGATCATTGATCAGCTGCATCGCCGCTTCCAGGCTATCCACCCGAACGACACACAGCACCGGCCCGAAGATCTCTTCTTTATAGATGCGCATCTCAGGGGTCACATGATCAAACAGGCTGCCGCCCAGGAAGAAACCTTCCTCATGCCCGGCAACACTTAAACCACGGCCGTCGACCACCAACTTGGCACCCGCCGACACGCCATCTTCTATATAGCCGCTGACCTTGTCGCGCGCCTGGCCCGTCACCAACGGCCCCATATCCAGGCCGCAGGACGTGCCCGCACCAATCTTCAGCGCTTTGACCTGCGGCACCAGCTTGGCGATCAACGCATCCGCCACCTGATCACCCACGCACACCGCCACCGAGATCGCCATGCAACGCTCCCCGCACGACCCATACGCCGCACCCATCAAGGCACTCACGGCGTTATCCAGGTCTGCATCCGGCATCAGCACCGCGTGGTTCTTCGCCCCGCCCAGCGCTTGCACACGTTTGCCGCGCTTGGTCGCTTCGGAATAAATGTATTCGGCAATGGGCGTCGAGCCCACAAAGCTCAGCGCCTTCACTTCCGGCGCTTCGATCAGCGCATCCACCGCGCCCTTGTCACCGTGCACCACGCTCAACACACCCTTAGGCAGGCCGGCTTCCTGCAGCAACTGCGCGATCAGCAGCGTAGAACTTGGATCACGCTCCGACGGCTTCAGGATGAAACAGTTGCCGCAGACAATGGCCAGCGGGTACATCCACAACGGCACCATCGCCGGGAAGTTGAATGGCGTAATACCAGCCACCACGCCCAACGGCTGGAAATCCGACCAGGCATCAATGTTCGGCCCCACGTTACGGCTGTACTCGCCCTTGAGAATCTCCGGCGCCGAGCACGCGTACTCGACGTTCTCGATCCCGCGCTTCAATTCACCCGCCGCGTCCTCCAGCGTCTTGCCATGCTCTTCGCTGATCAACTGAGAGATGCGTGCTTCGTTCTGCTCCAGCAATTGCTTGAAACGAAACATCACCTGGGCACGTTTGGCCGGCGGGGTATTGCGCCAGGCCGGGAACGCGGCCTTGGCCGAGTCGATCGCCTGTTGAATGGTTTCACGGCTGGCCAGGGGCACTTGGTGAATCACCTGGCCGGTAGACGGGTTATATACGTCGGCACTCCGGCCGCTGTCATTGACCAACTCACCGTTGATCAAATGCTGGATAAGGCTCATGCAGGGCTCCTGAAAAGGTGTTCTATATAGAAGGAGAAATCAGTCGATCTTGTTCAGCACTTCGCCGACCGCGTCAAACAGACGATCCAGGTCCTGCGGCTTGCTGTTGAAGGTTGGCCCGAACTGCAGGGTGTCGCCGCCAAAACGCACGTAGAAGCCGGCTTTCCACAAGGCCATGCCGGCCTCGAATGGACGCACAATGGCATCACCGTCACGCGGAGCAATCTGGATCGCGCCGGCCAGGCCGTAGTTACGAATATCGATCACATTCTTGCTGCCCTTCAATCCGTGCAGCGCATTCTCAAAGTGTGGCGCGACTTCGGCCACGCTCTGCACCAGGTTTTCCTTCTGCAGCAAGTCCAATGCCGCCAGGCCAGCCGCGCACGCCACTGGGTGCGCCGAGTAGGTATAGCCGTGGGGGAATTCCACGGCGTACTCCGGCGTCGCCTGGTTCATGAAGGTCTGATAGATCTCGCTGCTGGCAATCACCGCGCCCATCGGAATCGCGCCGTTGGTGACTTGCTTGGCGATGCACATCAGGTCCGGGGTCACGCCGAAGCTGTCGGCGCCGAACATCGAGCCGGTACGGCCGAAACCGGTGATCACTTCGTCGAACACCAACAGGATGTTGTGCTGATCGCAGATCTCACGCAGGCGCTTGAGGTAACCCTGTGGCGGCACCAGCACGCCAGCGGAGCCGGCCATCGGCTCAACAAACACGGCGGCAATGTTCGACGCGTCGTGCAGCTCGATCAACTTGAGCAGCTCATCGGCCAAGGCAATACCGCCCTGCTCCGGCATCCCACGAGAAAACGCATTGCTCGCCAGCAAGGTGTGAGGCAGGTGATCCACATCCATCAAGCCCTGACCAAACAGCTTCCGGTTACCGTTGACGCCGCCCAGGCTGGTGCCAGCGATGTTGACACCGTGATAGCCACGGGCGCGGCCAATCATTTTGGTCTTGGTCGCCTGCCCCTTCAGCCGCCAGTAGGCGCGCACCATCTTCACCGCTGTATCGGCGCACTCGGAGCCGGAATCCGTGAAAAACACGTGATTCAGATTGCCCGGCGTCAGGTCGGTAATCTTTTCTGCCAGCTGGAACGACAGCGGATGGCCGTACTGGAAGCCCGGGGAGTAGTCCAGGGTGCCCAGTTGCTTGGCGACCGCTTCCTGGATTTCCTTGCGGGTGTGCCCGGCGCCGCAGGTCCACAGGCCCGACAACGAGTCGTACACCTTGCGGCCCTTGTCATCGGTCAACCAGCTGCCTTCGGCGGCCACGATCAGGCGCGGGTCACGCTGGAAGTTACGGTTGGCGGTGTAGGGCATCCAGTGCGCATCCAACTTCAATTGGCTGGCCAGGGACGTCGGGGCGTTTTCGGGCATGTTCATCAGCAAAACCTCGCAGGGCAAAAGGCAGCGTCGGGATTGAAAAGCGTTCTTGCAGCTAAATTGCCACGGGGATAAAGTCGGTGAAATTCAACTCTTCTAACCTTCAGTCAGGCCTTCACTAAACTATGAGCAGCCGCCGACCCGACCCTCTGGCCCAAGTCAGTGACTTCGATATCCGCCTGTTGCGCATCTTTCGCAGCGTGGTGGAGTGCGGCGGCTTCTCGGCAGCAGAAACCGTGCTCGGCATTGGCCGCTCGGCCATCAGCCAGCAGATGAGCGACCTCGAACAGCGCCTGGGATTGCGTCTGTGCCAACGCGGGCGTGCCGGTTTCTCGCTCACCGAAGAAGGCCGCGAGGTCTACCAATCGGCCCTGCAGCTATTAAGTGCCCTGGAAAGCTTTCGCACTGAGGTCAACGGCCTGCACCAGCATTTGCGCGGCGAGCTGATCATCGGCCTCACCGACAACCTCGTCACCCTGCCCCACATGCGCATCACTCACGCGTTGGCACAGTTGAAGGAACGTGGCCCGGACGTGCAGATACAAATCCGCATGATCGCCCCCAATGAAGTCGAGCAAGGCGTACTCGACGGCCGCCTGCATGTCGGCGTTGTCCCCCAGGCCAGCGCGCTGTCGGGCCTGGAATACCAGCCGCTCTACAGCGAACGATCGCTGCTCTATTGCGCAGTTGGCCACCCGCTGTTCTATGCCGACAACAAACAACTGGACGACGCCCGCCTCGACAGCCAGGACGCCATCGCCCCCACCTTCCGCTTGCCCGCCGAGATCCAGGCCCATTACCAGGCACTCAACTGCACCGCCAGCGCCTCGGACCGCGAAGGCATGGCGTTCCTGATCCTCACGGGCCGCTACATTGGTTACCTGCCTGACCACTACGCCAGCCTGTGGGTGCAACAAGGCCGACTGCGCGCGCTGAAACCGACTACACGTTTTTACGATTTGAGCCTCGCATCGGTCACGCGCAAGGGCCGTCGCCCTCATTTGGTGCTGGAAAGCTTTCTCGAGAGTCTGGCGGCAACGCGCTAGCTCGGGCCTTTCGCCAAAAGCTGAGCAACTGGACAGCTTTTTGCAAGGCACAAGGACCTTGAACCGTCCGCCCTGAGTTTGCCCGCCATGCCACCAGAAACCTCTAGCCCCAGCGACCTGATCTACGGCCTCAACGACCGCCCGAAACCCATCCCGGCAATACTGGCCGCCGCGCAACATGTGCTGGCGGCCTTCGTCGGCATTATCACGCCGCCCTTGATCATTGGCTCCACGCTGGGCCTCACTGCCCATTTGCCCTACTTGATCAGCATGGCGTTGATGGTCTCCGGCGTCGGCACCTTCATTCAGGCACGCAGACCCTTTGGCATCGGTGCCGGGATGATCTGCCTGCAAGGCACCAGCTTTGCGTTTCTCGGCGCGGTGTTGTCGGCAGGCTTTCTGGTCAAGCAACGCGGTGGCAGCCCGGAAGACATCATGGCGATGATCTTCGGCGTGTGCTTTTTCGGCGCGGCGGTACAGATCGTGTTGAGCCGCTTTATCGGCCAACTGCGCCGAGTGATCACGCCCCTGGTCACCGGGATTGTGATCACGCTGATCGGCATCAGCCTGATCAAGGTGGGCATCACCGACCTCGGCGGCGGTTTTAACGCGCCCGACTTCGGCGCTCCGGTGAACCTGGCGTTGGGCGTGTTCGTGGTGCTGACGATCATTTTGCTCAACCGCTCCAGCACCCCGTGGGTTCGCCTTTCGGCGATCATCATCGGCTTGGCCCTCGGCAGCCTGGCCGCCTGGTTCAGCGGCAAACTGGTACCTCAGGCCCTGCCCGACTTGCCCTTGATCAGCGTGCCAATGCCCTTTCGCTTTGGTTTCAACTTCGACTGGAGCGCTTTTTTGCCCATCGCGCTGATTTATCTGATCAGCAGCATCGAGACCGTCGGTGACCTCACCGCCAATTGCATGATTGCGCGCCAACCCATCAGCGGCCCTTCTTATATAAGCCGACTCAAAGGCGGCGTCTTGGGCGATGGTGTGAGTTGCATGATCGCCGCTACCTTCAGCGCCTTTCCCAACACCACCTTTGCGCAGAACAATGGTGTGATCCAACTCACCGGCGTCGCCAGCCGTTACGTCGGCTTGTACATCGGCGTGCTGCTGTTCTGTCTCGGCTTGTTTCCGTTGATTGGTGCCGTGCTGCAGCAAATTCCCAAGCCGGTATTGGGCGGCGCCACCCTGGTGATGTTCGGCAGCGTGGCCGCTGCCGGGGTGCGCATCCTTGCGCAGGCGCCACTGGACCGGCGCAGCATGCTGATCATCGCCACCTCGTTCGGCGTCGGCCTGGGCATTGCCGCCCAACCGGACCTGTTGCACTTGATGCCGTCCCTGGTGCAAAACCTGTTCGACTCAGCCATCACCAGCGGCGGCCTGACCGCCATCGTGTTGTGCCTGTTGTTACCGGAAACCAAAACGACCTGCGCTGCCGCAAACCACGCGCCGGAAAGCGACACGCTGGAACCGCTTTGACGGTTTTATTGCATCGGGACTTGTCTGAGGCTTGAGGGTGGGTTATCTGTGCACACGTCGTCTCTATCGATCAGCACGGAAACCTCCATGAGCCTCGAAGTTCCTGCCCACAGCAACCACGCCGGTAAACCCGCCAGCCGCATTCGGCAAAAGAACGAACAAGCGATTCTGCAGGCTGCTGAAGACGAGTTCGCGCGCCATGGCTACAAAGGCACCAGCATGAACACCATTGCCTCGAGTGCCGGGCTGCCCAAGGCCAACCTGCATTACTACTTCACCAACAAGCTCGGCCTGTACATCGCGGTGCTCAGCAATATCCTCGAACTGTGGGACAGCACCTTCAACGCGCTGACCGCCGAGGACGACCCGGCCGTGGCGCTCACTCGCTACATCCGCACCAAGATGGAGTTTTCCCGGCGTCACCCACAGGCCTCGCGGATCTTCGCCATGGAAATCATCAGTGGCGGCGAATGCCTCACCGAATATTTCAGCCAGGATTACCGCGCCTGGTTCAGCGGTCGCGCTGCCGTGTTCCAGGCCTGGATCGACGCCGGCAAGATGGACCCCATAGACCCCGTGCACCTGATCTTCCTGCTGTGGGGCAGCACCCAGCACTATGCCGACTTTGCCACCCAGATCTGCCGCGTCACCGGGCGCACCAAGCTGACCAAACAAGACATGGAAGACGCCGGCAGCAACCTGATCCACATCATTCTCAAAGGCTGTGGCATCAAGCCCGCCCTATAAACGAAGCGACTTATGCCTTTCACGCTTACCGGCCTTTGCGAATTTCGTGAAGAAATACGCAAAAGCCGCTTTATTACCCTCGCGGCGCCGATCACCAGCGCGCAAGACGCCCAAGCGTTTTTCGAGCAACACAGCGACCTCAACGCCACGCACAACTGCTGGGCCTGGAAACTCGCCGATCAGTACCGCAGCAACGACGATGGCGAGCCCGGCGGTACTGCGGGGCGGCCGATTCTGGCCGCCATCGAAGCCCAAGGCTTTGATCAGGTCGCCGTGCTGGTGATTCGCTGGTACGGCGGCATTCAGCTGGGCACCGGTGGCCTCGCCCGTGCCTATGGCGGCGGCGCGAACAAATGCCTGCAAAATGCCGAGCGCATCGAGCTGATCAGCCGCGTGCCACTGAGTTGCGCCTGCGGCTTTTCGGAGCTGAACCTGGTGAAACTGCGTGTCGCCGAACTGGGTGGGCTGGTGGTGGAGGAAACCTTCACCGCCAATGGTGTGGAGCTGCAACTGGCACTGGGCGAGGCGGCTATCGACACGCTGCAAACCCAACTCGCCGACCTGAGCCGTGGGCGCATCCTGCTGGAGCGCTGAAACTGCCCACATCTACTGTGCACCTGCCTGTGGATAACCTGAGCACATCCACCTGTAACCCTTCTGTCATAAGGGCTTACGGGCACCGGTCATTTTTTGATCAGTCTTCACGGGGACAATTTGCGCGATGCCCCACGCCCCCTCAAACAGCAACGTTACCCACAGCACCGCCGTCGCGCCCTGCATCAGCGCGTAGAGCTGCCAGGTCGCGAACAGTGCGCGGCCGGCCGCGTCATAGAGGCCAAACTGGCGCTGCGGGTCGCGAATTCGCAGCACTGCCCACACGCACACAATCGAACCGAGCAAATTGGCCATCAGTACATGCGCCGGCGCAAACGCCGGCAACGTCCCCGGCAGGTTCAAACCCTGCAATACGCTGTGCACAAACACAAAGCTCCACGGTGTGACAAACGCCGCGGTCACGATCAAGTCATACCAGGCGCTGGCGCGCACCAGTGTTCGGTATTGGGCAGCGGTCCACATATCGGCAAGCTCCTTGAATTAAGAAGCCAGCAGGCTAAAGCCTGGAGTATGCTCCAGGGTCAAGCCCTTTCGAGCCCGCCCCATGCGTATTGGCGAACTAGCCCAGGCCAGCCAGGTCAGCCGCGACACACTGCGTTTCTACGAGCAGCGTGGGTTGATCGCAGCACAACGCAGCGCCAATGGTTACCGCGACTACCCGCCGGACATGGTGCAACTGGTGCTCTACATCAAAACTGCGCAACGCCTGGGCTTCAGCCTGGGCGAGATCGGCAGCAGCGTCGCCGCCCTCTGGCAGGCGCCCGACCCCGACAGCGCTGTCACACAATTGCTGCAAGACAAGCTCAACCTGATCGAAACCCGTATCAGCGAACTCGGCCACCTGCGCCAGGAGTTGCAGCAAAGGCTCGGGCAACGTTGTCCACTGAATCCGTGAACCTCCATTCCAAAGGATGCCTTTCATGTCTACGCCAAAAACCGCACTGATCATCGGCGCCTCGCGCGGGCTGGGCCTTGGCCTGGTCAAACAATTGCTTCAGGACGGCTGGGATGTGACCGCCACCGTGCGCGACCCGAACAAGGCCGATGCGCTCAAAGCCGCAGGCCCGGTACACGTCGAGAAGCTGGACATAGACGATCAGCAAGCCGTGATCGCTCTGAGCCAGCGCCTCAAGGACCGCACCTTCGACCTGCTGTTCGTCAACGCCGGCGTCAAAGGCCCCGCCAATCAAGAGCCTGGCCACGCCACCCTGGCGGAAGTCGGCCAGCTGTTCTTCACCAACGCCGTGGCGCCGATCAACCTGGCCCAGCGTTTTGTCGGGCAGATTCGCAAAGACAGCGGCGTACTGGCCTTCATGAGCTCGGTGCTCGGCAGCGTGACCATTCCCGACGGTGCGGACCTGGCGCTGTACAAGGCCAGCAAAGCTGCACTCAACTCCATGACCAACAGCTTTATCACCCAACTCGGCGACCACAAGCTCACCGTGCTGTCGCTGCACCCGGGCTGGGTGAAGACAGATATGGGCGGTGAAAACGCGCTCATTGATGTCGACACCAGCGTGCGCGGCCTGATCGATCAGGTAAATGCCTACACGGGCAAGGGCGGCCATCACTTCGTGGACTACAAAGGCGACACCATCGCCTGGTAATACCCCCGGTTCTACATGCGGGAACGGGCTTGCCCGCGAAGACGTCGGCCCAGCCAACATTAATGTTGACTGGCACACCGCTATCGCGGGCCAGCCCGCTCCCACAGTGGACTGCTTAACTGAACGGCATTGGTGACTCAAGAGCACCTCGCGCCTGCAGCTGGACCGGATCCGGAACTCCACGTAATCTATCGACCTCGCCTCAACCGGCGACCCTGGATCAGCAGACAGGGCAACACTGAGCTGGCAAACCTGAACCCATCATTCAGAGGAGCCGGCCAATGCCTGCGACCCGTATCTGGTTAAAAAACCCCCTCGCCATTTTCACTGCCAATGGCCTCGATGCCCGTGGCGGACTGGTGCTGCAAGACGGTGTGATCACCGAACTGCTGGGCTGGGGACAAGAGCCTGCCGTGCCCTGCGCACAGGTGTTTGACGCGCGCGAACATGTGATCCTGCCGGGGCTGATCAACACCCATCATCACTTCTACCAGACCCTGACCCGCGCCTGGGCACCGGTGGTCAACCAGCCGTTGTTCCCGTGGCTCAAAACCCTCTACCCGGTGTGGGCCCGGCTGACCCCGGAAAAGCTCGCCCTGGCGTCCAAAGTCGCCTTGGCGGAATTGCTGCTCTCAGGCTGCACCACCGCGGCCGATCACCACTACCTGTTTCCTGACGGCCTGGAAAATGCCATCGACGTGCAAGTGCAAAGCGTGCGCGAACTGGGCATGCGCGCCATGCTCACGCGCGGTTCCATGAGCCTGGGCGAAGCCGACGGCGGCCTGCCGCCGCAGCAGACCGTGCAACAAGGCCAAGTGATCCTCGACGACAGCCAACGCCTGATCCGCGAATACCATGAGCGCGGCGACGGCGCGCAGATCCAGATTGCCCTGGCGCCCTGCTCGCCGTTTTCGGTCACCCCGCAAATCATGCAAGCCAGCGCCGAACTGGCCAACAGCCTCGATGTGCGCCTGCACACGCACCTGGCGGAAACCCTCGACGAAGAAGACTTCTGCCTGCAGCGCTTCGGCCTGCGCACTGTGGATTATCTCGACAGCGTCGGCTGGCTCGGCCCACGCACCTGGCTGGCCCATGGCATTCACTTCAACCCGGATGAAATCGCGCGCCTGGGCGCCGCCGGTACCGGCATCTGCCATTGCCCAAGCTCGAACATGCGCCTGGCCTCCGGCATCTGCCCGACCCTGGACCTGCTCGCCGCCGGTGCGCCGATTGGCCTTGGGGTGGACGGCTCCGCGTCCAACGATGCCTCGAACATGATCCTCGAAACCCGCCAGGCCTTGTACATCCAGCGGCTGCGTTACGGCGCGGAAAAGATCACGCCAGAAGGCGTGCTGGGCTGGGCGACCAAAGGCTCGGCGCAATTACTGGGGCGTACGGATATCGGTGAACTGGCCGTGGGCAAACAGGCTGACCTGGCACTGTTCAAGCTTGATGAGCTGCGTTTTTCCGGCAGTCACGATCCGATTTCGGCGCTGCTGCTGTGCGGCGCCGACCGGGCGGATCGGGTGATGATCGGGGGCAAATGGCGGGTGATTGACGGGCAGGTTGAAGGCCTGGATTTGAAAGGTTTGATTGCCGACCACACACAGGCGGCGAAACAGCTGATCGCCGGAACCTAAGCCAGGCATATCAAAATGTGGGAGCTGGCTTGCCTGCGATAGCATCATATCGGTGCAACTGAAAACCCTGGGTGTCTGCATCGCAGGCGAGCCAGCTCCCACAAAACCCAGCTCCCGCATTGAGTTCTGCGGTTTCTACAACCCCAACAGCGACAGCATGATAAACGTCGCAAACAACACGAAATGGGTCATCCCTTCGATGGCGTTCGTCTCGCCATCGTTGAGGTTGATCGCACTGACAACCAGCGTGATCAACACCATCACGGTTTGCACCGGCGTCATCGCCATCTGGAACGGCTGGCCGGTGTAGAGCGCCATGGCCTCCATCACCGGCACCGTCAAAATCACCGTCGACAACGACGCACCGAGCGCGATGTTGACCACCGACTGCATGCGGTTAGCCAAGGCTGCGCGCAAGGCCGTCAGAATTTCCGGCGCCGCCGAAATAGCCGCCACCACAATCGCCGTGATCACCGGCGGCGCGCCCGTGCCTTCCAGGCCCAGGTCGAGGGTCTTGGACATCACCTCGGCCAGTGCGCCGATCACAACCACGCCAAACACCAATGTGCCAATGGAGAAGGCCAGGCTGATTGGCGGTTCCTGCTGTTCTTCCGGCTGTTTCTTGCGGCGTTTTTCCGGGTAGCTGTAGCTGAAGAAGTAACTGTGCGGCCCCACCTGCATGCGCAAAAACAGGGTGTAAAGCAGCACCATCGCGCCGATGGTGAACGCCGAGTAAATTTTCCAGTCGGCCTGGGGGATGAATTCCGGCACCACCATCGACACGCCCATGGCGGTGAGGATCATCACGCTGTAGCTGCGTGCCGAGTCATCGTTGTAGGACTGTTCGCCATGTTTGATGCCGCCCATCAGCGCAGCCAGGCCGAGGATGCCGTTGATATCGAGCATCACTGCCGAATAAATCGTGTCGCGTACCAAGGTGGGCGATGGCTCGTTGCTCATCATGATCGCCAGGATCACCACCTCCACCAGCACCGCGGCCAGGGTCAGGATCATGGTGCCGTAAGGGTCACCGACCTTTTCCGCCAGTTGCTCGGCGTGGTGGGCAACACGCATCGAGGCCACGACGATGAAGACGATCAACGCCACGCCGCTGAGCAACGCCACCATCTGCCCGCTGTGCAGCATCCAGTGCTCCAACGGGTAGGCGACGATGGCGGCAATCAGCGCCAGCACCATGTATTTTTCTTGCTTGAGGGATGTGAGCATTCCGGGCCTTTTCATGCAGCAAATCAGTCATTGATGGGGTACAGACTGCACCACGCCGCTAACGTTTCGTTACACCTTAGTTCACGTGGCCCTTGCACGAATAAAACCAATACTCTCCTGCTGGTCAGGTTTTGCCGATTATTTCGGCCATGGCCTGTAGAATGCCGCCATTGCACCTGATGAGATTTAGAAAATGTACGATTGGCTCAACGCCCTGCCCAAGGCTGAATTGCACCTGCACCTGGAAGGCTCGCTGGAGCCTGAGTTGCTGTTCGCACTGGCCGAACGCAACAAGATTGCACTGCCTTGGAACGACGTCGAAACCCTGCGCAAGGCCTACGCCTTCAACAATCTGCAAGAGTTTCTCGACCTGTATTACCAGGGCGCCGATGTGCTGCGCACCTCCCAGGATTTCTACGACCTGACCTGGGCCTACCTGCTGCGCTGCAAAAAACAGAACGTGATCCACACCGAACCCTTCTTCGACCCGCAAACCCACACCGACCGTGGCGTGCCGTTCGAAGTCGTGCTCAACGGCATCGCCGCTGCGCTCAAAGATGGCGAGCAGCAACTGGGCATCACCAGCGGTTTGATCTTGAGTTTCCTGCGCCACTTGAGCGAAGCCGAAGCCGAGAAAACCCTCGACCAGGCGCTGCCGTTCCGTGACGCGTTTGTGGCTGTAGGCCTGGACAGCTCGGAAATGGGTCACCCGCCGAGCAAGTTCCAGCGCGTGTTCGATCGTGCCCGCCACGAAGGCTTCCTCACCGTGGCCCACGCCGGCGAAGAAGGCCCGCCCGAGTACATCTGGGAAGCCATCGACCTGCTGAAAATCCAGCGCATCGACCATGGCGTGCGCGCCATCGAAGACGAGCGCTTGATGCAGCGGATCATCGACGAGCAGATCCCGCTGACCGTGTGCCCGCTGTCCAACACCAAGCTGTGCGTGTTCGACGACATGGCCCAGCACAACATCCTCGACATGCTCGAGCGTGGCGTGAAAGTCACGGTGAACTCGGATGACCCGGCGTACTTCGGCGGTTATGTCACCGAGAACTTCCACGCGCTGTACACCTCGCTGGGCATGACCCAGGACCAGGCCAAACGCCTGGCGCAGAACAGCCTGGATGCGCGGCTCGTGAAGCCTTAAGCAACAACGGCTGACACGACAAAATCAATGTGGGAGCCGGGCTTGCCCGCGAAGGCGATGTATCAGTCAATACCTGTGTCGACTGAAACACCGCTTTCGCGAGCACGCCCGCGCCCACAGTGGTGGTGTGCTGTTCCTCAGACTTCGGTCAGTTCTTCCAGCGTCTTGCCCTTCGTCTCCCTCCCAAATACCCACACCACCAGCGCCGCTACGGCAAAACACAGCGCGCCCAAAGCAAACACCCCGCCCTGCCCCGTTATCGGAAACACCAGCCCCGTTACCAATGGCCCGAGCAACGAGCCCACGCGACCAATCGCCGAAGCGAACCCGGAACCGGTTGCCCGCGCCGACGTGGGATACAGCTCAGGCGTGTAGGTGTACAGCACCGCCCACATGCCAAACAGAAAGAACTGCATCAACAGCCCCGACGTAATCAGCAGCCCCACGTTGCCGCCAAACACAGCGCTTTGCCCGTACACAAACGCCATCACGCCACCGCCCAGCAAGGTCACAACGCAGACCGGCTTGCGCCCCCAACGCTCCACCAGCCAGGCGGCCATCAGAAAGCCGGGAATCCCGCCCAGGGAAATGATCACCGTGTAGTACACCGACTGAGTGACCGCAAACCCCGATTGCTGCAACAACGCGCTCAACCAGGAGGTGAGCCCGTAGAAGCCGAGCAATGCAAAGAACCACACACTCCAGATCATCATCGTGCGTTGCCGATACTGCGGCGACCACAGCTGCTCAAACGCCGAGAAAAACGTCCCCGGCACGCTCTCAACCCGTGGCAGGGCAATCGGCGCAGGCAAGTCGGCGCGCCCCAGCGAAACGCGCACTTTTTGCTCGATACGCTGCAACACCTTATCCGCCGCCGCGTGCCGTCCGGCCTGCTCAAGCCAGCGCGGCGACTCCGGGATAAAAAACCGGATCGCCAACACAAACACCGCCGGTACTGCCAACACCAAAAAGATGTCACGCCAACCAATCACTGGCAGCAGGAAGTAAGACAGCACACCCGCCGCCACAAAACCCAACGGCCAGAAGCCATCCATCAGGGCGATGTAGCGCCCGCGCCCCTTGGCAGGAATCAACTCCGAAAGCATCGACTGCGCAATCGGAAACTCCATGCCCATGCCGATCCCCAGCAACACGCGAAACAGCGTCAGCGTCTCCACCGTCTGCGCCGTGGAACACAGGTAGCTGGCGACGCCCCACAACACGATGCTCCATTGGAACACCGGTTTGCGTCCAAACCGGTCCGCCAACATTCCGGATAAAGATGCACCGACCACCATGCCAAAAAAACTCGAACTGGCCAGCAACCCGGCCTGGGCCGTACTGAGGCCGAACTCGGTTTTGATCGACCCCAGCAGGAAAGTCATCATCGCCAGGTCCATGGAGTCGAAGAAAAACGCCAGCGCGATGATGATGAAGATGATTCGGTGATAGCCGCTGATGGGCAACCGTTCCAGCCGTTCTGCTGCGCTATAGCCTTGCATGCCCATGCCGCACCCCCTGTATGAAAAATCCCCAAAGCGAGTGTGCGGTATCGTTTTGCCTGGTTATTGCTGGATGCGACCTGACTGAAACTCTGAGCGACCACTGCCTTCCTGGGGCGCGGCGAGGCGGTTGATTTCCCCAAGCCCGACGTCCGAGAACTGCAGGGCGTGGGACTCGTTGACCACGCTGACCCAGCCCGACTGCAAAAACAGCTGCAACAGCCCCGCCCCCAAAGCGCCCCCCAAGTGCGGTTGCTGCTGACTCCAGTCAAAGCAGTCGCACGCCAGGGGCGAGGCCAACGCGTGGGTGAAAATGCCCAGGCCTGCCAGGCGCTGCGCGCCCGTAACGGTGACCTCAGTACGTTGTTCATGACGGTCGATCCATCCCGCCTGAAACATGCGCTGGTAAAGCCCTGCGCCCAATTCTCCGCCCAGGTGGCCATGGCATAACCGGGCTCGGCGCAACGACGCGGGCGCCACCAGCGCCGGCGGCACACCCAGCGGCGCACTGCGCACGGCGCTGGCCATGGTGGTGCTGGCCAACGCGTCGATGGCAACGCTGACGTCAACGGCGGCGACACGAAACACGCGCTTGCCACGCTGGGCTTCAACCCGCAGCAAACCGCTTCCAGTCAGGCGCGACAAATGCGCGATCGCCGAAGCCGACGACAGCCCGGCAAGCATCGCCAGTTCCTCTGACGATTTCGCCGACCCGTCCATCAAGGCCCAAAGCATGGCGGTGCGCTTGGGCTCGCCGAGCAAGCTGGCGATGTGACTGATGCAGGGTGCTTCTTCCATGTATTCACTCCTTGTTAAACCATTTGTCTGCTGCGGTTGGAACCGAAGTATAGGGGCGCAAACCGCCCGTTCCGCGGCGTCTGACAGCGCGGATAGGGACAGGATCTGAGTGAAATTTCTTGCTTTGATGGAGGCTATTGCGCGGTGCTCAATCGCTCCGGCCATTGCGCAGTCAATGTCGCACAGCGGGCCACGAGCATTTCCCGCAACAGGTTGATGGGCTTGCTCAATTGCGCACGATGCGCGCACAGCAGGTTGAGCGGCGTGCGCTCACCGCGCAGCTCCGGCAGGATCACGCGCAGACGCCCGGCCAGCACGTCGCTGCTCACATCCAGCCAGGACTTGTAGGCGATACCGACACCCGCCACTGCCCAGCGCCGCACCACATCGGCGTCATCACTGAAGCGGTCGCCGCTCACCGTCAGGCTGACTTCACGCTTGCCATCGTGAAAACCCCAGTGGTCGTGTACGCGGCTGCCGAGCATGTACAGCAGGCAATTGTGTTGCGCCAACTGCTCCAGATGCCGCGGCTCGCCATGCCGTGCGAGGTAGCTGGGCGCGGCACACAGCACACGCCTGTTGTCCGGGGCGATGGGCAGCGCGATCAGGCTGGAGTCTTCAGGCTCGCCGTAACGCAGGGCGATATCCACCGGCTGGCGGAACAGGTCGGCGATCCGGTCGCCCAACAGCAGGCGCACGGTGAGTTGCGGGTACTCGCGCTGGAATTCATCGAGCCAGGGCAACAGTTGGTTGCGCCCGAAATCCGACGGCGCCGACAGCTGCAGCACACCGCTGACATGGTGCTGGCCGCTGGCCAGCAAGCGCCGCCCTTCGTCCAGCGAACTCAAGGCTGCGCGGGCATATTCCAGAAAGCCTTCACCTTCGGCGGTCAACCGCAGGCTGCGGGTAGAGCGCGCCAGCAACCGCGTGCCCAATTGCTCTTCGATGCGCTTGAGCGCCGCGCTGGCCACGGCGGGCGACAGGTCCATGACCCGCGCGGCAGCCGACAGACTGCCCAGGTCTGCCGCGCGTACAAACAACTGCAAATCATCAAAACGCAGCATGCATTACCGCCGATTATCAAAATTTTATTGAAACAGACTGCTGTTTTAGCGGGTTTTATCTTCACGGGAAATAGCCAATCATCTGCCTATCCCGTTCACCACGTGCCAGGAGTTGAATATGTCCACTGCCTTTAACGTCATCGCCACGCTGATCGCCAAACCCGGCCAACGGGCAACCCTGGAGACCCTGCTGCGCGGTCTGCTGGAACCGACCCGCCTGGAAGCCGGTTGCGAGCAATACGACCTGCACCAGGACCTGCAACATCCCGAGACCTTCTACATGCTCGAACGCTGGAGCGATGACGCAGCGCTGGCCGACCACGACCAGAGCGCACATATCCAGAACTTCCGCGCCAAGGCCGCTGATGTGATCGAACACTTCGAACTCAAGCGCCTGAAATTTCTTGCCTGATCACTGCCCTTTTCCGGAGTCCCCATGAAAGCCATTGCCTACTACGCTGCACTGCCCATCACCGATCCAAACTCCCTGCAAGACATCGAGCTGCCGGAGCCAGTCGCCGGCCCGCGCGACCTGCTGGTGGAAGTCAAAGCCATCTCGGTCAACCCGGTGGACACCAAGGTGCGCCAGAACGTCGCCCCGGAAAACGGTGCCGCCAAGGTGCTGGGCTGGGACGTGGCGGGTGTGGTCAAGGCCGTTGGCAGTGAAGTGACCCTGTTCAAAGCCGGAGACAAGGTGTTCTACGCCGGCTCACTGGTACGCCCGGGCGGCAACAGCGAACTGCACACCGTGGATGAGCGCATCGTCGGTCATATGCCCAAGAGCCTGGGGTTTGCCGACGCCGCCGCGCTGCCGCTGACCGCCATCACGGCCTGGGAGTTGCTGTTCGAACGCCTGCAAGTGCGTGAAGGCAAGGAAGATGAAGGCCAGAGCCTGCTGATCGTCGGCGCCGCCGGGGGTGTGGGTTCGATTCTGACCCAACTGGCCAGCCAGCTCACCGCACTGAAAGTCATCGGCACCGCCTCGCGTCCGCAAACCCAGGAATGGGCCAAGGCGCTTGGCGCCGACCTGGTGATCGATCACAGCCAACCGCTGAGCGAAGCGCTGAAAAACGCCGGCCACCCACAGGTGACCCACGTCGCCAGCCTGACCCAGACCGATCATCACCTCGACCAGTTGGTGGAAGTCCTGGAGCCACAAGGCAAGCTGGCGTTGATCGACGATCCGAAGTCGCTGGATGTGAGCAAGCTCAAGCGCAAGAGCCTCTCGCTGCATTGGGAGTTCATGTACACGCGCTCGATGTTCGAGACGCCGGACATGATCGAACAGCACAACCTGCTCAACCGCGTGGCTCAACTGATCGACGCCGGCACCTTGAAAACCACGGTGGGCGAGCACTTTGGTGTGATCAATGCCGAGAACCTGCGCCGCGCGCACGCGCTGCTGGAAAGCGGTAAGGCCAAGGGCAAAATCGTGTTGGAAGGGTTTTAAAACGGTCTGACAGTGTCGTCCTTTATTCCTCTGAGTAATGGACGACACCGCTAGTCAGAGAGTTGACCTTTGTCATATTTGTGAGCGCATTCGGGTTTATATTGGCCGCCTTTGCCACGATTCTTTTACGTGAGGAAGTCAGCAATGAAGATCCTGATAAGAGCGTTAGCAAAATCCCCAGGCAACAAATGGCAGGTCAGCCTCGACGGCGACGCGTTCACCTTTCGCACTGAGGCCGAGGCCCGTGCCTTCGCCGACACCCTGCAAGCGCGCATCCAGGCGCCACACCGCATTCCCCTCAGCCAGCAACGCTCCGCCGCTGGCTGATCCGCACCTCAGACCTGCGCTTGCACGGCCCTTGCCCGTTGCAGGCGCTGGGTCGACATTGCAATCGTTACGGCCAGTACACCGCACAAGCTGATGACCATCGCCATCGGCATCGCCGTGCCGTCGTGCAACACGCCGACCAGCGACGCCGCGCCCGCCGCCACACCAAACTGAATGCAGCCCAGCAGCGCCGAGGCGCTGCCGGCCCGTGCGCCCTGCCCGCTCATGGCGCAGGCCGAGGTGTTGGGCAAAATGCAGCCAAGGCTGGCGATGCAAATAAACAGCGGCACCAGCAACGGCCACAACGCGTCGGTGCGCAAGGCGGCAATGCCCAACAGCGACAGCGCCGCCGCCACATACACCCACACCGTGCGCGACAACAAAAACGCCGGGCCACGCTTGGCCAGCAACCGCGCATTGAGCTGCGCCACCAGGATAAAGCCGGCCGCGTTGGAGCCGAACAGCCAACCGTAATGTTCGGCAGGCACGCCGTAGAGCTTGATGAACACAAAGGGTGAGCCGGCAATGTAGGCAAACATCCCGGCAATCGAGATGCCGCCGGTCAGGGCGTAGCCCAGGTACACGCGGTCCGACAACAGCGCGCCGTAGCGGCGCAGCGAACCGGACAGTGGCTGGCGCGGCTGATGGGCCGGGAAGGTTTCCGGCAAGCCGACTGCCACGGCGATGGCTGCCATCACGCTGAATATCGACAGCGCCAGGAAAATCGACTGCCAGCCCCACAACCCGACCATCACGCCACCCGCCAACGGTGCGAGGATCGGCGCCAGGCCGGTGACCAGCATCAGTTGCGAATAAACCTTGGCTGAGCCCACGGCATCACATTTGTCGCTGACCACCGCACGGGAAATCACCATGCCCGCACACCCGCCGAGGGCTTGCACGAAGCGCGCGCCGATCAGCCAGTCCAAGGACGGCGCATACGCGCAGGCAAAGGAGGCGACGGTAAACAGCGTTACGCCACTGAGCAGCGGCACGCGCCGGCCAAAGCGGTCGGCCAGCGGCCCGTAGATCAATTGGCCGATGGCCAGACCGCCGAAATACACCGCCAACGTCAGCTGGATATGTTTTTCGTCGGTGGCGAACGCCGTGGCCATTGCCGGAAAGCCCGGCAAGTAAAAGTCGATCGCCAACGGCGCGAAGGCGCTCAAGGCGCCCAGAATCAGGATTATGCGGAGGTTCATCAGACACCCAAGTGAGTCGGCAGCCCGACAGTCTAGCCGCGCTTGGGTGCCATGAACATTACGTTAGCTCGCTAACTATCAGAAAACTCACGCGAGCTTGGCGCTGTAGCCTTCTTCGGTGATCAGCTCGATAACCTGCTCGGCAGACAAGCGACTTTCAACACCGACTTCCTTCGCCGCCAGGTTGACGTTGACGCTCGCCGCAGGGTCCTTGCTCTGCACCGCCTGGGTCACCGCCCGAACGCAATGGCCGCAGGTCATTCCTTCCACGTTGAATACTTGCATGACATGACTCCTTTGATGAGGTGGGCGCCAGTCTCGACCTTGCCACGATGGCAAGGTCAAGTTTCAAAAACATCCGCCGGGCTGGTATTCAGCCGCCGCCTCGGCCAAGCTTCATCCATCTTGGATTTGAACCACGGAGAATTCGCCATGCGCTGGTCGTTTTTGGCCCTTATCGGCCTGTTGAGCTTGTCTGCCGCTGCGCCCATGGCCTTCGCCGATGAAGACTATGCGGTGCTGATCATCTCCCGCGAGCGCCTGGAAGTACCGACCAGCTGCGAGATCGGCCTGTATATCCAGGACCAGTTGGCCGGGCGCCTGTTCCAGGAACAGGCCACGTCGTTCAACTTGCCGGCGGGCAACGTGTCACTGCGCTTGAAACTGCTGCCGGGCCAAGCCCCTGGCTGCTTGCCGGGCATGCTCGCGCCGCCCGCGCAGAACATCACGCTGAAGGCCGGTGATGTGCGCAAGTTGCGTATTGCCCAAGGCCCGGACGGCATGTACCTGAAACCCGCCGCCCTCGAATACTGAACACCTGCCTTGCCGGTCTCAGGTCCTTGTGTGCACGCCTGATTCACGGTCGTCATCGCCGGCCAGCCAACCGCCTGAGGCAAATAGCCCCTTGACCTTCCCCACAGGTCAAGGTTGATCCTAGGGGCATCGTCTTCTGGAGGACTGCCCCATGAATGGATCGACCACGTTTGAGCTGCCCATCAGCGGCATGACCTGTGCCAGCTGTGCCGGCCGTGTCGAGCGCGCGCTGGGCAAGGTGCCGGGCGTGCAACGTGTCAGCGTCAACCTGGCCAACGAACGCGCCCACGTCGAAGTGCTGGGCCAAATGGACCCCGCCGTACTGATCGCCGCCGTCGACAAGGCCGGCTACACCGCCACCCTGGCGCAAAGCGAAACCGCCACCGACGCCAATCAAGCCCAACGCCTGCATCGCGAGCGTTGGTCGCTGCTGTTGGCGATCGTGCTGGCCCTGCCGCTGGTGCTGCCGATGCTGGTGCAGCCCTTCGGCCTGCACTGGATGCTGCCCGCCTGGGTGCAGTTCGCCCTGGCTACGCCGGTGCAATTCATCTTGGGTGCGCGCTTCTACAGCGCCGCATGGAAAGCCGTGCGCGCTGGCGCCGGCAACATGGACCTGCTGGTGGCCATCGGCACCAGCGCCGGTTATGGCCTGAGCATTTATGAATGGCTGACCACGCCCGCTGGCAACATGCCACACCTGTACTTTGAAGCCTCGGCCGTGGTGATCGCGCTGGTGCTGCTCGGTAAATACCTGGAAAGCCGCGCCAAGCGCCAGACCGCCAGCGCCATCCGCGCCCTCGAAGCCTTGCGCCCGGAGCGGGCAATTCGAGTGCTGGACGGCCGCGAAGAAGACGTCGCCATCAGCGCGTTGAAGCTCGGCGACCGGGTGCTGGTCAAACCCGGCGAGCGCTTCCCGGTGGACGGTGAAGTGATGGAAGGCCAAAGCCATGCCGACGAGGCCTTGATCAGCGGCGAGAGCCTGCCGGTGCCGAAACAGCCCGGCGATAAGGTCACCGGCGGCGCCATCAACGGTGAAGGTCGGTTGCTGGTGCGTACCCAGGCGCTGGGCGCCGAAAGCGTGCTGGCACGCATCATTCGTCTGGTGGAAGACGCCCAGGCGGCGAAGGCACCGATCCAGAAACTGGTAGATAAGGTCAGCCAGGTGTTTGTGCCCGCCGTGCTGGTACTGGCGCTGATCACCCTGGTGGGCTGGTGGCTCTACGGCGCGCCGCTGGAAACCGCGATCATCAATGCCGTGGCGGTGCTGGTGATTGCGTGCCCGTGTGCGTTGGGCCTGGCCACGCCCACCGCGATCATGGCCGGCACCGGCGTCGCTGCGCGCCATGGCATCCTGATCAAAGACGCCGAAGCCCTGGAACGCGCCCATGCAGTCAGCGCCGTGGTCTTCGACAAGACCGGCACCCTCACCTCCGGCGCGCCGAAAATTGCGCATTTGGCAGCGGTGGATGGCGATGAGTCGCTGCTGCTGCAACGCGCCGGCGCACTGCAGCGCGGCAGCGAGCACCCGCTGGCCAAAGCCGTGCTGGATGCCTGCAACGCCCAAGGCTTGAACGTGCCAGATGTGACGGCCAGCCAAGCGCTGAGCGGGCGCGGTATTGCGGGCACCCTCGACGGCCGACAACTGGCGTTGGGCAATCGCCGGATGCTGGAAGAAAACGGCTTGAGCGCGGGTGACCTCGCGGCGTCCGCCAGCGCGTGGGAAGCCCAAGGGCGCACGTTGTCCTGGTTGATCGAACGAGGCGCGCAACCGCGCGTGCTGGGCCTGTTCGCCTTTGGCGATACGCTCAAGCCCGGCGCACTGGAGGCCGTGGAACAACTCAGGGCCCGGCACATCAGCAGCCACTTGCTCACCGGCGACAACCGCGGCAGCGCCCGTGTGGTGGCCCAGGCACTGGGCATCGACGATGTACACGCCGAAGTACTTCCGGCCGACAAAGCCGCCATCGTCGCGCAGCTGAAAAAGACCGGCGCAGTGGCGATGGTCGGCGACGGCATCAACGACGCTCCGGCCCTGGCAGCTGCCGATATCGGCATCGCCATGGGGGGGGGCACCGACGTGGCGATGCACGCGGCGGGCATCACCTTGATGCGCGGCGACCCGCGCCTGGTGCCGGCCGCGCTGGAGATCAGCCGCAAGACCTACGCAAAAATCCGCCAGAACCTGTTCTGGGCCTTTGTGTATAACTTGATCGGCATCCCACTGGCGGCATTCGGCTTGCTCAACCCGGTGCTGGCGGGCGCGGCCATGGCCCTGTCCAGCGTCAGTGTGGTGAGCAATGCGTTACTGTTGAAAACCTGGAAGCCCAAGGATTTGGAGGATCAACGCCCATGAACATCGGCCAAGCCGCCCGTCAGAGCGGGCTGAGCGCAAAGATGATTCGTTACTACGAATCCATCGGCCTGCTTAAAGCCGCCCACCGCACCGACAGCGGTTACCGCGTGTACGGCAGCGACGACTTGCACACACTGGCGTTTATCAAACGCTCGCGGGATCTGGGATTTTCGCTGGAGGAAGTCGGCAAACTGCTGACCTTGTGGCAAGACCGGCAGCGCGCCAGCGCCGATGTAAAAGCCTTGGCGCGCGAGCATATCGAGGCGCTGAACCAGAAGATTCTGGAGCTGGGGCAACTGCGCGACACATTGCAGGACCTGGTGGAGCACTGCCAGGGCGATCATCGGCCCGATTGCCCGATTCTCAAGGAGTTGGCGTCTGGCAGCTGTTGCGCCTGATCAATGCTGATCAGGCACCTCAGAACTAAATGTGGGAGCGGGCTTGCTCGCGAATGCCGTGTATCAGCCAATGAATCTGTTGACTGATACTGCGCATTCGCGAGCAAGCCCGCTCCCACATCAGCTCTTCACCAGGCCGAAGGCCCGTTGTTAGATCACTGCATCCAGGGCGGCGGCGGTTCTTCCGCGGTCTTGGTCGGTGGCGCATCATCCGCCGCGCGAATCGCTTGCTTGCGCTCTTCGTCCAACCGCGCCGCTTCAATCTCGCGAATAACACCGCCCACGTCCGCCAACTCTTCCGGCTCGTCGAACTCGCCGGTTAACGCGCTGGCCGGGTGCAAGGTGCCGGCTTCGTACAACGCCCACATTTCCTTGGCGTACTTGGTCTTCTTCAACTCCGGGGCAAAGCGCCCGAAGTAGGAAGCCATGTTGCCCACATCCCGCTCCAGCATATTGAACGCGTGGTTGTTGCCCGCCGCATCCACCGCCTGAGGCAGGTCGATGATCACCGGGCCGGTCGGCGTGAGCAGTACGTTGAACTCGGACAGGTCACCGTGCACCAGACCGGTACACAGCATCAGCACGATCTGGGAAATCAGGAAGGCGTGGTATTCGCGCGCCTGGTCCGGCTCCAGCGTCACGTCATTCAGACGTGGCGCCGCATCGCCGTACTCGTCGGCCACCAGTTCCATCAACAGCACGCCTTCAAGGAAGTCGTACGGCTTGGGCACGCGAACGCCCGCACCGGCGAGGCGGAACAGCGCCGCCACTTCGGCGTTCTGCCAGGCATCTTCGGTTTCTTTCTTGCCGAACTTGGAGCCTTTGGCCATGGCCCGGGCCTGGCGGCTGTTACGGACCTTACGGCCTTCCTGGTATTCGGACGCCTGACGAAAACTTCGTTTGTTCGCCTCCTTGTAAACCTTGGCGCAACGCAATTCGTTGCCGCAGCGCACCACATAAACAGCTGCTTCTTTACCACTCATGAGTGGGCGCAGCACTTCGTCGACCAGACCGTCTTCGATCAGGGGTTCAATGCGTTTAGGAGTCTTCATCAGCTTTTATTGTGGGTCCTTTATTACCAAACACGCGTATGGCACTCGTTATACGGCAATCGGCTCGCCTCGGGGAGAGGCTAGCGACCTTTGGCACTCAAGAATGCATCCAATATGCCAATTTTTCTGCGCAACTCAGCGCTCGATAATCGCCGTCACGCCCTGCCCGCCCGCGGCGCAGATCGAAATCAGCCCACGGCCCTTGCCCGCCGCGTCCAGCAGCTTGGCCAGGTTGGCGACAATGCGCCCGCCGGTGGCCGCAAACGGATGCCCGGCAGCCAATGAACTGCCCTTGACGTTGAGCCGGCTGCGGTCGATGGCGCCCAGCGGCGCGTCCAGCCCAAGGCGGGTTTTGCAGTATTCAGGGTCTTCCCAGGCTTTGAGCGTGCACAACACTTGGGCAGCGAACGCTTCGTGAATCTCGTAGTAATCAAAGTCCTGCAGCGTCAGGCCATTGCGAGCCAGCAAACGGGGCACGGCGTACACCGGCGCCATCAGCAGGCCTTCGGCGCCGTTGACGAAATCCACGGCCGCCGCTTCGCCATCGCGCAGGTACGCCAGGATCGGCAAGCCGCGCTCCTTGGCCCAGGCTTCACTGCCCAGCAGCACCAACGAGGCGCCATCGGTCAGCGGCGTGGAATTGCCGGCCGTGAGCGTGCCCTTCTCGCTGCGCTCGAACACCGGTTTGAGGCTGGCGAGTTTTTCCAGGGTCAGGTCCGGGCGCAGGTTGTTGTCGCGGGTCAGGCCGAGAAAGGGCGTGAGCAAATCGTTGTGCCAGCCTTCGGCGTAGGACGCGGCCATTTTCTGATGGCTTTCAAGCGCCAACTGGTCTTGTTCGGCGCGGGGAATCTGCCAGGTCTGCGCCATCAACTCGCAGTGTTGACCCATGGACAGCCCCGTGCGCGGTTCGCCGTTGCGCGGCAGTTCCGGTTTGAGGTGATGGGGACGAAGTTGTAACAAGACTTTTAATTTGTCCGCCATGGACTTGCTGCGGTTGGCCTGCAGCAGGATCTTGCGCAGGCCTTCATTGACACCGATCGGCGCGTCGGACGTGGTGTCGACGCCACCGGCGATCCCGCACTCTATCTGCCCCAGGGCGATCTTGTTGGCCACCAGCAACGCCGCCTCAAGCCCGGTGCCGCAGGCCTGTTGAATATCGTAGGCCGGGGTTTGCGGCGAGAGGCGCGAACCCAGCACGCATTCGCGCGTGAGGTTGAAGTCGCGCGAATGCTTGAGCACCGCACCCGCGGCCACTTCGCCAATGCGCAGGCCGTGCAGGTTGTAGCGTTCGATCAGGCCTTCCAGGGCTGCGGTCAACATCGCCTGGTTACTCGCCGTGGCATACGGGCCGTTGGATCGGGCGAAGGGGATGCGATTACCGCCAATGATCGCTACACGGCGCAATTGAGTCATGGAAAGCTCCCTGAAGGTTGTGGGTGGAATCATCCAGCCTAGCCTAGGCTGATCGAACGACTACCGCACCGGGGTGGTCAACCCTTTGAACCCCAGCCTTCGGAGAGCGTTCCATGTCTGACCGTTATATCGACTTCGCCAACTCAAGCCTCGGCCATCGCCTGGTCGCCGCCATTGGCCTGCCGTCACCGGTACGCCTGGAACGCTGGCAGGCCGGGCGCCTGCGCCCGGTGGAAGGCGCGCTGCTGCTGGGCGGCGGCTCGCTGGCGGCCAACGTGCTGCCGTTTGCCAATAAACTCACGGACGCTATTTACAGTTACGGTCCCGAACCGCTGACCGCACCTGCCTGGATTCCCGGACACGGCCCCAAGCTCAAGGCCGTGGTGTTCGACGCCAGCGACCTGCAACACACCGATCAGCTCAAGCAACTGCGGGAATTTTTTCAGCCGCTGCTGAAGAATCTCGACCACAGCGCGCACCTGGTGATTCTTGGCCGAGCGCCGGAAAGCCTCAGCGATCCTTTTGCAGCCAGTGCACAGCGGGCCCTGGAGGGTTTCAGTCGCTCGCTGGCCAAGGAACTGCGCAGCGGCGGCGTGTTGCAATTGTTGTATGTGGGCGAAGGTGCCGAGGACCAGCTGGAAGGCGCGTTGCGGTTTTTCCTGTCGCCTAAAAGCGCCTACATCTCTGGCCAGGTGATCCGCCTGCAAGCCTGCGCCACGCCGGTCGAGGATTGGACTCGCCCGTTGGCCGGGCGCAAGGCGCTGGTCACCGGCGCGGCGCGTGGGATTGGCGCCTCGATCGCCGAAACCCTGGCGCGCGACGGCGCCGAGGTGATCGTGCTTGATGTGCCGCAGGCCAAGGCCGATCTCGACGCCCTCGCTGCACGCCTGGGCGCCCGCACCGTGGTGCTGGATATTTGCGCCGAAGACGCGGCAACGCAATTGATCGAACACCTGCCGGACGGCATCGACATCGTGGTGCACAACGCCGGCATCACCCGTGACAAAACCCTGGCCAATATGACCCCGGAATACTGGGACGCCGTGCTGGCGGTCAACCTCAACGCGCCGCAGGTGCTGACCAAGGCCCTGCTCGACAGCGGCACCCTGCACGACAACGGGCGCGTGGTGCTGCTGGCGTCCATCAGCGGCATCGCCGGCAATCGCGGGCAAACCAACTACGCCGCGAGCAAGGCCGGGCTGATCGGCCTGGCGCAGGCCTGGGCACCCTTGTTGAGCGAACGCGGGATCAGCATCAACGCCGTGGCGCCTGGCTTCATCGAAACCCAGATGACCGCGCACATTCCCTTCGCCCTGCGCGAGGCCGGGCGGCGCATGAGTTCACTGGGCCAGGGCGGCTTGCCGCAGGACGTGGCCGAGGCAGTGGCCTGGCTCGGCCAACCGGGTTCCGGAGCGGTCAGCGGCCAAGCGTTGCGGGTGTGTGGGCAAAGCCTGCTGGGAGCGTAAATATGGATTGGCAGACCTTAGGCACGACCCCGTTTCTACCGCCGCTGTACTGGCGTGCAGCGCTCAAGCGCAAGATCACCGGCAGCACCTTGCCCGAACAGGGATTGCGCTGCCGGGTAAGCGTCAATCCCAAGGCCGTGGCGGCCTATCGCAAGGTCTGCGGCTTTGCCGACAGCCCCATTCTGCCGGCCACTTACCCGCACATCCTGGCGTTCGGTTTGCAGATGCAATTGCTCACCGCAAAAAACTTCCCGTTCCCTTTGCTGGGGTTGATTCACCTGAGCAACCGTATTCGCATCTATCGCCCATTGGGCGCGGTCAACGAGCTGACGGTGGCCGTGCATGCGCAAAATCTCAAGCCGCACGCCAAGGGCGCAACCTTTGAAGTGGTCACCACCGTCGAGGACGCCCTTGGCCTGCTGTGGGAAGCCGAAAGCCAGATGCTCTGCCGGGGCGTGAAGCTCGAAGGCGAGTCGGTAAGTGACGCTTTGCCCAGCCCCACGCAGGTTACCGAACTGACTCGCTGGAAAGCTCCCGCCGATATCGGCCGCCGCTACGCCCGGGTGTCGGGCGACTACAACCCGATTCACTTGAGCGCCCTGACCGCCAAGGTATTCGGCTTCCCCCAGGCGATCGCGCATGGACTCTGGAACACGGCACGCACCCTCGCCGCACTGGGTGAACACTTGCCTGCGGCCACTATTGAAATCGTGGTCGAGTTCAGAAAGCCGGTCCGCCTGCCCAGTGAAGTAACGTTGCTCGCCAGTGCGCCAGGTTCCAGTGGCGAGTTGCTGTTAACGGGCGCCGGCAACATTGAACACATGGTAGGAAAGTGGCAACCGATTGCGTGAATAACGCTGATTAATTGTATATATATAGCTTAAGTTATAGCGGACCTTTAAAGGTCCGCTTTTTTTATTCAACCCTTTGATTTAAAACAGATATACCTCCCTTCTCTATACCTTTGGCATTAGTCGCTAAGCACTGACGGGCGACCCGTATATAAATCGTTAATACCAAGTTGAGCGTTGCGAGAAAGAGTGCCCGGGTCTGTGATAACACCACGGACAAACGTATCGCTATCCCTAGAAGTAACGAGCGTTTGAAAACAACCAAGGTTGTACAGGTGCAAGGGAACTCAATCATGAAAACTCAAACTCAAGTAGTGCTATGGAAAGCAAGTACCGCGCTGGCCCTGATCATGGCGATGAGCCTCGGTGGCTGCAGCAGCGGTGGCGGTGGACATCACAGCAGCGTGGCCGCGTCGTCGCCTGACGCCGGCGCCGGAACCGGCACAGGTACCGGAGGCGGTACAGGCGGTGGCTCCGGTGGCGGCACTGGCGGCGGAACTGGCACTGGCGGCGGTACGGATGGAGGTACCGGTGGTGGTACTGGTGGCGGAACCGGCGGAGGTACCGGCGGTGGCACAGATGGCGGTACTGGCGGTGGTACTGGTGGCGGCACCGGCGGCGGAACTGGCGGTGGCACTGGTGGCGGCACCGGCGGCGGTACTGACGGTGGCACTGGTGGCGGCACCGGCGGCGGAACTGGCGGTGGCACTGGTGGCGGCACTGGTGGCGGCACCGGCGGCGGCACCGGCGGCGGAACTGGCGGTGGCACTGGTGGCGGCACCGGCGGTGGCACTGGCGGTGGCACTGGTGGCGGCACTGGCGGTGGAACCGGCTCGATTACAACCCCACTGGTAACCGGCCAGATTGCGGGCACCCTGGGCACCACGGTGGGCAATGTCGGTACAGCGGTCGGTGAAATTGGCTCGACCTTGAACGGCGTACCTATCGTCGGCGTCACCGCCGGCGGCCTGGTGACCTCCGCCGGTAATGCGGTGACCAGCATCGGCAGCGGTGTAACGACCGGTCTGGGCTCATTGGGCACTGACAGCAACTCCCTGGGCAAAACAGTTGCCGGTGTGGCCAACGGCGTTGCCGACCTGGGCACCGGTGTTTCAGGCGCTGGCAAATCCCTGGGCACCACGCTGGGTGGCATCCCTGTTGTCGGCGGCCTGACCGGTGGTGTCGGCACTGCGGCGGGGGGGCTGGTGAATAACGTCGGTCAAGCGGTCACGATGCTCGGCGACACCCTCAGCACGTCCAGTACCACGGGCCCATTGGGTTCGCTGACTAACACCGTTGGCGGCAAAGTACTGGTGCCTGTGGTGTCCCTGGTGGAAAACACTACCGGCAACCTCGGCAAGGCAACGGGCCTGGGCAATCCGGTCAATGGTGTGCTGGATAAAGTTGGCGCCACTGTCACCGGCCTAGGCGGCCAGGTTGCCAGCGCCGGCGGCACCGGCAACCCGGTCACCACGATCGTCGGCGGTGCGCTGACCGGCGTCGGTGGCGTGCTCGACAAGTCGGGTGGTTATGTCGCCCCAGCCAGTGGCGCTGCGGCGCCTGGCTTGCCGGAGCTGGTGGGTGGCCTGGTGGCCAACGTGGGTAATGGTCTGAATGCCGGCAACACCAACGGCACTGTGAGTGCAGCGGGTGTAACCGGTGGCGCAGTTGGCAACACGGTCGCCTCGCTCGGCACCGTACTGGGCGGCACCGGCGTCGCCAACACCGCCGCTACAGCGCCGGTGGCTGGCCTGGCCACTAACGTTGGTGCGGCACTCAATCCTGTGACGACCGGGGTTAGCACCTTGACGCAGAACATCGGCACCACCACAGGTATCGGCGCTCCCGTCAACGGCCTGGTGACTCAAGTCGGCGGCGCAGTCAGCGGTATCGGCACCAACCTGACCGCTGCCAATGCCAATCCGATCACTAACGCTGTAGGCACCACCGTAACGGCCGTCGGCAACACCGTAGGCGCAGTGGGCGGCTTAGTCACCGGAGGCACCAGTGGCGCAAGTGGCGCAAGTGGCAGTGGTGGCGGTCTGCTCGGTGGGCTGACTGTAGGCGCTGGCGCCAGCACTTCGGCCAGTGGCAGTGCAAGCACAGGCACAAGCGGCGGTCTGGGAGGTTTGCTGAACGGCCTGACCGGCAAAAAATAGAATTGCACCTGGCCGATTAGACGGCCTCCCCTACAGCGCCTACGCTTGGTTGAGACGAGAGACCCTTATAAGTCTCTCGTCTTTTTTATGGGCTGGCGTTAACGACTGCCGCGCCCTCCCGCACCGCGTCCAAGAACCCGGCGGGCCCGAAACGCTGCTGCAGTTTGACCATGGAGTGTCCTATGCGCGTGTTGACGCCGTTGTTATTGCTTACCCTCAGTGCCTACGTCCAGGCCGAGACCCTTCCCAGCTTTCTTAACAGCAACGACACCATTCGCACCCTGCCGGTGCCTAACCTTCCCGCCGATGCCTATCGACCGGTCACACCACAGACCCAGGTGCCGCAAGCGCCTGCGACCCAGAACCAGCCCTTGCAGATGGACACCAAAGTCACCATCCGCAAGCTGCAGATCGAGGGCGGTACGATCTACCCGCTGGCGGACACGGCCAAGGCCTACGCGTCGCTGATTGGCCATGAGACCAACCTGGCGCAACTGATCGAAGCCACCCGCAGCATCACCCGTCGCTATCAGGACGACGGCTACCTGTTGTCCTACGCGTTCTTGCCGCAACAGTCCTTCGAAAACGGCCTGGTGCGCGTGGTATTGGTGGAGGGTTACATCAAGGATTATCAGCAAAGCGGCGACATCGGTTCGGTGTCGGCCTACGTCGATAAACTCGCAGAAAAACTGCTGGCTGAACGCCCTCTCACGCGCAAGACGTTCGAGCGCTATACCACCCTGATGGGCCGTATCCCCGGCGTGACCCTGCAAGCGCAAGTGCCACCGCCGGGCACCACGGATGGCGCCACGCACATGAACATCGAAGCCACACGCAAGCCGTTTACTACCAGCATGAGCCTGGTCGACGAAAACCGTGGCGGCACCCAAGCCTTGCTCACCGCCACCAGCAATGCCCAGACGTCCATGGGCGAACAGCTCAACGTCAGCGGCCTGTTCCCGCCGGGCGACGATAAAGAACACTACTACCGCGTGGGCTACAGTCAGTTCATCAACGCCGAGGGCAGCCAGTTGGTAGTGGGCGCCGAGCGCTACCGCGCCGACCCCAAAAGCAACATACAGCTGGACGGCGGCTTCGAACTCAAGCCGCATCAGGCGATCGATCGCTACACCATTGGCCTCAGCCATCCGCTGATTGCCTCACCCACCGAATCCTTGACCCTGGGCACACGCCTGTATGCCGTTGACCAGACCACGCGCTATCAACTGGTGGGCTACCCCAACCGTTTCGACATCGAAACCAACCTGCGCGCGCTGGCGTTCGAGGCCGACTGGCGCAAAGCCGACACTCGCCAATTACGCATCCTCAGCGCCGGCCTGTACCAAGGCATCAACGGTCTGGGGGCCACGACCCGCAGCGACCTGGAAGTCACCAAGCCTGACCTGGACTTCTTCCGCCTGCGCCTGTCCGGCGTGCAAAGCGACAAGTTTTTCGATAACTGGCAAGGCGTGCTGTCGGGGGCGTTCTACTGGAGCGACGACACCTTGCCCGACAGTGAACGCGCCACCTTCGGCGGGCAGAATTTCGGCCGCGGCTATCCCGACGACCAAGCCTCGGGCGACAAGGGTTGGGGCGTGGCCTATGAGGTCAACTACAGCTTCAACCGTGCCGGCGACTGGGTGAAGGTTCTGCAACCCTACGTGGTTCTCGACCGCGCCAAAACCTGGTTCAACGAGCTGCCGGTCAAAGGAAACGACATGTCATCGGCGGCTGTGGGACTGCGCTTTGGCGACAACAAGTACTACAACATCGCCCTTGAAGCCGCCAAGCCGATGTCGGACATCGCCCTGGACAGCTTCAACCGGCGGCCGCGGTATACGCTGAGTTTCAGCTATCAACTTTGAGTGTTTGCGGTAGCAGCCGTGTTCATGGCCAATGGGCTTGTCTTTGGCCAGTGGGCTGATCTGTGGCCAGTGGGTTGGTCTGTAGCCATTGGCTTTGTCTTTGGTCAGCGGGTTTGTCCGTGGCGAGCGGGCTTGCCCCGCGTTGGGTCGCGAAGCGGCCCTGACCCAGTCGCCGCATTTTCCCCTTCAAAACCGCGTTGGCAGGTTTAGGCGCCGCTTCGCAGCGCAACGCGGGGCAAGCCCGCTCGCCACAGGCAAGTCCGCTCGCCACGGACACACCTCTCGCCGCGGAAAGCCCGCGCCTACAATTTGTGTTTGATCAGCGGAAACAAGCTGTTGAGGGTATCGATCAACCGCACCAGATAGATGGGTTTGCGAAACAGGTCCAGCACCTGCAAGCGCAGCATGTCGCTGACGTCATCCATCTCGGCATGGCCCGACATCACGATCACCGGCAGGTGTTGGCGATCGGTATGTTCGCGCAAGCGCTTGATCAGCGAGATCCCGCTTTCTTCAGGCATGCGCAGGTCGGTGATGACCAGCGCAATGTCAGGGTTGAGGGTCAGCTCCTGCAGCGCGAAAGTCACGGAGGTGGCGGTAAAACAAACGAAGCCCTCGTTCTCCAGCGACTCCGCCAGTTCTACGAGGGCATCCTCTTCGTCATCCACCAACAGGATCTGTTGGCGTAAAGGTGCAGATGCAGCATTCATGGGTACTACCTGGCATTGCCAATCAATAACGAGCGTACTCACAGGATGCTGCCTGCGACTTACGTCGTGGTAATGGCGCTCTGAATTTTACCGAAGAAGATCGTGATCTGAGGCCCCAGTGTCGTGCCTGCGGCGAGTACAACCAGCGCCACAATGGCCACGAGGATGAGGTATTCAATCGCCGTCGCTCCCTCTTTATTGTGCAAGAGCAACTGAAGCTGAACATGCAGTTTCATCAACAGATCAAGCACCATCGTACTTCTCCTCTGGCGACTGAACGCCATAGCAAGGGATTGCACAGTCATTGTTTACGTTGTGGTAATCGCGGTCTGGATTTTGCCAAAGAACAACGTGATCTTCGGTCCTAGCGTAGTACCGGCTGCCAGTATCACCAACGCTACAATTGCCACGAGAATGAGGTATTCAATCGCCGTGGCGCCTTCCTTGCGATGAAAAAGCAGCTGGAGTTGAACGTGAAGTTTAATCAACAGATCAAGGATCATTGTACTGCTCCTTTGGCGACCAGGCGCCCTATCACGGTGTCCTGCACAGTAATTGCGATGTGCCACCTGAGCATTGTCAACAAACCCCGCGCTCACAACTGTAAGAACGGATTAATTACAAAGTAGAGGTCGCCTTACTGACGCCTTAAATCCGTGATTTAAAAGGCTACTTATGGCGGGGCGAAGAAATCTTTCTGTCAGTAATGGCATTTCGTCCTAGCTGAACTACCTTCAAATAGCGAAATAGTTAGTCAGCTGTTCATAGCAGCCGGTTGCGTGATTGGCCTGTTCGGATAGACGGGCTGTGGTGCAACAGGAAAGGGAGAGCCGTCGTGAACACACGTCTGAGTATGATACTGGCCGGCGTGCTTTTGGTCGGCGCACTGTTTGCCGGTTATTGGGGATTGGTGCTCAGTCGTGAACCTGCCCCGGCGCCGCCGCCGCCACCCCAGACCGCGCCGGTCGAAAAAGCCGTCGCCGTGGTGGAAGATCAGACCCGCCAGCCGGTGGTCGTGCTGGCCCACGATGTCCCCCCCTTTGTCGCCCTGAATGCCGCCGACCTCAGTGTAGAAAAACTGCGCACGGTGCCCGCTGGCAGCATGACCAGTGTCGACCAGGCCATTGGCCGCACGCCCTGGCGCGCGTTGCAGGCCGGCACCTGGCTCAACGAAGAAAGCTTCACGCCTGGCGGGCCTTTGGCGCGCATGATCCGCCCCGACGAACGCGCCCTGGCGGTGGCCGTGGATGAAGTGATCGGCGCAGCCGGCCAGTTGAGTCCCGGCGACTACGTGGACGTGTTGCTCTATCTGCGCCAGGACACCGCCAACCTTGAACAGTCTGCCCAAGTGGTCGTCCCTGCCATGCGCTTGCTCAGCGTCGGCGACCAAATGGGCCTGACCAACGACGGCACTCCCGCCTCCCCGCCTGCGATGACCGCCGAAGAAAAAGCCCAACGCCGCGCGCCCTCGCGCACGGTTGTGCTGGCGGTGCCCGAGCAACTGTTGAGCCGGCTGATGCTCGCCTCCCAGGCCGGCACGTTGCGCCTGGCCGTGCGCAGTGCCGACGAACGCTTGCTGAGCCAGTACTGGGCCGGCGAAAGCGACGCACCGGGCAAGCTGCAAAGCGCCAATCGCGACCTCTATCAGTTCACGCAACTGGCCTTTGCCCAAGCCCCGAAAAAAGTCGCCCAGAGCGCTCCGCACCGCACCGGTGTGGAGGTGATTCGCGGCAACCAAGCAACCCAACAAACGCCTGATTGAACAAGGATGCTGTGCATGAGCCGACGTTTCGCACCGGTGTTCACGCTGAAAATTGCCTGTGCCCTGCTGCTGTCGAACCTGTCGGTGGGCGGGGCCGTGGCCGCCACCGGCAACTGCAGTAGCTTGGGCCAATTACCCGCAGCCCTTTCGGTGGGCGAAGGCCTGCAACAGGAGCTGCAATCACCGGTGGCGATTACGCGCCTGGCCATCGGCGACCCGAAAATCGCCGACGTGCACCTCAACGGCGATCGCGGTTTCCTGCTGACCGGCATCGCCTCCGGCACCACCAGCCTGATGGTCTGGACCGCCTGCTCCAACACGCCGCGCCAGAGCATGGTGTTCGTCAAAGGCAAGGCCACAGCGGCGCTGACCAGCCTGTCACTGGCACCTGCGGATGACCCTTCGCTGCCCAGCCAGGTGCAGACCGACATCCGCTTTGTCGAGGTCAGCCGCACCAAACTCAAGGAAGCCAGCACCAAGATCCTGGGCATGGGCAAGAACTTCTTCCTCGGCAGCCCCAACCTGTTATTTCCCACGCCCAGCACCTTCAAGCTGCCGGTGAGCGCTGACCAGTTCAACATCGGCTTTGGCGGCGGGCGTGTCTCGGCGATGATCAACGCCCTGGAAAGCAGCGGTTTTGCCTACACCCTGGCACGCCCAAGCCTGGTGGCCATGAGCGGGCAAAGCGCGACCTTCCTCGCCGGGGGCGAGATCCCGATCCCGGTGCCCAGCAGTGGCAGTGACACCATCTCCATCGAGTACAAAGAGTTCGGCATTCGCCTGACCCTGACCCCCACCGTCATCGACCGCAACCGGATTTCCCTCAAGGTGGCACCGGAAGTCAGCGAGCTGGACTACACCAACGCCGTGGTCATTCAAAACATCCAGGTACCGGCGCTGACCATCCGCCGCACCGACACCAGCGTGTCCCTGGCCGATGGCGAAAGCTTCGTGATCAGCGGCCTGATCAGCAGCAACAACACCACCAACATCAGCAAGTTTCCGGGCCTGGGCGACATCCCGATCCTGGGCGCGTTCTTTCGCGATTCCTCGGTCAACCGCCAGGACAAAGAGCTGCTGATGATCGTCACGCCGCACCTGGTTCAGCCGCTGGCCGCCAACGCTCAACTGCCGTCATTGCCTGGCGAGAACCTGCGCAACTACGACCCGAACTGGTACCGCCTGTACTTTCTGGAAAACGGTAATTTCGACCGCAACAATGGGTTGTCACAATGAGCGATAGCCTGAGCCAGACCTTTCTGGCAATCACCCGCAACACCACTGACCTTGAGTGGCTGCAGGGCGCGCTGGCACCGCTTGGCCAAGTGGTCAGTGCCGGCAGCGGTACGCTGGACGAGTTACTGGCGCTGGTCGATGTGACCTTCGCCAACCTGGTGTTTGTCGGCCTCGACCGCGAACATGTGGTGGCCCAGAGCGCGCTGATCGAAGGCGCGCTGGAAGCCAAGCCGATGCTGGCCATCGTCGCCCTCGGTGACGGCATGGACAACCAGTTGGTGCTCAATGCGATGCGCGCCGGGGCGCGGGATTTTGTCGCCTATGGTTCACGCTCCAGCGAAGTGGCCGGGCTGGTGCGCCGCCTGAGTAAACGCCTGCCGCCCGTGACCACCAACACCCAACTGGGCGGCCTCACGGTGCTGTACGGCACTCAAAGCAATGCCGACGGCGCCCTGCTCGCAGGTCACTTGGCGCTGGTTGTACAAAAGAGCGGCCAGCAAACCCTGCTGCTGGACCTGGGCCTGCCACGCGGTGACAGCCTGGCGCTGCTGGGGCTGGAAAGCTCGTTCAATTTTGGCGATGCCCTGCGCCACCTGCGGCGGCTGGACGCGACCTTGATCAACAGCGCCTTCACCTCTGCCGAGGACGGCCTGCGCATCCTCGCCTACGCCCCCAACGATGAGCCCCTGGAGCAGACCAGCGCTGCCGAGCTGTACATGCTGCTCAGCGCCCTGCGCCAGCACTTCCAGCACATCGTGGTCAACCTCGCCGGCCAGCAGGACAGTGAAGCGCTGCGCACCTTTGTCAGCCACTGCGACAAGCTGCTGTGGTGCACCGATCAAAGCGTACTCGACTGCCGTCGCAACCTCGCGATACTCAACCAGTGGCGCGAAAAAGGCATGAAACTGGAGCACGCCAAGCTGCTGGTCGATCGCTATATCAAAAGCTGCGCGCCCGATTCCGAGGCGCTGGGAAAGAGCTTCGGGCTGGAGGTAATCGCCGTGTTGCCACTGAGCCCGGAAGTACGCCTGAATGCGAAAAACCAGGGCCAGACCTTGTTCGCCCTGGCCCCGCGAGAACCGCTGACCCTTGGCCTGAAAACCCTGGGCGAACGCCTGGCAAAACGCTCCGAAGGCATGAAAAAACAATCTCATAACTGGCTTGACCGCCTGTTGGGCACCGGCAAATGAACGGCGAAAAACTCTTCGGCGCCCCCGCTCGCGGCATCGGTGGCAACACCGACCACGATGGGCTCAAGTTGGTGCTGCATCGGTACATCATCGATGCCATCGAAGAGTCGGGCAAGAATCTGCTGGAAGGCTCACGCCCGCTGCTGGCGCAATTTGTCATCGACAAAGTGGCCGAATACATCAACCGCATGCACCTGGCGATCTCGCGTTATGAAATGGAGCGCCTGGCCGAAGAAATCGTCGATGAACTGACCGGTTTCGGCCCACTGGAAGTGCTGCTGCGCGACCCGTCGGTGACGGAAATCCTGGTCAACGGCCCCCACCGGGTGTTTATCGAGCGTGACGGTTTGCTGCATCAAAGTGACCTGCGCTTTATCGACTCACACCACGTGGAGCGCGTCATGCAGCGCATCCTCGCGCCTCTGGGCCGGCGTCTGGACGAGTCCTCGCCCATGGTGGATGCGCGCCTGCCCGATGGCAGCCGGGTCAACGCGATCATCCCGCCGATTGCCCTGGACGGGCCGTGCCTGTCGATTCGGAAATTTCGCAAGGACATGCTCAAGAGCAGCGACCTGGTGGCCATGCAGACCATCGACCAGAATATCTTCGACTTCTTCCAGGAAGCGGTGGGCAAGCGCTGCAACATCCTGATCAGCGGCGGCACCGGCACCGGTAAAACCACGCTGCTGAATATTCTCAGTCAGCTGATCAACCCGCATGAACGGCTCGTCACCATCGAAGACGTGGCCGAACTGCAACTGGGTCACCCTCACGTCGTGCGCCTGGAAACCCGCCCGCCGAACGCCGAGGGCCATGGTGAGGTGAAAGCCAGCGACCTGATCCGCAACGCCCTGCGGATGCGCCCCGACCGCATCATTCTGGGTGAGATTCGCGGCGTGGAAGTGCTTGATGTACTGACCGCCATGAACACCGGCCACGACGGTTCCATGAGTACCGTGCACGCCAACAACGCGGCAGACGCGTTGCTGCGCCTGGAAACCCTGGTGGGCTTGACCGGCCGTGTGGTGGCCGAGAAAACCCTGCGACAAATGATCTGTGCGGCGCTGGACGTGGTGATTCAACTGACCCGCCTGCCGGACGGCCGCCGTTGCGTCAGCGAAGTGGTCGAGGTGGTGGGCATCCGTGAAGACGTGTACGTGACCAACACTCTGTTCCGCCATGACCGGCGCACCGGCTTCGGCTTCCTGCGCGAGGCGGTCAACCCGGCCGGTGAAAAACTGCGCCGCGAACCGTTACTGCCTTGAAGAGGACGCAAGCATGACCGGGGCCATCCTGCTGCTCATCTGCCTGATTCTGATCGGCCTGTCGATTCGCTCCTTCCAGATCGGTTTGCGCCGCGCCCAGACCGAACGCGTGCTCGGCCGCCTCGCCGAAGGCCAGCCGCAGCTCGTCGAAGAGAACAGCCAGTGGAGCGGCGTGGAGCGCATGTTCCTGCGCGCAGGCCTGGGCAAACCCAGTGACAACCTCGGCCTGTGGCTGGCGATCTGGGCGCTGGGCGCAGTCCTGGGCCTGCTGGTTGCCGGCTGGATCGGTCTGTTGGTGATGTTGGTGTTGCCGCTGCTGTTACTGCGCCTGTACATCGCCTGGCGCTATCAACGGCGGATCAAGCGCATGATCGAACAACTGCCGCAATTGCTCGACCACACCGTGCGCAGCCTCAAGGCCGGGAGAACCCTGGCCGACGCGGTGCTGGGCGGCATCGAGATCACCGAAGACCCGCTGCAACAAGCCATGGGCCGTATCCGGCGCAACGTGCAACTGGGCGTGAGCCTGCCGGAATCGGCCCACGACTTTGCCGAATTCTACGAGCGCGATGAGTTTCGCCTGTTCGCGCTGGGTTTGAAGGTCAACCACCGCTACGGCGGCAATGCCAGCGAGTTGTTGGAAAACCTGATCAAGATGATCCGCGAACGTGAGCAAGCTGCCCGCCAGTTGCGCGCGTTGACCGGCGAAACGCGGGTCACGGCCTATGTGCTCACGGCACTGCCGATCTCGATGATCGGCTACTTCCTGGCGGTGAATCCCGCGTACCTGATGACCATGTGGAACGACGGCACCGGGCGCATTCTGTTGTTCGTGGCGCTGGTGATGCAGTTGTTGGGCTGCTTCACCTTGTGGCGCATGTTGCGGAGCGTATGAGATGGCGATTGCACTGCTGATCAGCGCTGTACTGTTCATTGCCGCCCTCGGGTTGGTGCTGGCCAACCTGATAAAACACCGGCGCGGCCAGCGCCTGGTTGCCCAACGTTTGCAGGGCCAGATGGCGCGCGAACACACGTTCGGCACGCTGATGCGCCAGCTGGGTAGCAGCCCGCTCGCGCAACGCTCGGTGAGCCTGGACAACGAAACCCAGATCCTGCTCAACCGTGTCGGTTGGCGCAAAGCCAACCAGCGCTCGATGTTCGCCGCCTTCCAGGTCGGTACGCCGTTGCTGCTGTTGATCATTACCCTGGTGGTCCAGGAGGTGATGTACCCCGCGACCGGCTCGCCGTGGCTGGCGCCGTTGCTGGCGCTCGGCATCGGTTATCTGTTGCCCAAGCGCATTCTGGCCAGGGCCGCCAAGGCGCGCCAGCAACGCATCTCCCGCGAGGTATCGACCTTCATTCCGCTGCTGCGCATCCTGTTCGAATCCGGCATGGCGGTTGAACAAGCGCTGCGCGTGCTGAGCATTGAAGCGCAACGCCTGTTGCCGGCGCTGACCCATGAGTTGCGCTTGATCCTGACACGGGTCGACTCGGGCCTTGAGCTGAGCGAGGAGCTGGGCAAGACCGCTCGGCTGCTGGCCGTGGATGAATTCACCGACACCTGCACCATCCTCCAGCAACTGGTTCAGCAAGGCGGCGGCGCGATGAAATCGCTGCTGTCGCTCAAGCAATTGCTCGACGACCGACGCCTCACGCGGATCCAGGAATTCGTCTCGAAGATGTCGGCAAAAATGTCCGTGGTGATGATGGTGTTTTTGTTTCCCGCCTTGCTGATCGTGCTCGGGGGACCCGCCTTTATTGGCATCACCCGGGCCTTGAGTAACTTATGAGGAGCGCCCGATGAAAGCCTTGATAGCCGGTTTGAGCCTGTTGCTGCTGAGTGGCTGCGCCACCAATGGCCAAACCCCGTGGGGCGCGTTTACCGGCACCGGCAGTTGCCCCAAGCCCAGTTCCGATCAGGAGCTGTCGCTGAACCTGGCCGATGAAATGGCCGGCGACGGCAAGCTGCACGCCAGTCTCGCCAACCTGCAAAGCTTGCCGGCCAATCTGCCCCAGGTGCGCCTGCGCCAGGCCAAGGCCTATCGCCTGCTCGGGCGCAGCGAAGCCGAGCCGTTGTACCGCAGCCTGATCGGCACCTGCATGGCCGCCGAAGGCGAACACGGCCTGGGGCAGATCGCTTCGGCCAAGGGCGATAACGGGCAAGCAATGGCCCACTTGCAACGCGCCGCCCGGCTGGCGCCCACCGACGAGAAAATCCGCAACGACCTGGGCGTGGTGTACCTCAACCAACTGCGCCTGGAAGACGCACGCTTTGAATTCATGACCGCCATGGAACTCAAGCAAAGCGACCCGCTGGCGGCGGCCAACCTGGTGACGCTGTTGATTTATCAGGACAACTGGAAGCAGGCCGCGCAACTGGTCAGCCAGATGGGCCTGAGCCCAGAGCAAGTCACTGAGGCCCAGGCCCGCGCCGAGAAACTCAAAGGCTCAGGCACGCCCGTCGCCAAAGCCAAGGATCAAGTCGCCGCCGTCAGTGATGCCGCAAGCACCCCGAGGAATTGATGATGAAAACACCTTATCTCGCCAGCCTGGCCATACTCGTGTTGCCCTTCAGCGCCATGGCCATCGAGCCCGGCCCGTCGTCGCCGCAGCAGGCCTTGACCGAGCAATGGCTGACGCTGCAGGTCACGGGCAGCGCGGCGTCGCAAACGCCTCAAAAGGCCTCTGCGGCCGAACGTGACAAGGCGCACCAGCGTTTACTGGACAGCTACAAGTATCCGATTCCGGAATATTTCGATCAGAAGGTGGGGGGTAAAACTCAAGGGAGTAATTGAGAAAAAACCTGCCAGGTCTCCATCAACAGGTGGGAGCGAGCTTGCCCGCGATGACGGTGTGTCAGCTAATACAGCCGTGACTGATCCACCGCCATCGCGGGCAAGCCCGCTCCCACATTTTGACCGAGTTTAAACGGGCAGATCAGTGCGCCGTCACTCGCTGGCGCAGCGCTGAATTATTTGGCGATAACGCCAATGCCAATTGCGTGCGGTTGTGCATGTGCGTCAGGCGCAGCACTTGGGACACGTACAGCTTCACCGTGTTTTCAGTGATGCCCAATTCGCAGGCAATCTGATAGTTGGTCTGCCCCTTCCCCACTAGCCGTGCGACATCCAATTGGCGTGGCGACAACTGGTTGAAGATCGCCGGGATTTCCACCGGCCCGGCCTCCTCGGACGCCACCTCGTCGCTTTCCCGCCCAGGCCGGCTACTGCGCACTTTATCGAGGTCCTGATACAGGTCGTTGATGGACTCGGAAAGAAACTGCAGTTTCTGGTTCAAGTTACCCAGTTGCAGGTCCTTTTTGCGCTCTTGCAGCGCGGCTTCCTGGCGCTGCAAGCCTTCGAGCAACTCGTGCAGGTTGATCGGTTTCTGGTAGTAGTCCGCGATGCCTGCGCGCAGGGCCTTGATTACGTCCTGCTTGTCGGCACGACCGGTCAACATAATGGCTTCGAACGCGCGCTGCTTACCGGCGATTTTTTGCAGGGCCTGCACCAACTCGATGCCATCCATCTCCGGCATATGCAGGTCGCACAGCACCAGGCCGATGTCGGCATCTTCGCTGAAACGCTTCAGGGCCTGTTGGCTGGATTCACATGGGACGCAGCGGTAACCGCTGCTTTCAAGAAATTCACAGAGCTCTTCCACGATCAGCGGCTGATCATCGACAACGAGCACTTTTACCGCAGAGGTAAGCTTGTTCACGCGCTACTCCATGCATTTCAAGCCAAAAGATTGACCATCCCTTTACGACACATATTCCCGTACATCTACTCATTAAACGTAGACGCACTTTCTGACTATGTACATAGCGTTAATACCCCCTGACGACTAATGGATCCAAAACCACGAAACACTAAAACCCAACAGTAAAAACGGGGCGAATGGCTGTTTTTTTGACACACCGGGCGCCAGATAGCCCATGTGCTTTTTAAGATATTGATTCATATGCGGCCAAAGCGTTGGCGCAAGGATCAGCCAGACTAAGTTGGCGACTGCCGCCCCTACAAACGACCACAGCAAGTACTTCGCATCCGACACCAACGCCAATGCTGCAAGCAGCTTTACGTCCCCCGCGCCCAGACGACCGACGGCGTAGCCAGGCAAGGTCAGCAGCAGCGCCAGAAAAAACGCCAACAGCCCCTGCCCGGTCGACGCCCCCAGCCAAGTGGTACCCGTCCAGAACAGATAGATCATCGCCAACAAGGCAACGCCCAGCGTCAGACGATTGGCGAGTAACCGCTGCCGAACATCCTGCGCTGCACACAGCACCAACCACACCATCACCACTGCGCCATGGATCACGTAAAAAACATCCCTTTTTGCCGATTGATTCTATGCTGATATCAAGTAGTAGCCGTCAGGGTAGACGCGGTGATGAAAACAAGCCTCCCGGATAAGCAAAAAGGCGCGGCAGCAATCGAATTCATTGCCGTGTTCGTGATTTTTTTTGCCGTGTTCTACGGCATGGTCAGCTATAGCCTGCCGCTGCTGTTGTTGCAGTCGTTCAACCAGGCGACGGCAGAAGCCGTGCGGCTGAGCGTGGCGCTGGACCCCAACATGCAGGGCTACGCCGCCGCCGTGCAAAACACCGCCAAAACCGCAGTCGCCAACCGTTTGCTGTGGATCCCGCCCGCCTACAAATTCGACGCCGCCACGCAAGTCACCACCACCTTCAACAGCGGCTTGTTGTTAGTGAAGATCAACTACCCCACCGCCAACCTGCAGGCGGTAATGCCGTTTATTGTCCTGCCCGGCATCGGCACCGTACCGCAGCTGCCGACGACGCTGCAGGCCACCTCGAGCCTGCAGTTTTGACCTCGGGGGACAAACTCTTCGGGCGTCTGCTCGGCCGAAGCAGCGCGCTGGCCCTGGACACGCCTGCGCCGCCTGCCGCCGGGCTGCATCTGTGGTTGGACGCGCACGGCCGCGTGCTCGAAATCAGCGGTGCACTGCGTCCACATCTGGCGCAGTACACGGGTTCACCGCCCCTCCTGGACCTGTTGTGTGCCCACAGCACGAGGGTGGTAGAAGGCGTTCCTGCCGATTGGCAGCGCCACAGCCTTGACCTAGATTTTCGCGGCGTCGCCGGGCAAATCCTGCAAACGCGAGGCACGATTGAAGCTCAGGATAACGGCTGGCTGCTGCATGCCGTAGACATCGGCGATTTGCTCAATGGCCGGCACCTGGCCGAGCAGCGCGAACAGAATCAGCAATTGGCCAGCCTTGTGAGTGAACACCTGAGTGTGTGCAGCCTCAGCCGGCTGCCCGACGTGTTCAACGAACAGTTGGCCAGCGTGGCGCAACGTTGGCGCATCCCGTGCGTGGCCCTCGCGCTGCTCGATCAAGAAGACCAGGACTGGGTGATCTACAGCCAGTACGCCAACCACGATGCGCCGCTGTTCTGGCACGACGGGCAGCGCCTCGGCACCTGCCTGGACAGCCTCAACGGCACTGCCCCGCTGAGTTTGCAGGCACCTTATGGACGCGGAGAACACCCGCGGTTGCACAGCGTATTCGGCAATGCCGACGGGTTTCTGGTGCCGTATCGCGATGGCCAGGGCGTGGCCGCGTGGTTACTGTGCGGCGCGTACAACGGCCAGCCGCACATGCGCGACCGCGATTGGCTGAACCTCGCCGCCGCCCTCGCCGCGCCGTTGCTCGGCCGCCTGCGCGAGCAACGCCACCACCAACAATTGGAGCGCCTGGAAGCCCTGCAAGGCCTGCTGGGCACCGGCTGGTTCGAGTTGCTGCCGGCCAGTTCTGAAATCCAACTCGCGCCGCAATTGATGCGCAACATCGGCTCAGAGCAAGCCCAAACCCGGCAAGCCCTCGACACCTGGCTGGCGCTCATCCACCCCGCCGACCGGGAGGAACTGCACAGCCGCCTGCGCGACCTGCAGACCCTGGGCAAGCCGTTGCTCGCCAGCGTACGCCTCAACCGCGGCGAAAGCGCCCAACCGCCCACCTGGTATCGAGTACAGGGCCAAGTGCTGGGCGTGGGTGAGCAACGCCGCTGGGTCGGGTTCATGCTCGACATCAGCGACATCAAGAACCAGCAGGTGCAAGCCGATGCCGCCCATGCTCGCCTGGATAACCTGATTGCCAGCTCACCGGCGGTGATCTACGTGCAGCGCTACGTGAACGGCGCTCTGCTGCCGGTGTTTTTCAGTGACAGCCTGCTGCCGTTGCTGGGCCGCACCCTGGCCGAGTGCAGCCACGACAGCCTGGTGCAATGGGTGCATCCCGACGACCGCGACCTGTACTTTCAGCGCACGCGCCAACTGCTGCGCGAAGGCAGCGTACGCAGTCGTTACCGTGTGCAGGACACACACGGCGATTACCACTGGCTGCTCGACGAAGCCAAATTGCTGCGCGACGACCTGGGCCTGCCGGTGGAAGCGATTGGCCTGTGGCTGGACGTCACCGACGCGACCTTGGCCGCGCAACAGGTCAAGGACAGCGAGGAGCGTTACCGAATTCTGGTGGAAGACTCCCCGGCGATGATCTGCCGCTACCGCCCGGACCTGACCCTGACCTTCGGCAACACGCCATTGGCCAACTACCTCGAATGCCGGCCCGCACAGTTGCGCGGGCTGAACCTGGGCGACTGGCTCTCAGCCGAACAGCGCGAGGCGTTTGTGCAGCGTATCGGGCAGTTGACCCCGGAGTTTCCAGTCAGCACCGCCGAAATCAGCCTGCAACTGCCCGGGCGCGAACACGCCTGGTGGGTCTGGTCGGACCGCGGCGTGTTCGATGAGCACGGTGACCTGGTCGAGGTGCAGGCCGTGGGCCGCGACAACACCGAAGTGCGTCGCTCGCAGCAGCAACTGACGCAAAGCGCAAAAATGGCCACCCTCGGTGAAATGGCCACCGGCCTGGCCCATGAGATCAACCAGCCGCTGAACGTGATGCGCATGGCCGTCGTCAATGTGCTCAAGCGCCTGGGCAATGGCGACGTGCAGGTCGATTACCTCACTGAAAAACTCCAGCGCATCGACGCCCAGGTTCAACGCGCAGCCCGGGTGGTGGACCATATGCGCGTGTTTGGCCGCCGCTCGGAGGTCGAGCAGCAACCGTTCGACCCGGCGCAGGCAGTTGAGGGCACCCTGTCGCTGCTCAGTGAAGGCCTGCGCGGCAAAGGCGTGGAAGTTCGCCTGACCCAGGCGGACGTTCCCGTGCAGGTCAAAGGTTACGTCGACCAGCTTGAACAGGTGCTGATCAACCTGATGGTCAACGCCCGCGATGCCCTGCTGGGCCAGCGCGAAAAAAACCCTGAGCTGCGCCCGTGGATTGCCGTGCACACCGAACACGATAGCCGCCACGTGCGCATCTGGGTCGAGGACAACGGCGGGGGCATTGACCCGCGCTTGCTGGAGCGGATCTTCGAACCGTTCTTCACCACCAAGCCGATTGGCGTGGGCACCGGGTTGGGCCTGTCGGTGAGCTACGGCATCGTTGAAAACATGGGCGGACGCCTCAGCGTCAGCAATGGCGAACACGGCGCGCGGTTTTGTGTGGAACTGCCCAGGGCCACCGACGCTTAAATCACCAGGTAGGCCTCGCCGGTCTGGCCGCAGGTCAGGTTAGCGCCCACGTTCACATTCGCCAGGCTGATGCCCAACATGTTCAACAGGTTGTTGAGGATCGGGTTGAGCAGCGGGCCCAGCAGGCTGTCCACCACCGGGGTGACGATGGCGCTGACGCCGCCGAGCAGCGACACGACGCTTGCCGCCAGCGCGCCCAACGGGTTACTGCCGACCGGCTGGTACGCCGTAATGCCTACGCCATTAAGCGTGGTCGACAGGCTGCTGACCACATTGGTCGCCGGCGCGGCAGCCTGATAGGTCGGGGTGAGGCCCACATTAGGTGGCGTGGCGAACGGCGCAGTACTGGAGAACACCAGGGTCTGATTGCTCGCCGCAATCGGGCTTAGCACCTTGATCGCGACGCCACCGCCGGCGAACGGCACACGCGTACCGCAGGTGCCGATTCCGAGGATTTCATGGCAGGTCTTGGTGCCGATATCGATCAGCGCCAAAGGCGCCACGGTCATCGGCAAGGTGCTGGAAAACGCATTGGTGATAGCGCCCACATTCAGCGACGCCAGCGAGGTGGTGGTGTAGGCCGTCAGGCTCTTGGTGCCAGCGCTGCCCGTCGGGCAACTGTAGGCGGTGACATAGCTGCTGGCGCCGCCGGCATCCAGCACGATATTGAGCGGCAGGTTGCCCGGCAACGCCAGCAGGTCCAGTTGTTGGCAGCCGGCCCCCAGCAAACACAGCGCCGAGTTGATCGTGCTCACCAGGTTCAGGCTCAACAGGCTGTTGATCACCGGCGTCAGCGGCCCCACCAGGTTATTCACAGCCGTGGTGAGCCCCGACAAACTGCTCAGCACCGGCAGGCTGACCGTCACCTCGGTGCGCACCTGGGCAGTGCGCACATAAATCGCATTCGGCCCCAGGGGGTTGGCCGCGGCCAACGCCGGGTCGCCAATCGCCGAGAGTTGCGGCGGCTCGATCACTTTGACCTGCGTGGTGATATTGGCCAGCCCCAGCAGGCTGACGGGCAAGGTCGCGGCAGCCGCACTCTGGCTGTTGGACAGCTGCACTACGCCCTGAATCAGCTGAAACACCTGCAGGTTGGCATTCAGCGCGGCGGCGGTAGTGCCCGTCTGCAACTGCAGGATCTGCCCGAGGGTCAGCGGGGCCTGGTTGATGGCGGCGATTTTCAAGCTGCCCAGGGCCGTCAGTACATCCGCCGTCGCGCCGTTGGCGGTGAGCACCGTGATTGCGGCCTGGATCAACTGCGAGGCGGTCACGTTGGTGTTGAGCAGTTGGGTGTAGTTACCTGCGGTCACGCCCAGGTTGATCGCCAGTTGGTCGAGGTAACTGAGCAGGCTGATATTGGTATTGAGCAAGCCATTCCAGCCGGCGAGTGTCAGGTTGAGGTTGCCGCCGAGCAAGCCGCTGAACAAGGGGTTCAACAGGCTTGCGCTGGCGGTGTTGACGCTGGCCAACGTGCTGTTGATGGTCAGTTGGGCCAAGGATGGCGTGGGCTTGGCCGCCACCGCCGTGGCTGACAGGACCGTGTTGAGGCTGACCGGGTTGCCGGAAAACAGGGCCCACACGCCGCCGGCCACGCTGGTCGTGACGGTTTTGCTGGCCACTACCTGAATGGCTGACGACAGCGCGGGGTTTGCGCTGAACGTGCGCTGGCCCGAGGCGCCAGTGGTGACGGAGCCACAGCTGGTCACCAGGGTGTTGCCGTTGCCCACCACGAAATAATTGCGCGCCACGCTTTGCCCGGCGTAGGCCGCCGCACTCAACCCTGCCAGGCAGGTGCCATTGCGGCTGACAGCTTCCAGCGCTGCCGTGTCCGCCACGCCTTGCAACTTGCGCTTTTCCAGGTACAAACGGCCGCTGTCGATCACCAGCAAGGTAAACGCCAACACCACCGCCAATACGCCGGCGGCCATCAAGCCAATGGCGCCGCGCTGCTTGCAATGAAATCGGGGAGACATCGAGCACTCCTGTGCCGGCGAGTCGCCGAGCGCTTACTCTCCTGGGGTGTCTTTGAGTGTAGACAAGGGCTGAGCGATGCGCTGACTCAAGGCTGCAGGGGATCCAATGTGGGAGCGGGCTTGCCCGCGATGGCGGTAGGTCGGCCACAGCATTATTGACTGACACTGCGCTATCGGGGGCAAGCCCCCTCCCACAGGGAATTGGGGAAAGGTTCAGTGCGGCGGGTAGTTGGAGAGGATTTTGCTGACGGTGGTGCGGATGGCGTTGTTGCGATCCTGTGGATTTGGGCTGGTGGCCATCATCTGCTCGTCACTGCCGCGCCACACCAGCTTGCCGTCCTTGCCGTCCAGCAAGTCGATCTGGAGGGTTGCGACTTTGTAGGTGATGTTGCGCGTTTCGTTGTACATCGGCGCGCCCCAATAGCCATTCCATGGGCCACCCCAGGCGCCGCCGTAGTTGGTGGTGACTTGTTGCTGGCGGTCTTCGACGATCAGGTAAGCCTGCACGTTCAGGTCAGCCTTGGTGCCGGCTGCGGCGGGGCGCAGGCCGCGTTGGTCAAGTTGTTCACCCACGGCCTGGCGGATGCGCTGCTCGGTGAGGTCGCTCTTGATCCGCGGATCATCCGGGCGATATTGCAGCGCCGGGTCTTTCCAGGCCCAGTTGCGGTAGGCGCCGAAGTCGCGGCTGGCGTCAAAGTCGTGGTTGACCTGGTTGGACTGGCAACCGCCCAGCAACACGACAACAGCAAGTGCAGCAATGCGACGAAACATGGTTTATCTCCAAAAGACAATTCAGCCTGAGATGAGAATAGCTGCTAACTGGGTGGATAGGCGCTCATTGCCTTCTGCATCGCTTCGCGCAAGGCATCGGCCCGTTGGCTCAGGCTGCCCTGGCTGGCGGTTTCGGCGCTGGTGCTCCACACCGGCTGGCGAGTGCGGGCATCGAACAGGCTGATGCGCGCCACGGCGACCGTCACTTCATACGTGCGCACCACCGGCACGGTGTTGTACATGCCGTAGCCATTGCCATAGCGGTTATAGCCGCCGTAACCGTAGCCATAGTCGTCCTGGACCTGACGCAGCCGTTTTTCCAGACGCACATCGGCGCTCACCAGCAGGTCGGGCGCACGGTTGTCATGCAAGGGTCGCAGGCCTCGCTGGTCGAGCGCGCCACTGACCGCCTCGGCAATCTGCGCCGAGTCGGCCCAGGCCGTGCCCGCCGGCAGTTGGCCGTTGAGCCAGCCCCAGCTGCGGTAGGCGCCATAGTCGCGCACCGGCGCCGGGTAGGCGCTGGCATCAAAGGTGTTGGCCGCCTGGGCCGGTGCCGGGGGCATCGGCGCGGAAGCGGCCACGTAGGGATTGGGGCTGGAGCAGGCGCTCAAGCCCACCGACAACAGGATCAAACAGAGACGACGCATTTCGACCTCCGCAGACTGGGCCGCTTAAACCGGACGGCAAATCCAGTGCAAATAACGCCCAAGTCCGGCAAAGCTTGGGTGACGACGGTGAGCGAGTTCCATCTCCAATAAATCCTGCACATCGGCGCGGGCCTGGAATTCCACCGGCATGTAGTCGTGGAACACCCGCACGCCACTTTGGCTTTCGACCTGCCAAAGCCCCTCGAGTTGCGCCGCCAACTCCCGCGGGTCGAGCGGCTGCTGCGGGGTGAGGCTCTGCTTCTCGCCGGCCATGTCGTTCTTGCGCATTTTGCGAAAGTGACCTTTGAGCAGGTTGCGGTAAATCAGCGCATCGCGGTTGTAGAACGCCAGCGACAGCCAGCCGCCCGGCACGGTGAGCTGGTGCAGCACCGGCAGGATCGCATGGGGTTCGGCCAGCCATTCCAGCACGGCGTGGCATAGCACCAAATCGTAGGGCTGGGTGAGTTGGCCGAGCAGTTCTTGCCAGGGCGCGTGGATAAAGGTTGCGCTCTGGCCGGCGTCGGCGAAGCGCTGGCGCGCGCCTTCGAGCATCGGCTCGGCGGGCTCGGCCAGGGTCACTTGGTGGCCGCGCTCGGCCAGCCACAGCGACATATGCCCCAGGCCTGCGCCGATATCCAACACCCGCAATGGACGGTCCGGCAGCGCTTCGATCAGGTCGGCCTGGAGCACCGCCAGGCGAATTGCGCCTTTGGCACCGCCGTAGATTTTCTCGGCAAAGCGCGTGGCCAGCTGGTCGAAATGACGATCAGTCATGGGCAAACCGCCGTTCGCTGTCGGCCAGTTTGGCGCGTACCACCTCGTTCATGTCCAGGCCCAACTCGCTGCACAGCAACAGCAGGTACAACACGATATCGCCGACTTCCTGCCCGGCGTGGGCGAGTGTGTCGGCGGGTAGCTGGCGCGATTGGTCTTCGCTCAGCCATTGGAAGATTTCCACCAGCTCAGCCATTTCCACACTGGCGGCCATGGCCAGGTTTTTCGGGCTGTGGAACTGCTTCCAGTCGTTGTTATCGCGGATGCGGTGCAGGCGTTCGGTGAGGTGTTCGAGGTTCATGCGGGGGCTCCTGAAGGTGTATAGCTTCGGGGGGATCAGGGATGAAGGCAAGTGAATCCCGGTGGTGTGTTTGAGGGCGCCATCGCGGGTAAGCCAGCTCCTACATTTGAATCGGGTGTAGATCAAACTTGGGGGGGGTTGCTGCGGGCGCCATCGCAGGCAAGCCCGCTCCTACATTTGAATCGGGTGTAGATCAAACTTGGGAGGGGTTGCTGAGGGCGCCATCGCGGGCAAGCCCGCTCCTACATTTGAATCGGGTGTAGATCAAACTTGGGGGGGTTGCTGAGGGCGCCATCGCGGGCAAGCCCGCTCCCACATTTGAATCGGGTGCAGATCAAACTTGGGAGGGGTTGCTGGGAGCGCTATCGCGGGTAAGGCTGCGCCTGCATTTGATAGGTGTTTGCGGGCTTGTTGTGGCGAGCGGGCTTGCCCCGCGTTGGGGCGCGAAGCGGCCCTGAGATCTGACGACGCGAGGCATGAGTCTTCTGGGGCTGCTGCGCAGCCCAACGCGGGGCAAGCCCGCTCGCCACAATGGGGTGGGGTAGGCTGGCTAATCGACGACGCTGAATTCGAGGCGGGCGGTTTGGCCGGCTTCGTCGAGGACGCTGAGCTGGTAGCGGCCCAGCTGTTCGAAGCTGGCGTTGATGCTGTCCTGATTGGCGCTATCGCCCAGCGGCGCGCCGTTGAGGAACCACCAGCGCCGGCCACTGCCGCCCAGGGCAGAGATTTTCAAGTGCAGGGCCTGCTGGCTGGCGGCGGGCAGACGCAGTTGGTCGCCTTCGCGTACGCCGACGATGGACAGCGGCGACGAGGCGGCCAGCGCTGGCGGCGGGCAATCGGGGTCGGCAGCCGGGATGCGCGCCTCGCGGCGCTCCCCCCTGGGCAGCCAGGGCTCCAGCGGTGCCGGCCACAAGGCGATATTTTTTGACACTGCGCCAGGGCAATGCGCGTCCACCCGCAAGCCTTTGGCATTGACCCACACGCTTTCCATCAATCCCACGCTCAACGGCTGATCCAAGGCCTGCAAGGTCGGCGGCGTGGTGTTGTCCAGCGTCCAGGCAAAGCGCTGACGGCGGCAATTGGGGTCGCTGCGGCTCATGGGCTGGCCCAGCGGCCAACAGATCGCGGCCACGCCAACATTGGCAGGCACCGGCCTGACGGGCGCGCTGATCCCGCGCTGGCTGTCGCGGTTGGTCAGCACATCATGCACCTGCAACATCAACGGCGCCGCCGACGCCAGCCCGAACTGCCCCGGTACGGGCGTGCCGTCGGGCCGGCCAATCCACACGCCGATCAGGTAGCGCGGCCCCACACCCAGCGCCCAGGCATCGCGAAAGCCATAGCTGGTGCCGGTTTTCCAGGCCAGCACCGGGCGCTGCACCAGCTCGGCACGCGGGTCACGGTCGGGCCGCGCCTGGCCGCTGAGGATGCGCCGCACAATCCAGGCGGACCCTGGCGACAGTAAAGGCCGTTCTTTAAGCGTATCGTCCGGCTGTAATCGGATAGCAGCACTCCTGCCGTCGCGGGCAAAGGCGCTGTAACCGCTGACCAAGTCCTCCAGACGGCTGCCCGCCCCGCCCAGAATCAGCGCCAAGTTCGGTTCGGCCAACGCCGGCAATGCCAGCGGCACGCCGCCGATGCGCATCTGCGCAGCAAACCGTTTCGGCCCATAGGCCTCCAGCAACTGCACCGCCGGCAAATTCAATGAACTGGACAGCGCCGTACTCGCCGGCACTGCGCCGCTGAAACCCATGGAGAAGTTGCCTGGCCGGTAATCGCCATAACGCCGGGGCACGTCCTGCAGCAGCGACTCGGAGTGGATCAACCCCTCGTCCAGCGCCATGCCGTACAGAAAAGGTTTCAAGGTCGAGCCGGGCGAGCGCAGCGCGCTGATCATGTCGACATGGCCAAAGCGCTTGGTGTCATTGATATCCACCGAGCCGAGGTAGGCGCGCACGGCCATGGTTTCTTCCTCCACCACCAGGATGGCGGCGGAGGTGTGTTCCGGCAGCCGCGCGCGCCAGCCCAGCAGCAGGTCTTCGAGGCGGCGTTGCAGCGTGGCGTCCAGGGTGGTGCGGATCAGCGGAGGGCTGTCCTGACGGTTGAGGCGGCGGGCCAGCAACGGCGCAAGGCTGGGTTCGAGCCGAGGGGCGAGCAGCAGCGGCTCTTGCAGGGCTTCATCAACGGCCGACTGCGGCCACACCTGGAATTCGGCAAGGCGGCGCAGCACTTTGTCGCGGGCCTGCTGGGCGCGTTGCGGGTGGCGATCCGGGCGCAGACGGCTCGGCGCCTGGGGCAATACGGCGAGCAACGCGGCTTCGGCATGGGTCAGCTGCGCCGGGGACTTGCCCAAATACGCCCAACTGGCCGCCGCCACGCCCTGCAACGTCCCGCCAAAGGGCGCGCGGTTCAGGTACAGATTGAGGATCTCGTCCTTGGACAAATGCCATTCCAACTGCGCAGTGCGCCACAGCTGACGCAGCTTGCCGTGGAAAGTGCGCGAATGCGGGTCGAGCAACCGCGCCACCTGCATCGACAAGGTGCTGCCGCCCGACACCACGCGCGCGCCCGTCAGGTTCTGCCACGTCGCCCGTAGCAGCGCCAGCGGGTTCACGCCGGGGTGCTCGTAAAACCAGCGATCTTCGTAGGTGAGCAGCGCGTCCAGGTAATACGGCGACACCTCACGGGTCTGCACCGGATACCGCCACACGCCATTGGCATCGGCAAAGCGCCACAACGGCGTGCCATCCTCAGCCAGCACCACCCGCGCCAAGTCATCCTTGGGCAACGGCAACGGCCAAATCCGATCCGCCAGCCACAAGAGGGCAATGACTGCCAACACACATCCAAATGCCCAGCCCAGTAAATGTGGGAGCGGGCTTGCTCGCGAAAGCGATTTGTCAGTCAACTCACTCACAACGGCCCCACCCCGCCCACAACAAATCGCAAATTCAACCCCGCAAACCTCTATGCTTCACGGAACTAGCCGCGACCCTTCGCGACCAAAGGCCCAGTGCTGGCAATTTCGTCCACTTATTCATCGAGACACACCTATGCAAGCAGACTTTTTCGGATGGTTGGGTAACACGATTGGCCTGATCATCCACTACATCGTCGAATTCTTCAGTGGGCTGTTCAATATGCTCACCCATGCCGGTGGCGACTTTGTCGATGGCATGTCCCGCGCACTGGGCATGGACACCTCGATCATCAGCATCATCACCCTGATCATCGGCCTGCTCTTCCTGTATTCGGCCGTTCGCGCCTTCATGCGCGCCTCGATCATCATTGGCGTGATCTGGCTGATGCTAGGCCTGTGGCTGCTTAGTTGGGTTGTGCACTAAACCCCAAGCCCCCCCAATCCCCTGTGGGAGCTGGCTTGCCTGCGATAGCGGTCTATCAGCCATCAAATGTGCTGACTGACCCACCGCCATCGCAGGCAAGCCAGCCCCCACATTTGAACCCCATTCCTACCGCCAGGTATCAGCGCCCCTTGATCACCAGATCCGCCGGCGTCTCCCCCACCGCCTGCCAGTTCGGCCGATACATCGACTCCACCTGCGGCGGCGGCACGCGATAAGTCCCCGGCGTCACCGCACGCGCCAGGTACAACAAGTGCGTGGTGGCGCCATAACCCTCCAGGTTCATCGCCGCCACATAGCGGTCATCGCGGAACTCCTGGTGCTTGAGCGACGCGTTCTGCATCGACTCGCGCCACTCCTTCACCTGGCTGCTGGCGTTTTCCAGGCTGGCTGCACTTTGTGCCAGGTTCTGGTTCTCCAGCTCCAGGCCAGCCGGCAACAGGTCAACCACCAACGCGTCCGGTACACGCTGCTTGGCGCTGACCGCCACATGCACCAGCACCAGGTCACCGCTGTTGACGTTATGCAGGTTCAGCGGCTGGCCATTCATGCCCAGGTATTCGCGGCGGATACTCAGGTTGTCGCCGCCCGGTGCCGGTGGCACTTGGGGGTAACCCGAGATCGTCAGTTGCTGGTAAACCGGCGCCTCGCCCTGATTGCTCAGGGTCAGGTCGCTGGACAGCTGCTTGCCATCCAACGCCAGCGTCGATTGTTGGTTGTTCAACGTTTGCGCACCGCCACTGCCGGTCAGCGACACCTGCCAGTTCGACTCCGGCTGGGAAAACCCGAGGCGCCCGGCCAGGAACAGTGAATTACGCTCCTGGGTCGAGAGATAAGGGCTGGCGGCCAACTGGTCCGAGAGCGTAAACAAGCGCTCCTCGCGCTTGCCCTTGGCCAAGTCGTTTTCTTCAAGCAATGCCAGGATCATCGCCTGATCACGCAGCGGGCTGCCGTAGTCGGCCAGCCACTCGTTGGCATTGCGTTGCGCCGCCAGGCCGGCAAGCAAGGCTTGATCGGCACGTGGCTGGTCGCCCATTTTTTGCAGGGCAATGGACAACTGCACCAACGGCAACCCGGAGCGCGCCTCGCTGCGGCGCTCGAAGATACTGCGCAACGCGCCCAATGGCGCTTGCTGACTGCGCGCCAGCACCATGCCGGCATAGGCCTGCACGGCAAAGCGGGTGTGGTCGGCGTTGTCGCTGTAATCCACTTCGATCAGGTTGCGTTCCTGCACGTAGCGCAGCAGGCGTTCGCTGGCTTTCTTCAGTGCTTCAGGCGGCACGGCAAAGCCCTGGTCGCGGGCGCGCAGCAGGAAGTCGGTGACATAAGCAGTCAGCCAATACTCCTCTTCGCCGTCGGCGCCCCACAAACCAAAGCTGCCGTTGTAGCGCTGCATGCCCAGCAGGCGCTCGATGCCGAGCTCGATCTTGCGTTTGCGTTCGCTCTCCGACTCGCCCTTGACGCCCAGGCGCTTGAGCAGGGCGGCGTCGGCATACAGCGACGGATACAGGCCGCTGGCGGTCTGCTCGAGGCAGCCATAAGGGTAAGCCTTGAGTGCACTGATCTGCGCGCCGAGGTTCAGTGGCGGCCGACTCGACAGGCTCAACAGTGCCTCGCGCCCCGAGGCATCGAACAGGTCCAGGCTGCCGACCGGCAAGCTCCACGGCTGATCCTTGAGCACTGCGCGGTAATGCTTGAGCATCGCCGGGTAGGCCGGGCGCACACCCAGGGTCCACTCGCGGCTGAACGGCGGCAGGTTTTCGCCCGGCAGGTCGAGGCCATTTACGGTGACCTTGACCTTGCCCTGCCCTAACCCGCCCCAGGCTTTGACCGGGATGCGCAAGGTGGTGCGCTGGCCTTGCTTGAGTTCAACGGACTGCGCGCCGCTGTTGACCAGCTCCAGTTGCCCTTCAGTGCTCAATTGCACATCGAGTTTCTGCGCTGTGCCCGACAGGTTGGACAGGTCCAGCGCTAACGTGGTCTGGTCACCACCGGCGAGAAAGCGCGGCGCCGACAGCTCGGCAATCAGCGGCGCGGCAATCACCATCTTGCCTTCGGCCATGCCATAACGGTCATCGCTCCAGGCTTGGGCCATCAGGCGCAATTGGCCATTGAAGTCGGGGATATTGACGCTGACTTCGCCCTCGCCCTGTTCATTCAGCGTCACGGGCGCGCTCTGCAACGCCACAATGGTCACGCTGGTGTCCGGGCGTTTGCCGCCCTTGGCCAGCGCCGCATCACCGCCGAAGGCCAGACTGGCCAAACGGCCCTGGCCGGCCTCGATCAACTGGCCGTAGATATCGAACTGGTCCACGCCATAGGCCTTGCGACCAAACAGGCTAGAGTACGGGTCCGGTGTCGGGTATTCAGTGATATTGAGGATGCCCACGTCCACGGCCGCCAGCAGCACATGCACCTGCTTGGGCACGCTGCCGTCGGCGTTCCTGGCGGCGATCTTCACCGTCAGCGGTTGTTTGGGGCGCATTTTTTCCGGCGCGGTGAGGGTCAGGCCAAGTTTGCGCTGGGTGCGATCCAGTGGCAGGTGCAGCAAACCCACGGCCCGTTTAGGCGTGATATTGGCCTTGCGCTCACCCGGACGAATCACCAGCGCGCTGACGTACAGGTCATGGCGCGACCATTTGGGGTCGAGCTTCACGGCGAAGCTTTTGCCTTCGGCCGGCACATCGATTTCCTGCCACCACAGCGGCCCTTCACTGGATTCCACCAGCAGGTAGCCTTTACCGGCTGCCGGTGGCGTGACGGTGACATTGGCGGTATCGCCATCGCCATACGCCGGTTTATCCAACGCCAATTTGACTTGGTCGGGGCGCACGGCACCGCCTTCGGTGTTGTCCTGGGCCTGGTAACCGGCCCAGAAACGCAGGCTGCTGACCAGCCCGGTTTGCGGGTCTTCGACCTCGACACGGTAAGGGCCCCACTCGACCTGGAAGCTGACCTTGGCGGTGTCGCCAGCCTTGATGTTCAGGGTCCGTTCGTCGAGGTTGAGGAATTTCTCGTTGAAGTGGTAACTCCAGCCGTCGCTTTCCGAGTAGTTCCAGTAGTAGTCGCGGCGCTCACGCACCAGGCGCACCTTGAGGTTTTGCGCGGCGAGTTTCTGCCCGTCCTGGTTGGCCAGCAGCACTTCGAATTCAGCTGGGCCATCGCCGTTGGTTTCCTTGCCGTCAAACAAGCCACGCAGGCCCGGCAGTTGCTCGGCCGGCCAGATCGGCTGCACCAGGCGCCGAGTGATCGGGCGCCCACCTGACTCTTGCAGGCTGGCTTGCACGATCAGTTGCAGGGGTGATTTGGCCTCGGCCCATTTGCTTTCCAGCGTCAGGTCTTCCTGACCCTTGGCGTCGAGCACGCTTTCGTCCAGCTCGAAATCCTGACTCAGTTCTTCTTCGGTGACGGAGCCGAACTGGTAGCCCGGCAGCGATTTGACGGCCTCGCGCAACGGGCGCACATACACTTGCCCGCTCACGCGGTTGCCCGATGCCGGTGCGCCGTAGAGGTAGCGACCATTGACGTGAATCACCGGGTTCTCCGCCGGGCTCAAGGCTGTGTCACTGCCCTTGAGTTCCAGCGCCAGGCGCTCGGGCAGGAAGTCTTCGACAAGAAACTCATACAGCTGCGGCTTGCCGTCGCCCAGGTCGAACACCAGTTGCCAGCGCCCGGTCGGCGCTTCACCGGCCAACTGCAATTGATACTGATAGAGGCCCGACGCATCGGCATCCCACACGAACTTGCGGCTGACCTGCTCATCCGGCCGGCGCACCTCCACGCTCACCGGTTGCGGCTTGACGGCATTGCCATCCTTGTCGCGCAACAAGGCGTTGAGCAGCACGGTTTCACCGGGGCGATACAGGTCACGTGGGCCGAACACAAAAAACTGCAGTGGGTGCGCCGGCTGGCCGCCGATATCGAACTCGGCCAGGTCCAGCGCAGCGCTGTCCAGACGCAGCAGGCTGGTCTGTTCGCCAAGCTTGGCCAGCAACACCTGGGCTTTTTTCGGCAGCGGCAACTCGGCATGGCCACCCTTTTCGGTCTTGCCCTGGCCCAGCACACGGCCTTCGGCATCCAGCACTTCGAGGTCCACGCCCTCCAGCGCCTTGCCACCTTCGAGCGCCTGGGTAAACACATCCAGGCGATTGGCATAGCGGTGCACCGACAGGCCGATATCACTCAACGTGAACAGCGTGGCCGGTTGCGAATAGTTGTAGGTGCCCGAGGCGCGCATCACCGCCAGGTACACGCCCGGCTGCTGCAATTGCTTGAGGCCGGCGATCGGCAGCAACAGGGTCTCGCGCGTATTGCGCGCCGGGTTCAGGTCGAAGCGGCCACCGTAGACCAGGTCGGCCATCGGTAACAGTTCGCGCGACTCATAACTCTGCAGGCTGGTGTTACGCCCCCACTGCGCGAGGAACGAGGGCAGCGATTCGGGCTTGATACGGAAAAACTCGACATCGATCTTGTCAACGTTCAGCGCAATCACCGGCAGGCCTTCGGCCAGGCGCGTCGGCAACAACGTGCCGCGGCTGGCAAAGCCGACCGTGGCTTGCAGGTCACGGGTTTCCAGGCGCGCGGTGTACTCGGCGGCGAGCTTGTTGTCGTTGACCGCCTTGACTCCGGCGTCGACGGTCAGCACCAGTTTGCGCTGCGGCTCGAGGTGGCGCAGGCGCAGCTCCATCAGGTTATCGGACAGCTCCCAGGCGCCATCGACCTTGCCGGACTTGCTGTCCACCAAGTGGACTTTGTCGGCGAATTTCTGCTCGGGGTCCAACGGGATGGAAAAGCTCACCGACAGCGTGCTGGCCCCGTCCAACTGGACTTCGGACACGTCCACCACGCTCAACTCACGGCCGGCATAGCGCTGTTTCAGCGCTGCCACATCCACCACCGCTTTCGCCGGTTTGGGTGCAACCGTCGCCGCCGCAGGAGCGGTCGGGGCAGCCGGTTTATCGGAGGAATCGCAGGCGCTCAGCAGGGCCAGCGCGCAGGCCAGGAACAGTCCTTTGTTAAGCATGGGGCACTCGTCGTGAGAGGGGTCCGAGGGGTGAACTATATATCAGCCTGCGAGGGGCCGATGAGGTGCTGGTCACATTGACCGACGGAGGGTGCTTTGGTTCTGGCCCCTGATCACTCCAAGCCAAATCCCACAAGCAATACAGCTCAAATTGTGGGAGCGGGCTTGCTCGCGAATGCAGTGGGTCAGTCAACATACCTTTCACTGATCCACCGCTTTCGCGAGCAAGCCAGCTCCCACATTGGTTCTGCGGTGCAGCGGGGGGCCAGTTACAATACCGCTCCCCCAAAGGAGCCTCCATGACTACCCTGCTCACCGACTGGCGCCACCGCCCCACCCACCGTCGCGTCTGGGCGCTGGCCGCGCCGATGATCCTGTCAAATATTTCGGTGCCGCTGGTGGCCCTGGTCGACAGCATGGTCATCGGCCACCTGCCCCACGCCCACCAGTTGGGCGCCGTGGCCGTCGGTGCCAGCCTGTACACCTTCCTCGCCTGGGCCATGGGCTTTCTGCGCATGGGCTCCACCGGGTTCGCTGCCCAAGCCGCCGGGCGCAATGACGGCGCGGCGCTGCGGCAAATCCTGCTGCAAGGCCTGCTGCTGGCCCTGGGGTTGGCGATGTTGCTGGGCACCGTCGGCATTCCGCTGAGCCACCTGGCGTTGGAGTGGATGCAACCCTCTCCCGAGCTCAATCAGCTGACCCGCGAGTTTTTCCACACGCGCCTGTTCGGCCTGCCCGCCGCCCTGGCCAGCTACGCGTTGGTGGGCTGGTTCCTGGGCACGCAAAACGCCCGCGCGCCGCTGGCGATTCTGTTGACCACCAACCTGGTCAACATCGCCTTGAACCTGTGGTTCGTCCTCGGCCTGGAGTGGGGCGTGGTCGGCTCCGCACGTGCGTCAGTCATTGCCGAATGGACCGGCGCCCTGCTCGGCCTGGCCCTGACGCAAAACGCCCTGCGCGCCTACCCCGGGCAAATCGCCTGGGCCGCGCTCAAAGTTTGGCAAAGCTGGCGCCCGTTGCTGGCGGTGAACCGCGACATTTTCATCCGCAGCCTCGCCCTGCAATCGGTGTTTTTCATGATCACGGTGCAAGGCGCACGCCTGGGCGACGCCACCGTGGCAGCCAACGCGCTGCTGCTCAATGGCCTGCTGCTGACCGCCCATGCCCTGGACGGCCTGGCCCATGCCGTCGAAGCCCTGTGCGGGCATGCCATCGGCGCCCATGATCGACAGGCGCTGCGCCGTTCGCTGGTGGTTGCCTGCGGCTGGTCACTGATCGCCAGTGTCGGGTTCGCGCTGCTGTTCACCTTTGCCGGCCATTTGTTCATCGCGATGCAAACCGACATCCCCGACGTGCGCGAAACCGCCGACATTTACCTGCCGTATCTGGCCGTGCTGCCGTTGATTGCGGTGTGGAGCTACTTGCTCGACGGCCTGTTTATCGGCGCCACCCGCGCGCGGGAAATGCGCAACGGCATGCTGCTCACCGTGGCGATGCTGCTGCCCTTCGCCTGGGCGCTGCAGCCGTACGGCAACCACGGCCTGTGGATAACCTTCCTGCTGTTCATGGCCCTGCGCAGCCTTACTTTGTGGGCGATTGCCTGGCGCTTGAATCGGCAGAATCAGTGGCTTGGATAAAGGCCGTGACGCGGTCCAATACCGGCGCCAGCCAGCGTAAGGGCCGAGCGATAGACGCCACCAGTGTCGCGTGGCTGGTCTTGGTGAAGTAAAACACTTCAACCGGTACATCCGCTGCGCGCAGTTTTTTCGCCAACCCACCGGTGTTGCGCGTGGGGTTGACCAGCGTGTCGCTCACCGACGCGATCAACAGACTCGGCGGCGCAGCGTGGCTGACATGGTTGATCGGCTGGGAATCCGGCGGTGAGTCAGGAAAGAAAAACACCGGCTTCACGTCAGGGTTTTCAATCGGCAGAAAGTCGTACGGCCCGGCCAGGCCGATCCAGCCCTTCAGCATCGTGGGCGACAGGTTCACTTCTTTAAGCCAGCGCGGATCCAGCGCCAGCATCGACGCGTTATAGGCGCCGGAGCTGTGCCCCATCAGGTACAGCTGCCTGGGGTCAGCGCCGTAGTCGGCGATGTGTTGATAAGTCCAGGCGACGGCCTGGGCGTTGTCCTGCAGAAACGAGGGGTAGCGCACTTGCGGGTAGAGCCGGTAGTCGGCGATCACCACCACAATGCCGCGTGAGGCCAGAGCCTCGCCGACAAAACCGTAGTCATCCTTGGCGCCGCTGTTCCAGCTGCCGCCGTAGAAAAACACCACGACCGGGGTGTTGGGCAATGCCTTGATCGGACGGTAGACATCGAGTGTTTGGCGCGGGTCATCGCCGTAGGCAATGGAGGCGGTTTTGGTAAAGGTGCTGGAGGGCGTGAGTGCGTTGAGCACTTTGATGGGGGAGCAGGCCGCCAGGAATGCGGCGAATGCCAGGGTGAAGGCTTGCAGCCATTTGCTCGACATCGTTCAGACCCCACATGCAAGGCACTGCCAAATGAAGATCCAAATGTGGGAGCGGGCTTGCTCGCGAAGGCGGTGGGTCAGTTAACACATGTGTGACTGATGTACCGCTTTGGCGAGCAAGCCCGCTCCCACATTAGATTGCTATCAGCTTAGATCACGACGACAGGTACGAAGAACGCGTCAAACCAAGACGCAACGCGTCGAGGAACTGCGTACGCTCCGACGCACTGATCTTCGCGCTCGCACACTTGTCACGGTAGTGCGTCATCAACTCCTCCGGCGACAAGTGCACATAGCGCAGCATGTCTTCGATGGTGTCGTGGGTCTCGATCCCGGCGCTGTACACCGAACCGTCTTCACGCTGGTAGATGTTCACCGAGTCGGTGTCGCCGAACAGGTTGTGCATGTCACCCAGGATTTCCTGGTAAGCGCCCACCAGGAAAATGCCCAGCAAGTAGTCTTCACCTTCGTTCAAGGCGTGCACCGGCAAGCTGGTTTCGATGCTCTGCTCGTCGACGTATTGCTTGATCTTGCCGTCGGAGTCGCAGGTCAGGTCTTGCAGCACGGCGCGGCGCAGCGGCTCTTCGTCGAGACGGTGCAGCGGCAGAATCGGCAGGACCTGGCCAATCGCCCAGGTGTCCGGCAGGCTCTGGAACACCGAGAAGTTGCAGATGTACTTGTCGGCCAGCTTGTCGTTGAGCTCGTCCAGCACCTGGCGGTGCGAACGCTGACGGGCTTTGAGCGAGTCGTGCAGGCGGCGGCACACCGCGAAGTAGCACTGCTCGGCCAAGGCTTTTTCCGCCAGGGTGATCTTGCCGTCGGCGTACTGGGTGGCCACGTCGCTCATGTAGTGCGTGGCACGCCAGTAAGTTTCGGTGACCATCTCGATGTCGGTCGGGCCCAGCAGGTCCACCAGCCACTGCACGGTTTCCGGCAGGTTTTCCTTATTCTCGATCAGCGGGATTTCGTCGTTGTGTTTCTCGACGTCGGTGACTTGCACCACCAGCATGGCGTGGTGGGCGGTCAGGGAACGGCCGCTTTCGGAGAAGATATGCGGGTGCGGCAGGCTCTGCGCGTCGCAGAATTCCTTGAGCATGCCCACGACCACGCCGGCGTAGTCGTCCATGTCGTAGTTGATCGAGCTGGCGTTACGCGAGTGGGTACCGTCGTAGTCAACGCCCAGGCCGCCGCCGACGTCGATGTGGTCCACCGGCAAACCGAGGTTGCGCAGTTCGCCGTAGTAACGAATGGCTTCCTTGAACCCGTGCTGGTAGTCGGCCAGGTTGGCGATCTGCGACCCCATGTGGAAGTGCAGCAGGCGGATGCCCTGGTCCAGGCCGGCAGCGCGGAAGCGCTCGACCACCGACAGCAGTTGCGCCGCCGACAAACCGAACTTGGACTTTTCGCCACCGGTGTCTGCCCACTTGCTCGACGCCAGGGACGACAACCGCACGCGCAGGCCGACCTGTGGCTTGACCTTGAGGTTGGCCGCCTCTTCGATTACCAACGCCACTTCGGATTCTTTCTCGATCACGATGAACACGTTGTGGCCCAGCTTCTGGCCCATCAGCGCGAGGCGGATGAACTCACGGTCTTTGTAACCGTTGCAGACGATGGTGCCGCCTTTCGGTGCCAGGGCCAGCACGGCCAGCAGCTCAGGCTTGGAGCCGGCTTCCAGGCCGATGGAAACGTCCTGGGTGGCGATGATGTTCTCGATCACCGCTTCCTGCTGGTTCACCTTGATCGGGTACAGCGCGGTGTACTTGCTCTGGTATTCCAGGCGCTCGATGTTCGCGTCGAACGCACCGGTCAGCTGGCGCACGCGGTCTTGCAGGATGTCGGGGAAGCGCACCAGCAGCGGCAAGGACAGGCCGCTTTTGCGCAGCTCGTCAACTTGTTCGTACAGATCGACAGGCGTGCTGTTCGGGCCGTTCGGACGGACTTCAACGCGACCGGCTTCATTGATCGCGAAATACCCGGCCCCCCAATGGCGAATCCCGTAAACACTGCGGCTGTCCGCAACTGTCCATTGGCTGCCATCGTCTTTGCGTGTGCGTCGTACGGACATCGAAGTCCCCTATATAAAGTCGAAGATCACCACACCCTACTTGTAAGGCTGGCGAAGTCTAAAGAATGAAAATGACGATTTGCCTGTAAGGAAGGTAGACCCCACTCGCAGGACAGAGTTTAGACACCGGTCAGGAACAGGCTCTGTGAAAACCATGGAGACGACAGTTCGCGTTCAGCAAACCGGCGATCGGGGTGGGTTTCACAGAGGCTGCTAGCCGCCGGATTTCTTCGCCTTGTAACCCAGCTTGATCAGCTCGGCCAACAGCAACTCGACGTGATCGCCCTGGATCTCGATAACGCCGTCTTTCAACGCGCCACCGGTGCCACAGCGCTTTTTCAGCGTGGTAGCCAGTTCCTTCAGGGCATCTTCGGCCAGCGGCACGCCGGTGATGGTGGTCACCGTCTTGCCGCCACGGCCTTTGCTCTCGCGTCGCACGCGCGCAATACCGTCGCCTTCAGGGATCAGGGTCTGTTTGCAGGTGCACGAATCCACGGGCTGACGACAGTCCGGGCAGTGTCGACCTGCGTCGGTGGAAAATACCAGGCCACCAAGGGCGGCGAAGGATGCGGCTTTTTTGGCCACCGGCAATCCTCTTGGGAGGACAAAGACTGATCGGCGCTCACCAGGAGCATTACCGACCGCGAAGCCCCACTCAGGCAGGGGCAGCGCTACCGAACCGCAAAGGTGGTTCGGGTGAAAAGTCGCGCAGTGTAACGGCAAAAAGCCGGCTTGCTAAGAGCCAAATAGCGCCAATTTATGCAACTTTAGCGACGCAAGGCCAGATAGCGCCGCAAGCCCTCTTGAGCGTCCGGGCAGTAAGGCTTTTGTTCAGCTTCCTGCAGGACAATGTCAATGGGCAAAAACCGCGCTTCCATCACCTCTTCCGGTTGCAGGCGCAACGGGCCATCCCAGACAGCAGAGTAGGATTTGCACCAGAGCCGGCTGTCGCCATCCTCAAAGTAGAAATGGTCATGCTCGACCAGCGCCACGCCCGCAACGCCGAGCTCTTCTTGCAGCTCACGGACCGCCGAATCGGCGTAACTCTCACCGGCCGCCACCATGCCGCCCGCCGCGGTGTCCCAGAAACCCGGGTACATCGCTTTGCTCAGGGTGCGCCGATGCACACACAACTCACCGGCAGAATTGAACAGGAAGATAAAGGTGCAACGGCCGATCAGGCCACGTCGGCGCAGGTCGGATCGCACCAGGGTACCGAGCAGGTTGTCGTGCTCGTCGACCCAGGCGATCAGTTCAGCGTCGGAGGCCGCGCGGTGCGCGGCCTCCTTTTGAGTAGCGTCCATCATCACCCCTGGTTGAGGAGCTGACGCAAGTCGATCACTGCAGCGTTTGCCCGGGAAATATAGTTGGCCATGACCAGCGAGTGGTTGGCGAGGATGCCAAAGCCACTGCCGTTCAGAATCATAGGGCTCCACACCGGCTCCTGCGAGGCCTCCAGCTCACGAATGATCTGGCGCACGCTGACGGTGGCGTTTTTCTTGGCCAGCACGTCGGCAAAGTCGACTTCGATGGCGCGCAGCAGGTGGGACAAGGCCCAGGCCTGGCCACGGGCCTCGTAGAACACGTTGTCGATCTGCATCCATGGGGTTTCCACCACTTCTTCATCGACCTGCGGCACTTCACCCGGCGCCAGGGCTTCGGTTTTCAGTGCGGTGTTCAGTTTCACCCGGCCAACACTGGCCGACAGGCGTTGCGACAGCGAACCCAAGCGGGTCGCGACATCGCCCAGCCAGTTGTTCAGGTTGTCGGCACGCGCATAGAACAGCGCGCCGCGCTGGTTCGGGTCCGACAGGCGCGCTTCATAGCGGCTCAGGGAGTTGATGCCTTCCTGGTACTCCGACTCGCTGGAAGGCAGCACCCAGCTCTTGTTATCGAAGTTGAAACGCGGCTCGGCCTTGGCCAAGTCAGCGTCTTCGGCCGACTGCGACTGGGAACGGGCGAAGTCTTTACGCAGGGCACGGGTCAGGTCACGCACCTGCACCAGCACGCCGTATTCCCAGCTCGGCATGTTGTCCATCCACAGGCCCGGCGGGAAACGGTCGTTGGAAATGTAGCCACCGGGCTTGTTCAGCAAGGTGCCGACCACGGTCTTGAGGGTTTCGACAGTGGTGTAGCCCACCACCATCTGCTTGCCTTCCTTCTCGGCGGCAAGCTGGGCATTTTGCTGGACCGGGAACAGCGCCGGCTCTTCGCTCCAGTACCAACCCAGGGCGCCGGTGACCAACAGGTACAAACCCAGCACGCTGAGCAAGGCTTTGCTCATCAGCAGGTTGCGAAAGTAACTACGGTTGGCCGACTTGGGCTCAGGGGCGGGGCCTTTGGCACTGCCTGCGCGGTTTTTCCAGTCCAGCATGGCGATATCCTTTCAATCACTTGAGTTCATGCACGTCATTTGTCCGGGTGCGTTCAAACACTCCGACCACAACCCTACCCCATCGTGCCCATCGGCGCGGGGCTTTTAACCGAAAGTGGCGCACAGGGGATGTTCGACTATAAATGAAGCACGCTTTTTACGCAGCGCGACCATCAGGTCAAAAACTGAATGGCCCAGACTGCTACTTAATTGACGTATGACACTCATGTGGGAGAAAAGAGGTGCTAGCATAGAGCCATCAGTCGACCTCAGCATGCACCCTAACTAGTAGTCAGGATATGACCGAGCCAGAAGACCCCAGCCGTGAGCGTCTCAAGCACCATTTTGCCCAGCGGGTAATTCATCAGGCACGTCAAATTCTTGAGATCTGGCAACGCCTGCAACGCAGCGAATGGTCGAACACCGATCTGTCCGAACTCAGCGAAGCCAACCTGCGCCTGCTGCGCTTTGCCGAGCGTTTCGAGCAGCCGGAACACGGCCAACTGGCGCGGCACATTGGCGAGTCCCTCAAGGCGGTGGATGAAAATCGCGGCCGCCTGAGCAGCCAGGTGATCACCGAACTCAACCGCCTGATGCAGCGCCTGTCCCGCACCGGCCTGCGCCAGGGCGACCAGCTGGAACAAACTTTCCTGCCCCCCATGCGCAAGCCGATCTACGTGATGCTGGCCGATCACGACCGCGCCGAGCGCCTGGCCAAGCAGCTTGAATTCTTTGGCATGAGCGCCCAGTCCCTGGACAGCGTGGCAGCCTTTCGCGCGTCGCTGGCCGAGCGCCTGCCGTCGGCCATCGTGATGGATGTGGATTTCTGCGGCGCAGGCCTGGGCCTCAAGCTCGCCGCCGAAGCTCAGGAAGGCCTGGAGCAAAAGCTGCCGCTGCTGTTTTTCAGCCTGCACGAAACCGACACCCCTACGCGCCTGGCCGCCGTGCGCGCCGGCGGCCAGGAATTTCTCACTGGCACGCTTGAGGCCTCAAGCCTGCTGGAAAAGATCGAGGTGCTGACCTGCGTCGCGCAGTACGAGCCCTATAAGGTGCTGATCATCGACGACTCACGCGCCCAGGCGCTGCACACCGAGCGCCTGCTCAACAGCGCCGGGATCGTCACGCGCACCTTGATCGAGCCGATCCAGGCGATGGCCGAACTGGCGGACTTCCAGCCGGACCTGATCATCCTCGACATGTACATGCCCGCCTGCACCGGCACAGAACTGGCCAAAGTAATTCGCCACAATGACCGTTACGTCAGCGTGCCGATCATTTACCTGTCGGCCGAAGACGACCTGGACAAGCAACTGGACGCCATGAGCGAAGGCGGCGACGACTTCCTCACCAAGCCGATCAAGCCGCGCCACTTGATCACCACCGTACGCAACCGCGCGGCGCGTGCACGCAACCTTAAAGCACGGATGGTGCGCGACAGCCTGACCGGGCTGTACAACCACACCCATATTCTGCAACTGCTGGAAGACTGCAGCTTTCGCGCGCGCCGCGAGAACAAGCCGCTGAGCTTTGCCATGCTCGACATTGACCACTTCAAGCGGGTCAACGACAGCCACGGCCACCCCATGGGCGACCGCGTGATCAAGAGCCTGGCGCTGTTTCTCAAGCAGCGCTTGCGCAAGACCGACTACATCGGCCGCTACGGCGGTGAAGAATTTGCCATCGTGATGCCCGACACCGACCTGGAATCGGCCTGCAAAGTGCTGGACGAAATCCGTGGGCGGTTTGCCGAAATTCACTACCCGGCCCAGCCGCAGGATTTGTGGTGCACCTTCAGCGCCGGGCTGGTGGAGCTGTGCGACGGTTCCGACAGCTTGATGATGGCCGCTCAGGCAGACGAGGCGCTGTACCGCGCCAAGGACGCCGGGCGTAACCGCGTGCAGGCTGCGCGCACATCAAAGCAAAGTGCCATCTTTTCACCGGAATCCACCGATTCCGTCATAACTCTGTAACGGAAACGCAATAACTTCAGGCACTTATCTTTTGCTGTCGGTTGAAACCACGCATGCGCCTGAAGCTGCTGACCAATTTGAACACCCTTCTGCTGGTGGCCGTGTGCCTGGCGCTCGGGGCGACGCTATGGTGGTCGCAACGCGCACTGGAACGGCCTTATTTGCTGATGGAGCGCTACCTTGGCCTGTCGCAGGCGTTTCAGAATCAGGCCGCGCGCAATATCGACGACTACCTGGCCAGCGGCGACGCGTTGCGTTTGAGCAGTGCCGGTCAGAGCCTGGAAAACCTCCTGCAGCACCTCGATGAACTGCCGGCGGACCTCGCGCAGAACCTGCGCCCCAGCCTGGTCGAACTGGACACCTTCAGCAAAACCGACCTGCTGGCCGCCGGCAAACTGGCCGGCGACCCACAAGCGCTGCTGCTGCAAGCCGAACGTGAGCTGGGCGCGAACCTGGAACAGTTGAGCCAGTACGCCACGGGCGTCACTTCACCCGACGCTGCACGCTACTTGCCGCCGCTGCTGGCCGCGTCCCAGCACTTGGGCAAACTGTCACTGGCCCGCGACAAGGTGGTGAGCAGCGGGCGCGCAGAGCTGGCCGATGAGGTGGAACGCGAAGTTGCCAGCATCCGCACGCAGGCCGACCTGTTGGCGCAGTTACCGCTGCTGGGCGTAAAGGCCAGCGCCGAGTCCAGCGCGGATGATTTCTCCGCCATGCTGGGCCTGGAAAGCAGCGAAAAAGCCGAAGTACAGGACACCGGCGTGGACCTCAAACGCGAACTCAACAGCCTGCTGACCCGCTACCCTGCCGAACTCAAGCGCACTCGCGATCAGATCCAGCTGCGCACTGCGCTGGCCGACAGCACCCATGTGAAGATTGCTGCCGTGCAGCAAGCCATCGCCGGCCTGGAACCCGTTGTTCGCGCCCAACATGCCAGAATCCAGGGCGAAGTGCGCTTGATGCAAGGCGTGATGATCGGGTTGATTTTGCTCATCGCACTGCTGATCGACACGCTGCAACGACGGCTGGCAAGGGTACTGACCAACCTCGCACCAGCCTTGTCCACTTGGGCCGAAGGCGACTTCAGCCAGTCGATTGCCCTGGGCAAGACCAACCGTGAACTGCACGACATCGAGGCCTCGCTTAACCGCCTGCGTGCTTACCTGGTGGACTTGGTGGGCACCATTCGCGGCAATGCCGAAGAAGTCGCCGGCAGCAGCCGCGCCCTCGCCGAACTGAGCAGCGGGTTGCACGACGGCGCTGAGCGCCAGGCCGGTGATACGGCGCAGATCCGTGATTCGCTGGGTGAACTGGAAGCGACCATCCAGCAAGTCGCCGGTGATGCCAGCCAGGCGGCTGGCGCCAGCCGCAGTGCAGGCCAGGCCGTGGAACAGGGCCAACGGGTGATCGGCCTGAGCCTGACCGGGCTGCATGCTCTGGTGGGCGAGGTACAGCAAAACGCGCAGATGATCGAAAAACTCGCCGAAGAGTCTGCCACCATCGGCGGCGTGCTGACGGTGATTCGCGCGATTGCCGACCAGACCAACCTGCTCGCGCTCAATGCCGCCATCGAGGCTGCACGGGCCGGTGAGGCCGGACGCGGATTTGCCGTGGTGGCCGATGAGGTCCGCTCGCTGGCGCAACGCACCGCCGGCGCCACGGCCGAAATCCAGAGCCTGATCGCCGGCCTGCAAACCGCCGCCCACCAGTCAGTGCAAGGCATGCGCACCCAGGTCGAACACGCCGAGGCCACCGCCCAGCAAGCCCAGGCGGCGGATGGCGCGCTGGATGAAATCGTCGGGGCAATTCAGACCATCTCCGACACAGCGGTGCGCATCGCCGATGTGACCGCGCAGCAGAGTGGCGCCGTCAGTGAGATTCGCGACAACAGCGAGCGGATTCACCAACTGGGCGAGGATAATCTGCTGCGCATCGGCCAGGGCCGCCGCCAGGGCGAACACCTGCTGGTGCTGGGTGGGCAGCTGAACACGGCGGTTCAGGCGTTCCGGGTTTGAGCCCATCTCCTGCCATATGGAGAGCAAAAAGTGGCAGGGGGCTTGCCCCCGATGACAGTGTGTCACTCACTGCATGTGTGCCTAAAGCAGCGCATCGGGGGCAAGCCCCCTCCCACATTTGACATCCACAGTATTCAAGACAGTGTTGCCAATGACTGGATACTGCACCCCAGTCACAAATTTTGCGCAATCCTCGCTAATCGTGCTGCCTACTGCATAGAACTGGACAGTCACAAAGGCTTTGCGGCATAGTCGCCGGGTTCTGACGTACCCACATCAATAACAAGGAACAGCCGATGGCGACCTTACTGGTTCTTCACGGACCCAACCTGAACCTGCTCGGCACCCGCGAACCGGGCGTCTACGGGGCAGTCACCCTCGATCAGATCAACCTCGATCTTGAACGACGGGCGCGTGAGGCCGGCCACCATTTGCTCTACCTGCAAAGCAATGCCGAGTACGAATTGATTGATCGCATCCATGCCGCGCGCGGCGAAGGCGTGGACTTTATCCTGATCAATCCCGCCGCTTTTACGCACACGAGTGTTGCATTACGTGACGCGCTGCTGGCGGTGAGCATCCCATTCATCGAAGTGCATTTGTCCAACGTGCACAAACGCGAAGCTTTCCGCCATCACTCCTACTTCTCCGACGTAGCGGTAGGCGTGATCTGCGGCCTTGGCGCCAGCGGTTACCGACTGGCCCTGGAGGCCGCCCTGGAACACATTGAACAACCGGCCAAGCGCCCCTGACCGACCCTTGGGAGTTGATGATTCATGGATATCCGTAAAGTTAAGAAACTGATCGAACTGCTGGAAGAATCCGGTATCGACGAGCTGGAAATCAAGGAAGGCGAAGAGTCCGTACGGATCAGCCGTCACAGCAAGACCCCGGCTCAACAGTTCTACGCACCACAGATGCAAGCACCGGCTCCGGCCGCTGCTGCTCCAGCCGCCGCACCTGCTGCCGCTGCTCCAGCCGCACCTGCCGCGCCTGTACTGAACGGCTTCGTGGTCAAGTCGCCAATGGTCGGTACGTTCTACCGCACCCCGGCACCGACCTCGCCAGCCTTCGTTGAAGTCGGCGCAACCGTGAAAGTGGGTGACACCATCTGCATCGTTGAAGCGATGAAGATGATGAACCACATCACCGCTGAAAAAGCCGGCGTCATCGAATCCATCCTGGTAGAAAACGGTCAGCCGGTTGAGTACGACCAGCCGCTGTTCACCATCGTTTGAACCGCGGAGCGCCTTCGATGTTGAAACCTGCGAAGAAACTGCAAAAAGTCCTGATCGCCAACCGCGGCGAGATCGCGCTGCGTATCCTGCGCGCCTGTAAGGAAGAGGGCATCAAGACCGTCGCTGTTTACTCGACGGCCGATACCGAATTGATGCACGTGAAACTGGCGGACGAGAGCATCTGCATCGGCCCGCCACTGGCGACCAACTCGTACCTGAAGGTCTCCAACATCATCGCGGCCGCTGAAGTGACCGGCGCTGATGGCATCCACCCAGGCTACGGTTTCCTTGCGGAAAACGCCGACTTCGCCGAACAGGTGGAAAAATCCGGGTTTGCCTTCATCGGCCCGAAAGCCGAAACCATTCGCCTGATGGGCGACAAGGTATCGGCCAAGGACGCCATGATCGCTGCCGGCGTGCCAACCGTTCCAGGCTCCGATGGCCCACTGCCTGAAGACGAGGCAACCGCTCTGCGCATTGGTCGCGAAGTCGGTTACCCGGTGATCATCAAGGCCGCCGGTGGCGGTGGTGGTCGCGGCATGCGCGTGGTGCACAAGGAAGAAGACCTGATCGAAGCCGCCAAGCAGACCCGCTCCGAAGCGGCTGCCTGGTTCGGCAACCCGATGGTCTACCTGGAGAAGTACCTGACCAACCCACGTCACGTGGAAGTGCAGGTACTGTCCGACGGCCAGGGCCACGCCATCCACCTGGGCGACCGCGATTGCTCGCTGCAACGTCGTCACCAGAAGGTACTGGAAGAAGCTCCGGCACCGGGCCTGGACGAAACCGCTCGCCAGGAAGTGCTGGCGCGTTGCGTCAAGGCGTGCATCGACATCAACTACCGTGGTGCCGGTACGTTCGAGTTCCTCTACGAGAACGGCCGCTTCTACTTCATCGAGATGAACACTCGTGTGCAGGTAGAGCACCCGGTGTCGGAGATGGTCACCGGTATCGACATCGTCAAGGAGATGCTGAGCATCGCCGCCGGTAACGTGCTGTCCTTCACCCAGGACGACGTGAAGATCCACGGCCACTCGCTGGAGTGCCGGATCAACGCCGAAGACCCGAAAACCTTTATCCCGAGTCCAGGCCTGGTCAAGCATTTCCATGCTCCAGGCGGCAACGGCGTTCGCGTCGATTCGCACCTGTACAGCGGCTACAAGGTTCCGTCCAACTACGACTCGCTGATCGGCAAGCTGATCACCTGGGGCGCGACTCGCGACGAGGCCATGGCCCGCATGCGCAACGCCCTGGACGAAATCGTGGTAGACGGCATCAAGACCAACATCCCGCTGCATCGGGACCTGGTGCGCGATGAAGGCTTCTGCGAAGGTGGTGTGAACATTCACTACCTGGAACACAAGCTGGCCAACCAGTAAGTGCTTCACCCAACAAAGCCGCCTTCGGGCGGCTTTGTTGTTTCTGAGCCCTCTGTTCTGAAGATGTCCATCGTTCAAATGTGGGAGGGGGCTTGCCCCCGATCAGGTAGCGCCAGTGAATGCATCCGTGCCTTACCCACCGCCATCGGGGGCAAGCCCCTTCCCACATTCGGCCCGTGTTCATTCAGCACAGTCGTCTTCTGCTGTTCGCTCGCGTAAACTTGCGCGCTTTCGCGACCCCGCCGTCGCACACTCATTTTTTTCAAAGGTGCCCGCCATGCCTTGGCTGCAAGTCCGTCTCGCCATCAGCCCAGAACAAGCCGAAACCTACGAAGACGCTTTTCTTGAAGTCGGCGCCGTCTCGGTGACATTCATGGACGCCGAAGACCAACCGATCTTCGAACCGGAACTCAACACCACGCCGCTGTGGTCGCACACCCACTTGCTGGCCCTGTTCGAAGACGGCACCGATGCCGCCGCCGTGCTGGCCCATATGGAGTTGCTCACCGGCGGCCCGCTGCCCGAGCACCACAGCGAAGTGATCGAAGACCAGGACTGGGAACGCAGCTGGATGGACAACTTCCAGCCGATGCGCTTTGGCCAGCGCCTGTGGATCGTACCGAGCTGGCACGCCGCACCTGAGCCGGACGCCGTCAACCTGCTGCTCGACCCAGGCCTGGCGTTCGGCACCGGCACCCACCCGACCACCGCACTGTGCCTGGAATGGCTGGACGGCCAGGACCTGACCGACTGCAACGTGCTGGACTTCGGTTGCGGCTCCGGGATTCTGGCAATTGCCGCCCTGCTGCTGGGCGCCAAGGAAGCCGTCGGCACCGACATCGACGTGCAAGCCCTGGAGGCCTCCCGCGATAACGCCGGGCGCAACAACATTCCTGAGGGCAAATTCCCCCTCTACCTGCCGGAGCAATTGCCCCAGGTGCAGGCCGATGTGCTGGTGGCGAATATCCTCGCCGGGCCGTTGGTTTCGCTGGCGCCGCAGTTGTCGAGCCTGGTCAAGCCGGGCGGTCGCCTGGCGCTGTCGGGCATTCTTGCCGAGCAAGGTGAAGACGTGGCTGCAGCCTATGCCGCGGATTTCGATCTGGATCCGATCGCCAACCGTGATGGCTGGGTACGCATCAGCGGTCGTCGGCGCTAGAATGAGCGCTTGCCTGAATCGGATGGCCGCATGACCGACAGTTTCGTCACCCAGTGCCCGCATTGCCAAGCGCGCTTTCGCGTCAGCCACGCTCAATTGAGCGTGGCCCGTGGCGTGGTTCGCTGCGGCTCGTGCCTGCAAGTGTTCAACGCCGCGCGCCAATTGCTGGAGCAGCGCGCCAGCACCTCGGCGCCGGAACCCGAGCAGCCAAGCGTCGCCGAACACGCCGTTGAGCCGGCGCCCCAGGCACCGCGGGCCATCAGCCAGAAACAGTGGACCGCCGAAGAGCTGGACCTGGACAACCTGGACCTGGACGAAGAACTGGCCAAGCTCGAACGCCGCGAGATTCAACACACGCAACCGCTCGGCGCGGAGCGTCGCCAGGCCAGCAGCGAGCGCCGGCAAAAAGAAGATGCCCTCAGCGCCAGCCGCGACACCGTCAAGGCCGAAGAAGAAAAATGGGCCGCCAGCCTGTTCAGCGAGCCACCCGAAGAGCGCACCCAGGCAAGCGAAGACGAACCTGAATCGGCCAAGACGCCTGCGACCAAGCAACGCACCGAGCCGTCGATGTCGTTCAACATCGACGATATCGACGATGAGCCCCCGCTGCGCTCTCCAACTGATGACGACGATGACGACCTCGACCCGCCGTTCACGCCACTGACGGCGGCAGCGGACGCGCCGGACCCTGAAGACCGCCCGCAACCGCGGCGCAAGCGTGCGCGCACGGAAACCAGCGTTCACGACGATGTACTCCAGGACCTGGAAGACGACCCGCTGCACCTGTATGCGCAGAAACGTCCGACGAGCTGGGGCCGTCGCCTCATCTGGATCCTCCTGGTGCTGCTGGCCGCCGCGGGCCTGGCGGGCCAGTACATCGCCTATCAATTCGACGACCTGGCTCGCCAGGACGCTTATCGCCCGTGGTTCCAGCAACTGTGTCCAACCCTCGGTTGCACCGTGCCATCACGGGTCGATATTGCCCACATCAAGAGCAGCAACCTGGTGGTGCGCAGCAATCCCGAGTTCGCCGGGGCGCTGGTGGTGGATGCAATCATCTATAACCGCGCCACGTTCTCGCAGCCCTTTCCGCTGCTGGAGCTGCGCTTTGCCGATTTGAACGGCGGCCTGATTGCCAGTCGTCGCTTCAAACCGGCCGAATACCTCAGCGGTGAGCTGGCCGGGGTGAGCGAAATGCCTTCGCAGACACCGATCCATATTTCCCTGGATATCCTCGATCCAGGCAATAAAGCCGTGAATTACAGCCTGAGTTTCCACTCGCCCGAGTGAGGCGCCGCGCACGCCGAGGTTTGACGGCAGATTATTGACTGGGCACTGCGCAACCAAACCGACCGCGATAAAGAAATAACTGTTCAGATTTTATCCAATTCAGCCTTTATCCAGTCATCGAGAGCGGGTATCATGCCAACCCTTTTTCGAACTCTAATGATCCGGCCCCACAACAGGGAAGTCCTATGTCGGCGGTACGCATCGGCCCATACACATTGCAAAACGGCTTGATCCTCGCCCCGATGGCGGGCGTCACCGACCAGCCCTTTCGTCAGCTGTGCAAGCGTTTGGGCGCGGGTCTAGTAGTCTCTGAAATGGTCACCAGCGACATGAGCTTGTGGAACACCCGCAAATCGCGGATGCGCATGATCCACGAAGGTGATCCCGAGCCCCGCTCGGTACAGATCGCCGGTGGCGATGCACAGATGCTCGCGGACGCGGCCAAGGCCAACGTGGAGTTGGGCGCACAGATCATCGACATCAACATGGGCTGCCCGGCCAAGAAGGTCTGCAACAAGGCCGCCGGTTCCGCCCTGTTGAAAGATGAGCAATTGGTAGCCGAGATCCTGCAGGCCGTTGTCGCCGCAGTGGATGTGCCGGTCACCCTGAAGATTCGTACCGGCTGGGACCGGGACAACAAGAACGGCCTGACGGTGGCGAAGATCGCCGAACAGGCAGGCATTACAGCGCTGGCGGTGCATGGCCGCACCCGCGCCGACCTTTACACCGGTGAAGCCGAGTACGACACCATTGCCGCGATCAAGCAGGCAGTGTCGATCCCGGTCTTTGCCAATGGCGATATCGACTCAGCCGAGAAAGCCCGGCGCGTGCTGCACGCAACCGGTGCCGATGGCTTGTTGATTGGCCGGGCCGCCCAGGGGCGGCCATGGATTTTTCGTGAGATCGAGCATTTTCTGCGTACTGGCGAAGTCATGCCGGCACCGGAGCTGATCGAGGTGGAACGTATTCTGCTAGAGCATCTGGCCGCCCTGCACGCCTTCTATGGAGACGTGATGGGAGTACGCATTGCTCGCAAGCATGTCGGCTGGTATCTCGCAACCTTGCCGGGCGCCAGGGAGTTTCGCGCCCACTTCAATCGTTTGGATGATACGCAAGCACAGGTCGCCACCGTTCGAGAGTTTTTCAGCGAGCGTGAAAAGAGCCTGGGGACAGGGGACGGAGAGGGGGTGGCCGCATGACGATGATGACCGAGACTTTAGTGAGTGGAACAACACCCGTGAGCGACAACGTCAATTTGAAACAGCACCTCAACACGCCGAGCGAAGAAGGCCAGACCCTTCGCGGGAGTGTCGAGAAGGCGCTGCACAATTATTTCGCCCACCTAGAGGGCGCTTCCGTCACGGACGTGTACAACCTGGTGCTCTCCGAAGTCGAGGCGCCCTTGCTCCAAAGCGTGATGAACTACGTCAAGGGCAACCAGACCAAAGCCAGTGAGCTGCTGGGCCTCAACCGTGGCACCTTGCGCAAAAAGCTCAAGCAGTACGATTTGCTGTAAGCATTCAATCAAACCAGAAAGGCGCCCGCGTAAAAAACGGACGCCTTTTTTGCTGACTCCTTTGCTTTTGATGGAAATTGAAATGACCGACCAGACTACCCGCCTGCCGATCCGCCGCGCCTTGATCAGTGTTTCCGACAAGACCGGGATCCTCGAATTTGCCCGGGAGCTGGAAGCCCTGGGTGTGGAAATCCTCTCCACGGGCGGGACCTTCAAACTGCTGCAGGACAACGGCGTGGCCGCAGTAGAAGTCGCGGACTACACCGGTTTCGCAGAAATGATGGACGGTCGGGTCAAGACCCTGCACCCGAAAATCCACGGCGGGATCCTCGGTCGTCGCGGTATCGACGACGCCATCATGAGCGAGCACGGCATCAAGCCGATCGACCTGGTGGCCGTTAACCTGTATCCGTTCGAAGCCACCATCAACAAGCCAGGCTGCGACCTGCCGACCGCCATCGAAAACATCGATATCGGCGGCCCGACCATGGTTCGCTCGGCAGCCAAGAACCACAAAGACGTGGCCATCGTGGTGAACGCCGGCGACTACGCCAACGTGCTGGAAAGCCTGAAAGCCGGCGGCCTGACTTACGCCCAGCGTTTCGACCTGATGCTCAAGGCGTTCGAACACACTGCCGCCTACGACGGCATGATCGCCAACTATATGGGCACCGTGAACCAGGCCGCCGAGACCCTGAGCACAGAGGGCCGCAGCCAGTTCCCGCGCACCTTCAACAGCCAGTTCATCAAGGCCCAGGAAATGCGCTACGGCGAAAACCCGCACCAGAGCGCGGCGTTCTACGTTGAGGCCAAACCTGCTGAAGTCGGCATCGCCACCGCGACCCAACTGCAAGGCAAAGAGCTGTCCTACAACAACGTGGCCGACACCGACGCCGCGCTGGAATGCGTGAAGAGCTTCGTCAAGCCGGCCTGCGTGATCGTCAAGCACGCCAACCCGTGCGGCGTGGCCGTGAGCCCGGACGCTGAAGGCGGTATCCGCCAGGCGTACGAACTGGCCTACGCCACCGACACCGAATCGGCCTTCGGCGGCATCATTGCCTTCAACCGTGAGCTGGACGCCGAAACCGCCAAGGCGATCGTCGAGCGTCAGTTCGTTGAAGTGATCATCGCCCCAAGCGTGAGTGAAGAAGCGCGCGCCATCGTTGCCGCCAAAGCCAACGTGCGCCTGCTGGCCTGTGGCGAGTGGTCGGCTGACCGTGCGGCTGCCTGGGACTACAAACGCGTCAATGGCGGCTTGCTGGTACAGAGCCGCGACATCGGCATGATCGGCAGCGAAGACCTCAAGGTCGTGACCAAACGCGCGCCGACCGAGCAGGAAATCAACGACCTGATCTTCGCCTGGAAAGTCGCCAAGTACGTTAAATCCAACGCCATCGTCTACGCCAAGAACCGCCAGACCATCGGTGTCGGCGCCGGCCAGATGAGCCGCGTGAACTCGGCGCGTATCGCCGCGATCAAGGCTGAGCATGCCGGTTTGCAGGTAGCCGGTTCGGTGATGGCTTCCGACGCGTTCTTCCCGTTCCGTGATGGCCTGGACAACGCCGCCAAAGCCGGCGTTACCGCAGTGATCCAACCGGGCGGCTCGATGCGTGACGCCGAAGTGATCGCCGCCGCTGATGAGGCTGGCATTGCCATGGTCTTCACCGGCATGCGCCACTTCCGCCACTGACAGATTGATCTCAAGCGGGCACTGGCCCTCTGTGGGAGCTGGCTTGCCTGCGATGCGGGCGCCTCGGTGTATCAAGTACACCGAGGTGTTGCTATCGCAGGCAAGCCAGCTGCCACAGAAACGCGGCCCACGGTGCTCCCAGAATTTGCGTCATCCGAGGTTTTTGAAATGAATGTTTTGATCATTGGCAGCGGTGGCCGTGAACACGCCCTGGCCTGGAAAGTTGCCCAGGACCCGCGCGTCCAGAAAGTATTCGTCGCACCCGGCAACGCCGGCACCGCCATTGAAGCCAAGTGCGAAAACGTCGCCATCGACGTATTGGCACTTGAGCAGTTGGCCGACTTCGCCGAGAAAAACGTGTCCCTGACCATCGTCGGTCCGGAAGTGCCGTTGGTGGCCGGCGTCGTCGACCTGTTCCGCAGCCGTGGCCTGGACTGCTTCGGTCCGACTGCCGGCGCAGCCCAACTGGAAGGCTCGAAAGCCTTCACCAAAGATTTTTTGGCCCGCCACAAGATCCCGACGGCCGACTACCAGAACTTCACCGAGATCGAGCCGGCCCTGGCGTACCTGCGTGAAAAAGGTGCACCGATCGTCATCAAGGCCGACGGCCTGGCCGCCGGTAAAGGCGTGATCGTGGCGATGACCCTGCAAGAAGCCGAAGACGCGGTGCGCGACATGCTCGCCGGCAACGCATTTGGTGACGCCGGTTCACGTGTGGTCATCGAGGAATTCCTCGACGGCGAAGAAGCCAGCTTCATCGTGATGGTCGACGGCAAGAACGTCCTGCCGATGGCCACCAGCCAGGACCACAAACGCGTCGGCGACGGCGACAGCGGCCCGAACACCGGCGGCATGGGTGCTTACTCCCCTGCCCCGGTGGTCACCGCTGAGGTACACAAGCGCGTCATGGACCTGGTGATCTGGCCGACCGTGCGCGGCATGGCCGACGAAGGCAATGTGTACACCGGCTTCCTGTACGCCGGCCTGATGATCGACAAAGCCGGCAACCCCAAAGTCATCGAGTTCAACTGCCGCTTTGGTGATCCGGAAACCCAACCGGTGATGCTGCGCCTGCAATCGAGCCTGGTGCTGCTGGTGGAAGCGGCCCTGGCCCAGGCGCTGGACAAGGTTGAAGCGCAATGGGACCCGCGTCCGAGCGTTGGCATTGTGCTGGCAGCCGGTGGTTACCCTGGCGACTACGCCAAGGGCGATGTGATTGAAGGCCTCGACGCAGCTGCTACGCTGGAAGGCAAGGTGTTCCATGCGGGCACCGCGCTCAAGGATGGCAAGGTTGTAACCGCAGGTGGCCGTGTATTGTGTGCCACCGCAATGGGTGCCAGTGTCGACGCCGCGCAGCAACAGGCGTACAAGCTGGCCGCGAAAATCGACTGGAAAGGTTGCTTCTACCGCACGGACATCGGCTACCGCGCCATTGCCCGTGAACGTGGCGAGAACCAATAAGTAACTGCCCTCCAGTCGCTATCCGTTCGGTTAGGCAAGGGCCTCTGGCCCTTGCCGTACCCATGTCGCCCCGCGCATAGTTAACCCGTGCAATCAACCTACGAAGGGATTTCGCCGTGCGCTGGCTCAGGATCGCCATAGGTTTCACAGTCAGTCTGCTGACCCTGCTCTGCTTGTTCCCGGCCCAGGCCGCCGCGCAAGGCAGTGGATGGGCAGTATTGCTTGATGAACAGGCCGACCTGCAACTGAGCGATATCCGCTCCGCCCGCTACACCAATCAATTTAGCCCCATCGAACTAGACCGGATTACCGCCGCCGAGCCGGACGGTGCGCTGTGGGTACGTTTCAAGCTGCAACCTGGCAAGCACGAGCAAGTGCTGCGGGTATTTGCCCCCGACCTGTCCCACCTGAGCCTCTATGTACTGGACGGCGACACCCTGGTGGAACAACAAAGTACCGGCACCCGCCAGCCGCAGGCGGAACGCCCGCTGCCCAGCAGCGATTTCATGCTGCCGATGCCCCAGAGCCAGAAGCCCCTCGAGGTGTACCTGCGCCTGGTGTCGGAACACGAACTGCGCCCCTACATCACCCTGGAGCCGGCCGTACTGGCCGCCGCCAACCAGAACCAGACGCTGATCTACGGCCTGTTGTTCGGCTGCCTGCTGATGCTGATCCTGCACAACCTCACGCGCTTCGCCTACCATCGCTCGCGCAGCAGCCTGTGGTTGGCGGCCTGCGAGTTGCTCTTGATGTTGAGCCTGGCACTGTTGCTCAACCTGGTGGGGCCGTGGCTGCCGAACTGGCACGCTATCCAGACCCCGGGCGCCTACCTCGCCCTGCTGCTGACCGCGCCGTGCGGGCTGATGTTCGCCTACCGGTTCTTCATGCCGCTGGGCCCGCATCCGCTGAACAAACTGTTGATGGCCGACATCCTGCTGATCGTGCTGTGCGGCCTGCTGCTGTTGTTCGTCAACACCTTGCCGCTGAACATCATCACTTACGCCCTGGTGGCCCTGGCCGGTCTGAGCATGCTGTTTGTCTCGGCCTACCACTGGCAGAAAGGCTACCGGCCGGCACGTTTGTTCGTGGCGGGCATGGTGGTGTTCAACATCGGCACACTGATCATCCTGCCTGCCCTGCTCGGCCTGACGCTGGTGGCGCCGCAAGGCTTGATCGTCACGCTGCTCGGTTTTATCTGCCTCAGCGGCCTGCTGATGAGCCTGGCCCTGGGCGAACGCCAGCGCGCAATTGTCGAAGCGCGCTTCAGCCTCAGCCGCGACCTGGCGGCCAGCAATGCCGAGATCGCCGCCAAAGCCGAGTTCCTGGCGAAGATCAGCCACGAAATCCGCACCCCCATGAACGGCGTGCTGGGCATGACCGAGCTGCTGCTGGGCACGCCGCTGTCGGTCAAGCAGCGTGACTACGTGCAGACCATCCACAGCGCCGGGAACGAACTGCTGACGTTGATCAACGAGATCCTCGACATCTCCAAGCTGGAGTCCGGGCAAATCGAGCTGGACGACGTGCAGTTCGACCTCAACGCATTGATCGAAGACTGCCTGAGTATCTTCCGCGCCAAGGCCGAGCAACAGAACGTCGAACTGATCAGCTTCATCCAGCCCCAGGTGCCCCGCGTGATCAGCGGTGACCCGACGCGTCTGCGCCAAGCGTTGTTGAGCCTGCTAGAAAATGCCCTGCAAAAGACCGACGAAGGTGAAGTGCTGATCGTCGTTGCACTCGACGAACGCAGCACCAAGCCGCGCCTGCGCATTGCTGTGCAAGACAGCGGCCTGCCGATGGAAGCCGCCGAGCGCGACGCGTTGCTGCACAGCGAACTGCACAGCAAGAACTTCCTCTCGGCCACGCGCTTGAGCGGCCACCTGGGCCTGGTGATCGCGCGACAGCTGATCCTGTTGATGAATGGCGAGTTCGGCATCAAGAGCGGCAGCCATCAGGGCAGCACCTTGTGGTTGACCCTACCGCTGGACCCGGAACGCCTGGAACACCCGACCTCCGACCTCGACGGCCCGCTCAAAGGCGCACGGGTGCTGGTGGTCGACGACAACGACACCGGCCGCAAAGTGCTGGTGCAGCAATGCACGGCCTGGGGCTTGAACGTCAGCGCCGTGCCGTCCGGCAAAGAAGCCCTGGCGTTGCTGCGCACCAAGGCGCACCTGCGCGACTACTTCGACGTGGTCCTGCTGGACCAGAACATGCCCGGCATGACCGGCATGCAACTGGCCGCCAAGATCAAGGAAGACCCGAGCCTGAACCACGACATCCTGCTGATCATGCTCACCGGTATCAGCAACGCGCCGAGCAAGATCATCGCGCGCAACTGCGGGATCAAGCGCATCCTCGCCAAACCGGTGGCCGGCTACACGCTCAAGACCACGCTGGCCGACGAACTGACCCAGCGCAGCAAAGGCGTGGTGCAGCCGCGCGCGGCCATCAGCGCGCCGGCAGCCGTGACCGTGCCAGCCGATTTCCGCATCCTGGTGGCCGAAGACAACAGCATCTCCACCAAAGTGATCCGCGGCATGCTCGGCAAGCTCAACCTCAACCCGGACACCGCCAGCAATGGCGAAGAAGCCCTCGAGGCGATGAAGGCTCAGCGTTACGACCTGGTGCTGATGGACTGTGAAATGCCGATCCTCGATGGTTTTTCCGCCACCCAGCAACTGCGCGCGTGGGAAGTCAGCCACCAACGCATTCGAACGCCGGTGGTCGCACTGACGGCGCATATCCTGTCGGAACATAAAGAGCGCGCGCGCCAGGCCGGGATGGATGGGCACATGGCCAAACCGGTGGAGTTGTCGCAGTTGCGCGAGCTGGTGGAATTCTGGGTGGCGCAGCGCCAGCAACGACCGGAACACGCGCCTTCCTGACCTGAAATACAATCAAAATGTGGGAGCGGGCTTGCTCGCGAATGCGGTGTGTCAGTCAATGCATCTTTAACTGATCCATCGCATTCGCGAGCAAGCCCGCTCCCACATTTGATCTGCGCCGCCTGTTAGACTCACCCCATCTTTCCGCCCGCGAGCCGCCCTCATGCTCCACGTGTTATTCAGCGTTTACCTGAAGATGCTGGTGCTCTACAGCCCGTTCTTCGTGCTGTCCTGTTTTATCAGCCTGACCCGCGGTTACTCCAGCAAGGAGCGGCGGCGACTGGCCTGGAAAGTAGCGCTGGCAACGCTGGTCTCGAGCGTGTTGCTGTACCTGTTCGGGCGAGTGATTTTCAGCGTGTTCGGCATCACCGTGGACGCTTTTCGCATTGGCGCCGGCAGCGTGCTGTTCATCTCGGCGCTGGGTATGGCCCAAGGCAAGTCGGCAGTGCAGACCGACAACGTGCAGCAGGACGTAACCATCGTGCCGCTGACCATCCCGCTCACCGTCGGCCCGGGCACCATCGGTGCGCTGCTGGTAATGGGTGTGAGCCAGCCGCACTGGGATGACAAGATCATGGCCATCCTCAGCATTGCCCTGGCCAGCCTCACGGTGGGCGTGGTGCTGTACCTGTCCAATCGCATCGAACGCATTCTGGGCGACCAGGGCTTGCAGATTGTCAGCCGGTTGATGGGGTTGTTCGTGTGCGCCCTCGCTGCGCAGATCATCTTTACCGGCGTACGCGGTTACCTGGTGCCCTAGATACGGTACTTGGCGATGGCCAGCTGGACCTTGTCACCGGCGCTCTCACGCATCAGCTGGAGCGTCGTTTCGTTGACCACCGCGGTATTGAGCACCAGGCAGGTTTGCCCGCTGAAGGCCTCGAACGAGGCGCTGTCCCATTCCAGAAAGGGCAAGCCCACCTGTTTGCTCACACCGTGGCTGCTGTAGGTCACCAGCACCATCATCACCTCACCTTCGGTTTCGGCGCAGGAAGCCAGGCCGAAATCACCGCCCTGATGCACCGAGCTATTGCGTTTGAACAGTTCGAACGCCGCGGGTTGCTGCTTCAACGCCTCCAACGCATCCGCCGCCAGCTTGGGCAGTGCGGTGAGCAAAGGTCCGGCCAGTGACGTCGAGGCCAGCATCGCCGCAATGATGTTCAGCGCCGCCAATTGCACGGTCAGGCCTTTGCCCGAGCGCGTGACCCGCTCGAAGCGGCTGCGCACCGGCAGCCAGCCCAGGCTGACCATCACCTTGATAAATTCGTCGTACCAGGCTTCGGTGCCGCGCTGAACCTTCAACACATCGCTGACGTAGCTGCTCGCAAGCAAGTAGCTTTTGCGAACGTATTCGCGGTTCAGGGCGGACATCCCCTCGATAAACGAGATCACGCCGTTGTTCACCACCGCTGCATTGCTGTCATCGTCCGCGCCCATCGGCACAGAGGTCTGTGCACCCGGCGCTCCCGGCAACTTGTAGGCGGCAATCAACTTGCGCCTCTTTACGCTGTTGATCCTTCGGTGCTGTCGCTCCATTTTCAGTTCTCCACAAGCACCCCACATGGGGCGTGTGTTCACACTAGTCCAGCCGCGAGCGCGCTTTCCAGGCCACGAACATCACTTGCCGGCATGCGACAAGTCCCGCCACCCAACGATTGCTGGGCGGCCCGTGGGCCCTTCCGGATTTCGTCGATAAAAAAAGAAAAAGCCCCGAATAACGGCGGGCGTTCACCCAGCGTTACTCGGAGCTTTCCGGCGTGCGACAGGCCGTTTTCAGGAGGCGGGTTTTTCACCATACCAGCGCGGCGTGTACACCCACTCACCGCCACCGGCGCGCGCAAATACGCACGTGGTGGACGAGCCAATCAGCACCATGGTGCGCATATCAACCTGTTCGGGCGTCAGTTGCCCAAGCGTGGTGACACGCAGTGTCTGGCCTGGACGACCGATATCGCGCCCCAGCACTACCGGCGTTTCAGGCGTGCGGTGCAGCGCGACGATTTCCAGCGCGCGCCCCAATTGCCATGGCCGCGAACGCGAGATCGGGTTGTAGAACGCCAACGCCAAGTCGGCCTGGGACGCGAGGTCCAGGCGCTTTTCGATGATCGACCAGGGCTTGAGGTTGTCCGACAGCGACATCACACAGAAGTCATGCCCCAGCGGCGCACCCGCTTGCGCAGCGGTGGCAAGCGAAGCCGAGACGCCTGGCAGAATCTGCAGGTCAACCTGATGCCAGGCCGGGTCACTCGACTCATGCAATGCCTCGATCACAGCCGCCGCCATGGCGAACACGCCGGGGTCACCGGACGATACCACCACGACTGAACGCCCTTGCGCAGCCAGCTCGAAGGCATGGCGCGCACGCTGCATTTCTTCGCGGTTATCGGTGCAGTGCTGCACCTGGTCGTCACGAAATGGCCCGGCCATGCGCACATAGGTTTCGTAACCGAGCACATCGGTGCAGCGCGCCAGTTCAGCCTTGACCGCCGGCACCATCAATTCGGCGGCGCCAGGGCCCAGGCCAATCACCGCCAGACGGCCGCGCGGGCGACCAACACGCGCCAGGTCCAGGGGCTGCTCGGCGACGCTGATGACGATGTCCGCCTCCTGCGTGACGCTGGAAAACAGCAGCGGCACACTCAATGCCAGCGCAGCCTCGTGCAGCGAAGGTTCGGCCATCTGTGTATCGCTGGCCAACACGCAGGCCAGGGATTGAACGGCAATACCCGCGTCGTGCAATGCCGCCCGCACTCGTTCAGCCAGGTGCGCGCCGGGCTTGCAGGTGACGCACACGTTCTGCGGGTAAATCAGCAACTCGTTGGCGGCGGGCACGCGTTCGGCGCTGCCCACATGAATCGCCAGGCGTGCCTGCTGATCCTGCGGCAGATTGGCCTGAGCCAGCCAGGGCGCTGCGCCTTCGATGCGCACGCTTTCGCCGGCCAGCAGGTCCGAGACAAAACGCTTGCCCAGCTCCAGATCCGCCAGTTGATAACCCGCAGGCGGGTTGAGCAGGCAGGTGCCGAACCGCAACTCGCCACTGGTGGTGATCGCGGCAGACACACCCAATGCAGCGCCAATGTCGCGCGCCATCACGTTCACGCCACCGAGGCCGCCGAGCAACGGCACCACGGCGCTGCCGTCTTCCGCCACGGCCAGCACGGCGGGCTCCTCGCCTTTTTCCAGCAGCAGCGGCGCCAGGGTGCGGATCACGATGCCGGCAGCGCACAGCGCAATCAGCGGCGTGCCCTGTTGATACAGCTGGCGCAGGGTCACGCCGAACTCGCTGTAGGTCTGGTCGGCGCCTTCAACGCGCCCGGCCAAACCGTGGATCAGCGCGCCGGGGTAAACCTGCGCAATCTTGCGCGCCGTGGCCAGGCTGCCCTGGCCCAGAATGACAATCGCCGGGCGCATCAACCTTGCCACCGTTCGCCGGGCACGATGATCAGCGAGAAGTACGGCGAAGACGCCGGGTCGACCTGATCCAGCGGCACGATTTTCTGGTTGGCCATGGTCGCGCGCTCGACATACAGCGCGCGCTCGGCCAGGCCGAGTTCTTCCAGCACCTGACGCACCTTGGGGAAATTACGCCCAAGCTTCATGATCACCGCCGCATCGGCATCCGCCAGGCGACGCTTGAGGTCGTCATGGGGCAGCACGCCCGAGAGCACCGACAGGCTCTGATTGCGATACACCAGCGGCGCGCCGAGTACCGAGGCGCCGCCGAGCATCGAGCACACGCCGGGAATGACCTGGGCGTCATAGCGCTCGGCCAGGCGGTCGTGCAGGTACATGTAGGACCCGTAGAAGAACGGGTCACCTTCGCAGATCACCGCCACGTCGCGGCCGGCGTCCAGGTGCGCGGCCACGTCCAGGCTTGCCGTGTCGTAGAAGTCGCTGATGACTTGCTCGTAGGACAGCGGCGCCGGCAGCACTTCGGTGGTCACCGGGTACACCAGTGGCATCAGGGTCTGCTGCGCAACCAGATGGTCTTCGATGATGCCGAACGCATTGCCCTTCTTGCCCTTGGCCACGAAGTACGCCACCACCGGCGATTCGCGCAGCAGGCGCAGGGCCTTGAGGGTGATCAGTTCCGGGTCGCCGGGGCCCACGCCCAGGCCGATCAAACGTCCGCGTGCCGACATTATTCGACCTCCGTGGCCAGGGCGTTGACCGCAGCGGCCGCCATCGCACTGCCGCCCAGGCGCCCTTGCATGATCACGAACGGCACGCCACGGCTGTCTGCTGCGAGCATCGCTTTGGATTCGGCAGCGCCGACAAAGCCGACCGGGAAGCCCAGAATCAATGCAGGTTTTGGCGCACCGGCATCGAGCATCTCCAGCAGGTAGAACAGCGCGGTCGGCGCGTTGCCGATCACCACCACACTGCCTTCCAGGTGTGGGCGCCACAGCTCCAGGGCAGCAGCGGAACGGGTGTTGCCCAACGCGCGCGCCAGTTCCGGCACGCTGTCGTCGCGCAGGGTGCAGATCACCTCATTGTTGGCCGGCAGGCGCGCACGGGTTACGCCTTCAGAGACCATCCGCGCATCGCACAGGATCGGCGCACCGGCGGCCAGCGCATCGCGCCCGGCCTTGCCTGCGCCTTCGGAGAACTGCAGACCATCGATGGCCTCGACCATGCCGCAGGCATGGATCACCCGCACCGCGAGTTTTTCCAAATCAGCCGGGATGCGGTCCAACTTGGCTTCCGCGCGAATAATGGCGAAGGAGTTGCGATAGATCTCCTGACCGTCGCGGATGTAATCAATCATCGGTGTTGCTCCGTGAGCGTGCGCGTAACAGGGCGCCCGCCGCTTCAATGGAAAGAGTGCGCGCGTGCAGCCGGCCGAAACCTGGCTGGGCTGCATCGCGAAAATAGACGTCGTAGTGGCCGGGGCTCACTGCCAGTAACGTGACTGGCGCGGTGTGCGCGGCCGCGCAGGAGCGTGCGCAGCCGGATAAGTGCACCTCAACGCCAGGTTGCAACGCGGCCAATTGCAGGGCGTCGGCCTTGGTATCGGCCAGGCCTTTGCCACAGCCGCTTGAGCCGGTGCAGGCGATCAGGCGTGCCAGGGGTTGGTCGACTGAGCAGAGAAAGCCCAGGTGCTCCAGACGCTCAGTCACTGCGCCGTGGCTTTTAATGTTGGGCAGCAGCACGCCCTGCCATGGCGTGAAACGTAAAGTGCCGTCGCCCAACTCCATGGCCAACTGCGCGGCGCCTTTGAGCATGGTTGAATCCAGGCGACCCAGCGGTGCAACGGCGGCGACGTAGAATTGATCTTTTTGCCGCTGTGGATAACTGCCCAAGTGCAGCAAAGCCCCACTGACCGGGCGTTTGAAGCCCTCCACCGGCAGCAGCGGCAGGTTCAGACGGGCCAATAAGTTATCCACAGACACATGACGCATGCGGGTTTGCGTCGGTGTCGCCAAGTCGAGAAACAGCTCCAGCACTGCAACGACCAGGGCATGACCTTGCTCCAGGGGCACGGCCGCCACCGGCGCATCCAACCCAGGGCAACCCGCCAACCCGAAGGCCAGTAATGTTTCGCCATCGCGCTCAAACGCCGACAGCCACAGGTCGTGGTGATGCTCGAGCATTGCCAGGGCTTCACCGCCATCGAGCTGCACGGCGAACTTGGCCGACAACTCATGGAAACGTGGATGGTTTTGCAAGGTGGCGAGGATCTGCCCGGCCAACGGTCGGGTGTCGAACAACATTTGAGTATCGATACCGGCGCTGGGGCTGAGCATCAGGTTGCGCACATCATCGCCAGCAGCGTTGTTCGGGCCCAGGCCTGCGGCCAGCAGCGCGGCGATCAAGGCCTGCTGCTCGGCACCGATCCCGCGAATCTGCAGATTGGCGCGGTTGGTGGCCTCGATCACTCCACCGGCGTAGGCCTGGGCCGCGTCCGCCACGGCCACCGCCTGCGCGGCGCTGATGGAGCCACCGGCCAATTTGATCCGGCAAATGCCGCCATCCAACGCCTGGACAATACGCAGCAACCCCGGACAAGCCGAGGGGCGCAAGGTGTTCAGAGCAGGTGTTGGGTTCACAGGGCTACCGGTTGACGGGTAAAGGCGCGGTATTATGCCTGCTTTGTCCGGCGGCATGAAAAGCCTGCCCGTCGGATGTCGTTCAAGGAATTGATATGTCGCCCTGGCTGACGGTAGTAGGCATCGGTGAAGACGGCTTCAAGGGGCTGGGCAGAAACGCCCGGCATGCCCTGTTGCGCGCCTCCCGGATTATAGGCGGCCAGCGTCAGCTGGACCTGTTGCCGGTGTGTATTCGTGGTGAGCGGCAGCTGTGGCCGAGCCCGTTTTCCCTGGCGCCCGTGTTGGCGCAACGCGGCGAACCTGTGTGCGTGCTGGCCAGCGGCGACCCGATGTTCTATGGCGTGGGCGCCAGCCTGGCGCGGCAGGTGGCGGCTGAAGAGTTGCTGGTTTTACCGGCGCCGTCGTCGGTGTCGCTGGCGGCGGCGCGATTGGGCTGGCCGTTGCAGGACGTGGTGACGTTGTCGGTGGTGGCGCGGCCGCTGGCGGCGCTGAATGCGCATCTGGCCAGCGGCGTGCGGTTGCTGGTGTTGAGCAACGATGGGCGCAGCCCTGCGGCGATTGCCTCGCTACTGGTTCAGGCCGGGTTTGGCGCCAGCCGTGTCAGTGTGTTTGAACACGTGGGCGGCGCGGATGAACAGCGCATTGAAGGGCTGGCGGTTGATTGGCCACACGCCTCGGTTGCGGATTTGAATCTCGTCGCCATTGACTGCGTGACCGACGCCAACACACCGCGCCTGTCGCGCCTCGCCGGCCTGCCGGACTCAGCCTTCCAGCACGACGGTCAACTGACCAAGCGTGACGTGCGCGCCATGACCCTCGCCCGCCTCGCACCGATGCCCGGCGAGTTGCTCTGGGACGTAGGCGCGGGCAGTGGCTCCATCGGCATTGAATGGATGCGTGCCCATCCCAGCTGCCGCGCGCTGGCGATTGAAGCCGACGCAGGCCGCCAAGGCCTGATCGAACATAACCGCGACGCCCTTGGCGTGCCCGGTTTGCAATTGATTCGTGGAAAGGCGCCGGACGTGCTGCACGGTTTGGAAGCACCGGACGCGATTTTCATCGGTGGCGGCGTTACCCGCGACGGCGTGCTCGACACGTGCTGGCAGCACCTGCGCCCGGGCGGCCGTCTGGTCGCTAATGCCGTGACCCTGCAAAGCGAAATGACCCTGATGGCCTGGCGCGCAGAGCACGGCGGCGAGCTGACTCGCATTCACGTGGCGCAGGCCCAGCCGCTGGGCGACTTCGACACCTGGCGCCAGGCGTTGCCGATTACCTTGCTGGAAGTGGTCAAGCCGTTATGAAACGCATCCTGCTGTTGGGCGGCGTGACCGAAGCGCTGGCCATCGCGCGTACGCTGGGGCCTGAACATATCTACAGTCTGGCCGGTGTGGGCCGGGTGCCTACCGACCTCACCTGCCACGTGCGCGTCGGTGGGTATGGCGGGGTTGAAGGGCTGGCGCAGTTTGTTCGCGATGAACACATCAGCCTGATCCTCGATGCCACCCATCCGTATGCCGCCCAGATCAGCCGGAACGCCGCGCAGGCGGCGCGACTGTGCGGCATCCCTTGCTGGGCGCTGCGCCGTCCGGCGTGGCAGCCGCAGGCAGGCGATAACTGGCGTGAGGTGAGTGATTGGGCCGAGCTGGTTGAAGCGTTGAGACCCTTCAAGCGCCCGTTGTTCACACTGGGGCGCGAGCCATTGCAGCATCTTGATGAGATCCCCGCCGATCAGCTCTGGACGCTGCGCGCGCTGGATGTGTATCCCGGCAATGCACGCTGTGAAGTCATCGGCGCACGTGGGCCGTTTCTGATTGAAGACGAGCGCGCGTTGTTTGAGCGGCGTGGGATTGATGTGTTGATCAGCAAGAACAGCGGCAGCACGGCGACCGAGCCGAAGCTGGAAGTGGCGCGGGAGCGGGGAATACCGGTGCTTGTCTTGAAGCGTCCAGTACTGGCTGCGGTAGATCGAGAGTTCACCGACGTGGCTGCGGTGCTACAGGCCGTCAACATTCTCTAAACATCACCTTTCCAATGTGGGAGCGGGCTTGCTCGCGAAGGCGCTGGGTCAGCCAATCAATCACTGGCTGACCCACCGTTATCGCGGGCAAGCCCGGCTCCCACATTTGGTTTGTGGCGGGTGCAAAATTTGCCCAGGCACAAATAAGTGTGGGAGCCGGCTTGCCTGCGATGGCGGTGGGTCAGTGAGCCTCGCCGTTACTGATACACCGCCTTCGCGAGCAAGCCCGCTCCCACATTTGGAACTGCGTTATCAAGCTGCAGTTTTCGTTTGTCCGACGCCCATGTGCACTCGATCGGCCAGCAACTGCGCCAGCTCAATCAACTGCGCAACGCCGAGCAATTGCTCTGGTTTCGGGCCATCCAGGTCAAAGGCAAGGTCGCACCTCAGCGCATCGGCCGAGGCGAGTGTTTCGCTGAGTTTTCAGCGGTGTACGGAGACTAGAGTTCCATCTTCCTAGGGACAACCTTGAATCGTTGTCGGACGTTCCTATACGCCTCCATCCACCGCCGAACACAAACCAGCCCCCACAGGGTTCAGCGTCACGCTGAATGTCGCGGCCCATCTGCAAAATTGGCAATCTGTGGTTCCCGGCTATCCTGTAGACAACCACTGCGACACCAAACCACACCGGCCTTTTTTACTTATCCCCACCGATCAGGCTAAATACGCACCTGATCGCTTAACCCTACGGATTGTCCGCCATGGCCCGTCAACGCTTTGCAATTGTGTGGATCGCCTGCTTTGCAGTGCTGTTCAACGCCTTTGCCATGCCGATGGCGAGTGCGATGCAGCAGTCCAGCGACCCTGTTCAGCAATTGCTGTGGGGCAGTTTTTGCTCCTCCAATGGCGCCAGCCTGAAGACCATTGCCCTGGGCAAGCTGGACATTCCGGCACCGCAGCAGGACGACCACTCCACCATGCAGCACTGCTGGTGTTGCTCGGGCTCACCACCTTTGGTGGCCTTGCCGGGGCATGTGCCGCAGTTGTATCTCACCCGTTTTGCAGCGGCGCAGAGCCTGCCGCCGCCTTCATTGCAAGCCCCTACCCCGCGCCAGCAATGGCCGAGCCTCAACCCGCGCGCGTCTCCAACGGTCTGATTTCTTCGCAAGTGAACTGCGTTTAGAACCGTTCTGGAGAACTGCCATGCTCAAATCTTCCCTGCTTCTGGCTGCGTTGTTGCTGCCGGTGTGTGTTGCTGCGAATGCCGATGACTACAAGGCCGGCGACCTGCTGGTCAGCGATCCCTGGTCACAGGAGCTGCCACCGAATGCGCCGACCGTCGCTGCGTATTTCGTGATTCATAACGCCGGCGAAACGCCGGACCGCCTGCTTGGCGTCGAGACGCCGGTAGCGGACAAAGCCGAGCTGCACGAGCATGTGATGCAAGGCGACTTGATGAAGATGCAACAAGTGCCCAGCGTTGCCGTGCCGGCCAAGGGGGATTTGACCTTCGCGCCAATGGCCTATCACGTGATGCTGCTGGGCCTAAAAGACCGCAGCCTGCTGGCCGACGGCAAGCAATTCCCATTGACCCTGACCTTCGAAAAAGCCGGCAAGGTTGAAGTCGAAGTTTCGGTTCAGAAAACGCCGCCAGCGGCTGGCCACGAGTCTATGCACGCGCAATAGGCCAACCTCGATGGGCGCCCCTCGCGCCAGGTTATCCGCGCAACGCCGCAAGCCCCTGGGTTTGATGCGCGCCAGCTGGATCAGCCTGTTCGCCATGCTGATGATCTTCATCGGTCCGCTGATTTCCCAAGCGATGCCGATGGATCATCACGCCGGTATGTCGATGGAAATGTCCATGGACATGCCCAGCTGCCATGGCGATGCACCGCAACACAGCAAAGCGCCTGACGAGCACCACGTGCTCTGGGAAAAGTGCGGCTATTGCAGCCTGCTCTTCAGTTGCCCGGCCCTGCCCGGCAGCGTGTCCTATATCACCCTCGGCACCGCGCCACCCGCCAACGCCCTCACCCCCGCCCCACGCCTGGGCCATGCCCGGCAGAGCATTTTCCCCGGCGCCCGCAGCCGCGCGCCCCCCATCACCGCGTAAGCCTTTCACCGCGTTACTTCACACCGGCCGACTTTAGACAGACAGCCGCAGGCTGCTGGCCGTGTTGTTTACGAATGATTGATGGAATTTTTCATGTCCAGGTTTTCTGCTGACACCCGTATGGGATGTACCCCCGTTTTCGCTGTTCTGTGTGGCGCACTGTTGGTGCCACAGGTACACGCCGACGATCATGAGTTAAGCCCCACGGTGATCACCGCGATTGCCCCCAGCTCGCCGCTGACCGTGATCACCAACCCCAAAGACCCACGCCAACCGGTGCCGGCCAGTGATGGCGGCGACTACCTCAAGACCATCCCTGGCTTCGCCCTGGTGCGCAACGGCGGCACCAATGGCGACCCGGTGCTGCGCGGCATGTTCGGCTCGCGCCTGAATATCCTCACCAATGGCGGCATGATGCTCGGCGCCTGCCCAGGCCGGATGGACGCACCGACCTCCTACATTTCGCCGGAAACCTACGACAAGCTCACCGTGATCAAGGGCCCGCAAACCGTGCTCTGGGGCCCGGGCGCGTCGGCTGGCACCATTCTGTTCGAGCGTGAGCCGGAGCAGTTCGGCGAGCTGGGCACGCGGGTCAACGCCAGCGTGCTGGCCGGCTCCAACGGGCGCTTCGACAAAGTCATCGATGCCGCCGCCGGCGGGCCGCTGGGCTACGTGCGCGTGATCGGCAACCAGGCACACGCCGATGACTACAAGGACGGCAACAACGACACGGTTGCCTCGCGCTACGACAAGTGGAACGGCGATGTCGCCGTCGGTTTTACCCCCGACGCCGATACCCTGCTGGAACTTACCGCCGGCCGTGGCGATGGCGAAGCACGCTACGCCGGACGTGGCATGGACGGTTCGCAGTTCCTGCGCGAAAGCCTGGGCCTGCGCTTCGAAAAATCCAACATCGGCGAGGTGCTGGATAAAGTTGAAGCCCAGGTCTACTACAACTACGCCGACCATGTGATGGACAACTACAGCCTGCGCACGCCGTCCGGCACCGGCATGATGGCCGGGCCCATGGCCTCCAACGTCGACCGCCGCACCCTCGGCGCGCGGATCAAGGCCACCTGGCGCTGGGCCGATGTGCAACTGATCAGCGGCCTGGACGCGCAGACTAACGAGCACCGCCAGCGCAGCAGCATGGGCGTCGACACCTACAAGGATCTGCCGCGCAACAAAGACGCCAACTTCCACAACTATGGCGTGTTCGGCGAACTGACCTGGTACGCCGCCGACCGCGATCGCCTGATCACCGGCGCGCGCCTGGACCGCGCCTCGGCCAAGGATTTTCGCCAGACGACCGGTTCAGGAATGATGTCCCGCCCCAACCCGACCGCCGACGACACCCGCGCCGATACGCTGCCGTCGGGCTTTGTGCGCTATGAGCACGACTTGGCCGACAGCCCCACCACTGTCTACGCCGGGCTGGGCCATTCGGAACGTTTCCCGGATTACTGGGAGCTGTTTTCCCCTAACACCGGCGCGGTCGGTTCAGTGAATGCTTTCGAGGGTGTGAAGCCGGAAAAAACCACCCAACTCGACTTCGGCGCGCAGTACAAAACCGCTGACGTAGAAGCCTGGGCCTCGGCTTATGTCGGCCAGGTGCGCGACTTCATCCTGTTCGACTACACGCCCGGCATGATGGGCACCACCTCCCAGGCGCGTAACGTCGATGCCCGCATCATGGGCGGCGAACTCGGCGCGGCGTACAAGCTGACGCGTCACTGGAAGGCCGATGCCAGCCTCGCCTACGCCTGGGGCAAGAACACCAGCGACGGCAAGGCCCTGCCGCAAATGCCGCCGCTGGACGCGCGTTTCGGCCTGACCTACAGCGAAGACGACTGGAGCGCCGGTGCCTTGTGGCGCGTGGTGGCAGCACAAAACCGCATCGACCCGAACAAGGGCAACGTGGTCGGCAAGGACTTCGACAAAAGCGGCGGTTTTGGCGTGTTCTCGCTGAACGCGGCGTACCGCATCAATAAGCACTTCAAGGTCAGCACCGGCGTCGACAACTTGTTTGGCAAGGCTTACGCCGAGCACTTGAACCTGGCCGGCAACGCCGGGTTCGGCTACCCGGCCAGCGACCCGCAAGCCATCAAGGAACCGGGGCGCACGCTCTGGACCAAGGTGGACATGAGCTTCTAACAGCTTCGCGAGCAAGCCCGCTCCTACACTTGGAATGCATTTCAAATGTGGGAGAGGCTTGCTCGCGAAGGCGGCATAACTGAATAAAAATTTTTAAAGCCTTTGCGGAGCATCCTGATGACCACTCAAAAGATTTCCTTCTACAACCTGGCCTGGCGCTGGCATTTCTACGCCGGGCTTTTCGTCGCGCCGTTCATGGTGCTGCTGGCCCTCACCGGCATCATCTACCTGTTCAAACCCCAGCTCGACCCGCTGATGTACGCCGACCTTCTCACCGTGCAAAGCGCCGAACACGCCTTTAGTGCCGACGAGCAATTACAGCGCGCGCAGGCAGCTTTTCCCCAGGGCAAAATCAGTAAATACCTGCCACCGGCCGACGCCACCAGCAGCGCGCAGTTCGTGATGCATGACAACGGCCGCGAAGTGACCGTATTCGTGGACCCGTACCGCGGCACCGTGCTTGGCGAACAGGATGCCAAATACAACCTGCAAGCCATCGCCCGCGCACTCCACGGTGAGCTGATGATCGGCACCGTCGGCGACCGCCTGGTGGAACTCGCCGCCGGTTGGGGCGTGATGCTGGTGGTGTCCGGCCTGTACCTGTGGTGGCCGCGCGGCAAGTCGTCGGCCGGGGTGTTATGGCCACGGTTCAACGCGCGTGGGCGCGTGTTCTGGCGCGACATGCACGCCGTCGCCGGTTTCTGGGGGGCGGCGTTTTTATTGGTGATGCTGCTCAGCGGCATGACCTGGACCGGCTTCTGGGGCAAGCAATACGCCGCGTTGTGGAATCGCTTTCCGGCGGCGATGTGGAACGCCGTGCCGCAGTCGGATCAGCAGGCGCGCAGCCTCAATACCGCCAGCCAGCAAACCGTGCCGTGGGCGATGGAAAACACGCCGATGCCAATGTCCGGCGACCACGCCGAACACATGAACCACGGCGCCATGCATTCGGGCCCGGCCGCGCCGACCGTGCGCTTGCAGCAGGTGGTCGATCTGGCCAATGCTCGCCAGGTTGAACCCGGCTACAGCATCACCTTTCCCAGCACCGCCGACGGTGTGTTCACCGTCGCGGTGTTCGCCAACGACCCACGCAACGACGCGACCCTGCACGTGGACCAATACACCGGCAAGGTGCTAGCCGATGTGCGCTGGGAACACTACAACACGGTGGCGCGCGCCACCGAAACGGGTGTGATGCTGCACGAAGGCAAGATGTTCGGTTGGGTCAACCAACTGATCGTGCTGCTGATCTGCCTGATGATTTTGCTCAGCGCGGTGAGTGGCGTGGTGATCTGGTGGAAACGCCGGCCTGCCGGTGGCCTGGGTGTGCCGCCGCTGCGCCATGACGTGCCGAAGTGGAAAACCGCGATGGGGATCATGCTGGCGCTGGCGATCATTTTCCCCTTGGTCGGCGCCTCGTTGATCGGGGTGTGGGCATTGGATCGGCTGGTGTTGGCGCGCGTGTTCAACCAACGTGAATCTACCTCAGGTTCTGCATGAGGCAGGCGAGATGCCCACGGCAGAGCCCTTCTGTAGCCTTGCGCGACTTTTGTCCCGCAGCCAATAAGTGTTAACTTATAACACTTTCTGCGTTATCGTTGCTCGCCGCGCACTGCGGCGAGTACCCCTCCAAGAAGTGATTGATTGATCGATGAACAAGTACCTAGCGCCCGGCCTGTGCCTGCTCGCCCTGCACACCAGTGCCCAGGCCCTGACCCTGCCCGCCAGCCCCGTCACCGCAACCGCCGTGGATGACCAACGCGTCGACCTCAACACCCCGACCACTGCGGGCTCGCGCCTGAACCTTACGGCCCTGCAAACCCCTGGCAGTGTTGAAAGCCAGACCGGCGAAAAAATCCGCGAACGCGGCGACGCCAGTGTGCAGGACGCTATCTCGCGCGCCACCGGCATCAGCCGCACCGGCACGCCGGGCGACGGCGGCACCTCGTTGCAGGCGCGCGGCTTTACCGGGCAGAGTGCGGTGCTGCAACTGTACGACGGCCAGCGCATGTTCGACGGCGCGGGCACTTCCACCTTCCCGGTAGACACCTGGTCGGTTGAACGCGTGGATGTGTTGCGCGGCCCCGCCTCGGTGATCTACGGCCAGGGCGCCACGGGCGCGGTGGTCAACACCCTGCCGAAAAAGCCGTTTGAAGGCGAGATCGAAAACCACCTGCGCCTCGGCTACGGTTCCTATGACCGCCAGCAGCAAGCCCTGGACAGCGGCGGCTCGCTGACCGACACCCTGAGCTACCGCCTCAACATCAACCGCCTGCGCAGCAACGGCTTCATAGCGCGCGGCGACTCTGCCAGCGACTTCGTCAGCGGCGCCCTGCGCTGGCAGCCGGCCGACAACCTGAGCGTCACCCTGGCACACGACTATGGCGACCAGGCCCCGCAGAATTACTACGGCACGCCGCTGATCAATGGCCAGTTGCACAAAAGCCTGCGCGACAAAAACTACAACGTCAGCGACGACAAACAGCACTACAACGACCAGTGGACACGCCTGACCAGCGAGTGGCAAATCAACGACAACGTCACGGCCACCAACGAGCTGTCGTACCTGAAAAACCAGCGTCGCTGGCAAAACGCCGAGAGCTACAGCTATGTGGACGGCGGGCTCGTACGCCAGAGCTACCTGGGCATCAAGCACGATCAGGAACAGGTCGGCGACCGCCAGACCTTCACCTTCAAACACACCCTGTTGGGCCTCGACAGCCAGACCGTGACAGGTATCGAGTACAACCGTATTCGCTTCCGTCTGGCGAGCAACGCGCCCTTCGACGACCTGCCGGGTGGCGGCCAGCCGGTGGACATCAACCATCCCGTGCCACAACCGTTTGAAAGCGACAGCCCCTTTATTGCGCAGTCGGTCAGCACCACCAGACAGCTCGCCGCCTTCGCTGAAAACCGCCTGCAACTGACCGATAAACTGTCGCTGATCACCGGCGCGCGCCGTGACTATCTGCACATCGACAGCAACGACCTGACCACAGCGAACCAGGACGCCGACAGAACCCTCACCGGCAACAATTGGAAAGCCGGCCTGGTCTACGCGATCACTCCGGACACTTCGGTCTACGGCCAATACGCCACCAGCACCGACGGCGTCGGCAGCCTGATCAGCTTGAGCCCGAGCCAACAGCAGTTTGGCTTGTCCACCGCCAAACAAGCCGAAGTCGGTATCAAGCAGGCATTCTGGGACTCGCGCGGCGAGTGGACGCTGGCGGCCTATCACATCGTCAAAAAGAAGCTGTTGACCAACATCCCCGGCACCACGCTGCAACAACAAGTCGGCCAGCAATCCTCGACCGGCCTGGAAGCCAGCCTCGACCTGCAACTGCCGAACGCCTGGCAATTGCAAGCGAACGCCGCCATCGTGCGAGCCAAGTACGACGACTTTTCCGAAGCGGTGAATGGCCAGGCGGTGTCCCGCGCCGGCAACCGCCCGGTGGACGTCCCCAACCGTACTGCCAACCTGTGGCTGAGCAAGGCCGTGACCGATAATGTGCGCGCCGGTGCCGGGGTGCGTTACGTCAGCGCGCGGTATGCCGACACCGCCAACAGCAGCGAGGTGCCGAGCTACACCGTGGCCGACGCGACCGTGTCGTGGAAGGCGATGCGCAACACCACGCTGGGCCTGGAGCTGAACAACCTGTTCAACCGCACTTACGCGGTCAGCCAGTACAACAACGGCCAGCAGTGGATTTTGGGTGAGCCACGTTCGTTCTTCGTGACGGCGGATTACACCTTTTAACGGATACACCATGGAACCCTGTGGGAGCGGGCTTGCTCGCGAATGCGGTGTGTCAGCCATCACTTCTTTCACTGAACCACCGCCTTCGCGAGCAAGCCCGCTCCCACGTCGTTTGATCTGCGCTGACCTTGAGAATATGAATGGCCTCACTCTCACTCACCGACCTGACCTGGACCCCACCGGGCCACGACCACTGCAATCACCAGTTCCAACTGCGTGACGCCAGCCTGCAGGTCGGTAAGGGGGAGTTTGTCGGGCTGATCGGTCCCAATGGCAGTGGTAAAACCAGCCTGTTGCGCTGCGCCTATCGCTTCACCAAACCGGAACACGGCGACGTACTGCTCGAACACCAAAACGTCTGGAAGCACAGCGCCAAGTGGTGCGCACAACGCATCGCCGTGGTGCTGCAGGAATTTCCCGACGCCTTCGGTGTACGTGTGGATGAAGTGGTCGCCATGGGCCGCACGCCTCATAAAGGCTTGTTCGATGGCGACACGCTTCACGACCGACAATTGATTCAAGCGGCACTGGCATCGGTCGGCATGCAGGGCTTTGAAGACCATGCGTTCGCCACCCTCTCGGGCGGTGAAAAGCAGCGCGTCATCCTCGCCCGCGCGTTGGCCCAGCAACCGCAATTGCTGATCCTCGACGAACCGACCAATCACCTCGACCCGCGTTATCAGCTTGAGCTACTGCGGCTGATCAAACGCCTGAACATCGGCACCCTGGCGAGCATCCACGACCTGAACCTGGCCGCCGCCTTCTGTGACCGCCTGTACGTGATCAACCACGGGCGCATCGTCGCCAACGGCACACCTCACCACGTGCTGACCGCCGAATTGCTGCGTGACGTGTTTGGCGTTGACGCACTGATCGACACTCACCCCTTGTCCGGCTACCCCCGAATCACCTGGATAACCCAACCATGACCCTGCGCGCCCTGTTGTCTCTCGCCCTGATGTTCGGCACTGCCCAAGCGTTCGCCCAAGCGACCCATTACCCGGTGACCGTCAAAAGCTGCAACCGCGACGTGACCTTTCAGCAAGCGCCCAAACATGCGGTCAGCCACGACATCAACATGACTCAGATGATGCTCGCGCTCGGCCTCAAGCCGCAGATGGCCGGCTACAGCGGAGTGACCGGCTGGAAGTCGGTCACTCCGCAAATGGCCAGCAGCCTCGACGGCCTGCCGGAGCTGGCGAGCAAGTACCCGTCGGTGGAAACGCTGCTCAATGCCAACGTCGATTTCTTCTTCGCCGGCTGGGACTACGGCATGCGCGTGGGCGGCGACCTCACGCCGCAAACCCTGCAACCTTTGGGCATCAACGTGTATGAGCTGACCGAGTCGTGCGCCTTTGTGATGAAGCGCCCCGCCGCCACGCTGGAAGACACCTATAACGACCTGCGCAACCTGGGCAGGATCTTCGACGTGCAGGACCGCGCCAACGCCTTGATCGCGCAGATGCAGGCGCACGTCGCCGAGGTGCAAAGAGACCTGCCCGCCCAGAAGCCTCGCGTGTTCCTCTACGACAGCGGCGAAGACCGCGCCATGACCTCCGGCCGCCTGGGCATGCCGCAGGCGCTGATCGAGGCCGCCGGTGGGCGCAATATTCTCGATGACATCGACGCCAGCTGGACCCGCGTCAACTGGGAAACAGTGGTGGAACGCAACCCGCAGGTGATCGTGATCGTCGATTACAGCGAAGTCACAGCCGAGCAAAAGGCGCACTTTCTGCTCAACAACCCGGCCCTGCAATCGGTGGACGCCATCCGTAATCAGCGCTTTATCGTGATCCCCTACGTGCAGGCCACGCCGGGCATCGATAACGTGCTGGCGGTGGAAACCCTGGCCAAGGGGTTCCACGGCGAATGATCACGCGGCGCTACGTCCTGCTGTTAAGCGCCCTGGGTGCGTTGCTGTTGGTCTCCTGCGTGATTTCGCTGGGGTTCGGCTCGGCGCGGGTGCCGGTAGACGTGGTGTGGCGCATTGTGCTGAACAAGGCGTTCGGCCTCGGTGAAGTGAATTGGAGCACCGGGCAGGAACACATCGTCTGGCTGATCCGCGTGCCGCGCATGTTGCTCGGTGCACTGGTGGGCGCCGGGCTGGCGCTGATCGGTGCGGTGTTGCAAGCGGTGACGCGCAACCCGCTGGCCGACCCGCACCTGCTGGGCGTGACCTCCGGCGCCACCCTCGGCGCGGTGATCGTGGTGCTGCATGTGGGGGAAATCATCGGCCTGCTCACGCTGCCCATCGCCGCCTTTATCGGCGCGCTGCTGAGCATGCTGGTGGTGCTGGCGGTGGCGAGCCGCAACGGGCGACTGGAGAGCGATCGCCTGCTGCTGTGCGGCGTGGCCGTGTCGTTTGTCATGATGGCGGCAGCCAACCTGTTGCTGTTCATGGGCGACCACCGCGCCGCGTCGGCGGTGATGTTCTGGATGCTTGGCGGGCTCGGGCTCGCACGGTGGGAGCTGCTGACGATTCCGTGTATCACGGTGCTGCTGGGCTTGCTGTTGCTGCTGAGCATGGCGCGCCCGCTCAATGCCTTGATGGCCGGCGAACAGACCGCCGTGACCCTCGGCCTCAACGCACGCACTGTACGGTTGAAGGTGTTCCTGGTCGCCTCGTTGATGACCGCAGTGCTGGTGTCGATCAGCGGCTCCATCGGTTTTGTGGGGCTGATGGTGCCGCACATTGCCCGGCGTCTGGTCGGCGCCGAGCATCGGCGTTTATTGCCGGTGTGCGTGCTGCTGGGCAGCGTGTTCCTGGTGTGGGTCGACGTGGCCGCACGCACGCTGATCGCCCCCGAGGATTTGCCGATCGGCGTGGCCACGGCGGCGATTGGCGGACTGTTTTTTATCGGGCTGATGCGCAAGCGCTGATAACACCTCAGAGTTCGTCCTTGTCCCGACCGTACTGGACGTCCAGCGGGTCAGGTTCGGCCTGCAGGTTGGCTTGCCACGCCGTGCCCAACACCCCTGCGCGGGTCCAGAAGGCGTCGGTTTCCAGCACCGCAAGCTGGCCGGCCGCCCACAAACCGCTGACCAACGCGCTGGGCAAAACCGACGCACCGGCACTCAGCAATTGCGTCTCGGCCGCCGTGAAACCGGGCACATACTTGAGCAGCGCGCCGCCTCGGCACGTCAGGTACACACTCTCGGCGACGGGGCGGTTGATCTTGACGATGTCCAGGTACGACCTCAGCTCGTTGCCGGAGACAAAATTATTCAGCAGCTTCCATTCCTGCGCCTGCAGGTTCGGCACGGCAGCCATGCCTTTGTAGAAGGCCTGGACGGCGTTGACGGCGTAGCCGAACAGCGGGTGAGCGACCGTGACCTCAAGCCCGGCGCGCTCGAACCGGAACAGTTTCACAATCGTGTCCTGCAGCCAGGCGTGGCGGTCCTCTATCGGGTCAAGTGGCACAAACCCCGTAATCCCGGGACAGGTCAGCACCGCGCCGAGGTATTCGACGCCCTTGAACGGGCCCACCTGCTTGCGAGCCCAGCGCGCCGCGTCATCGGCATGACTGAACAACGGCCCACAAAATGACAGCACGTGCGGGTTGTGTTCGAACGGCCAGGGTTCGGCGTTGGGCTGCCACTGCGCCGTCACGGCCTGCTCCTTGCCCCACACGGTGCTGCGCACCCGCACCTCCAGCGCGCCCTTGGCCGCCAGTTCTCTGACAAAGCTTGCGACGGTCGAGCTGCCCTCAAGCATGCGCCGGGCGATGGCGCCCGCTTGGCTGAGCATCGCGTAGGCCAATTGCCGGCCGTTCTTGTTGACCACATAGCTGAGCAGCGCCCCGTCGGCACACAGCAGGTAAAGCGGCAAGCCTCGGCTTTTGGACAAATTGCTGACGAAGCCGACGCCACTGGCCAACGCCTGGGGAGTGAAGAAGCTGGTGGCCATGGCATCGCCGGGCGGCGCAATCGCAGCGATAGAGGCGCCTAAATACAGGCCATCCAAGCCATAGCCCTGGGGCAGCAACCCGTCGGCAAAAACCTGTTCTAGCCGCGTGTAATCCCCGCGCACCAGCGGCAGAGTGGTCATGTAGGCATTTTTATTGACGGCCTTGAACACGTAACCGAACTGCACCTCTGGCCGGGGCGATGCCAATCGTTGTGCATAACGTACGGCGTCGTCGGCGCGGGCAAAGATCGGGCTGCACGGTGCATCGGCGAATACCTGCTTGATCTCCAGGGCCGGCAGGGTCGCCAGATTCGCCACGAAAGGCGCGCTCACGCGCCGGGCAAACCCCCACAACGCATTGCCCTTGATAACGCGCAGGTCGCCGGCCTTGGCGACCTGGCCGACGAAGTCACCCGACAGCAGGGTACCGGCCCGCAGTTGGCGTTCGACCTCGGTGTCTACTTGGTTGCCGTTCAGTGGGTTCAGGGGCACCAGACGCGCTTTCAGCGCCGCTTCCTCCACCGAGCCGGTCAACTGGTAACGCAGGATCGTGCCGTGGGGCCCGAACAGGTATTCGCGCTGTATGCGCGGGTCACGGTGCAACAGGTTCGACAGCACGGCGGTGGGCAGCATGCTCTGGTAGATAGCCTTTTGCTCGGCGGCCAACAGCATTTGCGTCTCCTCGCCAAGCACCGAGCGGTAGTGCGCCACGACAGTGCTGCCATGGGGATAAAGCCCGCCAGTGACGGCCACATCGGGGTACACCCAGTTCAGCGCAAAACCCTGGGGCGGCAAGGCCAATGGGTCCGTCGCCACGTACAGGCCATCCGCCTGCCGCAGCAGCACCCCGCCATAAGTGCGGCGGCGTCCCTCGCCGATAATGTCGGCGGCATAACGCGCCGCATCATCCGCGCTGGCGAAGGCCGGGCTCAACCGGCGTCGAGCCAGGTGTTCGTAGCCGGCCCAGGTACGCGATACCACGCCCGGGGTGTCCCAGCACTGGCTGGTGTGGATCACCTTGAGTTCACCTCGGTCGGCCCAGTCGCGAACAAAGGCTTGCGCCGTCTTCTGGCCCGAAATCAACAAGCGTTCATCTTCCTCAAGGACCCTGTCCACCGGGCCGCCACTTCCCACGTTGAAGGGCAGCGACACGTACCGCAGCAAGGCGCCCTCCTCGGTCGAGAAGTACACCGGCAGGTTTTTGCCATGGTTGTATTTTTCGCCCGCGCGCTTGGTGTCGTAGAGGGCGACGTACAGCACCTTGGGCATCACGAAGTAGCGGGTCAGCCAAGCGGTCGGGGCAGGCAGGCCCGCCGGTTGCCACTGCTGCGAACGAAACAATCCACACAGAACGAACCCGTCAGGAAAACGGAAATCGCCGGCCGCAATCGGGGCAAACACACGGTTGAGCTTGAACAGGGCATTCTGGTCGCCCGCGCCTGCGACCTCGCTCGCCAGGTATTGCTCGGTGTCCTTGTGCTTGAGAATAAAACCGAAGTACGCCTGCTCGGCAAGGTTGCGCCCATGAACCCGTGCGTGAAGGTTGCGAGCGGCCGCGTCTGCGCTGGCAAACAGCGCGCCATAGGTCGCGTAGTCCGGCGCGCCGACTCTTGGCGCATAGTCAAAGTACGCAGTCCAGTCGTCATAGACCGGCGAGCGCGGGCCCCACAAGGCATTGCCCAGGATCACCCGCAAATCACCGGCTTCGGCCAGCACGATGACCCATTGCGCAGGCTTGACCTGCCCGCTGTCCAGCCGTTGCTGAGCGGCACTGCCACCCGGTTGCGGCGCAGTTTGGCTCAGCAGCCGTTGCTCAGCACTGGAAAAACTCGGCGTGTACGCCAGTAAACAATCCTCGCCGGCCGACAGATAGGCCGGCTGCCTGTGACTGATCACAGCGTGGATTTCATCGGCGGAAAAAACCTGCAGGTTGATCAGCGCGTCTTCACGGCTCCAGCGTCGTTGCGCCACCCACTCGGGGTCGACCATCGACAGCGCGGGGTGCGAGCCGTAACGCGCAAATACCTGATACGGCTCAGGCGGAATCATCGGGCCTTGCCCATCCGCAGAAAAAAACAGCAACTGGGCGAACGGGTTGGCATCACTTGCCTCAGGCGCGGTGATAAAGAAATGTCCTTTAGCGTCTTTGAGCACGTAGCCGCCGTAGGCACGCTCGCGGCGCCGCCCTATCTGCTCGTGCGCATACACCGCCGCATCGTGAGCCGAAATAAAGGCGCGGCTTATCACCGCCCGCGAAACACCGTCCAGCACCGCCGAGCGATTGTCTACCGGGCCGACCGTTCGCCAAAGCAACCCCGCCGCCACTACCGACACCGTCGTTGAGGCAATCACCCGGCGCACATAGCCACGCGGGCTCAGCGTGCCGGCCAACAGCGCGGCCTGGGCGCCGTTGTCGTCAACATCAGCGCCGGCCAGGTCGGTCTCGGCGCCGGGCACTTGCAGTTTGAGCAGCGCGCCATCCGACGCCTGCAGATACAGCTGGAGCCCACGCGCCTTGTCCTGCAGCGCCAGGGTCGCGCGCGACTGGGTGATGGCGGCGGCCACTTCGGCGGGAGTGAAGAAGGTGGAAAACAGCCAGGGTTCACGTGCGGGAATGTCCGCGGCCAAGGGCGTGGCGCGGTAGTAGATGGCCTCCAGTCGAAAATTTGAGGGCAGGCGTAACTGGCCATCGGCGCGCAACGGAAACCGTGCTGCGGGAGAGAACAACGGCGTGCCAAGGGCCTCCGGGTAAGTCGCCACATACGCTTCGCCGCGCGTGTGCTTAAGCACAAAACCCTGAGCTGAGCCTTCAGGGAACAACGCGCGCGCGGCCATCAGCGCCAGGTCTGCACGCTCGAAGACCGGCGTGCAGAACGGCTGTTCCTCTGTCACCTGCGTGACGCCGGCGTTGATCCGCCAGCCGTGCTTGACCCGCCCGCGCACGCCGCCCCAGTGCGCGTTGGCCACCACCACACGCAGATCGCCGGCTTGCGCGGCCTGCCAGATCAACGACTCGAAGTCTGCCGAGGGCGCGAATGGCTCCTCACCGGCAATGCGCTTTCTCAATAGCACTTCGGCCGCCGAGCCACTGCTCACGTATTTGAGCAATGAGCCTTCGGGGCCGAACACATAGTGCGCCACCACTGAACGCCGGTGTTCGATGATAAAACGCAGGTCGGCAGGCGAGAAAAAACTGATGAACACTGAGGCCTGCTCATCGCTCATGCCGGGGTTGTGCCGCTTCACCTGCGCCATGTCCGGCGGGTGCGAGTGATAGAGCGCCTCGCAGGTATAGCCCTCGGGGGCGATGAAATTATCCTCGGCGTCGGTGGCCAGCACGATCCGATGATCGAAGGTGACGTGCTGGTCGGCCACAGGCGTCGTGGCAAACCAGTAGTGGCCCTGCTTGAGGATCGCGCCACCCAATTCCTTGTCGGCCGCTGCGTAGTCGGCCTGCCCATAGGCCCAACGCGCGGCATCGTCGGCGCTGATAAACGGCGGGCTCAAGACCGGCAGGGTCGGCTGCGGCGCAGCGACTCTTGGGGTACGTGGCATAAGTTCAGTCCTTGGAAAGTGAGGAGCGGTCACTGTTCCATCAACGAGATTCCAGGCGGCGCTAGATAGTTGTCGACCCCGGCACCACTTCAGCGCACCCCGTGCACGCCCACCCCGCCAGCGCGCCGATCTGGTGCGCGCGCCCGGCCCGGCAGCGTCCGTCTGCTGCGCAAACAAGCGCCCGCGTGCACCTCGGCACAGCCTTTGCAAAAGCCTGTGCAATGCCCTCATAACAACTTGAGTTTCTGGAGATCGCACCATGAAGCGTCGCAGTTTGATCAAGGCTTTCACCCTGTCCGCCTCCATTGCCGCCATGGGTCTGACCTGGACCGTGCAGGCCGCCGAGACCATCAAGGTCGGCATCCTGCACTCGCTGTCCGGGACCATGGCAATCTCCGAGACCTCGCTCAAAGACATGGCGTTGATGACCATTGACGAGATCAACGCCAAAGGCGGCGTGAACGGCAAGATGCTCGAGCCGGTGGTGGTCGACCCTGCATCGAACTGGCCGTTGTTCGCCGAAAAAGGCCGTCAGCTGCTGACCCAGGACAAAGTCGCCGTGGTGTTCGGCTGCTGGACCTCGGTGTCGCGCAAATCCGTGCTGCCGGTGTTCGAAGAACTCAACGGTTTGCTGTTCTACCCCGTGCAATACGAAGGCGAAGAGATGTCGCCGAACGTGTTCTATACCGGTGCGGCGCCCAACCAACAGGCGATCCCGGCGGTGGAATACCTGATGAGCGAAGAAGGCGGCGGCGCCAAGCGCTTCTTCCTGCTCGGCACCGACTACGTGTACCCGCGCACCACCAACAAAATCCTGCGCTCGTTCCTGCACTCCAAAGGCGTAGCCGACAAAGATATCGAAGAGGTCTACACCCCGTTCGGCCACGCCGATTACCAGACCATCGTGGCCAACATCAAAAAGTTCTCGGCCGGTGGCAAGACCGCGGTGATCTCCACCGTCAATGGCGACTCCAACGTGCCGTTCTACAAAGAGCTGGCCAACCAGGGCCTGAAGGCTACCGACGTACCGGTGGTGGCCTTCTCCGTGGGTGAAGAAGAACTGCGCGGCATCGACACCAAGCCGCTGGTGGGCAACCTCGCCGCCTGGAACTACTTCCAGTCGGTGGAGAACCCGGTGAACAAGAAATTCGTCGCCGACTGGAAGGCTTACGCCAAGGCCCACAACCTGCCGGGCGCGGATAAAGCGGTGACCAACGACCCGATGGAGGCCACGTACGTCGGTATCCATATGTGGGCGCAGGCGGTGGAGAAAGCCAAGTCCACCGACGTCGACAAAGTGCGCGAAGCCATGGCCGGGCAGACATTTGCCGCGCCGTCGGGCTTCACCCTGACCATGGATAAAACCAACCACCACCTGCACAAGCCGGTGATGATCGGCGAGATCCAGTCTGACGGGCAGTTCTCGGTGGTGTGGCAGACCCAGGAGCCGATTCGTGCGCAGCCATGGAGCCCGTACATCCCTGGCAATGACAAGAAGCCGGATTACGCCGTCAAGAGCAACTAAGACCGACTCGGTCTAAATGTGGGAGCGGGCTTGCTCGCGAAAGCGGTGTGTCAGTCGACGCATCCGGAACTGAGCCACTGCTTTCGCGAGCAAGCCCGCTCCCACATTGTCCGTGCATAATCAGGACATTTTGTATGCCCACTGCCCTATACCGCCTCATCCTCGCCGCCCTGCTGTTGCTGCCCTTCGCCGCACACGCCAGCGACGCCGAAGACTTCATCAACGCCAACCCGATGCAACAAGCCAAGCTCCTCCAGGACTGGGCTGCCCAGCCTGACCCGGCACGCATCGAGCTGGTGGACGCCCTGCAACAAGGCCAGATCACGCTCAACGGCGAAACCAAAACCGTGCGCCTGAACAACCGCCTGCGTGGCTTGATCGACAACGTGCAGGCCAGTCAGCAGTTGCTCGCCGCCGACCCCAAGGTGCGCCTGGCCGCCGCGCAAACCCTGCAAAAAACCGCGCAGCCTGCGCAGCTCAAATTCCTCGACCAGCAAGTGGCCGCCGAAACCAACGAAGACGTGCACACCGCCCTCAGCCTGGCCCTGGCCAACCTGCAATTGGTTGATACCGACCCCGTGGTGCGCCTTGCTGCCGTGCGCTTGCTCGGCAGCACCGGCGACCCGCTGGCGCGCACGCGCCTCGAAGCCCTGCTCGCGCCGGGGGTCGAAACCGACGCCGCCGTGCATACCGCCGCCGAGACCAGCCTGGCGCAGGTCAAACGCAAATTGATGGTCGGTGAGATCCTCGGCCAGGCCTTCAGCGGCATGTCCCTGGGTTCGATTCTGCTGCTTGCGGCCCTGGGCCTGGCGATCACCTTCGGCCTGCTCGGCGTGATCAACATGGCCCACGGCGAGATGCTGATGCTCGGCGCTTATTCGACTTACGTGGTGCAACTGCTGATGCAGCGCTACGTGCCCGCGGCCATCGAGTTCTACCCATTGATCGCGTTGCCGGTGGCGTTTTTTGTCACCGCCGCCATCGGCATGGCCCTGGAACGCACCGTGATTCGTAACCTCTACGGCCGTCCGCTGGAAACCCTGCTCGCCACCTGGGGCATCAGTTTGATGCTGATCCAGTGGGTGCGCCTGGTGTTCGGTGCACAGAACGTCGAAGTCTCCAACCCGCAGTGGCTGTCGGGCGGCATTCAAGTGCTGCCCAACCTGGTGCTGCCGTACAACCGCATCGTGATAATCGCCTTCGCGCTGTGCGTGGTGGTGCTGACCTGGCTGTTGCTGAACAAGACGCGCCTGGGCCTCAACGTGCGTGCCGTCACCCAGAACCGCAACATGGCCGCCTGCTGCGGCGTGCCCACCGGGCGTGTGGACATGCTCGCCTTTGGCCTGGGCTCCGGCATCGCCGGCCTGGGTGGCGTGGCCCTGAGCCAGGTCGGCAACGTCGGTCCGGACCTGGGCCAGAGCTACATCATTGACTCGTTCCTGGTGGTGGTGCTCGGCGGTGTCGGCCAGTTGGCCGGTAGCGTCATGGCCGCCTTCGGGCTGGGCATCGCCAACAAGATTCTCGAACCGCAGATCGGCGCCGTGCTCGGCAAGATCCTGATCCTCGCGCTGATCATTCTGTTTATCCAGAAACGCCCGCAAGGACTCTTCGCACTGAAAGGACGGGTGATCGATTGATGAACCAGCCATTGATGCTTACGGCCACGCAAAAGGCCGGCCCCACGCTGACGATAGCCGTCGGCGCGGTGATCCTGATCCTGCTGCTGGCGTTGCCTTTGTGTTCGCTGCTGGCGCCGGAAAACCCGCTGCACGTGTCGGCCTACACCCTCACGCTGGTGGGCAAGATCCTTTGCTACGCCATCGTCGCCCTGGCCCTGGACCTGGTGTGGGGCTATGCGGGCATGCTGTCCCTCGGCCACGGTTTGTTCTTTGCCCTCGGCGGTTATGCGATGGGCATGTACCTGATGCGCCAGGCGTCCGGCGATGAGCTGCCGGCGTTCATGACCTTTTTGTCGTGGACCGAACTGCCCTGGTATTGGGTTGGCACCGAGCACTTCCTCTGGGCGATGTGCCTGGTGGTATTGGCGCCGGGGTTGCTGGCCCTGGTGTTTGGCTTCTTCGCCTTCCGCTCGCGGATCAAGGGCGTGTATTTCTCAATCATGACCCAGGCCCTGACCTTCGCCGGGATGCTGCTGTTTTTTCGCAACGAGACCGGGTTTGGTGGCAATAACGGCTTCACCAATTTCCGCAGCATTCTGGGCTTTGGGATTACCGAGCCGGGCACGCGGGCGGTGCTGTTTTTTGCCACGGTCGTGTTGCTGGTCGCCAGCCTCTACACCGGCTGGCGCCTGGCGCAGAGCAAGTTCGGCCGCGTGCTCACCGCCCTGCGCGATGCCGAGAACCGCTTGATGTTCTGCGGCTATGACCCGCGTGGCTTCAAGTTGTTTGTGTGGGTGTTGAGCGCGGTGTTGTGTGGCCTCGCGGGCGCGTTGTATGTGCCGCAAGTGGGCATCATCAACCCCAGCGAAATGTCGCCGACCAACTCCATTGAAGCCGCCGTGTGGGTGGCCTTGGGCGGGCGTGGCACGCTGATCGGGCCATTGCTCGGCGCCGGTGTGGTGAACGGCATGAAGAGCTGGTTCACGGTGGCCTTTCCGGAATACTGGCTGTTCTTTCTGGGGGCGCTGTTCATCCTCGTCACCTTGTATTTGCCCAAGGGTGTGATCGGCCTGTTGAAGAAACGGGGTGAACAATGAGAGTCACAGCGACGGCGGAATTTATGCTCGAACCCATTCTTGAGCCAAACAAAGACGCGGGCAGCAGCCGCGATGCGATCGGCCTCGGCCAGGCCGCCGGCAAGGGCCTCAACACCCGCCACGGCACAATCCTGACCCTGGAAGACATCAGCGTCAGCTTCGACGGTTTCAAGGCGCTCAACGACTTGAACCTCTACATCGGCGTCGGCGAATTGCGCTGCATCATCGGCCCCAACGGCGCGGGCAAGACCACGCTGATGGACGTGATCACCGGCAAGACCCGCCCCAGCCACGGCAAGGCCTGGTTCGGCGAAACCCTCGACCTGACAGGCATGAGCGAGGTGCAGATCGCCCAGGCCGGCATCGGCCGCAAGTTCCAGAAACCCACCGTGTTCGAAGCCCTCAGCGTGTTCGAAAACCTGGAGCTGGCGCAGAAAACCGACAAATCCGTGTGGGCCAGCCTGCGCGCACGCTTGAGCGGCGAGCAAAAAGACCGCATCGATGAAGTGCTCGACACCCTGCGCCTGAGCGCCTCGGCGCAGCGTCCGGCGGGCTTGCTGTCACACGGGCAAAAGCAGTTTCTGGAAATCGGCATGCTGCTCGTGCAAGACCCGCAGCTATTGCTGCTGGACGAACCCGTGGCGGGCATGACCGACGCCGAAACCGAATTCACCGCCGAACTGTTCAAGCGCCTGGCGGGCAAACATTCGCTGATGGTGGTGGAGCACGACATGGGCTTTGTCGGCTCGATTGCCGACCACGTGACGGTGTTACACCAGGGCAGCGTGCTGGCCGAAGGGTCGCTGGAACACGTGCAGGAAAATGAGCGAGTGATCGAGGTTTACCTCGGTCGCTAACCCAAGATGCGGGCTGCTCAGTGGGAACCGATTCAGATGTTGGAGCTGGCTTGCCTGCGATGGCATCACCTGGGTCCATCAGGCATACCGAGTTGCCTGCATCGCAGGCACGCCAGCGCCCACAGTTGATCCGGTGCCTACCAGGGATTTGAGGAGAATTTGAACATGCTGCAAGTCGACAAGCTGCATCAGTACTACGGCGGTAGCCATATCCTGCGCGGGCTGTCTTTTGATGTGAAGATTGGCGAGGTCACCTGCCTGCTCGGCCGTAACGGTGTGGGCAAAACCACCCTGCTCAAGTGCCTGATGGGCTTGCTGCCGGCCAAAGAAGGCGCGGTGAACTGGGAAGGCAAAGCCATTACCGGGCTCAAGCCGCATCAGCGCGTGCACGCTGGCATCGCCTACGTGCCACAGGGCCGGGAGATTTTTGCGCGGCTGACGGTGGAAGAGAACCTGTTGATGGGCCTGTCGCGCTTTCCGGGTTCTGAGGCCAAGCAAGTGCCGGCGTTTATCTATGAATTGTTCCCGGTACTGCTGCAAATGAAACACCGGCGCGGCGGTGACTTGTCCGGCGGCCAACAGCAACAGTTGGCGATTGGCCGCGCCCTGGCCAGCCGCCCGCGCCTGTTGATCCTCGATGAGCCCACCGAAGGCATCCAGCCGTCGGTGATCAAGGAAATCGGCATGGTGATCAAGAAGCTCGCCGCACGCGGCGATATGGCGATCCTGCTGGTGGAGCAGTTCTATGACTTCGCCGCCGAGCTGGCGGACCAATACCTGGTGATGTCACGCGGCGAAATCGTCCAGCAAGGCCGCGGTGAAAATATGGAAAGTGAGGGTGTACGCGGGCTGGTTACCATCTAATCTGTAGCGTCCTGACGATAAGCACTCAACCATGAACCTGCCCGTTTCCCCTGCCCTGTTCACCCCCAGCTGGCATGCCGAGCTGGACCTCGGCTACGCGCGTTTCGGCGACACCACGCGCCCGGTGATGCGCCGCCACCTCGGCCCGCTGCGCGTGCAAAAGCACCTGTACGCCGAAGGTCCCCAGGTGTGCCAGCACATCATCGTGCACCCGCCCGGCGGGATTGCCGGCGGTGATCGCCTGGACATCCGCGCCCATGTTGGCGCCGGTGCCTGGGCGCAATTGACCAGCCCCGGCGCGGCCAAGTGGTACCGCGCCAGCGGCCCGGCCTTTCAACAGCTTGAATTGACCGTGGAAGCGGGCGCCACGCTGGAGTGGCTGCCCCAGGAAACCATCGTGTTCAGCGCCGCCCAGGCCGAACTCACCACCCGCATTGACCTGCAAGGCGATGCCCGGCTGTTCTACTGGGACGTGGTCGCTCTCGGCCGGCCAGCCAGTGGCGAGCGTTTTGACCTGGGCCACTTTCAAGCGCACCTGGACATCCGCCGCGACGGCCAGTTGCTCTGGCATGAGCGCCAGCGCATTGTAGGCGCCGACGGGTTGCTCGACTCGCCCATCGGGCTGGACGGGCAACCGGTGTTCGCCACACTGCTGCTCACTGGCGATATCGAGCCTGACTTATTGGAAAGCTGCCGCGCCTTGCCCCATGCGGTGCGCGGCGACCTGACCCAACTGCCCGGGCTGCTGGTGGCCCGCTGTTTGGCCAGTGAAGCGCTGCTGGCGCGGGGCTGGTTGATTGATGTGTGGAAACTGCTGCGTCCCACCGTACTGGGGCGAGAGGCGGTTCCACCAAGAATTTGGAGCACATGACGATCTGAAGTGGACCCTGTCCCCTGTGGGAGCTGGCTTGCCTGCGATGCAGGCAACTCGGTAGCTGATGTACCGAGGTGATGCCATCGCAGGCAAGCGCGCTCCCACTCTCGGATCTCTGTTGTTTTTAAGAATGCTGTCTATGAAGGACCTTGAACCATGGATTTGACCCCACGGGAAAAAGACAAACTGCTGATCTTCACCGCAGGCCTGGTCGCCGAACGCCGCCTGGCACGAGGCGTGAAGCTCAACTACCCGGAAACCATCGCCTACATTTCCGCTGCCTTGATGGAAGGTGCCCGCGATGGCCGCACCGTCGCCGATTTGATGCACTACGGCACCACCCTGCTCAGCCGCGAGCAAGTGATGGAAGGCATCCCGGAAATGATCCCGGATATCCAGGTGGAAGCCACCTTTCCCGACGGCACCAAGCTGGTCACCGTCCACCAGCCTATCGCGTGAGAGCCGATCATGATTCGTGATGCAACCGAGCAAGACCTGCCGGCCATTCGAGACATCTACAACGACGCGGTGCTCAACACCACGGCGATCTGGAACGAACAACCCGTCGACCTGGCCAACCGACAGGCCTGGTTCACGGCGCGTCAGGCCCAGGCGTACCCGATCCTGGTGGCAGTGGAAAACGATGAAGTCACCGGCTACGCCTCGTTCGGCGACTGGCGACCCTTTGATGGCTTTCGCTACAGCGTCGAGCACTCGGTGTATGTGCGCAATGACCAGCGCGGCAAAGGCCTCGGCCCGCGTCTGATGCAAGCGCTGATCGAGCGCGCCCGCAGCGCCGGCAAACACGTGATGGTCGCAGCCATCGAAAGCGGCAACCAGGCGTCTGTTCGCCTGCATGAGCGCCTGGGTTTCACCACCACCGGGCAAATGCCGCAAGTGGGCATCAAGTTCGGCCGCTGGCTGGACCTGACCTTTATGCAACTGACATTGAATCCGGGCGCCGAACCGCCCAAGGAGTGAGATCGATGAACACTGCTCAACTGCGTCGAGTAAATGCTGAAAGTTTTGCCCATTACCGCCTGGGCTTGATCGAGCTGTTGCTGGACGCGGTGAAGCATGGTGCGTCGGTGGGCTTCATGGCGGACTTCGATGAAGCCCAGGCCCGCGACTATCTGAAGGGCGTACAAGCCAGCATCGAAGACGCCAGCCTGCTGCTGTGGGTGGTGGTGCGCGATGAACAGGTGATCGCCAGCGTGCAATTGGCGCTGTGCCAGAAAGCCAATGGCCTCAACCGCGCCGAAGTGCAAAAACTGTTGGTACACAGCAGCGCCCGCCGCCATGGCCTGGGCCAGCAATTGATGAGCGCTCTGGAACTCGCCGCGCGCCAGCACAAGCGCGGCCTGCTGTACCTGGACACCGAAGCCGGCTCCGGTGCCGAAGCCTTTTACCAGTCGCTGCGATACACCAAAATCGGTGAATTGCCCGACTACTGCCAAAGCCCGGACGGGCGCTACAGCCCGACCGCCATCTACTACAAGACCCTGGGGCAACCTGCATGATTCCTGGTGAATATCAGATCCAGCCTGGCGATATCGAACTGAATGTCGGCCGGCGTACCGTCAGCCTCAGCGTGGCCAACAGCGGCGACCGGCCGATCCAGGTGGGTTCGCATTACCATTTTTTTGAAACCAATGACGCGTTGACGTTTGACCGCGCGGCGAGCCGTGGCATGCGCCTGAATATTCCGGCCGGGACGGCGGTGCGGTTCGAGCCGGGGCAGAGCCGTGAGGTCGAGCTGGTCGATTTGAGCGGCGGGCGGCGGGTGTTCGGGTTTGCCGGACGGATCATGGGCGACCTTTAGGGCTCATCGGGGGCAAGCCCCCTCCCACATTTTGACCGCGTCCACAAACCGAAGGTGGGAGGGGGCTTGCCCCCGATAGCGGACTCACATTCAACATAATTTTTCAGGGTTCACACACATGAAAATCAGCCGCCAAGCCTACGCCGACATGTACGGCCCCACCGTCGGTGACAAGGTCCGCCTGGCGGACACCGAGCTGTTCGTCGAAGTCGAAAAAGACTTCACCGTGTATGGCGAGGAAGTGAAGTTCGGCGGCGGAAAAGTCATCCGCGACGGCCAGGGCCAAAGCCAGTTGCTCGCCCATGAGGTCGTGGACACGCTGATCACCAACGCGCTGATCATTGACCACTGGGGCATCGTCAAGGCCGACGTCGGCCTGAAGAATGGCCGCATTCACGCGATCGGCAAAGCCGGCAACCCGGATATCCAGCCGGGCGTAACCATGGCCATCGGCGCCAGCACCGAAGTGATCGCCGGTGAAGGCATGATCCTCACTGCCGGCGGCATCGACTCCCACGTGCATTTCATCTGCCCGCAGCAGATCGAAGAAGCGCTGACCAGCGGCGTCACCACCATGATTGGCGGCGGCACCGGCCCGGCCACCGGCACCAACGCCACCACCTGTACGTCAGGCCCGTGGCACCTGGCGCGCATGCTTCAGGCCAGCGATTCGTTCCCGATGAACATTGGCTTCACCGGCAAGGGCAACGCCAGTTTGCCGCAGCCCTTGATCGAGCAGGTCAAGGCCGGCGCCATCGGTTTGAAGCTGCACGAAGACTGGGGCACCACGCCTGCGAGCATTGATAACTGCCTGAGCGTCGCCGATGAATATGACGTGCAGGTCGCCATCCACAGCGACACGCTGAATGAATCCGGCTTCGTCGAAACCACGCTCGCCGCGCTCAAGGGCCGCACCATTCACACCTACCACACCGAAGGCGCCGGAGGCGGCCACGCGCCAGACATCATCAAGGCCTGCGGCTTCCCGAACGTGCTGCCCAGCTCCACCAACCCGACCCGGCCGTTCACCCGAAATACCATCGACGAGCACCTGGACATGTTGATGGTCTGCCATCACCTGGATCCCAGCATTGCCGAAGACGTGGCCTTCGCCGAAAGCCGCATCCGCCGCGAGACCATCGCCGCCGAAGACATCTTGCACGACCTCGGCGCGTTCTCGATGATCAGCTCGGACAGCCAGGCCATGGGCCGCGTCGGTGAAGTCATCACGCGCACCTGGCAGACGGCCGACAAAATGAAAAAACAGCGCGGTCCGTTGCCGGGTGACGGCGAAGGCAACGACAACTTCCGCGCCAAGCGCTACATCGCCAAGTACACCATCAACCCGGCGATCACCCACGGCATCAGCCATATCGTCGGCTCTATCGAAGTCGGCAAGTGGGCCGACCTGGTGCTGTGGCGCCCCGCATTTTTTGGCATCAAACCGACCCTGATTCTCAAAGGCGGCGCGATTGCCTCAAGCCTGATGGGCGACGCCAATGCGTCGATTCCCACGCCGCAGCCGGTGCACTACCGGCCCATGTTCGCCAGCTTCGGCAGTTCGTTGCATGCCACCAGCCTGACCTTTATCAGCCAGGCTGCGCAGGCAGCCGGATTGCCCGAAGCCCTGGGCCTGAAAAAGCAGATTGCGGTGGTCAAGGGGTGTCGCGACGTGCAGAAAACCGACCTGATCCACAACGACTACCTGCCGGCTATCGAAGTGGACCCACAGACCTACCAGGTCAAGGCCGACGGCGTACTGCTGTGGTGCGAACCGGCCGACGTGCTGCCGATGGCGCAGCGTTACTTCCTGTTCTGACGCCTCGGCGGCCAGGTCATGGGGTTCTGCCCAAGGCCTGGTCGCTGAGCTGACGCAGCAGGTTTTTGCGCGCCACGCCCATTGCGCTTAACTGCGCGAAGTACACCTCATCCGACATCACCTGCCCCGGGCTCAGCTCGCTGGCAGGCAACCCCAGCCGCCGTCCGGCTTCTTCGATGGTCTTGCGCAGCGCGAGTTTGTGCGGCGCGGCCAAACCGCCGTCGGCAGCCCACGTTTGCTGCGCCACCAGCAAGTCGTCCAGGGCATCGGCCTTGGCTTTCAACTCATCGAACTGCGCGCGGTTGGCACCTTCCAGGTAAGTGCACCAGAAATCCTGTTCCAGCAGGTTTTCCCTGAGCAGGTCACCTTGCTCCAGGCGCGTGACACGCTCAAACGCGGCATCCAGCATCGCCGCCGTGACGTCCGGCTCGCGGAACATCATGCTGCGCGACTGCCAGGGCAGGTCCAAGCGTTGCGCGAGCCCGGTGACGTACGCCAGGTGGATCTCGACTTCGTCAATCGGGCGCAACGCCCTGCCCTGCGCATCGCGGTGAACAATCGGGTCGCCATTGCCGTTGTACTGGGCAAAGCGCCGGCCGCTCTTGAGCAATTCGCCTACGCGGGCATGGGCAATCCGGCCAAGCTCGTCCAGGCGTGATTTGCCCTTGGCGAGGTCCAGCAGTTCAAGCCCGACTAACTGCTCATTGGGCACCGAATAAGCTTCGCTCAGGAGCACTTCAACCCCCATGGCGTTGAACAGTTGCGCACCGGCATCGACACAGGTGGTGGGCGCACTGGCCATCTGGAACAGTTTGTCGCGCAGAGAGGCATCGGCGTACGCGGCCTCCAGCATGCGCCAGACTTTAGCCGCCAATTCATGCTTGTAGGCCTGGGAGGCCGCGTCGGACGACTCGGAGAGCTTTCTGATTTCGTCAAAAAAACCCTCGGCGCCCGGCGACGCCTCCAGTGCGTCCCACAGCGGTTGCTTGGCTTCCCACTGCGTCGGCGTCAGCTCGCCCTTCCAGTGGATACTGTCTTGCGCGCCCCGTGGCGGAAAGCGGCGTTCGGGGTCCAGACCAATCGATTCGATATACAGCTTGAGCCTGGCGAGCACGTCGGGGCTCAACAGGTTGCGGTCTACCACCGTGCGGGCAATCAGCGCCGCGCGGTCAGAGCCGGGTGCCACATCGGGTATACGGCTCAACCGATTGGCAGTCATGTTCAGATAGAACCCACGCGGTCTGACCCGCCCGAACAGGCCGGTGGGCCAACGGTCCAGCCCGGTATTGCTCAGCAACAGCATCTGCAGGTTGGGCATTTGGCTGACATCCGGCGCCAGCCCCAGCGGGTTGCCTTCGAGTTCAAGCATCCACAGGCTTCGCAGCGCACGTAACTGCGCCACGCCGTGCGCGTCCAGCACGATGCGGTTTTCCGAGAGGCTCAACACCCCCAGGCGCGGCATCCGCGATAGCGGCGCGGGCAGGCGGGTCAACCGGCAATTCTCCAGATTGAGGCTGGACACGCCGGTGAAGTACGTGAGGAAGCGGTGGTTATCATCGCCAAAATCGCTTTCGGACAGGTTCAATTCGCTGACGTGATCAAAGCGGGCCGTCAGCGCCGGCAAACTGTCGAGTTGGCGGCGAATGCGCACGCCACTCAAGTCGATCTGCTGGCCCAGGTAGTTGCCCAAGTGATCGATATGCCGGGGCCCGATGCCACGCCAGGCGTCCTTGAGCGCACGCACAATTTTGCTGCGCACCTGCAGTTGCTGCCGATAACCGGCACTGCCGAACTCCCCGACACCCTCGATATGCGCGCTCAACCAGGTTTGCAAGGTGTGATCCAGGGTCTTGTATTCACGCTCCAGGTTTTTGAGCCACTGGTCATTGAAGGGGTCGTTGTCTGCGCGCAATTGCGTCAGTTCTTCGGTGCTGATGTCCGGGAACAATGCACGCACACGCTCTTCAATAATCTGCCCCCAGGTGCCTTGCCCTCTGCCGCTCAGCGGATACCCGCGACGGCCGTCCGGCAGTCGCCGCGCCGGGACAAAAAATGGCCGGCTGTCGGGCTGCATCCCCAGTACCTTGAGCAACTGCTGACGGGGCAGCGCATACCGTTGAATCAACGCTTTCAACGCCAGCCCTTGCCCGACATGAGGCAGGCCCAACGACGTCCGGTGCGCGTCAGTCAGCGCGTGCTGCAACGAGTCGTAGAAACTGTTGATGCCATGCAAGGCGTTGGCCTCCTCGTCGAAGGCCTGGTACTGCCCGTCCGCTACCTGCACGATCACTTTGCGGTGGGAGGCATTGACGGGCCCATAGCTGGCCCGCAACACGCCATTGACCCCCTCGGCACGCACCTCCAGGCGCAAGTCGTCTTGCCAGCCCGGCAGGGTTTCCAGGGTGTTGAGCACCAGCGCCTCGGTGTCCGGGTTGGCCAGGGCATCCAGGTAAAGGCCTGCATAGGCGCGAACCAAACGCATCTGGCGTTGCAGTTGATGCGCCTGCGTGGCCAACGCCAAAGGCACTTTGCCGCGGGTTTCAAGCGCGCTCACCTGACTGGGCCGCGCCCGCGCCAGCAGCTCGCGGGCCATGATCGCGGGCACCCCTTTGAAGTCGCGCTGCAACAGCTGCACAGCTTTTTCGGAGGGCGGTTGTTGGTCGGCATAGAGGCTTTGGAACAACGTGGATCGATACTGCCGGGCATGCTGCGCCAGTCGGGTCTGCAGCAACGTCGCACGCTGCAACGGGTCGTGGGGCGCGTGTTGCCCCAGCAGCGCGCGGGCATGCTCATCACTGAGCGCACGCGCCACCCGCTCGGGGAGCTTGCCCGCCATCAGGTCCGCAAGGCTGATCCGGATCACCTGCTGAACCGGGGTAATCCCATCGCCGTAAAGCACCGCGTCGCCGCCCTCGCCCCTGAACCCCTCAATCGCCCAGGCACGCGGCCAACCTGGCAGGTGCACCATCAGCGCCGCCGCATAGCTGGCCAAACGGCTCGATAAACGCCCACGGTCGATCTGCTCGCTTACACTCACCGCATCGGCGTAGGCACGAAACTGCCGCGCGGTGTCGATCAACACCGCAGGCACCGGTTCACTTTCGACATGCAAGCGGCGCAACACGCTTTCGTCAACGTCACTGACCCGCCGAATCTGCTCAAGCTGGGCGTCGCTCAAGCCATCCAGAAACGGCCCGAGGCGCCGCATCAGGCGCGGCTGCTCCCAGCCCAGCGGATGTTCCGCTTCATGCACCCAGCCTCCGGCACCGTTATGGCGCACCTCAGGCTGATAAGCCTCCAGCCGGCCAGGATGCTGGATCCGACTTTTACCGGGATACGGCTCGCGCTTGAGCACGAACGTCCTGCCTTCCAGGTTCAGCACGTCCTGATTGGCACGTCGATGTATGCCCTCCTCAGAGGCGACAGACTCGGGTGCCAAGGCAATGTCCGCCACATAGGGCTGGATGTCGGGCTTCCACAAACGGGTCTTCCCGCCGGGCAGCCGAACGCTTTTGAGGTGTTCGATAAACGGCGACACCGTGAAGTGAAACACCACGCCACCGGCGGCCAGCATCGCCAGGTTTTCCAAGACATCTTTGAGGTGTAACCAGCCAGCCTCACGGTCCCCTTGCGCCATGTCGACAACACCTTCGAAGGTCTCGTACAGCAACTGCCAGGCCGTCACCGCGAGCATGACGTAACCCAGCGGCGGCACTGCCATCGAGACCACATTGACCACCAGCAGGCCCAGGTTCAGGTAGTGCGACAGGCGCCTGGAGCGGCCGTGCGCATCCGCGTCGGCCGTCGGGATGGCCTGGGTCTTCGCATCGTCGAACAGGCGCACCAGCATGCCCTCATACAGCTCGTCCCACAGGTCGACTTCTTCCCAGATCTGTTTGAAGGCTACGCCATTGATGTGCAGATTCGGCCCGCTGGCTGGCACGCGCGAGGTATGCGCCGGGTCGCCCAGGCTTGAGGTCACCCTGCGAGTTTCGGGCGCCAGCAAACCCGACCAGAAGCGCCCTTGCTCGGAGCGCAGCCACTGGGCAGCCTGCGACTGCGGCGGCGCGTCGACGACCAGTTCGGTCAACCGATTGAAATAATAAGGTCGGTCTTTTTGCGCCACGAAGCGGCTGAAAAACAGTTGAAAGTCGGTGGGCGACCAGGGCTGCGAACGGTCGTCCTGAGTTGCTCCCTGAGTCAACCGGTCGGTCATGGCCTGCACAAACGCCGAAGACGTTTCGTAGCGTTTGATCGGGTGCTGCGGGTCGTCGGGGAACCAGGCGATAAACCAGGTGCTGTAGCGGTATTTGACGCACGGCTCGATCAACACGCAGCCCTGCAAACGCAGGTTCATCACGGTTGGCGTGCGATACCAGAGCTGTTTTTCGCCGACCCGGATGTTTTTCTCGCCGCTGACCACGCGCATCAACAAGGCCAAATCGCTGTCGCCAATGTCGCCCTTGAGCAGCGCCAGATGGGCTGCGGCACTGAACGCGTCTTTTTGGGCGGTGAGATAGCGCAGGCGCAATACGGCCTGGGACACCACGTCATCAGGGCGAAGGTACGACTGCAGGTAGGCCTGGTACTGGCCGCCCAGGTCGAGGTCGCGACACAGCCGGGCAAACGCCTCAAGCGTCATGCGCGTGGGGTGCCGCTCGAAATGGCCGCGCTCATCGGGTTGAGTGATAAAGCCGGACGCGCTGTTGAAATAACCGATTGCTGTTTCAGGCGCCTCGAAATTGTTCAGGGCCGCCTGCAGCAGGGAGAGGGTCTTGGGCACGAAACCCCCGGTCGCTCTGCCGAACGTATCTTGGACCGGGCTATAGAGGCGCACAAAGGTCTGCTCTACGTCCAGTTCATGCCCCGCGTGTTTCAACGCGGTTTCCAGCAACGGCCGGGCAAACGCAACGAGCGTCTGGACCTTGCCCTGGAGCTTTTCCCAGGCGTTGGTTGACTGCCAGGTGGCCTCGAGCACGGTTTTGAGGGTGTCTTTTTGCGCCGGTGTCGCTTGCGCATACCAGGGCGCAACAAGGGGTTTGACGCTGCGCAAGCCAGAACGGTTTTGCGTGGACGCCTGCACCAGATACGGCGGGATGACAGAGGACAGAAACGCGTAATGCTGCCCTTGGTCCCCCGGCAGCGCGAAGGCCGGGGGCGGGGTAATGTGAAGGTCCATGGCGGGTTCCCTTGGGAGGTGATAAAGCCTTGGAGCTTATTCACCACCCGCCATTGGCTGGGCCTATCTATGCAGTGCTGCCCTGCAGTGCTCGGCGCCTGGACGCGAGCGGCCTGGCGTCAGCTGTTCCAGTTTTCTCGCGGATCGAACGCGGCTTTTTTCGCCAGCTCCTGCCACAACGCCTTGACTTCATCGTCGCTGGTTTTCGGCATCACGGCCTTGAGCTGCACGAACAGGTAACCGCGCTGCCCGGCCTTGTTCAGCAGGCCATGACCTTTGGCGCGCATGCGTTGGCCGTTCTGGCTGCCGGCCGGCACCTTGAGGTTGATCTTGCCGGTGAGGGTCGGCACGGCCACTTCTGCGCCCAAGGCCAATTCCCATGGCGCCAGGGGCAGGTTGATGATCAGGTTTTCGCCGTCCACTTCAAACCGTGGGTGCGGCGCAAACTTGATGATCAGGTACAGATCGCCATTGGCGCCACCGCCAATGCCCGGCGCACCCTGGCCCTTGAGGCGGATACGCTCGCCGTCGGCCACGCCGGCGGGGATTTTCACGTTCAGGCTCTTGGTGGTGTTGCTGACGTGACGACCCGAGGCGTCGTATTGCGGCACCTGGAAGCTGATCTGCTTGGACTCGGTGGACAGCGTCTCTTCAAGGAATACTGACAGCTGCATTTCCACGTCCTGGCCCTTGCGCCCGGTTGGACGACGCTGACCGCCGCCAAACGCGTCGCCGCGCGAGCCGAAGATCGAACTGAAGAAGTCCGAAAAGTCGCCCGCGTCCTGGCCGCCGCCAAAGCCGCCACGGCTCTGCCAGCCCGGTGGCCCCTGGAACGGCTGGCCATGTTGGCCATATTTGCGCAGCTCGTCGTATTCCGCGCGCTTATCGGCGCTTTTAAGCGCTTCATAGGCTTCGGACGCGTCCTTGAATTTCTCTTCGGCGTCTTTTTCCTTGCTCACGTCTGGGTGATATTTGCGTGCGAGCTTGCGATAGGCGGCCTTGATTTCCTTGTCATCGGCGCTCGGCTCGACACCCAGAATCTTGTAGTAGTCTTTGAAATCCATCGGCGGTTCACCATCCTTAATCGAGATCGCACAGCCCGGGGCACAACGTGCGCTGCATTGCGCCTGTTGAGTGATGTGGCCTGGGGGTGCGTCAAAGTGTTATCGGCGCTAGCCGTATGCAACAGATGTGGGGGCAAATCCTGCACTTTCAAGCACGATTTAACGGATGGTCGGCCTACGCATCCGTGCCCGACTGGCATACACTGCGCGGCCGTTTTTCAACCGGAACCCGATAGACATGAAAAACCCATCCCCAGCCCGTGCCTGCGGTATCGACTTCGGCACGTCCAACTCCACCGTCGGCTGGATCCGCCCCGGCATGGAAACGCTTATTGCGCTGGAGGACGACAAGATCACGTTGCCGTCGGTGGTGTTCTTCAACTTCGAGGAGCGCCGCCCGGTGTACGGTCGCCTAGCCCTTCACGAGTACCTGGAAAACTACGAAGGCCGGCTGATGCGCTCGCTCAAGAGCCTGCTGGGTTCCAAGCTGATCAAGCACGACACCAGCGTACTCGGCACGGCAATGCCGTTCACCGACCTGCTGGCGCTGTTTATCGGCCAGCTCAAGAGCCGCGCCGAAGCCAACGCCGGCCGTGAATTCGAAGAAGTGGTACTGGGCCGCCCGGTGTTTTTCGTCGATGACGACCCGATGGCCGACCAGGAAGCGGAAAACACCCTGGTCGATGTCGCCCGCAAAATCGGTTTCAAGGACATTTCCTTCCAGTACGAACCGATTGCAGCAGCGTTCGACTACGAGTCCACCATTGAGAAGGAAGAGTTGGTACTGATCGTCGACATCGGCGGTGGTACGTCCGACTTCTCGCTGGTGCGCCTGTCACCGGATCGCCGCCACAATGACAACCGTCACGACGACATCCTTGCCACCGGCGGCGTGCACATCGGCGGTACCGACTTCGACAAACAGCTCAGCCTGCAAGGCATGATGCCGCTGTTCGGCTACGGCAGCCGCATGAAAAGCGGCGCCTACATGCCCACCAGCCACCACATGAACCTGGCCACCTGGCACACCATCAACTCGGTGTATTCGCAAAAATCCCAGCTGGCCCTGGGCAGCATGCGCTACGACATCGAAGACACCGGCGGCATCGACCGCCTGTTCAAGCTGATCGAACAGCGCGCCGGGCACTGGCTGGCCATGGAAGTGGAAGAAACCAAGATCCAGCTGACCCACGAGGACAGCCGCCACGTACTGCTCGACCGGGTTGAGCCGGGGTTGAGCGTGGAGCTGAGCCGCGCGCTGTTCGAGTCGGCCATCGATGGCTTGCTCGAGCGCGTGCGCAACAGTGTCACGCAGCTGCTGACCGATGCGTCGGTCAGTGTGGCGCAAGTGGACACGGTGTTCTTTACCGGGGGCTCCAGCGGCATTCCGGCACTGCGCCACAGCATTTCGGCGATGTTGCCGAATGCGCGGCACGTGGAAGGCAATATCTTCGGCAGTATCGGCAGCGGTTTGGCGATTGAGGCCAGCAAGCGTTACGGCAGCTGACCGGCCCCGATTTCACTCACACAGCAAATCCAAAATGTGGGAGCGGGTTTGCTCGCGAAGGCGGTGCTTCAGTACCAGAGGTGCTGACTGACACACCGCTTTCGCGAGCAAGCCCGCTCCCACATTTTTTTGAACGGTGAAGACCGCCTAGTGGTGATAAACCGTCCACACCCCAATCAGTATCAGGCCCCACACCACCGCGCCCGGCACGATCACCAGGTAGTTCCACAGGTTAAAGCGAGCGTTGCTCTGCCCTTCCGGGTCCCCTGCCGCGAAATTGACCAGGCCCTGGGCGTGTTGAAGGATGTAGGCACACAGCGGAACGGCCAGGAGCATCAGCGGCTTATAGGCAAACCAGGGCTGGAAACGGTCAGCGGCCATTTCGAAAAGCCGGGCGCCTACCGTCACCACCACGAACACCGTCGCCCATTGCTCAAAGTCAAAATCGAACTTTCGGCCGCTGCGGGCCACGCGATCAGCGGCCCGGCGATAGAGCTGGTGGATAAAGAAAATAAAAAAAATGGCGCGCGCCAACGGCGAGATGTCCACCTGATTGGCCTTTTTGTACAAACTCCAGTTTTTATACGACCAGATGTAGGTGTACAGCCCAAAGCTGAGGACGCTCAACACCAGCAGCTTGGTTTTGGAAATGACGTAAAACTCTGAAGTCGTCTTTACCGTCTCGGTCAGCTCCGCCGCTGGCGGAGCGTAGATATTGTCGCTCACTGCTTGCTTCCCCTTAATTCCCTTTAAAGTTCAAGTGAGTGCGTTAAACCATTCCGGCGAGCTTCAGCTCACTCTTCAAGTACGCATAGTAAATCGGCCCCGCCACCACGCCCGGCAGGCCGAATGCGGCTTCGAATACCAGCATCGCCAGCAACAATTCCCACGACTTGGCGCTGATCTGCCCGCCAACGATACGCGCGTTGAGGAAGTACTCGACCTTGTGGATCACGATCAAATACCCCAGCGCCGCCACTGCGACCCAAATCGACAGCGACAACGCGACGATGGTGATCAGCGTATTGGAGATCAGGTTGCCGATCACCGGCAGCAGGCCGACCAGGAAGGTCAGCACGATCAGGGTCTTGGTCAGCGGCAGGTGAATCCCGCACAGCGGCAGCACGATCCCGAGGAAGATCGCAGTGAACAGGGTGTTGAGCGCGGCGATCTTGATCTGGGCGAAGACGATGTTGCGAAACGCCTGGACCAGCAGGTGCAGGCGGTCGAACAAGGCGGCGGCCAGCGGTTTGCGCTTGGTCAGGTCGGGCACGCGCTGCAGGGCAATGATCGCGCCCAGCACCATGCCGATGAGCAGGGTGACGAACATGTGGGCAGCGTCTTTGCCGACCAGTTGCAGTTCGCTCAGGTGCTTGCTCAGCCAGTCGCCGATGGCCACGCGAAACTCGGCGGCGCTGGCGGGCAGGTAGGCGTCGAAAAACGGCGGCAGCTGGCCGCGCGCGCGATCGACCACGCCCATGAATTTGTCGAGGGAAGCCCCGGGATTTTCCGCTTCGTGGAGCAGGAAACTGATGGCGCCGGCAAAGATCAGGGCCAGCACGCTGACGATCAAGGTGCCGAGCAACGCCACAGCGAGCCAGCGCGCGCGCCGACCTTCGATCAGCCGCTGCAACTGCGGGGTGAGCATGTTGACCAGTTCATAAACCAACAGGCCGGCCAGCAGGCTGGGCAGCAGCTTAAGCGGCAGGACCAGCAATAATCCACCGAAAATGATGATGCAACTGACCAGCAACAACACGTGACGCTGAGAAAACGTTGGCATACAGCCTCAAAACGAACGGCGTTAAAGGATGGGCAGTCTGCCAGCCTTGAGGGAATCAAGCGAGAGGCCAGGGTGTGAATGCGATCAACTGTGGAGCTGGCTTGCCCGCGATAGCATCACCTCGGTTTGCCTGATACACCGAGGTGTCTGCATCGCGGGCAAGCCCGGCTCCCGCACCTGAACGCCAGCGGGCGCGAAAGCGTGATCAGCTACCCTTGAGGCAAGTGCTCATAAAGGTCTTGCGTGCATCGCCGGTCAACGCCTTGGTTTTCGCCGTGGCATTGCAGTCTTTCATCTTCTGCTGCTGGGGCGTCAGGGTCTTGGCGTCGTTGGCTGCCGGAGCGGCCTTGAGGCACGTGCTCATGAATGTTTTGCGCTCGTCGCCCGTCTTGCCTTTGGCTTCGGCGTTGCAGGTGGTCATTTTTTGTTGCTGGGCGGTCTGTGCGGCGGTGGCGGCAAACCCTTGGGAACACAGCAGCAGGCCCATCATCAACAGCGGAATACGCAGCATCTTCATGGAGTTTTCTCCCTGTTACCGTGCCGGGGGGGCACGGCCTACGCAGGAGTGTAGTCAAAGCCCGTTACATCTTCACCGACCGCGAATATTAGTTCGACGATACTGCTCCGGTGTGCAGCCGGCGTGGCGCTGGAACATCGCGATGAACGCCGAGGCGGTGCTGTAACCCAGGTCAAATGCCACGTGTTGCACGCTGCGCTCGCTGTCGAGAGCTTCGATGGCGGCGAGGTAGCGCAGGCGCTGGCGCCATTCGCCAAAGCTCATGCCCAACTCCCGCACAAATTGCCGCGCCAGGGTGCGTTCGCTCACATGCACCTGCTCGGCCCAGTGCGCCAACGGGCGGTTGTCCCCGGGCGCGGCCTGCATGCCTTCAAGCACACCGAGCAGGCCGGGGTGACGCGCGTAGGGCAGGAAGCAATCGTGAATCGGCGCTTGTTTGAGTTGGTCCACCAGCACCTGGGCCAAACGGATATCGGCTTCGGTCTGCGGGATATTGACGTCACGCTGGGCAAAGTCGCTGAGGATGGCTTTGAGAATCTCGCTGATCGCCAGGGTGCACGGCGCCTGCGGCAATTGCTCGCAGAGTTCCTGGGCCAGGCCTACCGAACGATAGACAATCGCCTGGGCGTTGTAGGAGCTGTGCTCGGTGTTCGGCGGGATCCACACCGCGTACTGCGGCGGCGACATAAAGCGGCTGCCGGCCACTTCCATGCGCATCACGCCGTTGGCCGAATAGTCCAGCGAACCCCAGAAATGCCGGTGCGGGGTGCACTCGGTGTCGGGGGCGAAATCGGAGTAACGAAAGTAGACCGGGCTCGGCAGGCTGTGGAAATCCGCGAGGCGTACGGTGTGTCTGGCCATGTTGTCTGGATACAAAGGTCGGTTGTCTGGATCGCAGTATAGGCTTCGATCCAGACAGGGGATAATCCCGCCTCATCAACACACCTGGTTCCTTTCAATGCAATACGCGTATCCCCTGCTGGCCATCTTCATTTGGGCCGGTAATACCGTGGTCAACAAACTGGCCGTGGGCACCCTCTTCCCGGCAGAAATCGGCTTTTACCGCTGGTTGCTGGCGGCGCTGCTGTTTACCCCGTTCATGCTCAAGCCGGTGATCGCCAACTGGACGCTGATTCGCCCGAACCTGGGCAAGATCTTCATCCTCGGCGTATTGGGCATGGCGGTGTATCAAAGCCTGGCCTACTACGCCGCGGCCCTGACCTCGGCGACCAACATGGGCATCATCCTCTCGCTGATGCCGTTGATGGCATTGACCGCCGCCATTATCAGCCTCGGCCAGCGCCTGACCTTCGGCGCGCTGACCGGTGCGGTACTGTCGTTTGCCGGCGTGGTGGTGGTGGTGTCGGCCGGCAGTCTGGGCGCGTTGCTGCAACACGGGCTCAACCTGGGCGACGCCATGATGCTGATCGCCACCCTGGCCTATGCGGTTTACAGCACGCTGCTGAAAAAATGGCAGTTGCGCCTGCCGCCCCTGGTGTTGCTGTATTTGCAGGTGCTGGTGGCGGTGGTGGTGCTGTTTCCATTGTTCCTGTTCTCGAACAAGGCTGGCCTGGGCTGGGCGAATATTCCGCTGGTGCTGTATGCCTGCCTGCTCGCCTCGATGCTCGCGCCGTTGGCGTGGATGCATTCGGTGAAGACCTTGGGGCCAAGCCGCACCACGCTGTTTTTCAATCTGTTGCCGTTGATTACCGCGCTGATTGCGGCGGTGGTGCTTAAAGAAGAGTTGGCGATGTACCACTTGGTGGGTGGATTGCTGACGTTGGGCGGGGTGATTTTGTCGGAGCGCTGGACCACGCCGGTGCGCCAAGAGGTCAGCGTCGCCTGATAGACCACTATCGCGGGCAAGCCCGGCTCCCACCGTTGACCGAGTTCCACATTTGGAATGTGATCGAATGTGGGAGCTGGCTTGCCTGCGATGAACGATAACGCGGTCCCCTGCTAAACCCCGGCAGCCTTCAACCGCTGCGCATGTTCAACAAACAACCGAATCGGCTCCGCCCCCTTGCCCACCAGCCCCATCGACTGGTTGACGATATCAAAGTGGTCCAGCGGGTAGTCATCGCCAATCACCAGCCCCAGGTGTGAACTGTAGCGCCCGACCATGCCGTCGCACTGGCCTTTTTCGCGCACAAAGCTGCGCGCAAACAACCGACAACTGCGGTGAGTGCCGTCCAGCAGGTTACGCCCGCGATCGGTCTTGCCCGGCTGCAAGGTGCCGGACCACGAGTAATAACGCACGCCGTTGACCACCTCGGCGCCCTGCCCGCCCCATGTTGACGGCAAACCCTGGGGGAACTGACGGTTGAACAGCGCCACGCCTTCGCAGGTCAGGGACTGGTGCGAGGCCTGCACATCCACCTTGAAGCGCGGCCCGCGATAGCCGGTCTCAAGCACGCCCATCACCCAGGCAGCCAAATGCAGCACCGCGCTTACGAGCCGGCCCTTCCAATGGTCTGCGGGGTAATGAACCTGGAAGTGGTCTGCCAATTCCGAGCCATGGTTAGGCCCGGCCACCGATGTCACCGACGCCACCCATTCTGGACGCCTGGCCGCCGCGTAACGTGCCGTCAGCGAGCCCTGGCTGTGCCCGATCAGGTTGACCTTTTCGGCACCTGTTTGCCGGCGAATGCGCTCCATCTGGGCCAGCAACTGCTCGCCGCGCACCTCACTGGCATTGAGCGGTGCCACCTGCACCGGGAACACCTGCGCGCCGCCCGCCCGCAACGCCGGGACAATGCCGTACCAGTAGGGGAACAGCCCCAGGCGCACAAAACCCAGCATGCCGGGCACCAACACAAGCGGGTAACGCGTGGCGAGGGATTCGTCCATGCAGCGGATATCCTGATCGGGAAGACGATACGGTCATCCTAGACCACGCGAGATGACCGCCCCGTGACCGCCAGCGCTTTAGAAATGCCCCGCCAGGTCGTGCAGCTGGCGCTCGGCTTCCTCACAGGCACGCAGGAACACGCTTTTGTCCGACTCTTCACCTTCGGCAGCGATCACCCGAATGTCATCGATGCCGATGTAACCCAGCGCCGTGCGCAGGTGCGGGTCGGCGTGGTTCATCGCCTCGTTTTCGCCACCGGGGCCAAACCCGTTGCCGCCGCGGCTGGTGATGATCAGTGCGCGCTTGCCCTTGAGCAACGGCTGGTAGTGCGCGATGCCCTGGCTGTCGTGACTGATGTCGAAGGTCAGCCCCATGCGCACGATTTGATCGATCCAGGCCTTGAGGCCGCTGGGTACACCGAAGTTGTACAGCGGCATGGAAATCACCAGCCGCTCATGTTCAATCAGCTCGCCGACCAGCTCGTCACTCAGTTGCAGGTCGGCCTTCATCACCTTCGGCAGGGACTGCGGCTCGGGGTAGAAATTTGCCGCGACGAACGCCTCGGTGACATGCGCAATGAAAGCCCGACCGACTTCGCGCCGGGTGATCTGTGCATCAGGGTTGGCCGCCTGCCAGGCATCGAGAAACGATTCGGCCAAGCGCCGGGAGTGAGAACGTTCGCCACGCGGGCTGGCGTGGACCACTAGTATTTTTTTCATCTGTTAAAACCTTCACAGGGTAGACTCGGGCAATCGGTATAACTGCCGCTCTTGCTCGCAAATCTAGAGCCGGGCGCGCTGACCGACAAATGAGCAATAGTTAATCCAGATGAATTCATCTCATTCATGGAGCCCCTGATGTTTGCCTCGCTGCCCCTTACTGCCCTGCGCACCTTTGAATCAGCCTCGCGCCTGTTGAGCTTCAAGGCTGCTGCCCAGGAACTGTCAGTCACACCCACGGCGGTGTCCCACCAGATCCGCGCATTGGAAACCTGGCTGGGCGTGCGATTGTTCGAACGCCTGCCGCGGCAGGTGCGCCTGACCGAAGGCGGCGAGCGCTTGTTTCACAGCGTGCACGGCGCCCTGCTGGACGTGGCGCAAAGCGTCGACAGCCTGCGCCCGCAGCGCAGCGCCGGCCATCTCACGGTGTCCACTACGCCGGCGTTTGCAGCCCTGTGGCTGGTGCCTCGACTGGGACGCTTCTACACCGCCCACCCGGATATCAATTTGCGCCTGGACACCCAGTGCGAGGTGGTCGACCTGCAGCAGGACGCCAGCATCGATCTGGTGATTCGCTACAGCATCGGCGATTACCCGAACCTCTACGGCCAGTGCCTGTTCGATGAGTGCTTTGCGGTGTATGGCGCGCCTGACGTGGTCGCGCGGGCCAGCGCGCAAGTGCCGACGCTGATCAGCGTGCGCTGGCACAATTCCCGGCTCTATGCCCTCGGCTGGCAAGCCTGGTGCGAAAAGGCCGGCGAGACTTGGCTGAACCACGCACTGCCTTTGCGCGAATACGACGAAGAGCATTACGCGCTGCAAGCGGCGATCGCCGGCCAGGGCTTGGTGCTGGCAAGCAATATTCTGGTGTCGGAAAGCGTCGCCACCGGCTTACTGGTGCCCTACCGGCCGCAGATCAGCGTGCAAGGGGCCGGTTACAGTGCGCTTTGCGTGCCGGGCCGTGAACGGCATCCGCCGGTGCGCGCGTTTTTCCAGTGGGTACAGGCGCAAGCGAAGCTGTCCGGTCAGGCACTTTAAAATCCGATAAAACTTTTTGCGTCGCGCAGCACTCACAACCTGGAGCGATCACGCCGGCAGAGCGTGGCGTAAAACCGGATTAGCACCAGGAGATTGAGATGACTGAAGCACATTTGACTGACGTTGCGACCCTGCGCTCACGCGCCCGCCAGAACGTCGAAAACGGCGCCGTCACCGAAGGCTACGACGCTGACCGCGAAGAAATCATTCGCCTGCTCAACGCGTCGCTGGCTACAGAGCTGGTGTGCGTGCTGCGCTACAAACGCCACTACTTCATGGCCACCGGCCTGAAAGCCAGCGTCGCGGCCGATGAGTTCCTGGAGCACGCCACCCAGGAAGCCGAGCACGCCGACAAACTGGCCGAGCGCATCGTGCAGCTGGGCGGCGAGCCGGAATTCAACCCCGACTTACTGTCGAAAAACTCCCACGCTCAATACGTGGCTGGCAACAACCTGAAGGAAATGGTCTACGAAGACCTGGTAGCCGAGCGCATTGCCGTGGACAGCTACCGCGAAATCATCCAGTACATCGGCGACAAAGACCCGACCACGCGTCGCATCTTTGAAGAAATCCTGGCCCAGGAAGAAGAACACGCCGACGACATGGCGGATATTCTGCAGGACCTGTAACCCGCCACACCGCTGAACCCTTGTGGGAGCGGGCTTGCTTGCGAAAGCGCAGTGTCAGTTGATGAAAGTGTCGACTGAACCACCGCTATCGCAGGCAAGCCAGCTCCCACATTTGGTTTTGGGTTGCGTCAGTTACTCTTTCACCGTTTTCGGCGCCTGACAGGGCGGATACTTTGAGAGCCCTGTATCCCGCCACACCGCTGACCCCTTGTGGGAGCGGGCTTGCTCGCGAAAGCGGTGGGCCAGTCAATGAAGATATTGACTCAGCCACCGCTATCGCAGGCAAGCCAGCTCCCACATTTGGTTTTGGGTTTCGTCAGTTACTTCTTCACCGTGTTCGGCGGCTGATCAGGGCGGATATTTTGTCAGTCCTGCCACCCGCCACACCGCTGAACACTTGTGGGAGCGGGCTTGCTCGCGAAAGCGAAGTGTCAGTTGATGAAGGTATCGACTGAACCACCGCTATCGCAGGCAAGCCAGCTCCCACATTTGGTTTTGGGTTTCGTCAGTTACTTCTTCACCGTGTTTGGCGGCTGATCAGGGCGGATATTTTGCCAGCCCAGTAACACGCCACACCGCTGAACCCCTGTGGGAGCGGGCTTGCCCGCGAAAGCGCAGTGTCAGTTGATGAAAGTATCGACTGATCCACCGCTATCGCAGGCAAGCCAGCTCCCACATTTGGTTTTGGGTTTCGTCAGTTACTTCTTCACCGTGTCCGGCGGCTGATCAGGGCGGATATTTTGCCAGCCCAGTAACCCGCCACACCGCTGAACCCCTGTGGGAGCGGGCTTGCTCGCGAAAGCGCAGTGTCAGTTGATGAAAGTATCGACTGATCCACCGCTATCGCAGGCAAGCCAGCTCCCACATTTGGTTTTGGGTTGCGCCAGTTACTTCTTCACCGTGTCCGGCGGCTGATCAGGGTGGATATTTTGTCAGTCCTGTAACACGCCACACCGCTGAACCCCTGTGGGAGCGGGCTTGCTCGCGAAAGCGCAGTGTCAGTTGATGAAAGTATCGACTGAACCACCGCCATCGCAGGCAAGCCAGCTCCCACATTTGGTTTTGGGTTGCGCCAGTTACTTCTTCACCGTGTCCGGCGGCTGATCAGGGCGGATACTTTGCCAGCCCTGCCATCCGCCACACCGCTGCCCCCCTGTGGGAGCGGGCTTGCTCGCGAAAGCGGTGGGCCAGCCAATAAAGATATCGACTCAGCCACCGCTATCGCAGGCAAGCCAGCTCCCACATTTGGTTTTGGCTTTCGTCAGTTACTTCACGGTTTTCGGTGCTTTGCCTTCCTTCATCTGCTGCAGCAACGGTGCGCACTGGTTCGGCTCATCGCCGCTCGGTGCTACCAATGCCAGCAACCCGGCGGCTGGGCCGGCGATGACGCCCAGCGCGACCATGCCGGCGCCGCGCAGGGCCAGAGGGATGGCTTTCACGCCCGCATTAGGCTTGATAAACGGCCCGTTGACGTACAGCGGCGAACGCAGGGAGAACAGCCGAAAGCCCTTGGACTCCGGCGTGATGGTGAGGTCCAGTTGTTCGGTCGCCATGTTCGCGGTGCCGTCGATGTAGATGATCGCGTTCTCGGTATCGAACACAAACAAACGCGTCGTGGCCAGGCCGGTCTTGATACCGAAGTCTGCCGCCGCGCAGTTGATCTTCACTTCCTTGTCGCCAAACAAGCGGCCCACCACGTAGTTGCCTACGTTGAGCCCGGCAATTTCCATCAGCCCACGGCTGATCGCGCCATCGTTGATGAGCATTTTCAGGTCGCCGTTGGACGTGCCCAGCAGCGCCGCCACGGAATTGCCGCGCCCGGAAATGTCCGCGTCGCCGTTGAGTTCACCGAAGCTGGTTTTCATTGGCTCGAAGGTTGGGAACAGCTGCTTGAGCTTGAAGTTACGCGCGGTGAGTTTGGCGCGACCCTCCATCGGCACGGTGCGGCCGTTCAAGCGAATCTGCGCATCCAGCTTGCCGCCGGCGACGCCGAAACGCAGGGGTTCCAGGCTGAGTTCGCCGTCATTGAGCACCAAGTGGGTGTAGAGATCGGTGAACGGCAATTCAGCGCTGTGCACGATGCGCTTGCCGGTGAACTCTACGTCGGCGTCCATCTCGCGCCAGCGCTCGGTGCGGAACTCTTCCACCGGCAGCACTTTGGTTGCCGGTTGCTTGCTTTCACCACCGCGGGCTTTTTGCTTGGCGTTGGAGTCGGCGCCGATCAAGGGCGCAAGGTCGGCCATCAGCAGTTGGTTGGAAACCAACGCGCCACTGAGTTTGGGCCGTGGCTGGCTGGCGACGTAAGCCAGGTTGCCATGGATGTCGCTGTCGCCGATCTTGCCGTTGAAGTTCTCGTAGCGGAATGACGCGCCGCTGGTTTCATGCAGTTTGGCGATCAGGTGGCCGTCAGTGGAATAGGCCGGCGAGTCTGGCAGCGTCACGCCGGTCAGTGGGTACAGATTGCCCAGGCTGCTGCCGGCGAGTTTCAGGCGCAGGTCCAGGGCGCCCAGGTTCAGCGGGTCGGTCAGCGTGCCGGCCAGCGCGATGCTGGTGTCGGCGATTTTCACCTGGGCCTGCAGCGGGAACGGCTTGGCGGCGTCCTGCAAGGCGAGCAGGCCGCCGATCTTGCCCGTGCCCTCGAGTTTCTGGCCGTGGTACTGGCCTTTGACCTTGAGGCCAAACGCGTAGTCCTGTGGCGCCGAACCTTTTTCCAGGGCCTTCTTGGCATCGGCGTCGCCGACGATCTCGCCGAAGGGAATCGGTTTACCCAGCGGGTCAATGATGACGTCCAACTGACTCTTGAGCGTCTGGTCGTCCAGGGTCACGTGGCCCTTGTCGAAGCCGATGGCACCGATGTCCACCACCCAGCTGGACGGCTCGGCGTTGGGGTCTTTGGGATCGAACTTGAAGGTCCAGTTGGCGCGACCGTCGGCCAGGCGCTGCAGGTCGGCACTCGGTTCGGTGAGGTCGATACGTGGAATCACCACACGCTGCGCCAGCAGCGCCAGCGGTGAAATGCGCAGTTCCACGCGTTTGAGCGTGACCATCTGCGGTTTTTTCGACCAGTCAGGGTTACCCAGCGTCAGGTCTTCGGCAATCACGTGCGGCCACGGCACCCAGGCACGCCAGCCGCCTTCGTCAGGCTCACGCGCCCACACCACCGCCAGGTTGCCATTGATGGCAAAGGGGCGATGCAGTTCTTCGGAGACCTTGGCATTGATCGGCGGTTTTATGCGGTTCCAGTCAAAGAACACCAGCACCAAGACCACCACGGCGATTAACAGAACGAAGCTGGCGCAGCTCCAAGCGACGATTTTACGAGTGCGCGTCATTGCACAGGACTCCTGGTTACGACTGAGGGTGCGCGTTGCCACGCACCTTTTGACTACAGCTTATAAGGCTACGACTGACAAATGGCGTGGGGGTTTAGCCCAAGTACGATTTCCGAGCAAAAAAAGCGATTCCTCCTACAGCTCGAATCGACCAAACCATCAACAATGCACCGGTGTTACCCATGAACGGGTCGAAAATACCCACCATGGTGCAAAACCGCGGGCTTGAGAGGCGCGTTCTAGAGCCTCTGATGGGAACAATCAATTCTGTTGATTATTACCATTGTGTTTATGAACTTTTATATCGACTTATCGAGAGTAGCATTAGCCCTGTACCCACTTTATCGCCCTCCTAAGGAGCAACCCTCATGAAACGCCAAATACTCGCTACTGTTCTGCTGTCTGTCCTGGCTTCCAGCGCCTTTGCCCTGCCAGCCACTGAACAAGCCACCCCACAGAACAAAGCTCAAGCCGTTCAATCCAGCCAAACCCTGGCTCGCAGCGGTTCGCAAGAAGACGAAAACCGTGACTACGCCAAAGGCGCCGTTGCAGAAAATGGTTCGGAACACGCCAACAAACGTGCTTACACCGAAGGTGTTGCTGAAGGTGGCCGTGATCGCCTGGAACAGAAAGGTCTGGTAGAAGGCGGTGCTGAACAAGCCAACAAACGCGCTTACACCGATGGCGTTGCCGAAGGCGGTGCTGATCGTCTGCAAGAACTGCATCAAGCACAGAGCTAAGCCCGTGGTGGCCGAGAAAAAAGCCCGATCAGCCGATCGGGCTTTTGCTTTTTGACAGACCGCCTCACGCCTCACTCCCGCCAAGTTCGACGCCGACGAAGCTGTTTTGCTAGAGTGCGTCGCTGTACTTGCCGACAAAGTCCGCCCGCCGATGCTGCCCCGCGCTGAACAGAAGCAACAGACCCGCCTCGCTTTGATGGACGCAGCCCGCCATCTGATGGAGTGTGGCCGCGGGTTTGGCAGCCTGAGCCTGCGCGAAGTGGCCAAGACCGCTGGCATTGTGCCGACCGGCTTCTATCGCCATTTTGACGACATGGATCAGCTGGGCCTGGTGCTGGTAAGTGAAGTCGGCCAAACCTTCCGCGCCACAATTCGCCTGGTACGCCACAACGAGTTCGTGATGGGCGGCATCATTGATGCGTCCGTGCGGATTTTTCTGGATGTAGTGTCGGCCAACCGATCGCAATTTCTGTTCCTGGCCCGCGAGCAATACGGCGGCTGCCTGGCCGTACGCCAAGCCATCGGCGCCTTGCGCGAAGACATCACCAGTGACCTGGCGGCTGACCTCACGCTGATGCCCAAGCTCCAGCACCTGGATGCCGAAGGCCTGCACGTGATGGCCGACCTGATCGTCAAAAGTGTATTCGCCACCCTGCCCGACATTATCGACCCGCCGGCCCAGGCCCTGCCTGCCCACCTCACGCCCCAGGCGAAAATCACCCAGCAATTGCGCTTTATCTTCATCGGCCTCAAGCATTGGCAAGGCCTGGGCAGCACCGAGTAAGCCGATCAGCCCGCCGCGTGAAAGCGTTTGGCAGTGGTGTAGTGCTTTTTCCAATAGCGGCTGCTCAACGAATCGATGCGCACGCGTTTGCCGGTGCTGGGCGAATGGATAAATTTGCCTTTGCCCACATACAGGCCGACATGGCTGATCTGCCCACTGCCATTGCCCTTGAAAAACACCGCATCGCCCGGCTTGAGCGCGGCTCTCTGAACCGTCGCGGCGCTTGATCGGTGCATCTGCGTTGTAGTGCGCGGCAGGCGGATATTGGCTTCGGTCTTGAACAGATAGACCAGCAGGCCGCTGCAATCGAACCCTTGGCCGACGCTGTTGCCGCTGCCGTTATAGGGTGTGCCGAGCAACGCATGGGCGCGGTCGATAACACGCGTGATCGGCGCGCCAGGCAGCGCATTGGCCGCAACCGACCCCGCGGCGCACCACAGACTGAAAATGACCAGACACGTAAAGCCTTTGAACATGATCGACGCCGCGGTGAATTAAGGACGGCGAATATCCTAATGAAACGGCCCGTAGGTGCTTGAACGCCCTATCCGGCGTTCGTGTAGGTCAATTCCTGGAAAATTCCAGCACGAATCAGATGAAAGAAATTTCATGCAGCGCGCTACGGATCTCAACGCAAAACGCCCACATCCGGTGCTATAAATCCTGTCACGCACCAATTAGAAGCACTGTCAGAATCGACTGACGCCCTATTCGGTGGCACGCCGGTGCTTGCCTACAAGGATTTCCCACGCGCGTGCGTGATTGGCAAGCCCCTTGCTCTAGCACTCTTATCGCTCATAGCTGGAAGCCTCCTGATGCTGGTGATCCACCGCCGAATTGCGCCTCAAACCCTCTGGGCCGCTGAGCTGCTGCTGAATTTCGAAGCACGCAGCAAAAGCCGGCTGCGCTGTTTCAGTGCCGACGGCGAAGACGTCGGCCTGTTTCTGGAGCGCGGTCAGCCGTCGTTGCATGATGGCGAGTTCCTACAGGCTGAAGACGGACGCGTCGTACGCGTCGTCGCGCGCCCTGAACAACTGCTGCACGTCACCTGCAGCAGTGCGTTTGAATTGACCCGCGCCGCCTACCACCTCGGCAACCGCCACGTCGCCCTGCAAGTGGGCGATGGCTGGCTACGCCTGCTGGATGACTACGTGCTCAAGGCCATGCTCGAACAGCTCGGTGCGCAGACCGAAACCCTCGAAGCGCCGTTCCAACCGGAACACGGCGCCTACGGCGGCGGCCATCACCATTCACGCCATGGCGACGAAGACTTCAACTACCCGCCCAAGCTGCACCAGTTCGGCGTACGTCCATGAACCCAGCCTGGGCGCTTTTGCGTCTGGCCAGTCCGCAATTGCCGATTGGTGGCTACAGCTATTCCCAAGGCCTGGAAATGGCCGTGGAAAATGGCCGCGTCAATGATGCCGCCAGCGCCCGTCGCTGGATCAGCGACCAGTTGCTGCTCAACCTGGCGCGCTTCGAAGCGCCCTTGCTGCTCGCCCATTGCCGCGCGGCGGCGGACCAGGACTGGCCGCGCCTGACACAGTTATGCGAAGAGCACCGCGCCAGCCGCGAAACCCGCGAGCTGTACCAGGAGAGCCGGCAAATGGGCTACTCCCTGCAGCAACTGCTCAGTGGTTTGCCGGAACTGGACGCCGCCGCGCGCGCATTTGTGGAACGCTGCGCCGAACCGCACCTGGCCCTGGGCTGGGCGCTGGCGGCCCGCGCGTGGCAGATCAGCCCTGACGACGCCCTCGCCGCCTGGCTATGGAGCTGGCTGGAAAACCAGCTTGCCGTGCTGATGAAAACGTTGCCGTTGGGCCAGCAGGCCGCCCAGCGCCTGACCAGTGAGCTACTGCCGTTGCTGCAGCAAGCCCAACACGACGCGGGCCGCCTGGGCCCCGACTCTTTTGGCAGCGCCGCCTTCGGCCTGTCCCTGGCGTGCATGGCCCATGAGCGCCAGTACAGCCGCCTGTTCCGTTCCTAAGCCCTTTTACTTCTGTGGAGAAGCACATGAACACACAACCCTTGCGTGTCGGCATCGGCGGCCCGGTGGGCTCCGGCAAGACGGCCCTGACCCTTGCGCTCTGCCTTGCGCTGCGCGATCGCTACAACCTGGCCGTGGTGACCAACGACATCTACACCCGCGAAGACGCCGACTTCCTGGTGCGCAACCAGGCCCTGGCGCCGGAGCGCATCATCGGTGTGGAAACCGGCGGCTGCCCGCACACCGCGATTCGTGAAGACGCCTCGATCAACCTCGAAGCAGTGGACCAGCTCAACCGCCGCTTTCCCGGCCTGGACCTGATTCTGGTGGAGTCCGGCGGCGACAACCTGTCGGCCACCTTCAGCCCTGAACTGTCAGACCTGACTATCTACGTGATCGATGTGTCGGCCGGCGACAAGCTGCCGCGCAAGGGCGGGCCCGGTATTTGCAAATCCGACCTGCTGGTCATCAACAAGATCGACCTGGCGCCGCTGGTCGGCGCCTCGCTGGAATTGATGAACAGTGACACTCAGCGGATGCGCAACGGCAAGCCCTTCGTGTTCAGCAACCAGAAAACCGGCGTCGGCCTGGATGAAATCGTCGCCTTTATCGAACGTCAGGGCTTGCTGACCGCAGCCTGACATCACCCTAAAAGGAGCCTGTTCATGGGTCTCAACAAACTTCTCGCGACCGCAGCCTTGCTGCTCACCCCGGCCCTCGCCTTCGCTCACCCCGGGCATGGCGATAACGGGCTGGTAGCCGGCATCAGCCACCCACTGGGCGGCATCGATCACTTACTGGCTATGGTCGCCGTCGGCCTCTGGGCGGCGCAGCAAAAAGGCAACGCACGCTGGGCGCTGCCTTGCGCCTTTGTCGGCACCATGCTGATTGGCGGCCTGCTGGGCTTTGAAGGCCTGGAACTGCCGGCACTGGAAAGCGGGATCGCGGCCTCGGTGCTGGCGCTGGGCCTGGCCGTGGCGCTGGCGGTGCGGCCGCCACTGTTCGTCGCGGTGGCTGCCACGGCGTTGTTTGCACTGTTCCATGGCGTGGCGCATGGCTTGGAGCTGCCGGACATGTCCAGCCCTTGGGCGTATGCCGCCGGTTTCGTCGGCGCGACGGCTGCTCTGCATGCTGCCGGGTATGCCGTGGTGCGTTTTCTGCCGGCGGCGGCTGCGCCGTTGGTGCGGGTGGCCGGGGCGGCTTCGGCGGCGACGGGGGTCTGGTTGCTGGCGGGCTGATGTGCGGCGCTGCTGAAGGCCTCTTCGCGAGCAAGCCCGCTCCCACATTTAACCGCGTCCTGGCGTTGGAAAGCGGTCGAATGCGGGAGCGGGCTGGCTCGCGAAAGCGGTCTCAAAACCACCATCCATCCCAAGCCTGCTACCATGCGCGCCTACACCCCTGCCGTGACGACGCCAGCCGATGCCCACCGCTCCAAGTTCCGCCTCCCAGCCTTCGTTGAATGCCGTGCTCACGCACTTCCATGACCTGATCGTGCCGCTGTGGCAGGGCCCGGGCTGGAATCCCGAGCTGGCGTTGCCCTATGAGGCGCTGGACGCCAATCACCAGCCTTTGCCCCCGCAACGCTATCGGGCCATGGCCTGCGCGCGGCAGCTGTACCTGTTCGCCAGCCTGATCGGCGAGCCGCAGGCGGCGTTTGCCGAAGCGCGCGCGGCGGCGCTGTTTCGCTCCCTGCAACGGCACTTTCACGACGCCGAGCACGGCGGCTGGTTCTACAGCATCGACGCGCACGGCAAGCCGCTGGATAAGCGCAAAGACCTCTACACCCACGCCTTCATCATCTTTGCCTGTGCCCACTACTGGGCCAAAGTGCGTGAGCCGTTGGTGGAATCGGTGCTCAATGCGGCGCTGGCCGTGGTCGCCGAACGTTTCGCCACAGGCGACGGCCTGTACGAAGCGGTATTGGAACGCAACTGGTCATCCCTCAAGTCCGGCCCATTGCAAAACCCGCTGATGCACTTGGCCGAAGGCTTTCTCGCCACCCTGGCCGTGCGTGAAGACGCCGTCACCCAAGACGCACTGCTGGACCTTGCCACGGCCATGCAGAAGCGCTTCATCGACCGCCAGCACGGCGTGATGATGGAAAAACCACTGGGCGCTGTGGATAACTGGTTTGAGCCGGGCCACCAGTTCGAATGGTTCTTTTTGCTGGCGTCTTCAGACGTGCTTCGCGGCACCGCGCTGCATGCCTCGTTGACGCGGGCGTTTGCCTACGCCGAGCTCAAGGGTGTGGATAAATCGAGCGGCGCGGTCAGCGGCATGCTCGCCCTGGACGGCACGGTGCGCGATGGCACTCAACGGATCTGGGCCCAGGCTGAATACCTGCGCGCGCTGACCTTGCGGCCTGCCAGCGAGGCGGTGCTGGAACGCCAATTGCTGGCGCTGCAACAGCACTTTTTGCATGACAAAGGCTGGCATGAATGCCTGGATGCCAAGGGCGCCGTGAGCCGACGGGACATGCCGTCGACCACGCCGTATCACTTGGCGACCTGCTATCAGGGTTTGATCCAGTATCTAGGCTGACTTTCAGGGCCTCTTCGCGAGCAAGCCCGCTCCCACATTCGGCCGCATTCCAAGGGTTGGCCGCGGTCAAGTGTGGGAGCGGGCTTGCTCGCGAATGCCTCACCTCGGTCTATCTGCCTGTTAGGCAATCCACTTGCGATCCCCGGTAAAGCTGATCGTCAGCCAGCGCGCCGCATCCGGCGTGCCCAGCGCTGTGGATATCTCTTCGCGCAGCGCGTCGAGGGTCGCGACGTTGTCCACCGGGTAATCCGCCGGCAGCACCACATGAATCTCGATAAACCGCGCCCGCCCGTGTTTTTGCACGTAGGACTCGTAGTCATCGAAACCATGCTTGGCTAGCGCCGCATCCATCACTTCGCGCACCTTGTCGTCCAAGTGATCGGGGGCAATCCCCAGCACTTCGCGCAAGGCCGGGCGCAAGATCTTGAACGCCGGCGCCAGCATGCTCAGGGCCAACAGGATCAGGATCAGCGGGTCGACATACACCGCCCACTCGTCATACCCCTGAGACTTGAGCAACAGCGCGGCGAGAAAGCTGATCAGCAAGCCCACCGAAAGCATCGCGTCCACCAGCCAACTGATGTTGTCGAACTGGATCAGCGAAGATTTCAGCTTGCGATTGCGGTAGCGCACGTAGAAGAAGTAGGCGAATTCGACGACGGTAAACACCGCCGCATAGACAATCACCAGGCCCAACTCGATCTCGCGCCCGCCATTGATAATGCCGAACACGCCGTTGAGAAACGCGTAGATGGCGATCAGCAGCAAAAAGCTGCCTTCAATCAGCAATACCATCGGCTCCAGGTGCCAATAGCCAAACTGGAAACGCTCGTTGCTTTTTTTGGCGATCAGCTTGGCCGTGATCAGCATCAACACCTTGATGGCGGTGGCGATCAGCGAGAAAAAGCCGTCGAACAGAATGGATTGGGCGCCAGATATCACACCCGTGACAATCCCGGCGATCGCTACCGCGAACATCAGGATCGTCGATTGTTTGAGCAGTGCCTGCTCACCTCGGTTACTCACATTTCCTCCCGTCAAAACCTTTAAACCGCACAGTGCGGAGGGGTTTTCAGGGGTGGAGTGTACCTTATGTCGTGTTTTGGCCGATTTGACGCCATCGGGGGCAAGCCCCCTCCCACATTTGACCGCATTTCAAAGTTGAAACCCGGTTGAGTGTGGGAGGGGGCTGCCCCCGATGGCAGCGACTCGGTCTTAAGCCTTACTTGGCCCCACGCTCAATCGCAAACCCAGCCCAAGTCTGGCTAACCGGCATCAACTCCAACCGGTTGATATTCACGTGCGCCGGCGTGTTCAGCACCCAGAAGATGGTGTCGGCAATGTCCTGCGGCTGGATCGGCTCAGCACCGGCGTAGGTCGCGTCGTAACGCGCCTGGTCGCCGCCGAAGCGCACCAGCGAGAATTCACTCTCGCACAGGCCTGGTTCGATGTTGGTCACGCGCACGCCGGTGCCTTGCAGGTCGCAACGCAGGTTCAGCGAGAACTGCTTCACGAACGCCTTGGAGCCGCCATACACGTGGCTGCCCGGGTACGGGTAGCTGCCGGCGATGGAACCCAGGTTGATGATCCCGGCGCCACGGCCGTGAGCGATCAGGCGTGGCAGCAGCAGGCTGGTGGTGGTCAGCAGGCCTTTGATGTTGGTGTCGACCATGGTTTCCCAATCGTCGAGGCTGCACTTGGGCGCAGGGTCAGTGCCCACGGCCAGGCCGGCGTTGTTGATCAGCCCGCGCAGCTTGGCGAACGATGGCGGCAGGTTGGCGATGGCGTCTTCCATGCCCTTGCGGTCACGAACGTCCACGACCAGCCCGTGCACTTCGGTTTGCTTGGAAAGCTCTTCGACCAGTGCATTCAAACGGTCGGCACGACGGCCGGTGAGCACCAGTTTCCAACCGGCGTCGGCAAAGCGGCGGGCGCAGGCTTCGCCGAAACCTGAGGTTGCGCCAGTAATAAACAGCGTGTCGGACATGGTGTTCTCCTTGCGGGCATCTGGGAAAAAGTTGCCAGCAGAATGCCCTTACGCCGCGATTGCGGCAACCGCTGTGCACACACCTTCATGCAATGCTGGTCAATTTTTAACCACCGCGAGCGAGGCCTTATAGACCGTGGCCTGCAGCCATATGCGCGCAGGTTATCCACAACTGCGCCCACAGTCTTTGGGGGCAAGTGCAAAAAGCCAAAAGCCGCTGTGTACAAGGCCTGCAGGCAGTTTTAGAAAGTTTTTTGCTTGACCTTGGACGGGCCGTATGTAGGCCCGGATAACAAAGGCAAACTCGAACGATGGCTCCAGGCCAGTCATTCCGGCCTCTGCGGCCGTCTTTCCAGAGTTTAGTCACAGACTTATCCACAGGCCAAGACGACATAAATCGGTCATATACCTGTGTCTTTAAACAGGTTGACAAAGCGCTCGACAGGTCCCGAAAAAACCGCTGATCAATAAACGACCACCGCCCTGCAAGCCACGGTTTTAAAGGCGTCCAGCCAGCTACTCCCACGTTACCCACAGCCGGTTCCACAGCGGATGGGGACAAGTCAAAACTGTGACAAAACAGGGATTTGCGGCGGCTATATGTCGCGCTTTGGAGGGTGGCTAGATTTGTTTTCCACAATTTGGCGGGGAGCCTGTGGACACCCCAAAAACAAATGTGGGAACCGGCTTTATGTGGGAGCCGGGCTTGCCCGCGATAGCATCACCTCGGTTTGCCTGACAGGCCGAGGTGTTCGCATCGCAGGCAGGCCAGCTCCACATAAAGCTGGTTCCCACAGGGGTTATTGCATCAAGCCTTCAGATCAGTGCCCGCCCAAGTAGGCATTACGCACTTCCTCGTTCACCAGCAGCTCCTTCCCAGTGCCGGTCAGGCGAATCTCACCGTTGACCATCACATACGCCCGGTCCGACAAGCGCAACGCATGGTTGGCGTTCTGCTCCACCAGGAAGATAGTCATCCCGGTCGCCGCCAGTTCACGCAAGGTCGCAAAGATCTGCTTCACCACAATCGGCGCCAGGCCCAGGCTCGGCTCGTCGAGCAGCAACAGCTTGGGCCGGCTCATCAGCGCGCGGGCGATGGCGAGCATTTGCTGCTCGCCACCGGACATGGTCATGGCGCGCTGGGTGCGCCGCTCCTTGAGTCGCGGGAACAACTCGAACATGCGCTGCATGTCTTCCTGCGCGTACTTGTCGCCGATCGGGATGGTGCCCATCAGCAGGTTTTCCTCGACGGTCATGTCGGGGAACACCCGCCGCCCTTCCGGCGACTGCGCAATGCCGTTGGAGGCGATGTAGTGGGACGACTTGTGGGTAATGTCGACGCCGTTGTAGAGGATCTGCCCGGACTCGGCGCGCGGTTGGCCGAAAATCGACATCAGCAGCGTGGATTTACCCGCGCCGTTGGAGCCGATCAGGCTGACGGTTTCCCCTTCGTTGATGTGCAGCGAGACTTTTTTCAGGGCCTGGATCGGGCCGTAAAACACGTCCAGGTCCTTCATTTCGAGGATAGGTGCACTCATACCAGCTCCTCTTCGTCGGCGCCCAGGTAGGCGGCAATCACTTTCGGGTCGTTGCGGATCGCTTCCGGGCCGCCCTCGGCGATCACGTTGCCGTGGTCAAGCACCACAATGTGGTCGGAAATACTCATCACCATGCCCATGTCGTGTTCGATCAGCACCACCGTGAGGTCGTGTTCGTCGCGCAGCAGGCGAATCATCGCGCTGAGCGCTTCGGTTTCCTGCGGGTTAAGGCCGGCTGCCGGTTCGTCCAGGCAGATAATCTGCGGCCGGGTGCACATGGCACGGGCGATTTCCAGGCGGCGCTGCTGGCCGTAGGAAAGCTCGCCGGCCAGGCGGTTGGCGCAGTCCACCAGGTCGACCACCTCCAGCCAGTAGAAGGCGTGGTCGAGCGCATCGCTTTCGGCCTTGCGGTAGCCCTTGGTGTTGAGGATACCGGCGAGCATGTTGCGGTTGACCCACATGTGCTGGGCCACCAGCAGGTTCTCCAGCACCGACATTTCCTTGAACAGGCGAATGTTCTGGAAGGTGCGCGCCAGCCCGGCACGGTTGACCAGGTGAGTGCCGCCAAACATCTTGTAGTAAACGCGGCTGAAGAAGCTTTTCGGCGACACAAAGTCGGTGACCTTGAAACGCTCGCCCAACAACTGGATCACGTTGGTCTGCTTGCCGCGGATGTTGAGTTGGACCTTGCCGCCACTGGCCTTGTAGAAACCGGTCAGGCAGTTGAACACCGTGGTCTTGCCGGCGCCGTTGGGGCCGATCAGGGCGAAGATCGAGTTGCGTTCGACCTTGAGGCTTACATCGCTCAAGGCCTTGATGCCACCGAAGTGCATCATCAAATGTTCCACGGACAGGACGACTTCCTTGCTCATGGCGCCACTCCTTTACGTGGGGTCACACCGGTACGGCTGATGCGAATCAGGCCGCGTGGCCGCCAGATCATCATCACCACCATCAACACGCCAAACAGCAGCACGCGGTACTCCGAGAAGCTGCGCAGCAACTCCGGCGCGACGGTCAATACAAACGCCGCAATCACCACGCCGACCGTCGAGCCCATGCCGCCCAACACCACGATGGCCAGGATCAGAGCCGATTCGAAGAAGGTGAACGACGACGGGTTGACGAAGCCTTGATAGCTGGCAAAAAACACCCCGGCCAAACCAGCAGTCGATGCGCCGATGGTGAACGCCGAGAGCTTGACCAACACGTGGTTCAGGCCCATGGAACGGCAGGCGATTTCATCTTCGCGCAAGGCTTCCCAGGCGCGGCCGACCGGCATGCGGGTCAGGCGATGCTTGATGTACAGCACGGCCAGCACCACCAGGAACAGCACGATGTAGATGAACATGAACTTGATATTGGGGTTGTAATCGATGCCGAAGAACTCATGGAACGGTATCCCACCGTCCTTCGCCTTGCGCCCGAACTCAAGGCCCAGGAAGGTCGGCGAAGGCACCGGCATGCCGTTCGGGCCGCCGGTAAACGACAGCCAGTTGTTCAGCACCAGGCGGATGATTTCACCGAAGCCCAAGGTCACGATGGCCAGATAGTCACCGTGCATTCGCAGTACCGGGAAGCCGAGTATGCAGCCCGCTAACGCGGCGGCAATGGCCGCCAGTGGCAGCACGCTCCAAAAGCCCAGGCCCAGGTATTGATAACCCAGCGCCAGGCCGTAGGCACCGATGGCGTAGAACGCCACGTAACCCAGGTCGAGCAGACCGGCCAGGCCCACCACGATGTTCAGGCCCAGGCCGAGCAACACGTAGATCAGCCCGAGAATGACCACGGTCAGCAGGTACTTGTTGGCGAAGATCGGGAACACGATGGCGATCACGATCAGCGCCGGGATGATCCAGCGCAGGCGTGATTTGTAGTCGGGCGGCAACACGTGCACGCCGGAGCCACTGCTCTCGAAACCCTGCAGAATCTTCAGGCCCTTGGGGGTTTGCAGGAACAGGCTGAGGGCAAAACGGCCAGCCATCACAATGGCGACCAGGATCGCCACGCGCGCCGGTTCCAGGTTGAAGCTGTAGCCGTCGAGCACCACGCCGACAATCGGACCGAAGACGATCAACGAAATCAGCCCGGCGAGGACCGTATCGACCACACTTTTCTTGATATCGATAGATTTGGCAGCAGACATGTTTACACCTTCGCCACGAGCGGACGACCAAGCAGGCCCTGAGGACGGAAAATCAGAATCACCACCAGCAGGGAGAAACTGAACACGTCTTTGTAGTCAGAGTTGATCAACCCCGAGAACAGCGACTCGGAGATACCCAGGATGATCCCGCCGAGCATGGCCCCAGGCAGGGAACCGATGCCGCCGAGTACCGCTGCGGTAAACGCCTTGATGCCGATGATGAAGCCGGCGTAGAAGTCGAACGTGCCGTAGTTGAGGGTAATCAGCACGCCAGCCAGGGCCGCCATCGCTGCACCAATCACGAACACGTAGGAGATCACCCGGTCGGTGTTGATGCCCAGGATCGACGCCATCTTGCGGTCTTGCTGGGTCGCGCGGCACATGCGGCCCAGCTTGGTGTACTTGATGATGTAGGTCAGCAGCCCCATGCCCAGAAACGCGGCCACCAGGATGAACACCTTGGTGTAGGTCAACTGCACGAACCCACTGCCGATATCGACGCGCCAGGCGCCGGCCAGCAGGGTAGGAATGCCTTGTTGTTTCGCGCCCTGAGCGATCTGCGCATAGTTTTGCAGGATCAGGGAGATACCGATGGCGCTGATCAGCGGTGCCAGTCGGGTGGAGTTGCGCAGCGGTTTGTAGGCGACACGCTCGATGACCCAACCGTAAACGCCGGTGACGACCACGGTGAATATCAGGGTGCCGAGAATGAGCAGCGGGAAGGATTCGATGCCGAAGTAAGCCAGCAGTGCCAGACTGATCGCCGCGAGGTAAGCGGAAATCATATAAACCTCGCCATGGGCGAAGTTGATCATGCCAATGATGCCGTAGACCATTGTGTAGCCGATGGCGATCAGGCCATAGACCGACCCGAGGGTCAGGCCGTTGACCAGTTGCTGCAGGAAAATACCATCCATAACGCAATCTCACGCGGTGAGCACCTGCACACCGGTGGGTGTGCGGCGCTTCTGGAGGAAAAGACAGACTTGTCGCCTGACACGATGGTGCGAGCAACCGCGCCCCCTGTGGGAGCCGGGCTTGCCCGCGATGACGGACTGACAACCAACACCTGTGTTGAAGGTGAAACCGCTATCGCAGGCAAGCCAGCTCCCACAGGGGATCGAGGCGCTTAAACGATCGTGCTTGTTCTTACTTCTGCTTTTCCAGCTGGTGGTATTTGCCGTCTTTATCCCACTGGTAAACCACGTAGTCGGAGATTTTCAGGTCGCCCTTGGCGTCCCAGTTTTTCTCGCCCATCACGGTTTTGACCGGGTGCGATTTCAGCCACTTGGCGGCGTCTTCGCCTTTATTGGACTTGGCGCCGTTGAAGCCGGCGGCCAGGGCCTGGATCGAGGCATAGGCGTACAGGGTGTAGCCTTCAGGCTCGGTGCCGTTTTTGCGGAACTCTTCCACGACGGTCTTGCTGTCTGGCAGCAGGCGCGGGTCGGCGCCGAAGGTCATGTAAACGCCGTCTACGTATTGCGCGCCGCCTGCGGTGGCGACCAGTTCGTCGGTGACGACGCCGTCATCGGACATGAACTTGACGTCCTTGAGGCCCGCTTCACGGATCTGGCGCACCAGTGGACCGGCTTCAGGGTGCAGGCCGCCGAAGTACACCACATCAGCACCGGTGGAGCGGATTTTGGTGACCAGGGCGCTGAAGTCTTTCTCGCCACGGGTCAGGCCTTCTTCCAGCACCGGCTTGACGCCACGCTTGGTCAACTGCTGAGCGGTGGCGTCAGCCAGGCCTTTGCCGTAGGTGTCTTTGTCGTTGATGACCGCGACTTTCTTGCCCTTGAGCACGTCGACGATGTAGTCGCCGGCGACGATGCCTTGCTGGTCATCACGCCCGCACATACGGAACACCGCGCCCAGGCCACGTTCGGTCACCTGTGGGTTGGTGGAACCCGGGGTGATCATGATGATGCCGGCTTCGTCGTACACCTCGGAGGCCGGGATGGTGTTGGAGGAGCAGAAGTGCCCGACCACGCCGATCACTTTGTCCTGGTCCGCCAGGCGGTTGGCTACGGCCACGGCCTGCTTCGGCTCACAGGCGTCATCGCCGGCCACCAGCTTGAGTTGCTCGCCGTTGATCCCGCCGGCCTTGTTGATCACATCGGCTGCCGCTTGGGCACCCTTCATGTACTGCTCACCGAAAGCTGCGTTGGCGCCCGTCATCGGCCCCGCTACGCCAATCTTCACATCAGCTTGAACAAACGCAGAAACACCCAGCGCCGCTGCAACGGCGAGGGCCAGAAAACCTTTCTTGTAAAACGTCTGGGACATGAGTGGTGCTCCGAGGTTTTTGTTTATTGGCACTACGATTTCACTGCGAACCTTCAACTGAAACTTTCAGGGAAAGCCCAGAGCAAGCCGCGTGCCATTACGTTTTTATTCTTCAAAAAGACACGGTGTCATTGTTATTACAGGCGTTTCGACTCCTTTTGCCAGGACGTGCAACCGTCTAGCATCGAGAGGTGCAACCGATGGCGCGAAAAAGTACAACCCTGGCAGGTCGCACCTGCAACCAGACGGATAAACGACAGTTCCTACGCCTGTAACAATGTGCGTAACGGAACTGCACATTTACAGTGCGTGATTGCTACGACTTGCACCAATACAGATTAGTAGCCTGCTAAGAAAATGCAGGCTTCTGACAGGTATTTCGCTGATCAGATCACGATCCGGAGGCATTGGCCCGCGTGGTACAGCGAAAATCCGGCTTCATACAGGCAGCTGCGCAGACCCACCCCGGCCAGCGGTTGCATCGGTGCGAAAGGAATTGGCAGGGCTTGGGGATTCTGGTGACACAAATAGTCGGCAAATGCCTTGCCCACCACGCTGCCGGTGGTCACGCCTCGCCCGTTATAGCCGGTCACCGCCACCAGGCCCGGCGCGGGTTCGAACAGACGCATCAGGTGGTCCGGGGTGAAGGCGATGCAGCCGGTCCAGGTGTATTCCCATTGCACCGATTTGAGGTACGGGAAGTAATGCTGCTGCACCCGATCGGCCCACGCCTTGAGGAACCACGCAGGTTTCTGATGACCGTTGCCCAGGCTGCCGAGCAACAGGCGGCCGTCCGCATCGCGGCGGATGCTGCTCAACACCTGGCGCGTGTCCCACGAACCCTGCCCGCCAGGCAGGATCTGTTTGGCAGCCTCGTCCGTCAGCGGCGCCGAGGCGACCTGGTAGTAATAGCCTGGGAAGAAGTTGCGCCGCAGCTCGGTCCATTCGCCTTCGGTGTAGGCATTGGAAGCAATCACCACTTGTGCAGCCTGCACCGAGCCCTGCGCGGTTTGCACCGACCAGTTTGCGCCCTGGCGCTCCAGCTGGGTGACAGGGGAATGGTCGAAAAGCTGCCCACCCAGGCCAACCGCCGCATTCGCCAAACCACTGGTGTAGGCCATCGGGTTCAAGGTGCCCGCGCGTCGATCCAGCAGCGCGGCGGCGATCTTTTTGGTGCCGGTGGCGTGTTCGCAGGCTTGCCCGGTCAGCAACTCAACCGGCGCGCCACGGCGCTTCCATTGTGCTTCACGACTGCGTAAATCCGCCTCGCCACGGGCATTGTGCGCCATGTGCAACGTGCCCTCGCGGCGCAGTTGGCAGTCGATGCCGTACTTATCGATCAAGCTGAACACCAACGATGGCGCTGCGCCCAACATGCGGTTGAGCTGGCTGCCCACCGCCTCGCCAAAACCGGCTTCGATCTCGTCCGGTGGAATCCACATGCCGGCGTTGACTAGCCCGACGTTACGCCCCGAACCGCCGTGGCCGGTGCGATGGGCCTCCAGCACGGCGACGCTTTTGCCTTGCTCCAGCAAATGAACGGCGGCCGACAACCCGGTGATCCCGGCGCCGATCACGCATACATCCACCTTGACCTCGCCCTTGAGCGCAGCCCGGTCCGGGCGGCCAGGGGTCATGTGCTCCCACAAACATGCTTCGCGTAATGCCATTGCCAGACTCCGATGAGACCCAACAAACCACTTTTCCGAACTGCAAATGAAGTCAAATGTGGGAGCGGGCTTGCTCGCGAAAGCGGTGTGTCAGTCAACAGATATACAGCTGATCCACCGCATTCGCGAGCAAGCCCGCGCCCACATTTTCAACCGCGCTTCGACAGGGATTTAGTCGAAGGTAATACCCTGCGCCAGCGGCAATTCCAGCGAGTAGTTCACGGTATTGGTCTGGCGACGCATGTAGCCGCGCCATGCATCCGAACCCGACTCGCGCCCGCCGCCAGTCTCTTTCTCACCGCCAAACGCGCCTCCGATTTCCGCACCGCTCGGGCCGATGTTGACGTTGGCGATCCCGCAATCACTGCCTACCGCCGACATGAACTGCTCGGCTTCACGCACATCGGTAGTGAAGATGCACGACGACAGGCCTTGCGGCACGGCGTTATTCAAACGCAGGGCTTCGGCAAAGTCGCTGTAGCCGATCACATACAGAATCGGCGCGAAGGTTTCGGTGCACACCACGTCGCTTTGCTCGGGCATTTCCACAATCGCCGGCGACACGTAGTAGGCACTCGGGAATTTATCTTCCAGCTGACGCTTGCCGCCGAACACCTTGCCGCCTTCGCTCAAGGCCTGCTCCAGGGCGTCCTGCATGTTTTCGAAGCCGTGTTTGTCGATCAGCGGACCGATCAGGTTGCCTTCCAGCGGGTGGCCGATGCGCACCTTGGAATACGCCGCCTTGAGGCGGGTGACGATTTCTTCTTTGACCGACTCATGCGCGATCAGGCGGCGCAGGCTGGTGCAACGCTGGCCGGCGGTGCCGACGGCGCTGAACAGGATGGCGCGTACGGCCATGTCCAGGTCGGCGCTTGGGCCGAGGATCATTGCGTTGTTGCCGCCCAGTTCGAGAATGCTGCGGGCGAAGCGGGCGGCGACTTTGGGCGCCACTTCGCGGCCCATGCGGGTGCTGCCGGTGGCGCTGATCAGTGCCACGCGCGGGTCATCCACCAGCGCGGCGCCGGCGTCGCGGCCACCGATGATCACTTGGCTCAGGTACTCGGGCGCATCGGTGAATGTTTTCAGCACACGCTCGAACAGCGCCTGGCAAGCCAGCGCGGTGAGCGGGGTCTTTTCCGACGGTTTCCAGATCACGGCGTTGCCGCACACCAGCGCCAGCGTGGTGTTCCACGCCCACACGGCCACTGGGAAGTTGAAGGCGCTGATTACGCCGACCACGCCCAGCGGGTGCCAGGTTTCACGCATATGGTGGCCTGGGCGCTCGGAGGCGATGGTCAAACCGTACAGTTGGCGCGACAGGCCGACGGCGAAGTCGCAGATGTCGATCATTTCCTGCACTTCACCCAGGCCTTCTTGAGTGATCTTGCCGGCTTCCCACGACACCAGCTCGCCCAGGTCTGCCTTGTATTCGCGCAATACGTCGCCGAACTGGCGCACCAGCTCGCCACGGCGCGGTGCCGGCACCTTGCGCCAAGCCTCGAATGCATGCTCGGCGCGACTGACCTGTTGCTCCACCTCGGCGGCGCCTTCCCAGTGCACACTGCCGATACGGCTGCCGTCGATCGGCGAATGCACGGGTTGTTTACCCGACTGGTACAGCGCCGGGTTCACCCCGAGACGATCAAGCAATGCGGCAACCATGGGTCACTCCTTCAATTTCAAACAGAAAATTCGCGCCGCCACAGACACGGCGATCCAGGCCTTATTTGTAGCTGGCCCAAGACTTGCCAACAAACGACGATTAGGCGAGATATCATTCCGTTTATTCATGCAAAGAATAAAAAGAGGCGTGCCGTGCTGAACAAAAGACATTTGCCCTCGATCACCGCCCTGCAGTGTTTCGAAGCCGCCACCCGCCACCTGAGCTTTACCCGGGCCGCCGAGGAACTGAACCTCACGCAAAGCGCAGTGAGCAAACAGGTCGCGCAGTTGGAAGAGTTGCTGCAACACCTGCTGTTTCGCCGGGTGCGCCGCCGCTTGCAGATGACCCCGGCGGGTGATTTGTACTTGGTGGAAGTGCGAAAAATCCTCACGCAGGTGGAGATGTCCACCCATTACCTGCGCTCCTACGGCGGCGAGACCGAAGTGCTGCGGGTGTCCACGCCCTACACCTTCGGCGCGCGCTGGCTGGTGCCGCGCCTCAAAGGCTGGCGTTTGCGCCATCCGCACATCCATTTGGACCTGTGCAACGAGCAGGAGCCGGACGAACTGCTGCAAGGCAAGGCCGACATGGCTTTTTACTTCGGCCAGGGCTCACGGCCCGGCACCGAGAGCCTGAAACTGTTCAGCGAAGCATTGGTGGCGGTGTGTGCGCCGGAAAGCCTCCCTGCGCAGCCGTTCACCGACCCCACGCAACTCAGCGACCTGGTACTGCTGCAGAACGCCTCGCGGCCCCAAGGCTGGCATGACTGGTTCGCCAGCCAGGGTTTCCACACCGAGCACAGCTACCACGGGCCGCGTTTCGACACCTTCTATATGTGCATTCGCGCGGCGCAAGTGGGCTGCGGCGTGGCCTTGTTGCCGCGCTTTCTGGTGGAAGAAGAATTGGCCGAGGGCAAGCTGGTGATTCCCTGGCAGCACGCGTTGCCCAGCCAGGATGCGTATTACCTGGCGTATCCGGAGCATTCGGCGGAGGTGCCCAAGGTGCGCGATTTTGTGAAGTGGATGATGGAACAGGTAAAGCCTGTTTGAGCTGCGTCGCCTGCAATACCGCCTTCGCGAGCAAGCCCGCTCCCGCACTTGAAATGCATTCCAACTGTGGGAGCGGGCTTGCTCGCGAAGGCGCCAGTGGCCACAACAACAGTGCCAAGCTGAAAAAACACTGGCAAAACCCCACGGGTCTATGCGCCACTAGCGCCATTCCTTAATAGTGCGTAAAGGTCGGCGCCCATCGTCGACCCGTCTGGAGATTCCCGTTATGAGCGAGAGTGTGTTTGCCGATCGCATCGTGCAGAACTTGCTCGACACCGACTTCTACAAGCTGACCATGATGCAGGCGGTGCTGCACAACTACCCGAATGTGGAAGTTGAATGGGAGTTCCGTTGCCGCAACAGCGAAGACCTGCGCCCGTACCTGGCGGAAATCCGCTACCAGATCGAGCGCCTCGCCGAGCTGAGCCTGAGCCCGGATCAATTGGGCTTTCTGGAGCGCATCAGCTTCATGAAACCGGACTTTTTGCGCTTTCTGGGGCTGTTCCGCTTCAACCTGCGCTATGTGCAAACCGGCATCGAGAACGGTGAGCTGTTTATCCGCCTGCGCGGGCCGTGGCTGCACGTGATCCTGTTTGAAGTACCGATGCTGGCCATCGTCAGCGAGGTGCGTAACCGCTACCGCTACCAGACCGTGATCCTCGAACAGGCCCGCGAGCAGCTGTACCGCAAATTCGACTGGCTGACCGCCAACGCCAGCAGCGACGAGCTGTCGGAACTGCAGGTGGCCGACTTCGGCACGCGCCGGCGCTTCTCGTACCGGGTGCAGGAAGAAGTGGTCAGCGTGCTCAAGCACGACTTCCCAGGCCGCTTCGTCGGCACCAGCAACGTGCACCTGGCCCGCGAATTCGACATGAAACCGCTCGGCACCATGGCCCACGAATGGATCATGGCCCACCAGCAACTCGGGCCGCGCCTGATCGACAGCCAGATCGCCGCGCTCGACTGCTGGGTCCGCGAATACCGAGGCCTGCTGGGCATCGCGCTGACCGACTGCATCACCACCGACGCCTTCCTCGGCGACTTCGACTTGTACTTCGCCAAGCTGTTCGACGGCCTGCGCCACGATTCCGGTGACCCGGTGCAGTGGGCAGAAAAGGCCATCGCCCACTACCACAAGCTCGGCATCGAGCCGATGAGCAAGACGCTGGTGTTCTCTGACAGCCTGTCGCTGCCCAAGGCCCTGGAGATTTTCCGCGCGTTGCGCGGTCGCATTAATGTCAGCTTCGGCATCGGCACCAACCTGACCTGTGACATTCCAGGGGTTGAGCCGATGAGCATCGTGCTTAAAATGACGGCCTGCAATGGCCAGCCCGTCGCGAAAATCTCCGATGAAGCGGGCAAGACCCACTGCACCGATCCGAATTTCGTCGCCTATTTGCGTCACGTTTTCAAAGTACCTGCCCTTTCCAGCAAGGAGTGAATCATGCAAGCCGTACAGCGTGAGATTGCGCAGCAGCTCAAGGTCCAAGCCCCGTTCAAGGACCAGGCCGCCCTGGAGGCCGAAGTTGCCCGCCGCGTGACCTTTATCCAGGATTGCCTGCGCAATTCCGGGCTCAAGACCTTGGTGCTGGGCATCAGCGGTGGCGTCGACTCCCTGACCGCCGGCCTGCTGGCCCAACGTGCGATGCACGAACTGCGGGCCAGCAGCGGCGATGAGGCCTACCGTTTCATCGCCGTGCGCCTGCCTTACGAAACCCAGTTCGACGAGATCGACGCTCAGGCTTCGGTGGACTTCATCGAACCGGACGAGCGCCACACTGTGAACATCGGCCCGGCGGTCAAATCCCTGGCCAATGAAGTGGCGGCCTTTGAAGGCAAGGCGGCGGTGTCGCGTGATTTTGTACTGGGCAACACCAAGGCGCGCATGCGCATGGTGGCGCAGTACACCATCGCTGGCGCGGCCGGTGGCCTGGTGATCGGCACCGACCATGCGGCGGAAGCGGTCATGGGCTTTTTCACCAAGTTTGGTGATGGTGCCTGCGACCTGGCGCCATTGAGCGGGCTGGTGAAAAACCAGGTACGTGCGATTGCTCGGCACTTTGGTGCGCCGGAATCGCTGGTGGAGAAGATCCCGACAGCCGACCTCGAAGACTTGTCGCCAGGCAAGCCGGACGAAGCATCCCACGGCGTGACGTACGCCGAGATTGATGCCTTCCTGCACGGCGAGCCAGTGCGTGAAGAGGCGTTCAAGATCATTTGCGACACGTATCGCAAGACCGAGCACAAGCGGGTCATGCCATTCGCGCCGTGAGGTGAGCCAGATAGTTTTGTACTGATTGTTAGATCGCCTTCGCGAGCAAGCCCGCTCCCACATGTGAACGCATCCTCATGCTGGAACTCGATCAAGTGTGGGAGCGGGCTTGCTCGCGAAGAACGATAACGCGGTACTACAGACCGCCCACAAAAAAGGCGCCCCGCAAGGCGCTTTTTTTTCGACCGGAATCGGCTTACTTGACGGTCACAGTGCCTTTCATCATCGAGATGTGGCCTGGGAACGAGCAGAAGAACGCGTAATCCGTACCGGCGGCCAGTTTCGACACATCGAAGGTCACGGCGTCTTTCTCGCCAGCACCAATGATCTTGGTGTGGGCGATGATGCGGGTGTCGCCGTCTTTGAGGTAATTCTTGTCGATACCGGCGGCCATGCCGTCGCTGGCGATGCCAGGCATGTCGGCGGCGGAGCTCAGCACCCAGTTATGGCCCATGACGTTCTTCGGCAAGCTGCCGGAATGTTCCAGGTTTACGGTGAACGTCTTGCAGCTCTTGTCGATGGTGATTTCTTTGGTGTTGAAGGACATCTGGTCGGTGGAATCAACAGTGACCGCGCACTCTGCAGCAAGCAACTGGCCGCTCGCCAGTGTCAGCAGGGAAACAGCAACGATTTTGGCAAACATGTGAATCTCCATGGCAGGGTTTAAAAAACGCGTATTGCGACAAGGGTGCCTCAAGCAGGCTTGAATTCTTATGATCTGCATCAACAGATTGTATACAACTTTAGGCTATCAGACTGATCAACACAATCTACCAGCCAAAGTTCGACCACCTGCCTATGATCGGCTCATCCCCCTTGGAGCCCGCGCCATGCATCTGAATCAACTGTTCAACGGTCTGCTGGCCGCGTACGCCTGCGGTAAGTGAAGGCCAACCGCGCCGCTAAGCTGCTACCATAGCGACCCAAGGCAGCTGCGCGCCGCCACCCTCACCTTCGACCCTAGAGGATCGCCCATGGCCAAACCTAATTACTCCTTCGCCAAACGTCAGAGAGACTTGGCCAAGGAGCAGAAGAAAGAGGAAAAGCTGCAACGCAAGAAAGCCGCTGCAGATGAAGAAGCAAGTGCACTGAACCCGGATGCCGAAGGTGAAGTGGCAACCGACGAAACCGAGACACCGAAAGACCCGGCTGAATAAATTCTGTTGAGGTGAGCAGGCCTTCCCTGCTCGCCTCAATCCACTGTTATTGCAGCGGCATCACCGTCACCCGCACCTCCGGGTCATGGTTCCCTCCTCCCAGAATCACCCCCCGCAACGGCGACACATCCGAGAAATCCCGGCCCCAGGCCAAGGTGATGTGCTCCAGTGCCGGCTGCACATTGTTGGTCGGATCAAAATCTACCCAGCCCGACACCGGGCAAAACACCGAAATCCACGCGTGCGACGCATCGGCGCCGATCAGCCGTGGCTGGCCGGGCGGTGGCTGCGTAAGCAGATAGCCACTGATGTACCGCGCCGCCAGGCCACGCGAGCGCAGGCACGCGAGCATCAGGTGGGCGAAGTCCTGGCACACGCCGCGTCGGCGCTCCAGCACTTCCACCAGCGGCGTGGCGACTTGGGTGGCTTCGGCATCGAAGGTGAACTCGCTGAAAATCTTCTCCATCAACGCCTGCACGCCGAGCAGCAACGGCTCGCCGGGCGGAAAACAGCTTTCGGAAAACTCGACGAAGGTTTTTTTCAGGTGCACGTAGGGCGACTCGAAGCGATAGCGGCAGGCTTCGATCAGTTCGGCTGACAGCGGCTGGCTGCTGTAAGTCAGGCTGTCGCGGGTCTGATCCCAGGCCGGCGACTGCTGAAAATCCAGCGCAGGCCGCGCCAGCACTTCGACGGCCAGCCCTGCATTCACCAGCAGTTCATCATGGGGCCGTTCGAACGCCAGCCGGGTGATCGGATTGCCGAACACGTCCAGCTCATCGCGCCGCGCCGTCGGCTCCGGGCTGATGTCCAGTTGCTGCGAACTGCAACGCTGCCACGCGCACGGCCGTGGCCACAAGTGCGCCAGCTGTTGCGCCAGCGACACCGGGCTGTCGTAGTGGTAATGGGTATCGTGAAAAATCTGGTAGCGCGCACTCATCACACCGACACCGTCTGCTGGCTGACATCATCCACATGGGCAAAATGGCGCAACGCCAGGCGATCCGACACTTGCCCACTCTCATCGGCCACCGCTTGCAGCAGGTCAGCCAGGCCACCCAACGCGGCACGCACGCTGGACTCGCCGAACAGCGGGTTCTCCAGGCAACCCAGGTCAAAACGTGCCAGGCGCTCCACCAGCGGCGCCAGCCCGGTTTCCCTAGGCACACCGAAGTCATCGTTAAGACGACGTAACGTGCGGCTGACCAGTTTCAGCTGGAACAGCACCGCATGCGGGTTCTGCTCATCCAGCAACAACAGGTCGAGTACCGGGATCAACTGCGGCACCGCCAGGTAGCGCGAGCGATAGGTGATGCTGCTGTTACCCAACTCCAGCAGCCACTCAAGCCCGGCCTGATCAAACACCGCCACGCCACGCAGGAACGCCGCCAGGCTGCTGCTTAGGAACTGCAGGCGCTCGATGCGCCGGCCCATCATCAAGAAGCGCCAGCCTTCATCACGGGTCATGTCATCCAGGGCAAAGCCGGACAGCGCCGCCAGGGACATCACCAGGCGGTTGAGGAAATCCAGCAGCTCGCCGAAGTCCGGGGTCTGGCTTTCCAGCTCCAGGGCTTCGCGCTGCAGCTCGACCAAGGCCTGCCAGTTTTCTCGCGACAGCTTGCCGCGCACCTGGGACGCCGCCCACTGCAGACGCTGCAGGTTGGCGCGCAGGCTCGATGGCCAGTCATCGCCAAGCAAGGCGGCAAGCAGCCGCTCGGGCAATTCCCCTTCTTCGGGCAGCAAGCGCAGGGTCTCGCCCAGCTCGACCGCCGCCTGCAAGGCCAGCGGATCGTCACCGTCCACATACCGCGCCAGCACAATCCGCAACCAGCGCGCACTGTCATCACACCGCTCGCAGTAACGGCCGAACCAAAACAGGTTTTCCACCACGCGTGACGGCAGGTAGGGGTCGCGGCGCACCAGATCGTGGGCGCCAATTGGCCGCTGCGCGCGCCACTGCTCGCTACCGGCAGCGCGTTCGCCCAGCACCCACGTGTCTTTGCTCGCGCCGCCGCGTTGCATCGATACCACCTCGGCGTCGGCCTCGGCCGCCACACGGGTGAGGCCGCCGGGCAGCACGCGATAACCTTCGTCGCTGGCCACCGCGTACACGCGCATGCCGATGGCGCGGTGCTGCAAATGGTCATCCACGGTATGCCACACCGGCGCCTGGGACAGTTGCGCCAATTCCTGGGCGACATACGCATAAGGCCGCGCACGCATACGTTCGGCCAGCGCCTGGCGTTGTTCGTCGTTCAAGTCGCGGCCAAATACCGGGGCGAAACTTTGCGATGGAAACGCCGGTTTGATCAGCAGCTCGGGCAGTTTCTCCAAGGCCTCAGCGAGCACCGGCGCCTCACCGCACCACCAGGTGGCGATGGACGGCAGGATCAATTCTTCGCCAAACAGGAACTGGTTGATCTTCGGCAAAAAGCCGAGCAAGCCCGGCGACTCCAGCACGCCGCTGCCCAGGGCATTGGCCACCAACACATTGCCTTGGCGCACGGCATCCAGCAGGCCGGGCACGCCCAGGGCAGAGTCGGTGCGCAGCTCCAGCGGGTCGCAGAAGTCGTCGTCCAGGCGACGCATGATCGCGTGCACCCGGCGCAGGCCGCTGAGGGTTTTCAGGAACACGGTGCTGTCGCGCACGGTGAGGTCGCCGCCTTCCACCAACGGGTAGCCGAGCTGTCGCGCCAGGTACAGGTGTTCGAAATAGCTCTCGTTGAAACGCCCCGGCGTGAGCAGCACGATCAGCGGTGATTGGTCGTCGCAGGAAGCCTGGCGGGCCAGAGTTTCCTGCAGCGTGCGGAAGAAACCGGTGAGGTGCTGAACCTGCAAGTCACGGTACAAATCCGGAAAGGCGCGGGACACGATGGTGCGGTTTTCCAACGCATAACCTGCGCCCGAAGGCGCCTGGGTACGGTCGGCGGTGACCCACCAGCGGCCATCCGGGGTGCGCGCCAGGTCCACGGCGTACAGGTGCAGAAAGGTACCGTCCGGCGGCTGGATGCCCTGGCACGGCCAGAGGAAGTTGTTATGCCCGAACACCAGCTCAGCCGGCAGCAGGCCTTCTTTGATCAGGCGCTGCGGGCCATACAGGTCGGCCAACACGGCATTGAGCAGGCGCGCACGCTGGGCGATACCGGCCGACAAGTGCCGCCACTCATCGGCGGCCAGCACATGCGGGAGTAAGTCCAGCTCCCATGGGCGATCGGCGCCCTTGGGGTCGGCGTAGACGTTGTAGGTCACGCCGTTTTCCTGGATCTGCCGGATCAGCAGCGCCTGGCGCTGGGCCAGTTGCGCGGGCGTGCTGCGTTGCAGGTGATCAAGCAAGCGCTGCCAATGGGCACGCACCGCGCCACCGTCGTCCAGCAGTTCGTGGTAAGTGCCCGCGGTCAGCGGGTAACGGTCGAGCAAGTCGGACATGGAACGCTCGGCAGAGGCAAGGGAAGTCAGGTTAACTCAAATTCACTGCAATCTATTGTGGGAGCTGGCTTGCCTGCGATTGCGATTTCCAGCCACCCTATTGGCTGGTTGATATATCGCTATCGCAGGCAAGCCTGCTCCCACATTTAAATCGCATTCAGTCATTTTTATTGGGGAAACGCCGCAAATCCAGGGTCATCGGTAGTTCGTCATTGATAACCAAAGGAGGCACAGGCAACTTGCCAGGGCTATGCCCCAAGCGGAAAAACCGCGCCATACGCCGGCTCTCTGCTTCATTGGCGTTCACCGGCAAGCTGTCGTAATTGCGCCCGCCAGGATGGGCGACATGATACTGGCAGCCGCCCAGCGAGCGTTGCATCCAGGTGTCGAGCAGGTCGAACACCAGCGGCGCGTGCACCCCGATGGTCGGCTGCAGGCAGTTGGCCGGTTGCCAGGCGCGGTAGCGCACGCCGGCGACAAACTCACCCACGCGCCCGGTCGGCTGCAGGGGCACCGGAATGCCATTGCACGTCAGCAAATAGCGTTGTGGCGGCAGCCCGCTCAACTTCACTTGCAAGCGCTCAAGCGACGAATCCACATAACGCACCGTGCCGCCCACCGCGCCCTCCTCGCCCAGTACGTGCCAAGGCTCCAGAGCCTGGCGCAGTTCCAGTTCGATGCCGCTGACGGCGTAGTCGCCGACCTTGGGGAAACGAAACTCCAGGTGCGCGGCAAACCATTCGGCTCGCAGCGGGTAACCGGCGGCGTTCAGTTCGACGATCACGTCGGCGAAATCCTGCTCGATGAAGTGCGGCAACAGGAAGCGGTCATGCAGCTCGGTGCCCCAGCGCGCCAGTTTTGGCGGCGCGTACGGCTCACGCCAGAAACGCGCGACCAAGGCGCGCAGCAGCAATTGCTGGGCCAGGCTCATGCGCGCATGCGGCGGCATTTCAAATGCGCGCAGCTCCAGCAAACCCAGGCGGCCGGTGGCGCCGTCCGGTGAGTAAAGCTTATCGATGCAGAACTCGGCGCGGTGGGTGTTGCCCGTCACGTCGATCAGCAGGTTGCGCAGCAGGCGGTCGACCAACCACGGCGGGCATTCTTCGCCGGGCTCGGGCATCTGCGCGAAGGCAATTTCCAGCTCGTACAGCGCGTCGTTTCGCGCCTCATCCACTCGGGGTGCCTGGGAGGTCGGGCCGATAAACAGCCCGGAAAACAGGTACGACAGCGACGGGTGGTTATGCCAGTAGCTGATCAAACTGCGCAGCAAGTCCGGGCGGCGCAGGAACGGCGAATCCTTGGGCGTGGCGCCGCCGAGCACAAAGTGGTTACCACCGCCGGTGCCGGTGTGGCGACCGTCGATCATGAATTTCTCTGTGGTGAGGCGGGTTTGCCGCGCCTCTTCGTAGAGAAATTCGGTGCGCTCGACCAACTCGTCCCACGTGGCGGACGGCTGCACGTTGACCTCGATCACACCCGGGTCCGGCGTGACCCGGAAGTTGCTCAGGCGCGTGTCGAACGGCGGCTCGTAGCCTTCCAGCAACACCGGGCAGTGCAGTTCTTCGGCGGTGGCTTCGATGGCGGCCACCAGTTCGAGGTAGTCCTCGACGCGCTCCAGCGGCGGCATAAACAGATACAGCCGCCCTTCGCGCGCTTCAGCGCACAAGGCAGTGCGGGTCAGCCAATCGGCGGACTCGTCCACCTTCGGCACGCGCTCATCGCTGGGCGCGGGTTCGCCGTGGCTTTGCAAGTGTGAAGCGCTCGGCAGCGCCGGCTGATCCTGGTTCGGGTCGGTCGGATGCACAAACGGGTACTCCGCCGCCGTCACCCACGGCTGCGAGGCCAACGGCAGGCGATAGCCCAGCGGCGAATCGCCCGGCACCAGGCGGCAGTGGTTGTCGCGCAGGTACCAGCGCCCACTCTGCCAGCGGTCATTGGCGGCCGTGCGCGCCAGCGGCAACACTTGGCCGATGACTTTATCCAGGCCCTGGCTGAAGACTTTGCGCAGGCGCTCACGCTCCAGGTCGTCGCTCAGCCGTGGGTCTTGGGCGGTGACATTTTGCGGCAGCGCGCCTTCGCGCCACAGGTAATAGAAATTGTCTTCGAAGGCCGGAAACACGAAGCGCGCCGGCAACTTCAGGCGCTCGGCGACGCTGGCCAGGAAGCGCCCGGCCATCACGCCGTCGGCGCCGTAATCCTGCTGTTCATCGGCGATCAGCGCGCTGTTGTGCCAGATTGGCACGCCGTCGCGGCGCCAGTAACAATTGAGCGACCAGCGCGGCAGTTGCTCGCCGGGGTACCACTTGCCCTGGCCGAAGTGCACCAGCCCCCTGGGCGCGTAGTGTTTGCGCATGCGCTGGAACAACTCGGCAGACAGGCGACGCTTGTCCGGCCCCAGCGCAGCGGTGTTCCACTCAGCGCCATCGGGGTCGTCGATGGAAACAAAGGTCGGCTCGCCGCCCATGGTCAGGCGTACATCGTCCTTGAGCAGGTCGCCGTCGATCTGCCGGCCCAGCGCCTGGATCGCCAGCCACTGCTCTTCGGTGTAGGGCTTGGTAACCCGAGGCGCTTCCCAGATGCGTTCAACCGACATCTCGTGGGTAAATTCGCACTCGCAGGGCTCCACCAGCCCACTGATCGGCGCAGCGGACGATGGATCGGGACTACAGGCCAACGGAATGTGCCCTTCACCGGCGAACAACCCGGAGGTCGCATCCAGGCCGATCCAGCCGGCGCCGGGCAAATACACTTCGCACCAGGCGTGCAGGTCGGTGAAGTCCACTTCGGTGCCGGAAGGACCGTCGAGGGCTTTGACGTCGGCGGTCAGTTGGATCAGGTAGCCGGACACAAAACGCGCCGCCAACCCCAGATTGCGCAGCAACTGCACCAACAGCCAGGCCGAATCGCGGCAGGAGCCAGAAGCGTTTTGCAGGGTGAACTCCGGGGTTTGCACACCCGGCTCCATGCGGATCAGGTAGCCGATATCAGCCGCCAGGCGCTGGTTGAGGCCGACCAGAAAGTCCACGGCCGGCAAGGGCGTGCGGTCGATGCCGGCCAGGTAGGCGGCAAACTTCGGCGTCAGCGGCAGGGTTTCCAGGTACGGCGCCAGCTCGCGCTGCTCATCGGCGGCGTAGCTGAAAGGGATCTTTTCGGCGTAGGGCTCAAGGAAAAAGTCGAACGGATTGAATACCGCCATCTCAGCGACAAGGTCGACTTCAATGCGCAGCTGGTCAGTCTTTTCCGGGAACACCAGGCGCGCCAGGTAATTACCCTGCGGGTCCTGCTGCCAATTGATGAAGTGCTGCTCGGGCAGCACTTTGAGTGCGTAGGACAAAATCCGCGTGCGGCTATGGGCAGCCGGGCGCAAACGCACGATCTGTGGGCCGAGTTCGACAGCGCGGTCGTAGCGGTAATGCGTAACGTGGTGCAACGCGACATGAATCGACACGGCGGCCTCCTGCGAGCCAGGGCATGGACACAAAGCGCGCAAGACTTATGCCAGAGCGGCCGTCATTGCGCTTTATCGTAAGACCCGCTGCAGTACAGCACCAAAACAGCGCCGTCGTCAGTGCGATGGTGCATACGCTGCACATCTTTGTGGCGTGTGCGCGCGATTGGGGTGGTGAATCTACCCAGTCAAGCAGCCTTGGACGCGTTGCGCAGGCGCCGTACCTCAACCAATTTCCTGACCATCGCCCGATAGCCCTTGCTGTTGATCAGCAACAACCCGAGCAATGGCCAGAACAGGCTTTCACTGTAGATAAACCAGTGCGGGTGAAATTGCAGCGTCGGAAGCACCACCAGCAGGCACACCACAAAAAAGCCGACCATGCCCCACACCGCCCAGGCGTGCCCGCGCACGACCAGGAAGTTGCTGTTGACCACGAACAAGGCCGCGAAGATCACCACGAACCACGAGACGGTGGCATTGGTGGCCATGGGCACGTCGGCAAAATAGGTGGCGGCCGCCAGGGAAATTGCGCCGGAACCGCCCAGGCAACCGGCGAGAATCACGCCGATGAACGAGGGGAAATGTTCCAGCAAAAAGGGTTTCAACGACGGGACGCCACTCATTATTCAAGCTCCTCGTACAACCCTATCGCCAAGGTTTTGAGCTGTTTGGGGTTGTCTGAGCGCGCCAGCCCCCAGACGCTCAGCCCTGCACTGAAAGCGTCGCCGAGCTGGACGATGGTGGCGTGCTTGAGCTGAGTGTGGGTAAAGCGCTTGGGCAAATCGCCGCGCAATTGCAGCAGCTTGCGCATCTTGGTCGACATCTGTGGGTCGGCGATTTTCAGCAGCTCTTTTGTCAGCTTTTCCCGCTCCTGACCGTTCAGGCCTTTGAGCACTTGGCGCAGGGTTTTGCCGGTGGATGCACGGGCCACATTGACCAATTTGACCGTGGTCAGCGCAGACGCACCCACGCCCACCAAGGCAGCGCCATCCATGATCTTGGTAGCGGTCTGGTACCACTCCTCGCTATCCAGATAGTCATTCATGCCAGGGTTGACGATCTCATTGCGGGTGCGAAAAGCGCCCATCAGGCAGGACGCCGTACTGGCGGTGGCGCTGGTATAGCCAATGACGGTGATGACCGAGCTGGCACCACCGCTGAACGGCACCGCGATGGTGCCGCTTAACATCACCAGCCAACCCAGCACCGCGCCGCCGCAGGACAAGGTGGTGTTGAAGGCTTCGCTGATCAACCGCGACTCGCGCGCGTTATTCATCACTTGGTCAGCAAACTGCGCTGGCGCGACGTATTTCTGCGCCTCACGCACAATGATGCGCTTGGGCTGAATGCTGCAGATGGGCTTGAACTCACGCAGGGTGACGACATTGAAGTCGGCGTCGATATACACCACGCCTGCACCAACGATGTTGGGGTCGGCGTCGATGGCAGCAAATATCCGCGGCAGGTTGAGTTCGCTTTCGATGCGCTGGCGCGCCATGAATTGCGAGCGGTTGGAGTCCATGCCGATACCGGCCAGGGGGTTGCCCATGGGGGTGATCTTCCTTGAAATGGTGATGACTGAACTGACGCCTTCGCGAGCAAGCCCGCTCCCACAGTTGACCGAGTTCCAGCATGAGAATGCGCTCGAATGGGGGAGCGGGCTTGCTCGCGAAGGCGATTCAATGCGCGCCACCTTAACAAACAGACTACCCACCGACTAGAAAGCAAAACGCCAGCACGAGGCTGGCGTTTTGCATATTCAGGCTGCGATCAACGCGGCACGACCGGCTTGCGCGCAGGCTTGCCGCCTTTGCCCTTGGCCGCGTCGGCGCGTTCCTTGGCCGCCTGCTTGTTGCGCGCCATGGCCGCCGCCTTGGCTTGTTCGCGCTTGTCCCACGGGTTGCTGCCGTCGCTGCCACGTGGCGGCAGGCCGGTGTGCTGGGTGAGGATCCTGGTGGTGGTTTCCTTGGCGACCTTGTGGCTGCCGGCCGGCGTCGAGTTCTTGCGACGCGCGCTCTGGTAGCTGTCGGTGGCCGGCTGGTGCAGCGGGATCAACTGGTCCTTGCCCGGCCCGATCAGGTCGGCACGGCCCATGCGGGTCAGCGCTTCACGCAGCATTGGCCAGCCCTTCGGATCGTGATAGCGCAAGAAGGCCTTGTGCAGACGGCGCTGCTCCTCGCTCTTGACGATGGTCACCGCGTCACTCTTGTAGGTGACCTTGCGCAGCGGGTTCTTGCCCGAGTGGTACATCGCGGTGGCGGTGGCCATTGGCGAGGGGTAGAACGCCTGCACCTGGTCGGCGCGGAAGCCGTTGCCCTTGAGCCACAGGGCCAGGTTCATCATGTCTTCATCGGTGGTGCCCGGGTGGGCCGCGATGAAGTAAGGAATCAGGTACTGCTCCTTGCCCGCTTCCTTGGTGTACTTCTCGAACATGCGCTTGAATTTGTCATAGCTGCCAATGCCCGGCTTCATCATCTGGTTGAGCGGACCTTCCTCGGTGTGTTCCGGGGCGATCTTGAGGTAGCCACCGACGTGGTGGGTCACCAGCTCTTTGACGTATTCCGGCGACTCGACCGCGAGGTCGTAGCGCAGGCCGGAAGCAATCAGAATCTTCTTCACACCCGGCAACGCACGGGCGCTGCGGTACAGCTGGATCAACGAGGAGTGGTCGGTGTTCAGGTTCGGGCAGATGCCAGGGAACACACACGATGGCTTACGGCACGCGGATTCGATTTCCGGGCTCTTGCAGGCGATGCGGTACATGTTCGCGGTCGGGCCGCCGAGGTCGGAGATCACCCCGGTGAAGCCTGGCACTTTGTCGCGGATCTCTTCGATCTCGCGAATGATCGACTCTTCGGAACGGTTCTGGATGATGCGGCCTTCGTGCTCGGTGATCGAGCAGAAGGTGCAGCCACCGAAGCAGCCACGCATGATGTTCACCGAGAAGCGAATCATGTCGTAGGCCGGGATCTTTTCCTTGCCGTACACCGGGTGCGGAACACGTGCGTAAGGCATGCCGAACACGTAGTCCATTTCTTCGGTGGTCATCGGAATGGGCGGCGGGTTGAACCACACGTCCACTTCGCCATGCTTCTGCACCAGGGCGCGGGCGTTGCCTGGGTTGGTTTCCAGGTGCAACACGCGGTTGGCGTGGGCATAGAGCACCGCGTCACCACGGACTTTTTCTACCGATGGCAGGCGGATCACGGTCTTGTCGCGGGTCATGCGCGGGCTGGCCAGGATCTGTACGACCTTGGCTTCTTCCGGATCATCCTGCGGACCTTTTTCCTGCTCGATGGCGCAGGCCTGGGTGTCCTGGGTGTTCACGTACGGGTTGATGATCTTGTCGACCTTGCCCGGACGGTCGATACGCGTGGAGTCCACTTCGTACCAGCCTTCCGGCGTGTCACGGCGAATGAACGCGGTGCCGCGCACATCGGTGATGTCTTCGATCTTGTGGCCCCACGACAGGCGCTGGGCAACCTCGACAATCGCGCGCTCGGCGTTGCCGTACAGCAGGATGTCGGCGGCGGCGTCGATCAGGATCGAGTTGCGCACGCGGTCCTGCCAGTAATCGTAGTGGGCGATGCGGCGCAGGGAAGCTTCGATGCCGCCGAGTACGATCGGCACGTTCTTGTAGGCTTCCTTGCAACGCTGGCTGTACACCAGGCTCGCGCGGTCCGGGCGTTTGCCGGCCATGCCGCCTGGGGTGTAGGCGTCGTCGGAGCGGATTTTCTTGTCGGCGGTGTAGCGGTTGATCATCGAGTCCATGTTGCCGGCCGCGACGCCGAAGAACAGGTTCGGCTCGCCGAGCTTCATGAAGTCGTCTTTGGACTGCCAGTTCGGCTGGGCAATGATCCCGACGCGGAAGCCCTGAGACTCCAGCAGCCGGCCGATGATGGCCATGCCGAACGACGGGTGATCCACGTACGCATCACCGGTGACGATGATGATGTCGCAGGAATCCCAGCCAAGCTGATCCATCTCCTCCCTGCTCATCGGCAGGAATGGCGCAGGACCGAAACATTCGGCCCAGTACTTGGGATAGTCAAATAACGGCTTGGCTGTTTGCATGGCGGTGACCGGTGTTGAGATGAAAAATCGCGGGCGCGGAATATAGCACAAATTTTGACCAATTCCGACGGTAATGGTCGGAATTGTGGTGACGCTATCGCGGGCAAGCCCACTCCTACATTTGAAGGTGTTCACCGTTCAAGTGTGGGAGCGGGCTTGCCCGTGATGAGGCCTCTACAGGCGCGGGAGAATTATTCGTCGTCGTCGAAGTTGTAACTGCCCGGCGCGAGGTTCTCGAAGCGCGTGTACTTACCGATGAACGCCAGGCGGATAAAGCCGATCGGCCCGTTCCGCTGCTTGCCGATGATGATCTCGGCAATGCCTTTATGTTCCGTTTCGGGGTGGTACACCTCGTCCCGGTACACAAACATGATCACGTCAGCATCCTGCTCGATCGCTCCGGATTCGCGCAAGTCGGAGTTCACCGGGCGCTTGTTGGGACGTTGTTCCAGGGAACGGTTGAGCTGAGACAGCGCCACCACCGGGCAGTTGAATTCCTTGGCCAGGGCTTTGAGGGACCGGGAGATTTCGGAAATCTCGTTGGTCCGGTTGTCGCCACTGGAACCCGGGATCTGCATGAGCTGCAGGTAGTCGATCATGATCAGGGCGATGTCGCCGTGCTCACGCACCAGGCGGCGAGTACGCGCACGCATCTCCGAGGGGCTGATACCCGCAGTGTCATCGATGAACAGCTTGCGGTCATTGAGCAGGTTGACCGCCGAGGTCAGGCGCGGCCAATCGTCGTCTTCCAGGCGACCGGCACGTACTTTGGTCTGGTCGATCCGCCCGAGCGATGAAAGCATACGCATGATCAGCGATTCGCCTGGCATCTCGAGGGAGTACACCAGCACGGTCTTGTCGCTGCGCAACACGGCGTTTTCCACCAGGTTCATCGCAAAGGTGGTTTTACCCATGGATGGACGGCCGGCGACGATGATCAAGTCGGACGGCTGCAGGCCGCTGGTCTTCTCGTCGAGGTCGGTGTAACCGGTGGAAATACCGGTGATGGCGTTGTCGGTATTGAACAGCGTGTCGATACGGTCGATGGCCTTGGTCAACAGGTCGTTGACGCTGACCGGGCCGCCGGTTTTAGGCCGCGCCTCGGCGATCTGGAAAATCTGGCGCTCGGCTTCGTCGAGGATCTCGGCGGCGGTGCGGCCTTCGGGGTTGAAGGCGCTGTCGGCGATTTCGGTGCTGATGCCGATCAACTGGCGCAGGGTGGCGCGCTCGCGAACGATCTGGGCGTACGCCTTGATGTTGGCGACGGATGGCGTGTTTTTCGCCAGTTCGCCCAGGTAACCCAAGCCGCCGACTTGAGAGGTCTGGCCTTCCTTGTCCAGCTGTTCGGCCAGGGTCACCACGTCGATCGGTGAGTTCTGGTCGGCCAGCTTGGCGATGGCGCGGAAGATCAGCCGGTGGTCATGGCGATAGAAATCACCGTCCGAGACTTGATCCAACACGCGTTCCCAGGCGTTGTTGTCCAGCATCAAACCACCGAGCACGGCCTGTTCGGCCTCGATGGAATGCGGCGGCACCTTCAGGGCAGCGGTTTGCAGATCGTATTGCTCAGGAGCTGAAATATCGTTCATGGCCACTTGGAATTAGGGGATTGTAGAAAAACAAAAGGCACGACCTGTAAACAGGATCGTGCCCGATGTTAACTGGCTGACACGCTAGGTGCCAGTCAGTTAGGTGCTGCTTAAGCTGCTACCACGACAACGCGTACGGTGGCTTCAACTTCGGCGTGCAGGTGCACGGCTACGTCGAATTCGCCTACGTTGCGGATGGTGCCGTTCGGCAGACGAACTTCGCTCTTCTGCACTTCAACGCCGGAGGCGGTCAGTGCATCAGCGATGTCGTGGGTGCCGATCGAACCGAACAGCTTGCCTTCGTCACCGGCGGTGGCAGTGATAGTCACTTCCAGCTCAGCCAGTTGGGCAGCGCGAGTTTCGGCCGAAGCTTTTTTGTCTGCTGCTGCTTTTTCCAGCTCAGCACGACGCTCTTCAAACGCAGCCAGGTTGGCAGCGGTTGCAGCGGTGGCTTTGCCGTACGGCAGCAGGTAGTTACGACCGTAGCCGGCCTTAACGTTCACTTTGTCGCCCAGGTTGCCCAGGTTGGCGACTTTTTCCAGAAGGATCAGTTGCATGTGAAAATCCTCTAACTTTTAACCTTCACCGTTCGCGTTATCAGCGTCTTTCGACGCCAGACGACCGCGAAAATCAATCAGGCCGTCGACAATGGCCAAAACCACGAGTAACGGATAGATCAGCTGCATGAACAGCAACAGCGTCACGTACAACCCCACCAGCCAAAACTTGGCCAGGCGCTTTCGCGCAACCAACCCATGAATCAGGGCCAGCCCGGCAAACACCAGCGGTACGCTGCAAATCGGCGCCAGCAAGGCTATCTGTGGACCGAAGTTCGGCCCGACAACCATGCACGCCAGCAACAACATCGCCGGTCCCGCGGGAATTCTGATACTGCGAAACTCGCGACCAAAACCACCCGGGTTGTACAACAACGCCTGCCAATAACGCCCAAGAATCAGGCTCAGCACGCTGACAACCTGCAACAATGCCGCAATCAGGCCGGTCAGGACCGGAGCAATCAGTGACACAAACCGCGCTCGCTCATCTACCGACAAATGCTGGTAGAGATCCCCGAGGGCCAACGGCAGGATCTTGACGATTTCCTGCGACAGCGCCTCGATTTGCGGGCGGAAAGCCGCGCCAAGCATCACTGAGTACACCAACCCCAATGCCACGCTGACCAGCAGCGTGCGGACCCAGGACTCACTTGCGCGTAAAACCAACGCAAGGCTCGATGACCCCAGCAGTACCAGAAGTACCCGTGGATCACCCATTTGCAGCCACCAGATCAAGGCCGGCAACAAACCCAGGGCAAGAACGCCAAGGGCGTCCTTCAAACCGCGCCGCAGCAGCACAAGGCAACCGGCGGCAGCACCCAACCAATAAAGCAGCGGCAATGCCGCACATCCAGCCACTACCAGAGTGGCCTGCACGCGACCGCGCATGATGAACTCAGCTAAGGCGCGCATGCATTCAATCCCTTACTACTTGTCGACTGCCCGGTCTCAGCGGCCGTGGCTGTCGGTGTAGGCCAGCAGGGCCAGGAAGCGGGCGCGCTTGATAGCGGTGGCCAGCTGACGCTGATAACGTGCTTTGGTACCGGTGATACGGCTTGGAACGATTTTGCCGGTCTCGGATACGTAAGCTTTCAGAGTGTTGAGATCTTTGTAATCGATCTCTTTCACGTCTTCAGCGGTGAAGCGGCAGAATTTACGACGACGGAAGAAACGTGCCATTTGATAGGCTCCTTAAAAGGTCCGTGGATTACTCGTCAGCGTTATCGCTGTTGTCGCTGTCATCACTATCAGCGCTTTCGGCGCCTTCGTGCTCAGGACGGTCGCGACGCTCACGGCGCTCACTGCGGTTTTCTTCAGCCTTGAGCATCTCGGATTGGCCGGTAACGGCTTCTTCGCGACGGATGACCAGGTTACGGATCACTGCATCGTTGTAGCGGAAGTTGTCTTCCAGCTCGGCCAGGGCCTTGCCAGTGCACTCAACGTTCAGCATCACGTAGTGAGCCTTGTGAACATTGTTGATTGCGTAGGCCAGTTGACGACGGCCCCAATCTTCCAGACGGTGGATTTTGCCGCCGTCTTCTTCGATCAGCTTGGTGTAACGCTCAACCATGCCGCCGACTTGCTCGCTTTGATCCGGGTGGACCAAAAAGATGATTTCGTAATGACGCATGAATGCTCCTTACGGGTTGTAGCCTGCCGCTCAAAAACGGTCAGACAAGGAGTGAATGACACTTATGGATCTTGCCGCAGGGAGGCACATAGATGCCTGCCAGGAAGGCAAGGGGCGCAATTGTAGAGAAGGGGGAGAAACGGCGCAAGGTGATTGGTGATTATTTGAACAACGCGCAATCCAGGCAAACCCAAAGCAACTGTGGGAGCTGGCTTGCCTGCGATGACAATGGCTCAGGCAGCATCTGTGCTGACTGACACACCGTCATCGCGGGCAAGCCCGGCTCCCACAGGGTCTTGCGTCGCTCTCAAGCCTTATTTCTTGGCTTTAGCCTTGGCGCCACGCTGGCGCTGGGCTTCGAACAGGCAGACGCCCGTTGCGACTGAAACGTTGAGGCTGCTGACGCTACCGGCCATCGGCAGGTGCACCAGGTAGTCGCAATGCTCACGGGTCAGGCGACGCATGCCTTTGCCTTCGGCGCCCATGATCAGGATAGTCGGGCCGGTAAGGTCCTGGTCGTAAATGCTGACCTCAGCCTCGCCTGCCGTGCCCACGACCCACAGGCCGCGCTGCTGGAGTTTCTCCAGTGTGCGCGCCAGGTTGGTCACGGCCACCAGCGGAATCACTTCCGCCGCGCCGCAGGCCACTTTACGCACGACCGGCGTCAGGGTGGCCGACTTGTCTTTGGGCACGATCACCGCCAACGCGCCGGCAGCATCCGCCGAACGCAGGCAGGCGCCGAGGTTGTGCGGGTCGGTCACGCCGTCCAGCACCAGCAACAGCGGCGCACCTTCGGTACGGTCGAGCAGCTCGTCGAGCATCGCCTCGCCCCAAACCTGGCTCGGACTGACGTCCGCCACCACGCCTTGATGAACGCCTTCTACCCACACGTCCATTTCACGACGCTCGGCCTGGCCGATGGCAACTTTATTCTGGGTCGCCAGCTCGACCAGCGCTTGCACGCGCGGCTCGCTGCGACCTTCGGCCAACCACACCTGCTTGACGCGCTTAGGGTGATGACGCAGCAGTGCTTCTACGGCGTGCACGCCGTAGATTTTTTCCAGACTCATGACTTGGCCTTAGGTTTGCGCGACCCGCCGCTTTTCGCGGGGGCCGAACCCGCTTTGGGCGGGCCTTTACGATGTTTGCTCGGTTTGCTCGACGGTTTTTCCGCCTCGCGGGACTTTCCCCCAGACGCCGCTTTACCACCGCTTTTGGCTTCGTTGAGCAACTGCTGCTTCAACTCGCGGCTCTTGCGCAGCTCGGCATTTTTGGCCGCAGCATCGCTAGGGCAGTAGGCTTCGGGGGCCTTGTCCTTGGCAGACGAACGACGAGCAGGTTTGGCCGACGCAGGCTCGGCGACCGCTGCTTTAGCAGGAGCACCTTTGCCTTTGCTGGCCGGCGCAGTCGTCTCGGCGCCACGTTTTTTGCGGCCAGTCGGCTCGGCTGGTTTATCAGGCATGCCGAAGTCGATCTTGCGCTCGTCGAGGTCGACGCGCATGACCTGCACTTCCACCGTGTCGCCCAAACGGAAGCTGCGACCGGTACGCTCGCCCGCCAGGCGGTGGTGCACAGGGTCGAAGTGGTAATAGTCGCCCGGCAACGCGGTAACGTGCACCAAGCCTTCGACGTAGATGTCGGTCAGCTCGACGAACAGGCCAAACCCTGTCACGGCGGTGATCACACCCGGGAACGATTCGCCCACACGGTCCTTCATGAACTCGCACTTGAGCCAGTTCACTACGTCGCGGGTGGCTTCGTCGGCACGGCGCTCGCTCATGGAGCACTGCTCGCCCAACTGTTCCAGGGCCGCTTCGTCGTACGGATAAATCCGTGCTTTAGGAATGGTCATGGCACCGGCGCGCTTGACGTGCGGGGTGTTCTGCTTGGAATGGATCACGCTGCGGATCGCGCGGTGCGTGAGCAGGTCCGGGTAACGGCGAATCGGCGAGGTGAAGTGGGTGTACGCCTCGTAATTCAGGCCGAAGTGGCCCTGGTTATCCGCGCTGTACACCGCCTGGCTCAGAGAGCGCAGCATCACGGTCTGGATCACGTGGTAATCCGGACGGTCCTTGATACTTGCCAGCAGTGCCTGGTAGTCCTTCGGCGTCGGGCCGTCCTTGCCTTTGTGCAGGGACAGGCCGAGCTCACCGAGGAACGCGCGCAGCTTCTCCAGACGCTCCGGCGGCGGGCCGTCGTGCACGCGGTACAGTGCAGGAATCTCGTGCTTTTTCAGGAATTCGGCAGTGGCCACGTTGGCGGCCAGCATGCATTCCTCGATCAGCTTGTGAGCATCGTTGCGCGTGGTCGGGGTAATCGCCGCGATTTTGCGCTCGGAGCCGAAGACAATCCGGGTTTCCTGGGTTTCAAAATCGATCGCGCCACGCACATGACGAGCGCCCAGCAATACCTTGTACAGCGAATACAGCTGCTTGAGGTGCGGCACGACATGACCGTACTCACCGCGCAAGGCTTTGGCTTCGCTGGTTTTCGGCTGTTCCAGAATGGTGCTGACCTTGTTGTAGGTCAGGCGCGCCTGGGAGTGAATCACCGCCTCGTAGAACTGGTAGTCAGTCATTTCGCCGGTTTTCGAGATAGTCATCTCGCACACCATGGCCAAACGGTCGACTTTCGGGTTCAGCGAGCACAGGCCGTTGGACAGCTGCTCAGGCAGCATCGGAATCACGCGCTCCGGGAAGTACACGGAGTTGCCGCGCACCTGGGCTTCGTTATCCAGGGCCGAACCGATCTTCACGTAGCTGGACACGTCGGCAATCGCGACGAACAGCTTCCAGCCACCGGAGAACAGGCGCAGCTTGCCAGGCTTGGCTTCGCAGTAAACCGCATCGTCGAAGTCGCGGGCATCTTCGCCGTCAATGGTGACGAACGGCAGATGGCGCAGGTCGATGCGTTTTTCTTTGTCTTTTTCTTCGACTTCCGGCTTGAGCTTGGCGGCTTCTTTGAGCACAGCCTCTGGCCAGACGTGAGGGATATCGTAGGTGCGCAACGCAACGTCGATTTCCATGCCCGGCGCCATGTAGTTGCCGACCACTTCAACGATGTCGCCCTGCGGCTGGAAGCGCGCAGTTGGCCAGTGAGTGATTTTCACCTCGACGAACTGACCGACTTTGGCAGCACCATTGCGGCCCGGGGTGATCAGCACTTCCTGCTGGACCTTTGGGTTATCCGGCACGACAAAGCCGATGCCGCCTTCTTCGAAGTAACGGCCGACGATGGACTCGTGGGCACGCGACACCACTTCGACGATCACGCCTTCACGGCGACCGCGACGGTCGAGGCCGGAAACGCGCGCCAGGGCACGGTCGCCATCGAACACCAGACGCATTTGCGCAGGGCTCATGAACAGGTCGTCACTGCCGTCGTCCGGGATCAGGAAGCCGAAGCCGTCACGGTGGCCGGCGATGCGGCCAAGGATCAGATCGAGCTTGTCCACAGGCGCGTAAGTGCCTCGGCGGGTGTAGATCAGTTGGGCATCGCGCTCCATGGCACGCAAACGGCGGCGCAGGGCTTCGAGCTGGTCTTCGGTGGTCAGACCGAATTCTTCAACCAACTGCTCGCGGCTAGCAGGCGAACCACGATCGGCGAGATGCGCCAGGATCAGTTCGCGGCTAGGAATAGGGTTTTCATATTTTTCCGCTTCACGAGCGGCCTCGGGATCGAGGGACTGCCAATCGGCCATTAGAGAGTTTTCACCTTGTCTATATGCGGGTTAGTTTGGCATACGCGTATTGAAACGGGAAATTTCAGGCATCAACAAGCGTTTTAAAGGCCTTTGTCGCCGTCAGAACGCACCTTGCACGACCTTTGGCGAAATTTTCCAGGATTTTTTCATAGCAGGGCTTTACAGCTCAAAATCGCCTCCGTATAGTGCGCGCCATCGACGACGGCAACGTTGTTGATGCTGCCCAGGTGGTGAAATTGGTAGACACGCCAGCTTCAGGTGCTGGTGATCGCAAGGTCGTGGAAGTTCGAGTCTTCTCCTGGGCACCAATTTCAAACTCAAGGTTCTGCCTCGAGTCTCCAAAAACCCGCGAAAGCGGGTTTTTGCGTTTCAGGCCTTTGATTTTTAACGAGAATCTCGATTTATATTTTTGAATCAGGGGTTTACAGATCAAAAAGCCCTCCGTATAGTTCGCTCCATCAACGGCGCAAGCGTTGTTGATAAGCCCAGGTGGTGAAATTGGTAGACACGCCAGCTTCAGGTGCTGGTGATCGCAAGGTCGTGGAAGTTCGAGTCTTCTCCTGGGCACCAAATTCAGATCAAACCCGCGAAAGCGGGTTTTTTCGTTTCCGGGGTTTGAAAACCTGCCTGGCGATTTCCCCGCTTGTCCGCACTTGAGAAGTTTTATCGTTTATCCTTGTAAGGATTTGTTGCACTCAAGTGAGGAAAACCCCGGATGATGATCCGCGATACCCGTCTCAAGACATCCCTTCTGCGTGGCCTGACCATCACTCTGCTCGGCCTGACCCTGCTCTCGCCCGCTGCCTATTCTGCCGACAAGGTTGCACTGACCTTGTACAACGGCCAACACAAGGAGGTCGGCGATGAACTCGCCAAAGCCTTCGAAGCCAAGACCGGCATTCACGTCAACGTGCGCAAGGGCAGCAGCAACCAGCTGGCCAGCCAGGTCGTCGAAGAAGGCGACCGCTCCCCTGCCGACGTGATCTACACCGAAGAATCGCCGCCACTGAACAAGCTTGGCGAACAGGGCCTGCTGGCCAAGATCGATACCAGTACGCTCGACGTATTGCCCAAGGATTATGTCGGCAGCAACGGCGACTGGATGGGCGTCACCGCACGCACCCGTGTCGTGGCGTTCAACCCAAAGCTGATCGCCGAAAAAGACCTGCCCAAGTCGGTGCTGGATTTCGCCGGCCCCGAGTGGCAAGGCAAAGTCGGTTTCGTACCCACCAGCGGCGCGTTCCAGGAACAAGCTGTGGCAATCATCAAACTGCACGGCCGCGAAGCCGCTGAAGAATGGCTGACCGGCTTGCGCGCCTTCGGCAAGGTCTACAGCAACAATATGGTCGCCCTCAAGGCTGTGGAAAACGGCGAAGTCGCCACCGTGCTGGTGAACAACTACTACTGGTTCGCCCTGAAGAAAGAAAAAACCAACCTGGATTCCCAACTCCACTACTTTACCGATGGCGACGCCGGCGGCCTGATCACTGTGTCTTCCGCCGCCGCGCTGAAATCCAGCAAACACCCCAAAGAAGCCCAGCAATTGCTTGCCTTCATGGCCAGCGAAGAAGGCCAGCGCGTGATCACCAACACCTCGGCCGAATACCCGCTGCGCAAGGGCATGGAATCCAACCGTGGCCTTAAGCCTTTCAGCGAGCTGCAACCGCCGAAAGTCACCCCTGCGGACCTTGGCAACGCCGAAGAAGCCCTGGACCTGGAACGTGACGTTGGCTTGAACTGATGAACCCATCGCTACCCGCCCCCGCCTTGCGCGGGGGTTTCAGCCCGCGACGCAAGCGCCCGTCGATCTGGCTGCTGATTCCCGTCCTATTCCTGGTTGGCCTGAGCCTGTTGCCGTTGGTGTATGTCGGCACAAAGGCCTGGCAGGCGGGCTGGGCACAAGCGATGCACCTGTTATGGCGCCCCTATGTGTTCGGGCTGCTGCGCAACACCCTGGCGCTGATGATTGGCGTGACGGTGGCCTGCGGCGTGATCGGCCTGTCGCTGGCCTGGCTACTGGAACGCAGCAACCTGCCGGGCCGACGCATCTGGGGCGTGATCCTGTGCCTGCCGTTTGCGGTGCCGGCGTTTGTCAGCAGCTTTACCTGGGTCTCGCTGAGCGCCAACTTCGAAGGGCTGGGCGGGGCGATCCTGGTGATGACCCTGTCCAAATACCCGCTGGTGTTTCTGCCGGTGGCGGCGACGCTGCGCAATCTTGATCCCTCTCTGGAAGAATCAGCCCGCACCCTGGGGCTGAATCGCTGGGGCGTGTTTTTGCGTGTCACCCTGCCCTTGCTGTGGCCATCGCTATTGGCCGGGGCACTGTTGATTGCGCTGCACATGCTGGTGGAATTCGGCGCGCTGTCGATCATCGGCCTGCAGACGTTTACCACCGCGATCTACCAACAGTTCGAGCTGGAGTTCAGCAATGCGAATGCCGCGATGCTCTCGGCAGTGTTGCTGGTGATGTGCCTGACGCTGCTGTGGCTGGAACTGCGCGTGCGCGGCAAGGGCCGGCACGTGCGCATCGGCCAGGGCGCGGCGCGGCATGCCGAACCAGTGAAGCTGGGCAAGTGGGCGCCACTGGGCCAGGTATATTGCCTGACACTGGCGATCATTGGCAGCGGCATTCCACTGGGGATGCTCGGGTATTGGCTGGCGGTGGGCTCATCGGCAGCCTTCCCCGTGGCCCAGATTGGCGAAGCATTGCTGTCCTCCCTTGCGCTGTCGCTGGGCGGCGCCGCGCTTTGCCTGGTGCTGGCCGTGCCGGTGGGGCTGCTGGTGGTGCGCTACAAAGGCCAATTGGCGATCTGGGCCGAGCGCCTGCCCTACCTGTTGCATGCCCTGCCCGGCTTGGTGATTGCATTGACGCTGGTGTATTTCGCACTGCATTACGTGCCGGTGCTGTACCAGACTTCCGCGCTGCTTTTGATTGCCTATGCGTTGCTGTTTTTGCCACTGGCACAGGCGCCGATCCGCACGGCTTTGAACAAGGCGGCACCGCAACTGGAAGAGGCAGCGCGCACGCTGGGTGCGTCGTCGTTCAGCGCGTTTTGCCGGGTGACCTTGCCGATTATTTTCCCGGCATTGGGCGCGGCATTTGCGCTGGTGTTTCTGGATGCGATGAAGGAATTGACCGCCACGCTGCTGCTCAGTCCGACGGGGTTGAACACCCTGGCGACGGCCGTGTGGGCGCACACCTCGAATGTGGAGTTCGCGGCGGCGGCGCCCTATGCGGCATTGTTGATTCTGGTGTCGGGGTTGCCGGTGTATCTGCTCACCACTCGAATGTATCTGAGCCGCTGAAATAGCTTTCGCGAGCAAGCCCGCTCCCACTTGAAACGCATTCCATGTGGGAGCGGGCTTGCTCGCGAAAGGGCCCTCCCAGGCGACATCAAGCCCTGAACTGCCCCAGGCTCGCCTTCAACTGCGCCGCCAACCCATCCAGCACCTTGCCACTGGCAGTAGTCTCAACCACCGCCTGCGCAGCACGCTCGGCCTGGGCATGAATCACCTCGACCCGCCCACGCACCGCGTGCGCACCCTGCGCCTGATGCTCAGCCGCGCGCGTCGCCAACCCAATCGCTGCGTGCACCTGCTCCACCGAAGCCTGCACCGTCTGCTGCAAGCGCACGCTGTCGCGCAGCACCAGCAAACCTTCATTGGCCTGACGCCCGGCCTTGCCGATGGTTTCCACCGCCTCGCGCGCGCCTTGCTGCAACGCCACGATGTGCGCCTGGATATCACCGGTAGAGCTTTGGGTTTTGCTGGCCAGCGCCCGCACCTCATCCGCCACAACCGCAAAACCACGCCCGGTCTCACCGGCACGCGCAGCTTCGATGGCGGCGTTGAGCGCTAATAGATTGGTCTGCTCGGCAATGCCGTGAATCACCGTGAGCACCACTTCAATCTGCTCGCTTTGCTGGGCCAGCCGCTCAATGACCTGGGAGCCGGCCTGCACCTGCCCGGCCAACGCTTCGATCAAGCTGCCGACTTCCGCCGAAGTGCGCGAGTTTTCGTCCGTGGCCTGACGAATATCCACCACCTGCTGCAACGCCGCCTGCATCGCATGGCTTTCGGCCTGGGCCTCATCGGCCATTTGCGACAGCGCCCGCAAGCTCTCCGCCACTTCATCGCGCTGCAAACCGGCCGCCGCATCGGCGCCGGCATTGCGCAACGTCATCGCGCCGATTTCCACGCCGGTGCGCTGGGCCACATCGCCGGCCTCGCGCACGATGGGCTGCAACTTATCCACAAAGCGATTGACCGCCGAAGCCATGTCGCCGATCTCGTCCTTGCTACTGATTTGCACGCGCTTGGTGAGGTCGCCCTCGCCCGCCGCCAAATCATCCATGGCCGCAATCAGCAGCTTCAGACGATTGACCACGCGACGCCCAAGCACAACAGCGATCAGCAGTAACACGCCGAACCCCACAATCGCCAGCCCCATGCCGATGCGCCAACGCAAGGTGCCTGCAGCCTCCTGCACGGCGCTGGTGGTGTTGGCGGTCATCTGGGTCGCGGTGGCTTGTGCCGATTGCAAACGCGCGCCCATGGCGGCTGCGCTGTCTGCGGCAGCGCCCTTGAGGCTGTCGCCCACCAGTTGATCGCTGCTGGCAATCAGTGCGGCAAAACGTTTGTCCAGTGCAGCCAGGTCAGTCTCTACCGCCGCGGTCGACACCCCCATCCGGACCTTGCCAATCTCTACGCCATTGGGGCTGATCGACGCTTCGACGTAGAACACGGAAGGGTCGTTTTTCGCCGCGTCCAGGACCTTATCCAGCGCACGGTCGCCCTGACCTTTTGCCAGTAATGCCTGGTTGATCGGGTTGTCACGGTTCAGATAACGGGTCAGATGCTCGCCGGCCGCATCGTCGTAGACCACGAACAGCACGTTGGGATTGCGCTGAGCGCGCCGGGCGAACTCCGACAGCGTCGGCACGTCGCTGTCCCACATGGCGCGCGGCGCCACCGAGGCCAGCAGTTGCGCCATGTCGTTGGCAGAGTCTTGCAGGTCCTTTTCCAGGGTCGCACGCAGTTGCTTCTGCTCGTCCTGCAAGCGCGTGGATAGCCCCGCCGTCAGACGCTGGCGCGTGCTCGAAGACAGACTGTCCAGACTGGAGGTGACTTCCTTGCCGGCTTGCGCCAGCTCGCCGGACAGTTTCTGGCTGTCGATACCCAGGCGGTTGCCCAGATCAGCTTCCAATGCAGTGACCGTGCTCCGCGTCAGAGCGACGGCGACCAGCACTTGCACCAAAAGAGCGATACCAAGGGTAACGAACACCGGCCGCAACAGCCGGCTTTGTAACAATGAGAGAACGGCAGACACTGGGAATCCCTCCACCACGGGTGCCATTAATTTGATAGCACCGCGAAAGAAAGAACCATAGCAAGGGTCGTGCCGTTTACCTGACAGATACGACAAAGGGCTCCCGAAGGAGCCCTTTGCTTTTTACATCAACAGCTTATTAAGCGAACGGGTGACGCAGAACGATGGTCTCGTTGCGGTCCGGGCCCGTCGAAATAATGTCGATTGGCGCGCCGATCAGCTCTTCAACGCGCTTGATGTAAGCACGAGCGTTGGCTGGCAGCTCTTCGAGGGTTTTGGCACCCACGGTGGACTCGGTCCAACCCGGCACTTCTTCGTACACAGGCTGCAGGCCCACGTAGCTGTCAGCGTCGGTCGGCGCAACGTCCTTACCGTCTGCATCTTTGTAGCCGATGCAGATGTTGATGGTTTCCAGACCGTCGAGCACGTCTAGCTTGGTCAGGCAGATGCCCGAGATGCTGTTCACATCGATAGCGCGACGCAGGATAACCGCGTCGAACCAGCCGCAACGACGAGCACGGCCGGTGGTGGCGCCAAACTCATGACCTTGCTTGGCCAGGTGCGCGCCGACTTCGTCGAACAGCTCAGTCGGGAACGGGCCCGAACCTACGCGCGTGGTGTAAGCCTTGGTGATACCCAGGATGTAGTCCAGGAACATCGGGCCGACACCCGAACCGGTAGCAACGCCGCCAGCGGTGGTGTTGGAGCTGGTCACGTACGGGTAGGTGCCGTGGTCGATGTCGAGCAACGAACCCTGGGCGCCTTCGAACATGATGTCTTTGCCGGCGCGGCGCAGGTCGTGCAGTTCAGCCGTCACGTCGAGCATCAGCGGCTTCAGCAGCTCGGCGTACTCTTTGCACTCGGCCAGGGTCTTTTCGAATTCAATGGCCGGCTCTTTGTAGTAACCAACGAGCATGAAGTTGTGGTAATCCACCAGTTCACGCAGCTTGTCTTCAAAGCGCGGCATGTTGAGCAGGTCGCCCACACGCAGGCCACGACGTGCAACCTTGTCTTCGTAGGCTGGGCCGATGCCGCGACCGGTAGTACCGATCTTCAGCTCGCCACGGGCCTTTTCACGGGCCTGGTCCAGCGCAACGTGGAAGGACAGGATCAGCGGGCAGGACGGGCTGATACGCAGGCGCTCACGCACCGGTACACCCTTCTCTTCCAGCTTGGTGATCTCGCGCAGCAGGGCGTCAGGTGCAACCACCACGCCGTTGCCGATCAGGCACTGCACGCCTTCGCGCAATACGCCCGACGGGATCAGGTGCAAGACGGTTTTTTCGCCATCGATGACCAGGGTGTGGCCAGCGTTGTGGCCACCTTGGTAGCGCACTACGGCGGCAGCATGTTCGGTCAGCAGATCAACGATCTTGCCTTTGCCCTCATCACCCCATTGGGTGCCCAGGACTACGACATTCTTACCCATAACACTTGTCCTCATTCGCGCAAACTTGGTGCCGGCGATGGCCGGCAGGAAAACTCAAGAAGCCAGTGGCGATACTTGCCAAAGCCCGTTCTGCAGAATCAATTGCCGGTCGCAGTCCGCTTCACGGGCGGCGGCCAATGGCTGCCCAGGCAAAGCCTGGACGACACGCTGACCCTCACTGCGCAACTGGCAAACCTGCTGCCAGAGTGCTGCGTCCGTACTGTCGGGCATCCAGACGCCACCAGACGGCAGCTCGACCTCAGCACGCCCCAGGGTCACCAGGGTTTTCAAATCAGTGGAAAAGCCGGTCGCCGGACGGGCGCGACCGAAGTCGGCGCCGATGTCGTCATAGCGACCGCCTTGGGCGATAGCCTGGCCAACACCCGGTACAAACACGGCAAACACCACACCGGTGTGGTAGTGGTAGCCGCGCAACTCGCCCAGGTCAAAATACAGCGGCAGTTGCGGGAAGCGCGCCGACAAACGCTCGGCAATCGCCAGCACGTCATCGAGCGCCGCCAATACGGGCGCCGGCGCATTGGCCAGGCGCTCGCGCGCAGCCGCCAGCACTTCACGACCACCGCACAGATCAACCAACGCGCGCAGCATGCCGGCGAGGTCTGCAGGTACACCCTCGGTAAGGGCGATCACTTCATCGATTGCCTTGCGTTGCAGAGCATCGAACAACTGCTGCTCAACTTCACCAGACAAGCCGGCCGCGCGGGCCAAGCCACGGTAGATACCAACGTGGCCCAGGTCCATGTGCACATCCGGCACGTCAGCCAGTTGCAGCATGGCCAACATCAAGCTGATCACTTCAACGTCGCTGCTCGGGCTCGCATCACCGTACAACTCGGCGCCCAATTGAATCGGGCTACGCGAAGACGACAAGGCACGCGGCTGCGCATGCAGCACGCTGCCGGCATAGCAAAGACGGCTGGGACCTTCGCGGCGCAGGGTGTGCGCATCGATCCGCGCCACTTGCGGCGTGATGTCGGCGCGAAAGCCCATTTGCCGACCCGATTGCGGGTCGATGACCTTGAAGGTGCGCAGATCCAGGTCCTGGCCCGCGCCGGTCAGCAGGGATTCCAGGTACTCGATATGGGGGGTCACGACAAACTCGTAACCCCAGCTCTGGAACAGATCCAACACCTGGCGACGCGCTACTTCAATGCGCGCAGCTTCTGGTGGCAGTACTTCTTCGATGCCATCTGGCAGCAGCCAGCGGTCTACCGTTGCCATTACGCCATTCCCCTATGATCCGGGCGGCCAGCCCTCGGCCGAGCCCTGAGTGAAGCAGAAAATGCCCGGCCCCTGCATAAACAACGCGCAAGAACGACGTGACGAAATGGCCTGCTAGCGGCCTCGTCGGGCACTTTCCTCGAAAAACCTGTGGCGTCTGCAACGCAGCACAACAATCAAACATGCAGACGCAAAAAAGCCGGGAATTTCCCGGCTGCCGCATCATACACCCGTTTTCTGAAAGGATCACCCCGCCAGGCATTTTAGCCGCCCGACGGAGTGTGCCCTACAGAATCACCGGCTGGTTACTTGGACTTTTCCAGGTAGCGGAAGAAGTCGCTGCTTGGGTCCAGCACCATGACGTCGGTTTTGTTCGCGAAGCTTTCACGGTAGGCGCGCAGGCTACGGTAGAACGCGTAGAACTCCTGATCCTGACCGTAAGCCTTGGCGTAGATCGCCGCAGCTTGAGCATCGCCATCACCACGGGCCTCTTCAGACTCGCGATAGGCTTCTGCCAGCAGTACACGGCGCTGACGGTCGGCATCCGCACGGATACCTTCTGCCAACTCGTTACCCTTGGCGCGGTGCTCACGGGCTTCACGCTCACGCTCGGTGCTCATACGCTCGAACACGCTGCGGTTCACTTCCTTGGGCAGGTCGATCGCCTTGACCCGGACATCAACAACCTCGATGCCCAGTTCTTTTTCAGCCATGGTGTTCAGCGAACGCGTGATGTCAGCCATCAGCGCATCACGCTCACCGGATACCACCTCGTGCAGGGTGCGTTTACCGAACTGGTCACGCAGGCCCGATTCCAGACGGCGCGACAAACGCTCGTCGGCAATCTGCTTGAGGCCGGATGTCGCGGTGTAGAAGCGCTCGGCATCCTTGACCCGCCACTTGGCGTAGGCGTCAACCATCACGGCTTTCTTTTCCAGGGTCAGGAAGCGCTGTGTCGGTGCATCCAGGGTCATCAGGCGGCCGTCGAACTTGCGCACCTGGTTCACGTAGGGGACTTTCACATGCAGGCCCGGCTGGACATCCGCCTGGACCACACGACCGAATTGCAGCAACACCGCGCGCTCGGTCTGAGACACGATGTAGAAGCAGTTCCAGGCAGCGATGACCACGACGACGCCCACAATCAGGGCGGTCAGCGATTTATTGCTCATCAACGACTCTCCCTGGTACGTGTTTGCTGTTGCAGCAAGTCAGCGGCCGCACGGGCGCTCGCTTCGTTGGCAGCAGCGGTCGAACCGGTAGCCGGTGCGCTGGTGCTGCTACGACCACCTTCGATCATCTTGTCCAGCGGCAGGTACAGCAGGTTGTTCTGCCCACCTTTGCTACCGGTCACGAGAACCTTGCTGGTGTTGCTGAAGACTTCCTGCATGGTGTCCAGGTACAGACGCTCACGCGTGACTTCCGGAGCCTTGCGGTACTCGGCGACCAGCTTGGTGAAGCGATCCGCCTCACCCTTGGCGCGGGAAACCACTTCGTCGCGGTAACCATTGGCATCCTCGAGGATACGCTGGGCCTGACCGCGCGCTTCCGGCACGACGCCGTTGGCATAGGTCTCAGCCTGGTTGCGCGAACGCTGCTCGTCTTCACGGGCGCGGATCACGTCATCAAAGGCTTCCTGCACTTCGCGCGGTGCAGCAGCGCTCTGTACGTTCACCTGGGTGACGGTGATACCGGTGCGATAAGTGTCGAGGAACCGCTGCAGGCGCTCCTTGATCTCGCTGGCCATCAATTCACGACCTTCGGTCAGCACCTGGTCCATGGCGGTAGAACCGACCACGTGACGCAGTGCACTTTCGGTTGCGTGTTGCAGGCTGATTTCCGGCTGATCAACGTTCAGCACGAAGTCCTGCAGGTTGCTGATCTTGTACTGCACGGTCAGCGGCACTTCGACGATGTTCTCGTCTTCGGTCAGCATCTGGCCCTGCTTGGTATAGGCACGCTCACGCGTGACGTTTTCCATGTACTTCTTGTCGATCGGGGGGAAGTAGATATTCAGGCCCGGGCCGACAGTCTCGTAGTACTTGCCGAAGCGCAGCACCACGGCCTGCTCCTGCTCGTCCACGACGTAAACCGCGCTGTACAGCCACACGGCTGCGAGCACGACAAGACCCAGGCCCAGCAGGCCATAGCCACCGCCCTTGCTTGTGCGACCGCCGTCGTCACCACCACGTTTTTTCCCACCACCGAACAACCCATTCAGGCTTTCCTGCAGCTTTCGGAAGGCCTCGTCGAGATCCGGTGGCCCCTTGCGGTCGCCATTATTGCGGCGCTTACCACCCCAAGGATCCTGATTATTCGAGTTGCCACCCGGCTCATTCCAAGCCATAGCGCTCTCCATCTGATAAAGCAAAGACGCACCCACGGCGCGCCGACCAATGCTACAGAATGCCTGCTACTGCGGCACAACCGCTTTCGGAGGCTTTTATTGCAAAGTGTGTTGTTCGATGAACTCCGTCGGCACCACACCTTCACGGCTGACCAGCCGATTCAGCTCCGAGCGCGGCAATCGAACGGCCAGCAAGCTGACACCTTCTTCGTCGTATTCTTCTTTCTGTACGGCGCCCAGCTCGAAAAACTGTGCACGCAGTCGAGCAAAACGCTGAGGCAAGCGCAAGGTGCCGACAAACAAATCGCTGCCCAGCAACTCGGCAATGGCTTGTTCAAGCAACTCCAAACCACTGCCATCGCGCGCCGACAGCCAGACCCGCTGGGGCTTGCCGTCTTCATCACGCTGAATTTGTGGCTCAACGCCTTCAAGCAAATCGAGTTTGTTATAGACCTCGAGGATCGGCAAGTCCTGTGCACCAATCTCGCCCAGCACCACCATCACCTGCTCGATTTGCAACATGCGATCCGGTTCGGCCGCATCGATCACGTGCAACAGCAGGTCGGAATTGCTCGACTCTTCGAGCGTAGACCGAAACGCCTCGACCAGCTTGTGAGGCAAGTGACGAATGAAACCCACGGTGTCGGCCAGGACAATCGGCCCCAGGTCGTCCAGTTCCAGACGGCGCAAGGTCGGGTCGAGGGTGGCGAACAGTTGGTCGGCCGCGTACACGTCCGATTTCGTCACGTTATTGAACAGGGTGGATTTGCCGGCGTTGGTATAGCCCACCAGGGAAACGGTAGGGATATCCGCCCGCATGCGGCCGCGACGCGATTGCTCACGCTGGCTGCGCACTTTTTCCAGGCGACCCTTGATCTGACGCAGGCGAACCCGCAGCAGACGGCGGTCGGTTTCCAGCTGGGTTTCACCCGGGCCGCGCATGCCGATACCGCCACCCTGACGCTCAAGGTGAGTCCAGCCGCGAACCAGCCGGGTGCTCATGTGGTCAAGCTGGGCCAGTTCGACCTGGAGCTTGCCTTCATGGGTACGGGCGCGTTGGGCGAAAATATCGAGAATCAGACCTGTACGGTCGATCACGCGACACTCGAAAACACGTTCGAGGTTGCGTTCCTGACTGGGCGTGAGGGTGTGATTGAAGATCACCAGATCGGCTTCTTCAGCATGGACCAGGTCGCGCAGTTCCTCGACCTTGCCGCTGCCGATCAGGAATTTGGCGGTTGGCCGATGACGCGGTACGTTAAAAAACGCAACGGTCTCGGCGCCGGCCGAATTTGCCAACTCCTGAAACTCCTGCGGATCTTCGCGCGCCTCAGGGTCCTGTCCATCCAAGTGAACGAGGATTACTCGCTCACCACCACCGTGGCGCTCAAAGAACAAAGGAGACTCCTATCAGGCGTTACCTGGCTCAGCGTCACCTTGTTCGGTATCAGTTGCGCTAGGCAGACGGATAGGACGAACGGGAACGACTGTCGAGATAGCGTGCTTGTAAACCATCTGGCTGACGGTGTTTTTCAGCAGGATCACGAACTGGTCGAACGACTCGATCGTGCCTTGCAGCTTGATCCCGTTGACCAGGTAGATGGAAACCCCCACTTTCTCTTTACGTAAAGTATTCAAGTAAGGGTCTTGTAGCGAATGCCCTTTTGACATGTGCCGCACTCCTTTAAGGATCAATAATAAAATTCGGAAAATAGATAGCTTATGGCCGTCACACCCCCAAGGATAGACGGCAATTGCAAGGACTCAGCTCAATATGGAGACCGTTCCCAAGTATTTCAAGGCGCGTGACAGATTGTCGCTGTCCAGGCTGTCCAGCCAGTGCAAATCGCTCCAGCTGCGCAACCAGGTGAACTGGCGTTTCGCCAATTGGCGCGTGGCAATGATGCCGCGCTCCTGCATTTCGGCTGACGTCAGCTTGCCATCCAGATGATCCCAGACTTGGCGGTATCCAACAGCACGTATCGACGGCAACCCAGCATGCAGGTCACCTCGGGAACGCAGTGCTACGACCTCATCCACAAACCCCTGTTCCAACATAATTGTGAATCTTTGTGCAATTCGTTCATGCAGCACCTGACGATTTGCCGGAGCAATGGCCAGATTCGCCACAGTATAGGGCAATACTGCCTGTCCAGACGCGCCTGCGTCAGCACTTTGCGCAGTTTGTTTCAGCCGATGTTCAGTCATGGTCTGCCCGCTGACGCGCCAGACTTCCAGGGCGCGAGTGAGGCGCTGCGGGTCATTGGGATGAATGCGCGCCGCCGACACCGGGTCAACCGCCGCCAATTGGTCGTGCAGGGCTTGCCAGCCAAGGCGTACAGCCTCTTCCTCGAGTTCGGCGCGCACTTGAGCGTCAGCCGGCGGCATATCCGCCAGGCCTTCCTGCAACGCCTTGTAGTAGAGCATCGTGCCGCCCACCAGCAGCGGAATATTGCCCCGCGCGGTGATTTCGGCCATGGCGGCCAAGGCATCGGCGCGAAAATCTGCCGCAGAATAGCTCTCGGCCGGGTCGATGATGTCGATCAGCTTATGCGGATATTCGGCCAGCAGCGCTTTTGAAGGCTTGGCCGTACCGATGTCCATGTCCCGGTAAACCAGGGCAGAGTCGACACTGATCAGCTCGCACGGCAACACCTTGGTCAGCTCAATGGCCAAGTCAGTCTTGCCGGCAGCCGTGGGACCCATCAGGAAGATTGCGGGGGGCAAGGCGCTCATCAACGGCCGCGCAAGAACAGTTTGTCCAGATCGTCCAGGCCCATTTGGGTCCAGGTCGGTCGGCCGTGGTTGCACTGGCCGCTGCGCTCGGTGTTTTCCATGTCGCGCAGCAAGCCGTTCATTTCTGGCAAGGCCAGGCGCCGATTGGCGCGAATCGCGCCGTGGCAGGCCATGGTGCCGAGCAGTTCGTTGATGTGGGCCTGGATGCGGTCACTGGTGCCGTACTCCATCAAGTCAGCCAGCACGTCGGCGACCAGACGGTTAGCTTCAGCTTGCTTGAGCAGCGCAGGAATCTGGCGGATCGCCAGGGTTTCCGGGCCCAGGCGCTGCAATTCGAAGCCCAGTTTCTGGAACACGCTGTGGTGCTCTTCAGCGCAATCGGCTTCACGCTGGCTGACGGCCAGGGACTCCGGCACCAGCAATGGCTGGCCGCTGAGGCCTTCGCTGGCCATGGCGATCTTCAAGCGCTCGTACATGATCCGCTCGTGGGCAGCGTGCATGTCCACCAGCACCAGGCCGTGGGCGTTTTCCGCGAGGATGTAGATGCCTTTGAGTTGCGCCAGCGCATAGCCCAGCGGCGGGATATCACCGCCGCCTTCTGGCAACGCGACAGCATTGGGCTCGGCACCCGGCAGCGGCGCAAAAAACTCGCGATAGGCCGCCTGGGCCTCCGCTACCGGCACTGCCGACTGCGGACGCGGTGTGTATTGATACTGATAGCCGGCACCGGAGCCGGAACCCGGTACGGTATAGCTCGGCTGCGGCTGCGGCGATTGCAGCAGGTTGGCCGCCAGGCTCATTTCGCCTTGAGGGCCAAACTCACCGGCTTCCGGGCCGCTCGGCCGCACCACCGCCGTCACGATCGGCGCAGACAGCTGATCATCCGGGCGCACATCGCCCAGGGCGCGGTGCAAAGTGCCATAAAGGAAGTCATGCACCATGCGCCCGTCACGGAAGCGCACTTCGTGTTTGGTCGGGTGCACGTTGACGTCGACCACCGAAGGATCGACCTCAAAAAACAGCACAAACGTAGGATGCCGCCCGTTGAACAGCACGTCGCGGTAGGCCTGACGCACAGCGTGGGCCACCAATTTGTCGCGTACCGCGCGGCCATTCACAAAGAAATACTGCAAGTCCGCCTGGCTACGGGAAAAGGTTGGCAAACCCACCCAGCCCCACAGCCGCAAGCCATTGCGCTCGATCTCGATCGGCAACGCCTGCTCCAGGAAACCCGCGCCGCAGATTGCCGACACACGCCGAGCGCGCGCCGCGTCGTCATGGGCTTCGTGCAGGCTGAGGATGGTCTTGCCGTTATGGCGCAAGTGAAACGCCACGTCGAAACGCGCCAAGGCCAGGCGTTTGATGACTTCTTGCAGATGATCGAATTCGGTTTTTTCGGCCTTGAGGAATTTGCGCCGCGCCGGGGTATTGAAGAACAGGTCGCGCACTTCCACCGAAGTGCCCACCGGGTGCGCCGCCGGCTGAACCCTGGGCGCCATGTCGCGGCCTTCGGTTTCCACCTGCCAGGCCTGCTCGGCGTTGCGGGTGCGCGAAGTCAGGGTCAGGCGCGCCACCGAGCTGATAGACGCCAGGGCCTCACCGCGAAAACCCAGGCTCATCACCCGCTCAAGGTCTTCGAGGTCGCGAATCTTGCTGGTGGCGTGACGCGCCAGGGCCAGCGGCAGGTCATCGGAGGAGATGCCGCTGCCGTCGTCGCGAACGCGCAGCAGCTTGACGCCACCCTGTTCCACGTCGACGTCAATGCGCTTGGCGCCGGAGTCGATGCTGTTTTCCAGCAGCTCCTTGATCACCGACGCCGGGCGCTCAACCACCTCGCCCGCGGCAATCTGGTTGGCCAGGCGCGGGCTGAGCAGCTCGATGCGCGAGCCACTGTTCAAGACTGATTCGCTCATTACTGCGCCGCCAATTCGGTGCCAGGGATGGTCAACACCTGGCCGACTTTCAACTCATCGGTCTTCAGGTTATTGGCGCTGCGCAAGGTAGCGGCTGACACCTGAAAACGCACGGCCAGCATCGCCAGGGTGTCGCCAGGCTGCACACGATGGTCACGTGGGCCCTGGGCGATTTTCCCGGAGTCACGCAGCCAGGCGATGTAGGTGCCCGGCGGCGGGTTCTGTTGGAAGAACTGGCGAATGCCGGCGCTGATCGAGCGCGCCAATGCCTGCTGATGACTCGCACTGGCCAGCTTCGAGGCCTCGTTGGAGTTGGAGATAAACCCGGTTTCGACCAGGATCGACGGAATGTCCGGCGACTTCAACACCATGAACCCGGCCTGCTCCACGCGCTGTTTGTGCAGCGAGGTGACGCGACCGATGTTGCTCAGGACCTTTTGGCCAACGTTCAAGCTGGAGGTCAGCGAGGCGGTCATCGACAGGTCGAGCAGTACGCCAGCGAGCATTTTGTCTTTGTCGTCGAGGGACACGTTGCCAGCCCCGCCGATCAAGTCGGAACGGTTTTCGCTGTCGGCCAGCCAGCGCGCGGTCTCGGACGTGGCGCCGCGATCCGACAACGCAAACACCGAAGCACCAAAGGCGGCGGCCGATGGCGCGGCGTCGGCGTGGATCGACACGAACAGGTCGGCGCCCTTCTTGCGAGCGATCTCGGTACGGCCACGCAAAGGAATGAAGTAGTCGCCGGTACGGGTCAGCTCGGCGCGATAGCCTTTCATGCCACTGACCTGACGTTGCAGTTCACGGGCGATGGCCAGCACCACGTCTTTTTCATGCTGGCCGCGCGAGCCGGAGGCGCCCGGGTCTTCACCGCCGTGACCGGCGTCGATCACCACGATAATGTCGCGCTTGCCCGCAGGTGCGGGCGGCGGCGGTGGCAGCTTGACCTGAGGCTGCGATGGATTGACCGGCACGGCCGGCACAGTCGCCACGCTTGGCGTCGGCGCAGGCGGCGGCGCGGCATCGGCGGCATTGTCGAACAGGTCGACCACCAGGCGGTTGCCGTATTGGGCGTTCGGCGCCAGCACAAAGCTTTTCGGGGTCACCGCCTTTTTCAGGTCGATCACCACCCGCAGGTCGGTCGGCGTGCGCTGCGCCGAGCGCATCGAGGTAATCGGCGTGTTGGCGGTGGAGACTTTCAACGGCGCGGCCAGGGTCGCACCGTTGATGTCGATCACCAAGCGATCAGGCGCCGTGAGGGTAAAGACGCTGTGCTGGACCGGGCCAGACAGGTCAAACACCAGTCGCGTGTTATCCGGCGCTCGCCACAGGCGAACACTTTTCACCTGTGAAGCAGCCAGAGCATTGAAAGTCATTGCCGCAAGCAACACCCCTACGACAGCAACCATCGCGCGAAAGCGCATACCTAACCCCACCAATTTTATTTGAATTCCAGTGCCAGAGCGGCGCACCACGACTCACCGCGCGCGCTCTGGGGCAACAACTTCAGCTGACGTCCGTGGTCATGCGGCGTAATGGTAATGGTCAGGTCCGGCTTTGGCAAAAAGCCTGTGCCTTTATCTGGCCACTCGATCAGGCACAACGCGTCTTCGTCGAAGTAATCACGGATGCCCATGTATTCCAGTTCTTCCGGGTCGACCAGACGATACAGGTCAAAATGGAAGGCGCGAACTTTACCGATCTCGTAGGGTTCGACCAGGGTGAACGTCGGGCTTTTTACCGCGCCCGTGTGGCCCAACCCGCGAATAATGCCGCGTGACAGCGTGGTCTTGCCCGCCCCCAGGTCGCCTTCGAGAAAGATCAGCCCCGCGCCGTTTGTGACGTGGGCGATGCGATTTCCGAACGCAACCATGGCGTCTTCATCGCCCAGAAAAAGCGTTACTTCAGACACGGTGACTGCTCCTCCAGCAATTGACGAATGGCAGGTATCAGGTCGCTGGCAGCCAGCCCGCGACCGAAAGTGCCTTGGCGATCCCCCGCCGTGGCGTGGAACCACACCGCCAGGCAGCTGGCTTCATAAGCCGGCATGCCCTGGGCCAGCAACGCGCCGACCAGACCACTCAACACATCCCCCAGACCCGCCGTGGCCATCGCCGGATGGCCCTGGTCACAGCGCGAAACACGCCCGTCCGGGCTGGCAATCAAACTGCCAGCACCCTTGAGAATAGCCACTGCATTGAATTTCTGGCTCAACGCGCGCGCCACCTTAAGGCGATCGGCCTGAACCTCGGCTGTCTTCATGCCCATCAAGCGCGCTGCTTCGCCAGGATGTGGCGTGATCACCGAGTTGGCCGGCAGGCTGACGCTGCCGGTAGCCAGTTGATTCAAGGCATCCGCATCCCAGACTTGCGCCTGTTTGGCGTTGGCGGCGACGGATAACAAACTTTTGCCCCAGGACGCCTCACCGAGGCCTGGACCGATGACGATCACCGAGATTTTTTCCAGCAACCCCATCAACTGATTGGCCGAACTCACGCCAACGGTCATGACTTCCGGCAGGCGCGCCAGGGCGGCGGGAATGTGTTCAGGGCGCGTGGCCAGCGAGACCATGCCCGCGCCACTGCGCAAGGCGCTTTCGGCGCTCAGCAGCGCGGCGCCGCCAAAGCCGTGGTCGCCGCCGATGACCAGCAGGTGACCGAACTGACCTTTATGGGCGTCCGGGGAGCGTGCAGCCAGTTGCGGCAAATGGCCGTGCAATAGAGGCTGTACGTCGGTTATTGCGTGTTTTGTCTGCGGCATGCGTCTTCAAGCTCCGATGTCTGGCAGAATTATACCTATCTAACCTGCGGTTTCCCTTGTCTCATGTCTGCCATCACCACGGATCTGCCCGCCCTCGCCCAATCGATCAAAGACTGGGGCCGCGAGCTGGGCTTTCAACAAGTCGGCATCAGCGGCCTGGACCTGGCCGAGCATGAGCAGCACCTGCAACGCTGGCTCGACGCGGGCTACCACGGCGAGATGGACTACATGGGCGCCCATGGCAGCAAACGCTCGCATCCCGATGAACTGGTGCCGGGCACTCTGCGCGTGGTCTCGCTGCGCATGGATTATCTGCCAGGCGACACCCAAATGGCGCAGTTGCTGGCCAAGCCAGAAAAAGCCTACATCTCCCGTTACGCCCTTGGCCGCGATTACCACAAGCTCATCCGCAAGCGCGTGCAGCAACTGGCCGATCGCATTCAGGCCCAGATCGGCCCGTTTGGCTTTCGCGCGTTTGTCGACAGCGCGCCGGTGCTGGAAAAAGCCATCGCCGAGCAGGCCGGTCTCGGCTGGATCGGCAAAAACACCCTGGTGCTCAATCGCAAGGCCGGCAGTTATTTCTTCCTGAGCGAGCTGTTTGTCGATTTGCCACTGCCGGTAGATCCGCCTCACGCCACCGAGCACTGCGGCCGCTGCACCGCTTGCCTGGATATCTGCCCCACCAACGCGTTTGTCGGCCCCTATGTACTGGACGCGCGACGCTGCATTTCCTACCTCACCATCGAGCTCAAAAGCTCAATTCCTGAAGACTTGCGCCCGCTGATCGGCAATCGCGTGTTCGGTTGCGATGACTGTCAGATCGTTTGCCCGTGGAATCGTTTCGCCCGACCTACCGCCGAAGGCGATTTCAAGCCTCGGCACAACCTGGACAACGCCGAGCTGGCCGAACTGTTTATGTGGGACGAGGATAAATTCCTCAGCAGCACCGAAGGTTCGCCGCTACGCCGCGCCGGTTATGAACGCTGGCTGCGCAACCTGGCCGTTGGGCTGGGCAATGCGCCGTCGAGCATTCCAGTGCTGGAAGCTTTAAAGGCGCGTCGGGATTACCCATCGGACTTGGTGCGCGAACACGTCGAGTGGGCGCTCAACCAGCACGCAGCACGCTAGTGCACGTCGTCGTTGTAGACGAATTTGGGCATTTCCCAGTGAAAACGGATGGCCAGCAGGCGCAACAGAAAGCCGCTGAACAAGGTCAGCAGGATCGCTTGCTCGCTGGGCAACTGCAGATAAAGGCACAGCATGTAGAACCAGGCGGCAAGGAACGACACGCTGGCGTACAGCTCACGGCGGAAGATCAGCGGGATGTCGTTGCAGAAAATATCCCGCAGGATGCCGCCGAATACGCCAGTAATCACCCCGCTGACTGACGCCACCAACATGCCGTGGCCCATTTCCAGGGCCGTCATGCAGCCGATCAGGGTGAACGCCACCAGGCCCACGGCGTCCAGCGCCAGGAACAGTGACCGCAGATGGCGCATCAACGGTGCGATAAAGATCGTCACCAACGCAGCGATGGAGGTCAACACCAGGTATTCCGGGTGTTTGACCCAGGTCAGCGGGTAATGCCCAAGCAATACATCGCGTACCGAACCACCGCCCAATGCCGTGACGCAGGCAATCAGCACCACCCCAAACCAGTCCATGCCACGCCGCCCGGCGGACAGCGCGCCGGTCATGGCTTCGGCGGTGATGGCGATGAGGTAGAGCATCAACAGCATGATGGCGATCCTTGCAATGAGGCGCGCAGTCTAATCATTTGGTGATGGCACCAAAAGGGGGCGCCTGGCGAAAGACCGCGTCGCGCCCTTCGCGAGCAAGCCCGCTCCCACATTCGACCGCATTCCAAAGGTGGAACTTGGTTAAATGTGGGCGCGGGCTTGCTCGCGAAGGCGACAGGCCAGGCGCCGAATCTTCAAGCCTTGATGAAATGCTTGCGGTAATGCTGCAACTCAGCAATCGACTCGCGAATATCATCCAACGCCAAATGCGTGCTGCCTTTATGGAAGCTGTCTTTGACTTCCGGCGCCCAGCGTGCGGCCAGCTCTTTCAAGGTGGACACATCCAGGTTGCGGTAGTGGAAGTAGCTTTCCAGCGCTTTCATGTGCGTATAAAGGAAGCGACGATCCTGGCAGATGCTGTTGCCGCAGATCGGCGACTTGCCCTTGGGCACCCACTTTTCAAGGAAGGCGATGGTTTGAGCTTCGGCGTCGCGCATGCTGATGCGGCTGTCACGCACGCGCTGGGTCAGGCCGGAGTTGCCGTGGGTGCGCGTATTCCACTCATCCATGGTGGCGAGGACGGCGTCGCTGTGGTGAATGGCGATCACCGGACCTTCGGCCAAGGTGTTGAGGTTGCTGTCGGTGACAATCGTCGCCATCTCGATGATGACGTCGGTGTCGGGGTTCAGACCGGTCATTTCCAGATCGATCCAAATCAGGTTCTGTGGGTTTTGCATGGCTTGATTCTCTTGGCACCTTGGCGTAGCTGCGCAGTTTAGCAGGCAGGGGCGTGCTAGACTCGCGACCGTTTTACCTAACTTTTGCATTATCGACACGGAACACCCATGGCCAAACGCCAGCTCAATCGTCGCCAAAACTGGCGCATCGAAAAGATCCAAGGTGAACGCGCTGCTCGCGCCGCCAAACGTGAATCCTCCGCCGTAGAGGCGCTCGAGGGCGGCGACCTGGGCCCCGAGCAAACGGGTCTGGTGATCGCGCACTTTGGTGTGCAGGTCGAAGTCGAGGCGCTGGAAGGCGAACTCGCAGGCTCTGTTTCCCGCTGCCACTTGCGCGCCAACCTGCCTGCGCTGGTGACCGGCGACAAGGTCGTGTGGCGCGCCGGCAACCAGGGCATCGGCGTGATCGTCGCCCAGTTGCCGCGCACCACCGAATTGCGCCGCCCTGACAGCCGCGGCCAGCTCAAGCCGGTGGCCGCCAACGTCGACATGATCGTGATCGTGTTCGCGCCGCTGCCCGAGCCGCATGCCAACCTGATCGACCGCTACCTGGTCGCGGCCGAGCATGCCGGCATTCGCCCGCTGTTGCTGCTGAACAAATTCGACCTGATCGACGAGCAAAACGCCCCGGCGCTCAACGCGCTACTGGCGGTCTACCGCACCTTGGGTTACCCGGTGCTGGAAGTCTCGGCGCATCACGGCAATGGCATGGAACAGCTGCAACAGCAGTTGGACGGGCGCATCAGTGTGTTCGTCGGCCAGTCGGGCGTGGGCAAGTCGTCGCTGGTCAACAGCCTGCTGCCGGAAGTCGACACCCGTGTCGGCCCGCTGTCGGAACTGTCCGGCCAGGGCACCCACACCACCACCACCGCGCGGTTGTTCCACTTCCCGGGCGGCGGTGAGCTGATCGACTCCCCGGGTATTCGTGAATTTGGCTTGGGCCACGTCAGCCGCAGCGATGTGGAAGCGGGCTTCATCGAGTTCAACGACCTGATCGGCACCTGCCGCTTCCGCGACTGCAAACACGACCGCGAGCCCGGTTGTGCACTGCTCAAGGCGCTGGAAGATGGTCGCGTTCAGCAGCAGCGCATGAACAGCTACCGGTCGATTATTGCGAGCTTGCCCGAGAGCAGTTACTAAACCGTTGTGGCGAGCCCGCTCGCCACAATCGCTCTGTTACGACCCAGGCGCCGTAGGATCTTTCACCCCACCATCATCAAACAGGTTCAGCTTCTGCCGCAGCTCGTGGGCCGGCAGCGGCTCCTGCCCTGGCGGAATCGCGTTCGGGTCGGCCGGCACTTCGCCCGGTGCGCCCTCGCCTTGGGTCGGTGCCGCCGGCGCTGCGCCCTGATCGCCTTCGATCGCACGCTGGGCCTTTTTGGTCAGCACGACAATATCAATCCGACGGTTGATCGGGTTGAACGGATCTTTAGGATCAAATAGCTGCGACGACGCAAAACCCACCACGCGTGCCACTTGCGGGTCCGGGTAGCTGCCCGCGACCAACGCACGGCGGGCGGCGTTGGCGCGGTTGGCCGAGAGTTCCCAGTTGCCGAAGTCACCCTGGCCCGCATACGGCTTGGCGTCGGTGTGGCCGCTGATGCTGATCTTGTTCGGCACCGCCTTGATGGTGTCAGCCATGGCCAGCAGGATGTCTTCAAAATAGGGTTTCAGACGCGCGCTGCCAGAGTCGAACATCGGCCGGTTGGCGGCGTCGGTGATCTGGATGCGCAAGCCTTCCGGCGTGATTTCGAAAGAAATCTGATCCTTGAATTTGAGCAGCTGCGGATTCTCTTCAACCTTGGTCTGCAGTTCCTGCAGCAACAATTCCAGGCGTTCCTGCTCGACCTGCTCGGCCATGGCCTCGACGGTGTCGCGCTCGATTGGAATATTTTCCTGCGGCGATTCGGTCTTGACCTCCGGGTTGATGGTGCGCTCGGGCGCCAGCTGCGGCGAGCCGCCCAGGTCGATGACAAACGGTGTGCCGCTTTCCGAAAAGCCAATCGGGTCTTTGAAGTAACCGGCGATGGCGATCTTCTGTTCGGGCGTGGCGGTGGACATCAGCCACAGCACCAGGAAGAACGCCATCATCGCCGTCGCAAAGTCGGCGAAGGCGATTTTCCAGGCGCCGCCATGGTGCCCCGCAGCGAAGCGCTTGACGCGCTTGATGATTATCGGCTGGTTGTTTTCCATGACTTAGCGACCGCGAACCGCTTGTTCCAGCTCGGCAAAACTTGGGCGATGTTTCGGGTACAGCACCTTGCGCCCGAACTCCACCGCCAGCGATGGCGGCATGCCGGACGCCGAAGCCACCAGGCAGGCCTTGATCGCTTCGTACAAATTCACTTCTTCCTTGGCATCATGGGCCAGGGAGGTCGCCAGAGGGCCGAAGAAACCATAGGCCGCGAGAATACCGAAGAAGGTACCCACCAGGGCCGCGCCCACGTGCATGCCGATGGCCTTCTGGTCGCCTTCGCCCAGGGACGCCATGGTCACCACGATGCCGAGTACCGCCGCAACGATACCGAAGCCGGGCATGCCGTCGGCGATGCCGGTCACGGCGTGGGATGGGTGTTCCAGCTCTTCCTTAAGGCTGAACAACTCCATGTCGAACAAGCCTTCCAGCTCGTGCGGCGCCATGTTGCCGGAGGACATGATGCGCAGGTAGTCGCAGATGTAGGCGGTCATGCGCTCGTCTTTGAGCACCGCCGGGTACTTGGCGAAAATCGGGCTGGCGGCGGCGTCTTCGATGTCGCCTTCGATAGCCATCATGCCTTCGCGGCGACTCTTGTTGAGGATCTCGTAGATCAGCCCCAGCACTTCCAAATAAAAGGTGTGGGAGAAGCGCGAGCTGAACATGCCCAGCGACTTCTTGATCACGTGCATGGTCATGTAGCCGGGGTTGGCCTGCAGGAATGCGCCAAACGCGGCACCGCCGATGATCAACACTTCGAAGGGCTGGATCAGCGCAGCAATTTTACCGTGGGACAGGACGTACCCACCGAGCACACTTGCGATGACGACGATGATGCCGATAATTTTAGCCATAGGAGATTGGTACTTGCGCCGTCGGGTTCATGGACATATTGGGTGAAGCTGAAAACTCTTGTTCTACTTATCGGCAAAACTGCGCCAGACTATAGCCCGTTAAGGCGAAAAGCCAATTCGGCCCGTTCCGGGCGTGTAGAACGCAAGTGATGATCGCGCCCCAATCATGGCTAATGAAACGACAGCTCCAACGACAAAACCCACTACCCTCGCGGCTTGGATAAAGCGCCTGGACGATGTGCTGCTGCCTGTTCCTCAGGCTAGTCACGAACGCGTGTGCAAGGCCATCCGCGATAGCCGTAGTTCTTTACGGGATATTGCCGAGCTGATGCAACACAGCCCGGCGCTGGTGCTCAGCGTGATGCGCGAGGCTAACGGCCAGGCCCATGGCAGCCTGTCGGGGCCGGCGGAAAACCTCGAAGTGGCGCTCAACCGCCTCGGCCTCAAACGCGCCGAGGAGTTGCTGGCGCGCCTGCCCTCGGTGCCGGAAAAAGACATTCCGGTGGCCCTGCGCCAACTGCTGCTGGTGAGCCAGCACGCTTCCCAGCAAGCCAACGGTTTGTTCGCCAGCCGCCTCGCGCGGTTGTGGCAAGACATTCATTGGGGCAGCTTGCTGTTTCTGTCGCCGCTGTGGCCGATGGCCGTCGCGTACCCCAAGCTTCTGGAAGAATGGGAACTGCGGGTGATCCACAAAGGCCAGTCGGCACACACGGTCGAACAGGCACTGTTCGGTGTGCGCCTGCTGGACTTGTGCCGCGGATTGACCGAAGCCTGGCACCTGCCAATCTGGGTCTCCCAAGGCTACAACCTGCTGCTGACTGAACAGCGCTTGCTGGTCAAGGCGCTGCGCATCGCCCGTGAAGACGACGCGCTGCGCCAACAGCAATTGCTCGACGCCGAACCCAACCTGCGCCGCTGGCTGAACCAGCCAGCCAACACTGTGCTGCTGGCCAACGGCCTGGCGATGTCGGCGCAGGAATCCTGGACTTGCCCGCACACCGAGCGCTGGCAGTACCTCACGGCGCTGTACCTGCAAGAGCCGCTGAGTGACGTGCAGCAACAGGTTCACCAGCAAGCGGTGACCAGCGCACGCACAACCTTGATGCCTGACCTCTGGCACCCGGCGTTGTCGCTGATCTGGCCGTGGCATGTGCAGAAAATCCATCGCGGCCTGTTGCCGGCGCCGCCGCCCACTGCCGAGGCACTCGCCGTGTGGCGCAAGCGTTGCACCGAGCTGCTGGTCGAACCGAGCCGTTTTGCCAATGCCATGCACCTGACCACCTGCGCCCGAGAAGCCCTGGTTGCCAGTGGCATGCAGCGCGTCTTGCTGTTCATGGCGGACCGCGCCTTGAGCACCTTGCGCGTGCACCAGGCCGACGGCTTGCCCAGGGACGCGGCAAACCTGAGCCTGGACGTGGTCAACAGCACGCTGCTGCAGCGCCTGCTGGAAAAGTCTGCCCAGGTACGCCTCACGCCAGACAACCACGCACAGTTCTCGGCCTTGCTGCCGCCGATCCTGCGCCGCCTGTTCAATGGCGAACACCTGTTGCTGCGTTCGTTGAGCTGCAACGGCAAGGTCGTGATGCTGATGGTCGCCGATCAGGGCGGTGGCCCCTTCTCGGAAACCACCGTGCAGGCCTTCGGCAAAACCGCTCAATGCATCGAGAAAGCGCTGCACAGCTTTACCAACCGCAGCGCTTGATGCTTGCGCTACAATCGCCCTCTTTTATCGCCAACAATTGTGCCCAGGAGACCTCACATGCCTGACTTCTCTGGCTTGCCGCTGGTGATCGAGTCCAGCGACCTGCTCGGTCAACTGGATGCCGAACACCTGATTCTGGTGGACCTCACCAGTGTCGCCCGCTACGCCGAAGGGCATATCCCCGGCGCGCATTTCGTTGACCCCAAGCGCACCCAACTGGGCCAGGCGCCCGCACCGGGTTTGCTGCCGCACAAGGCCGACCTCGAAAAATTGTTCGGCGAACTGGGCCACACCCCGGATGCCACCTACGTGGTCTACGACGACGAAGGCGGCGGCTGGGCCGGGCGCTTCATCTGGTTGCTCGACGTGATCGGCCACCAGAAATACCACTACCTGGACGGCGGCCTGCTGGCATGGCTGGACGGTCAGCACCCGCTATCCACCGAGGTGCCCACCCCTGTCGGCGGGCCGGTGAGCCTGACCTTGCACGACGGCCCTACCGCCACCCGCGAATACCTGCAAAGCCGACTTGGCGCGGCCGACCTGGGTATCTGGGACGCACGCGGCCCCCTGGAATACTCCGGCGAGAAAGTGCTCGCAGCCAAGGGCGGACACATCCCCGGCGCGGTGAACTTCGAATGGACCGCCGGCATGGACAAGGCGCGCAGCCTGCGTATCCGCCGCGACATGCCGCAGATTCTGGAAGACCTCGGATTGACCAAAGACAAAGAAATCATCACCCACTGCCAGACTCACCACCGCTCTGGCTTCACCTACCTGGTGGCCAAGGCGCTCGGTTATCCGCGAGTCAAAGGTTATGCCGGTTCCTGGGGCGAATGGGGCAACCACCCCGACACCCCCGTTGAGATTTAAGGTTTAAGGACAGTTAATGAAAAAGCAGTTGTTTATCCTCAGCCAGTACTTGCTGCCGCACCACTTGCTCTCGCGACTGGCCGGCTGCATCGCCGAGTGCCGCGTGCGCTGGTTCAAGAACGCCTTCACCGCCTGGTTCGCCAAGCGCTATCAGGTAGACATGTCCCAAGCCCTGGTTGAAGACTTGACCGCCTACGAGCATTTCAACGCCTTCTTCACCCGCGCCTTGAAAGACGGCGCGCGCCCGCTGGATCAAACCCCAGGCGCGGTACTCAGCCCGGCCGACGGCGCCGTCAGCCAGCTTGGCCCAATCGAACACGGCCGCGTGTTCCAGGCCAAGGGCCACAGTTTCAGCGTGCTGGAATTGCTGGGCGGCGATGCCGCATTGGCTGCACCGTTTATGGGCGGTGATTTCGCCACTATTTACCTGTCGCCCAAGGACTACCACCGCGTGCATATGCCGCTGGCCGGTACGCTTCGCGAGATGGTCTACGTGCCAGGTCGAATTTTCTCGGTCAACCAGACCACCGCCGAAAACGTGCCTGAGCTGTTTGCCCGTAACGAACGTGTTGTCTGCCTGTTCGACACCGAACGCGGCCCGATGGCGGTGGTGTTGGTGGGTGCGATGATCGTCGCGTCGATTGAAACCGTCTGGGCCGGGCTGGTGACGCCGCCAAAACGCGAGCTGAAAACCTTCCGCTACGACGAGGCTGCACGCGCACCGATTCACTTGGAGAAAGGCGCAGAACTGGGCCGCTTCAAGCTGGGTTCGACTGCAATTGTGCTGTTCGGGCCGGACCAGGTTAAGTGGGCCGAAGAACTGGTGGCGGGCACGCCGGTACAGATGGGCCAGGGCATCGCCGCTCCTAAAGCCTGACACCAAACCCAATGTGGGAGGGGGCTTGCCCCCGATAGCTGTGTTTCAGTCACCTCATCGGGTGACTGACTCATCGCAATCGGGGGCAAGCCCCCTCCCACATTTTCAACTGCGTTTTGCCAGTTACAACTGACCGTCGCGGTCGCGCAAGCCCAGCAGGTACAACACGCCATCCAGCCCCAACGTCGAGATCGCCTGCTTGGCCGATTGCTTGACCAGTGGCTTGGCGCGGAACGCCACACCCAACCCGGCAATTGCCAGCATCGGCAAGTCATTGGCGCCGTCACCGACCGCAATGGTCTGTTCCAGACGCAAACCTTCCTTATGCGCCAATTCCCTCAGCAGATCCGCTTTGCGCTGCGCGTCGACAATCGGCTCCACCGCCACGCCCGTCACCTTGCCATCCACCACTTCCAGCTCGTTGGCGAACACATAATCGATGCCCAGCTTGGCCTGCAGTTGCTTGGCGAAGTAGGTAAAGCCGCCCGATAGAATCGCGGTCTTGTAGCCCAGGCGCTTGAGTTCGGCGAACAGGGTTTCGGCGCCTTCGGTCAGGCGCAGCGAGGCGCCGATCGAGTCCAGCACGCTCACATCCAGGCCTTTGAGCAGCGCCAGGCGCTCCTTGAAGCTGGCACGGAAATCCAGCTCACCGGCCATGGCGCGCTCGGTAATTTCAGACACTTGCTCGCCGACACCGGCAGCCTTGGCCAGCTCGTCGATGACTTCGGCTTCAATCAGCGTGGAGTCCATGTCGAACACCGCCAGGCGGCGGTTGCGGCGGAACAGCGAGTCTTCCTGGAAGGCGATGTCGACATTCAGCTCCTGAGCCACGCTCAAGAACTCGGCGCGCAGGGCTTGCGGATCCGCCGGTTCGCCGCGCACGGAAAACTCGATACATCCCTTGCCCTTGTCGGCTGGCGTATCAAGCGGCATGCGACCCGACAGACGGTCGATATGGTCAATATTCAAACCGTACTGGGCGGTAATCGAGCTGACGCGCTGCAATTGCTCGGCGGTGACCTTGCGGGTCAGCAGCGTAACGATGTGGCGTTTTTTGCCCTGGCCTTCCACCCAATGCTGGTAATCGGCTTCGGACACCGGCGTGAAACGCACCTGCTGATCGAGCTTATACGCCGTAAACAGGATGTCCTTGAGCACCGAAGAAGCCTGTTCGGTACTCGGGATTTCCACGAGGATGCCGAACGAGAGGGTGTCGTGGATCACCGCCTGCCCGATGTCGAGAATGTTCACACCACCCTGGGCCAGCACACCGGTAATGGCTGCGGTGAGACCCGGTCGGTCAACACCTGTGATGTTTATCAGGACAATTTCGCGCAAAGCGCACCCCCAGGCTGGAAAAAAACCGCATTCTACCCACTTTCAGTGACCATCGGGCACAGCCAGCGCTTTGCCGGTCCCAGGCCTGTCGCTATACTGCGCGTCAACTTCACGGACTAAAGAGCCGAGCTCAAGTGAACCGGCCTACGCCAGTAAAAACCGATAACTTCTTCCTGCTGATCTTCCGGGCACTGCGCCACCGCCGTGTACCGATCGCATTACGCATCGCCAGCCATAACGTGATCCTGGTCGCTCTGGCCCTGGTGATCTATGCCTGCGTGATGGGCTTGCAGTTCAAGCAGGCCATGCACGAGCAAGCCGACGCCCTGGGCGAGAGCCTGACCACTCAGACCGCCACGTCGGCGACTGAGCTGCTGGTGTCCAACGACATTCTCAGCCTCAACGTGCTGCTCAACAACCTGACCAAGAACCCGTTGGTGGCCCACGCCGCGATCTACAGCGTGGACAACCGGATCATGGCCGAAGCCGGGCAACGCCCGAAAAACGGCCTGCTGGGTGAAGCCGAAGGTTTGTATTCGAGCAACATCACGTTTCAGGATGTGAAGGCCGGCCAACTGCGCATCAGCCTGGACATGCAGCAATTCCAGCAGCCGATGACCATCAGCCTGCAAAGCATGGGTATCCTCAGTGCGATCCTGTTGGCATTGGCCCTGGCCTTGAGCTTGCGCCTGGGGCGGCATATCTCCACGCCGCTGATGCAGCTGCGCATCTGGCTGCGCGATATTGACGAACACACCCCGGCCACTGATCGCCAGGATGAGATCGGCGACCTCGCCCGCCAGCTTCACGCCAGCTTCGCGCCCGAGCCGGTAGTGCCCGAGGTCGAGCCCGAACCCGAGTACGACGACACCGATTACGACGACGAACCCGAGTTTGAAGTGCGCGACCTGCGTGATCCAGGCTTTGACGAAAGTGCGCCGGTGGCAGGCCTCAAGCCCGCGCCCCGCCAGGTCATCAAGGCTGAGGAAGATGAACTGGATGACGAAGACCCGTTCTCCGACCTGCGCGATACCTCGGCCGCCACCGCGGCCGTCGTGCCTAAGCCTGCGCCGGTGAAGAACACCGAGCCTCAGCACAGCGCCGTATTGGCCGTGCAACTGGGCGCCCAGGACCAACTGCGCCGCCTGCCCCGCGCCCGCCTGACGGAATTGCTGGAACGCTACCGCGACTGCCTGGACCAGGCCGCCTCGCTGTATCAGAGCGAACTGCACACCCTGAACGACGGCAGCACGCTGATGCTGTTCCACAGCGAAGACAGCGGCGAAGATTACCTGACCAACGCCATTTGCTGCGGCGAGTTGTTGCGCGCCCTCGGCCATGCCCTGCAGATCGAAGTGGCCGACAGCGGCATCACCTTGCAGCTGCAGCTTGGTTTGACCGTGGGCGATGATCTGTTTGGCATGAGCCAGATCGATCTGCTGCTGACTGAAATCGCCCAGGATGCGCTGGCCTTGTCGCAACACAGCCGCAACCTGCTGCTGGTGGAGCGCAAGATCAGCGAAGACGCATTGATTCGCCAACGCGCGCGTATCCGCCCGATTGCCAGCCCTGAAGGCGCCAGCTGTGTGGAACGCTTGATGGAGCCGTATCCGTCGATGCTGGAGCGGCAGTTGGCGCGGATGCATGAGACCCGTACCAAGTCCTGAAGACACCGCCCAGCCCACTGAGCAGTGGGCTTGTGTGGGAGCGGGCTTGCTCGCGAAGGCGGCGTGTCAGTGGCCAGGCTTATCGACTGATCCAACGCATTCGCGGGCAAGCCCGCTCCCAAATTAATCTGCAGCGCAACTCAAATCCCGGACAAACAAAAAAGGCCCGCTGAATAAGCGGGCCTTTTTGTTTGTCTGCGATTCAGATCAGAACCTGAACACTTCCATGTCCGTACGAATCGGCGTAGCCATCGGCATCTTCGGCTTTTCCGGCGCTGCGGGCTTGGCCTGAGCCGGGGCTTGCTTGCGCGGTGCCTCGGCAACCGGCGGCTGGTTGGCCAATGGCTTGAGCGCCACCGACAACTGCTGCGCCAGATGCTGCAACAACACGCCCTGGGCCTGGACCTGGGACGCGGTGGTGCCGCTGTGTTCTTCCTGCAAATGCACGATGCGGTTATCGCGCACCTGGCCACGGCGGTCGATCAGACGCCACTGCGCGTCGAGGATGGCCGGCTGCGAGGCGCCCGAGTCAAGCCGCGTAATGGTCAGCAACACCTGCACATCCGGAGTAAAGCCGGTTGGCGCAGGCGCGAGCACCACACGCTGACTGTCCAGATGACCGGCCACTTGGCGCAACATCAACTGGTTGATGTCGGACGACAAACTGCCCGCCCAACGGCCGTCAGTGGAACCTTGCAGGCTGCCGTCGTTCTGACGTTGCAGCAGGGTTTCACGTTGCAGGTAATCGGCAACGACTACCGGGCCAAGCAATACGGCCATGCCAGCGGTTTGCGCTGGCTGAGCCGGACTTCCGCTGTCCAGCTGGTACAGCGACACCGGCTGGTGCGTGCTGCAACCCGCCAGCCCCAAAAGGCCAGCGAGCATCAAAAATAAAGGAAGGCGTGGAGCAGTCATCATCCCATCCAGGTGGCTGCCACAAGGCGAACCACAATGTAATACTAAAAATAACCTAAACACGCTCGGCCACGCCGGCGCTGGAAAGGCCATATCATCCGTGAATATGCGCCATGACTCCAGCGCGAAAGCGTCGATCTACGCGTTAAATCGTAGATCGAGGGCCCTAATACGCCTTAAACCGGCGTTTCGACCAACAAAGCATCCACTCGCTGGAAGCCCCGCGGCAGTTTGTTACCGCGCCGCCCACGCTCACCCTTGTAATGTTCCAGGTCGTCAGCACGCAGCGACAGCGTGCGTTTGCCAGCCTGAAGTACCAGGGTTGAGCCTTCCGGGATCACTGCAATGTCGGTCACGTACTCTTCGCGACTGGCCACACGCTCCCCGGGAATCCCAATAATCTTGTTGCCCTTGCCTTTACCCAGCTGCGGCAGATCGCTGATCTTGAACACCAGCAGACGCCCTTCGGTGGTCACCGACGCCAGCCAGTTGCTCTCGCGGTCTTCCACTGTGCGCGGCAGGATCACCTTGGCGTTGTTGGGCAAGCTCAGCAACGCCTTGCCCGCCTTGTTCTTGGCCTGCAGGTCTTCACCCTTGACCACAAAACCGTAACCCGCGTCGGACGCGATCACATACAGCGAATCATCATCGGGCAGCAGCACGCATTCGAAACTCGCCCCCGGTGGCGGTGTGAGTCGCCCCGTCAGCGGCTCGCCCTGGCCACGCGCGGAAGGCAACGTGTGCGCCGGCACCGAGTAACTGCGCCCGGTGGAATCGATAAACACTGCAAATTGGTTGGAACGCCCGGCAGCCGCGGTCTTGAAGCCATCACCGGCCTTGTACGAGAGGCCGGTAGCGTCAATATCATGCCCTTTGGCGGAGCGAACCCAACCCTTTTCCGACAGAACGACGGTAATTTTCTCGTTAGGCAACAGCTCGGTTTCTGTCAGAGCTTTCGCTTCTGCGCGCTCGACGATTGGCGAGCGACGGTCATCACCATAGGTTTCGGCATCTTTGATCAGTTCGCTGCGCACCAGCTTCTTGAGCTTGGCTTCGCTGCCCAGCAGCGCTTGCAGCTTGGCTTGTTCCTTGAGCAATGCATCCTGCTCGTCGCGCAACTTCATCTCTTCCAGGCGCGCCAACTGACGCAGGCGGGTGTCGAGAATGTAGTCGGCCTGGATCTCGCTCAGCTCGAAGCGCGCGATCAGCTCGGCTTTCGGGTGCTCGGCGGTACGAATGATGTGGATCACTTCGTCCAGGTTGAGATAAGCAATCAGCAAGCCGTCCAACAGGTGCAAGCGACGCTCGACCTTGTCGAGGCGAAATTGCAGGCGGCGGCGCACGGTTTGTATGCGGAACTCAAGCCACTCCACCAGCAAGTTACGCAGGTTTTTCAGCTGCGGTTTGCCGTCCAGGCCGATGATGTTGACGTTGACCCGGTAGCTCGACTCCAAGTCGGTACTGGCAAACAAGTGCTGCATCAGCACTTCGTGGTCGACCCGGCTGTTGGTCGGGATGATCACGATGCGGCATGGGTTCTCGTGGTCGGACTCGTCACGCAGATCAGCGACTTGCGGCAGTTTCGACGGTTTGGCCTGCATCAGCGCGGCGATCTGTTCCAGCACTTTGGCGCCGGACACCTGGTGCGGCAGCGCGGTGACAATAATGTCGCCGTCTTCGATGTGGTACACGGCGCGCATGCGCACCGAGCCCTTGCCGGTTTCGTACATTTTCAGCAGGTCGGCGCGCGGCGTGATGATTTCCGCTTCGGTCGGGTAGTCCGGGCCCTGGATATGCTCGCAGAGCTGCTCGACCGTGGCTTTGGGTTCATCCAGCAAGCGTACGCAGGCGGTGGCCACTTCGCGCAGGTTATGCGGCGGCACGTCAGTGGCCATGCCGACCGCGATGCCGGTGGTGCCATTGAGCAGGATATTCGGCAAACGGGCCGGCAACACCAAGGGTTCGTCCAGGGTGCCGTCGAAGTTCGGGCCCCAGTTCGCGGTACCCTGGCCCAACTCGCTGAGCAGCACTTCGGAGTAACGCGACAGGCGCGCCTCGGTGTATCGCATGGCGGCGAATGACTTGGGATCATCCGGCGCACCCCAGTTACCCTGCCCGTCTACCAGCGTGTAGCGGTAGCTGAACGGCTGGGCCATCAGCACCATGGCTTCGTAGCACGCCGAGTCGCCGTGCGGGTGGAACTTGCCGAGCACGTCACCGACGGTACGCGCCGACTTCTTGTGCTTGGAATCAGCGTCCAACCCCAACTCACTCATGGCGTAGATGATGCGCCGTTGTACCGGTTTCAGGCCGTCGCCGATATGCGGCAAGGCACGGTCCATGATCACGTACATGGAGTAGTTGAGGTAGGCATTTTCGGTGAAGTCAGCCAGCGACCGGCGTTCTACGCCATCTAAGCTGTCTGCGAGGATGTCACTCATGCGGGCCTCATCATTGTTTGGTCTGGCGCAGCAGCAATGTGCCGCTGCGCTGGGTAAATTCAAGTTGTTTCAATGCGCTCATGCCCAGCAGCACCTGTTCCCCGTCCAGGCCCGGCGCCACGATCGCGCGGACGTCCTGCAGGACGATATCGCCCAGCTTCAGGCGGTCGAGGTGGGTGCGGTAGCCCTGAACACGGCCGTTGGCGGTGCTCAAGGTCACCGGCAGGCCACGTTTAAGCCCGAGGCGGTCGGCCAATTCGGCCGGCACCGCCACATCGGTCGCGCCGGTATCGAGCATAAACTCCACCGGCTGACCATTGATCTGGCCACTGGCAACAAAATGCCCTTGGCCGTTGCCCAGCAATTTCACCTCGATGTACCCCGCGTGTTGCTGCGAGGTCACCACCGCATTGGGATTTTCCTGACGTGCTTCCCACTGCCCAAAAAACCGTGTGGCCAAAAACAGCCCGGCGCCCCATGCCACAAACATCAGCACACGTCCGGCGCGCTTGCCAGGCGGCTGCCCGCTCATGGCTGGGCGCTCCAGCCGCCGGCAGGCGCGGCGAAACGATAGACCACAGGGCGTTTTTCACCATCGGCGCGCGGGCCAAAATTGTTGTCGATCCCCAGCCAGGCGCCGTCTGCATCCACCACCAGGGCTTCGGCCAGGCCGTAGGGCTGGGCATAGCGCCGTTTCGGCATCAGGGTTTCGTCGGCAAACGACCAGCACAGCTCGACTTTGGCGGTGACCGCATCGCGCCGGCAAATCTGGAACGCATTGCGCTCCAGGGTAAACAGCTTGCCGTCAAACAGCGCCAGGTCGGCAAAATCCTTGGACACAGCCTTGGCGTTGGTGAACTGCGCCGGTTGCACTTCCTGGCCAGCCTCGCTCAACAACACACAGGGACCGTCACAGTCCCATACGCTCTGCCCGCGCTTGATCGAGATTAAGCCACGCCGCTCACGCTCGGCCGCCAGCCAAATCTGATTACCGGCAGGATTCACCGCCAGGCCTTCGAACAAAGCGTTGAAGTGCAGCAACATGCCACTGGCGCGGGCTTCACGCACCATGCCAGGGGCGATTTTCAACCATTCAGGGGCGCCCGCCATCGGCACTTGCAGCACCGCAGCGTGGGCCTCGCTGACAATGTAGCGGTTGCCGGCGGCATCGCAGGTAATGCCTTCAAAATCCAGGTCGCCACCGCGGATGAACGACGCCGCCTTGGTGCGCGAGCGTAACCCCCAGGGCAACCCGGACTCGGGCACCGGCGGCACGTCAATTTTCACGGTTTCGGCCTGCCAGGTCGGCGCACTGATGTCGAGTCGGTAAATCTGGTCGTCATCGCGATCGGACACCGTCCACAGCTCCTGGCCACATACCGCCAGGCCCGAGAGGTTACCGCCGCGCATGCCGTCCACCGGATGCTCGGATATCAGCTTTAGCTCAGCCACGGGCTCGGCGACCACTTGGGCCGCCGCCAACCCGCTCAACATCAGGATCGCCAGGGCGAAACCTGTGCGCATCAGCCCAGAACCTCGGCCAGGTTGCCTTTGGACTCCAGCCAGGCCTTGCGATCCGGTGCACGTTTTTTCGCCAGCAACATGTCCATCATTTCCGAGGTGCCGGCGAAGTCTTCCAGGGTCAACTGCACCAGGCGCCGCGTGTTCGGGTCCATGGTGGTTTCGCGCAGCTGCGGTGGGTTCATCTCACCCAGGCCTTTGAATCGCGTGACCTGTGGCTTGCCGCGTTTCTTCTCGGCGACCAGGCGGTCGAGGATGCCATCGCGCTCGGCTTCGTCCAGCGCGTAGAAAATCTCTTTGCCCAAATCGATACGGTACAGCGGCGGCATGGCGACGTAGACGTGACCGGCATCCACCAATGGGCGGAAGTGCTGGACGAACAGCGCGCACAGCAGCGTGGCGATGTGCAAACCGTCGGAGTCGGCGTCGGCGAGGATACAGATCTTGCCGTAGCGCAGCTGGCTCATGTCTGCCGCGCCCGGGTCGACGCCGATGGCCACGGCGATGTTGTGCACCTCTTGGCTGGCGAGGACTTCGCTGCCATCGACTTCCCAGGTGTTGAGGATCTTGCCGCGCAACGGCAGGATCGCCTGGAACTCCTTGTCTCGCGCTTGCTTGGCAGAACCGCCGGCGGAGTCACCTTCGACCAGAAACAGCTCGGAACGCATCGGGTCTTGCCCGGCGCAGTCGGCCAGCTTGCCCGGCAGTGCCGGCCCTTGGGTAATGCGCTTGCGCTCGACCTTTTTGCTGGCCTTCAAACGGCGGCCGGCGTTATTGATCGCCAACTCCGCCAGGGCCAGGCCCAGCTCCGGGTGCTCGTTGAGCCACAGGCTGAACGCATCTTTGACCACGCCGGAGACAAACGCCGCCGCTTCACGCGACGACAGGCGTTCCTTGGTCTGACCGGAGAATTGCGGCTCCTGCATCTTCATCGACAGCACGAACGCGATGCGCTCCCACACGTCTTCCGGCGCCAGCTTCACGCCACGTGGCAACAGGCTGCGGTATTCGCAGAATTCGCGCATGGCGTCCAGCAAACCCTGGCGCAAACCGTTGACGTGGGTGCCGCCCTGGGCGGTGGGGATCAGGTTGACGTAGCTTTCCTGCACGCTGTCGCCGCCTTCAGGCAACCACAGCAGCGCCCAGTCAACGGCTTCTTTATTACCGGCCAGGCTGCCGCAGAACGGCTCGTTGGGCAGGCGTTCGAAGTCGCTGACAGAGTCTTCGAGGTAGGAACGCAGGCCGTCTTCGTAATGCCACTCGACCTTCTCGCCGGTGCCTTTGTCTTCAAAGCTGACCAGCAAACCCGGGCACAGAACGGCCTTGGCCTTGAGCACATGCTTGAGGCGGCTGATGGAGAATTTGGGTGAATCGAAGTATTTCGGGTCCGGCGCGAAGTACACGCTGGTACCGGTGTTGCGCTTGCCAACGCTGCCGATCACTTCCAGGTCGGTGGCTTTGTAGCCATCGGCGAAGGTCATCTGGTACTCGTTACCGTCGCGCTTGACCTTGACCCTGACCTGCGTGGACAGGGCGTTGACCACGGAAATACCCACACCGTGCAAGCCACCGGAAAACTGGTAGTTCTTGTTGGAGAACTTGCCGCCGGCGTGCAGCTTGGTGAGGATCAGCTCGACGCCCGACACCCCCTCTTCGGGGTGGATGTCCACCGGCATGCCGCGACCATCGTCGGACACTTCCAGGGAATGGTCGGCGTGCAAGATGACTTGCACCGACTTGGCATGCCCGGCCAAGGCTTCGTCGACGCTGTTGTCGATGACTTCCTGGGCAAGGTGGTTCGGCCGGCTGGTGTCGGTGTACATGCCTGGGCGTTTACGCACCGGGTCGAGGCCCGAGAGGACTTCGATGGCGTCGGCGTTATAAGAGCTAGCGCTGGGAGTGGCCATGGGGTCTCGTCGTGAGTCGTTCGATTAAAAAGTAACCTGCGGCTTTACAGGGCTGCAAAGTCGAAGGATTGATACTGATCTGCACCAATGCCGGCAAAGCTCAACATCGCCGGCAGTTGCTGGGCGAACCCTTGGTAGCCATGGTCGCCACCGGCCTGGATGCGCAAGGCACAGGCCCGGTAATACTGTTGGGCGAGGCGATAATCCAGGGTTTCATCCCCGGTCTGCAACCACACCTGATAACGCGTGGCGTCCTGCGGGGCTGGCACTTCCAGTTCGGCCAGGGCCGCGACGTGGTCGTGGGTCAGCTCCCAGGTTTCATCGGTGTAGAGGTTCTTCTGGGTCCCCAGGTAACCGTCAAACATCCGATGCGGGCTGACCGCCGGGTTGACCAGCAGCGCCTTAAGGCCATGGCGTTCGGCAAGATGGGTTGCATAGTAGCCGCCGAGTGAGCTGCCGACCAGCAGCGGCCGCCCCAGCTGCGCAATCGCTTCTTCCAATTGAACAATTGCCTGGCGCGGGTGGTGATGCAGGGCCGGCACGCGCAATTGGTCGGCCAGGCCGAGGCTGTCCATCACGGTCATCAACTGACTGGCCTTGTTGGAGGCCGGCGCACTGTTGAAACCGTGGATATACAAGATCGAAGCAGACATGCCGGGCTCTCCGTGCGTCAGCCAAAGAGGCGCAGTTTACAGGGATCGGGGTGGTGTGTGAGTACCCTGTCGTCCAGCTACCGCACAACCCATGTGGGAGCGGGCTTGCTCGCGAATACGGCGCGTCAGTCAGTACAGCTGGCGACTGATACACCGCCTTCGCGAGCAAGCCCGCTCCCACATTTTTGATCATTGTTTACAGCTTTTAGTAGCCGTTGCTGCCGTAATCGATGGTAAACGCGAAACCTTCGACCCGCTCTACGCCGGTCTCCAACCGCCCGTCGGCGTGCAGGCGCAGCCAGCGGTAACCCGGCGCTTGCTCGCTGACCTTGAAGTCTTCGCTGCCCGGCGCGAACTGAATGCAGGTAGACGGCGACGCCAGCAAGCGCACGCCGTTGCGATCGCGGTCGATTTCCTGATGCACATGGCCCCAGAGCAGCGCCTTGACCTGCGGAAAGCGGTCGAGCACCGCAAACAAAGCCTCCGGATTGCGCAGGCCGATGGGCTCCATCCACGCACAGCCAATGGGCACCGGATGATGGTGAAAACACACGAGATGATGACGGGAAGGCGCCTCGCTCAAGGCCTGGGCAAGCAATTGCAGTTGCTGATCTTGCAAGTAACCGGGCACCGAGCCTGGAACAGCCGAATCCAGCAAGGTGACGCGCCAGTTGCCGATGTCGACGACCGGCTCCAGCAAATCACTGTGTTCGGCGGCGTGGGCCATAATCTGCGGCTCGTCGTGATTGCCGGGAATCCAGCGCGCCGGAGCGTCGATCTGTCGGGTCAGGTCGCGAAACTGTTGATAGGACTCAAGCGTGCCGTCCTGGGACAGGTCGCCGGTGGCCAGCAGCAAATCGATCTGCGGCTGTTGCGAGCGCACCAACCCGATCACTCGCTGCAGGCTTTCGCGGGTGTTCATGCCCAGCAGCGCGCCGTCGGCCTCGGCATACAGGTGGCTGTCGGACAGCTGCACCAGCAGCGCTGGCGCATCAGGGTTCACGGTGGATACGCTCGGCAAGGCGCTCTCCCAGGGCAATCACAGAAAAGGACATGTGGGCGATTATGCTAGGGCAGGACGCAAAGAGGAAAGACGCAGTTCACATCTACCGCACGACTTCAAACTCATGGCCCAGGGCCAGGCAGTGGCTCAGCCATTCACCGAGGAACACATTGAGCTGTGCTTTCTCATCGGGTTGGTGCATGAACACGTTCGGGTAAGGATAGATGCTGCGAAAGCGTCGCGCATGTTCGGCGCTGATCACTTCGGCCATGCGCGCATCGTGGTAGACCTGCACCTCCAGTTGCGGCACCGGCAGCCACGGCAGGCTGTGCTCCTGGCGCACGCGCAGGGTGGTGGTGTACGGGCAGTTGACGATGACTTCAAGGGTCAGCACGCCAAGCATCTGGTCGCCGTGGGTCACGGCAATACGCCGCGCCTCGGGGGTGTGGCGCATGTCGGGCAGCAAGCGCATCAGCCGCGCATAGTTGGCCTCGCAGGCGGCTTGCAACCCGATCAGGTCAACGCGATATCGTTCCCGTGCCTTTACTGCCATAACCCCCTCACTTCCGCGCGATTAAGCGCAAGCCATTGCAGGGCGATAATGCTGGCTGCGTTGGAAATTTTGCCGTCACGCACCGCTTGCAAGGCATCTTCAAAGGCCCAGGTGGTGACGCGGATATCTTCTGCCTCTTCTTCCAGTCCATGGACGCCACCGGCCCCGGTGCTGTCGCAACGGCCCAGATACAGGTGGACAAATTCGGTACTGCCACCGGGCGATGGGAAATATTGGGTGATTGGCCACAGCGCAGAGAATGTCAGCCCAGCTTCCTCCTCGGCTTCGCGGTGTGCAACCTCCTCCGGCGCTTCATCCTTGTCGATCAGGCCGGCAACCATTTCTATCAGCCACGGGTTGTCGGTACGGCCCATGGCGCCCACGCGGAACTGCTCGATCAGCACCACTTCATCGCGCTGCGGGTCATATGGCAACACGCACACCGCGTCGTGCCGAACAAAGACTTCACGGTTGATCACCCGGCTCATGCCGCCGTCGAATTTCTCGTGGCGCAGCTGCACGCGATCAAGCTTGTAGAAGCCCTCGTAGGCATTGTCGCGCTGAACAATCTCGATTTTGTTCGGCGTCGATTTGGCAATGTCCGTCATATTCTTCCTCGTTTACGCGGGTGCAATTCGCGCCATCCTAACGCGCCCTTGCCACTTGATGCAGCCCCTTTCCAGTTGCCGGGATAGACGGCGGAGGTCAAACTCACTCTAATCAGCTTAGTGGCGAACTGACGACTCTGTTCGCAGTCGAAGCGCTACTCTTTTTCGCTTTCCATCGATTTCCGAAGGACGCACATGTCGCTTTTAAAAATCGCCTCCGTGGCTTGTATTGCCTTGACCCTGGGTGCCTGCCAGAGCCTGTTCCAGCCCAGCTACCTAAAGCCGCTGGACACCAAATCGGACGCCTCCGAACAGATCAAACCCGGCTGCGGCAGCCCTGACTGCCCGCTGGTGAACATTGATACCGTGCACTTCCCCAGTGAGCCGCAGCTCGACACGATTGTGGAGCAACGCCTGCTGCAAATGACCCGCACCACGCCCGGCGCCAGCGTGCCGCCGACGCTGAATGCCTACCGGGACAAGTTCCTGCGCGAATCGCCGGACCGCAACAGCATGTACTTGCAGGCCAAGGTACGTGACCAGCATGACGGACTGGTGATCATTGAAGTTTCGAGCTACCTGGACACCGGAGCCGCCCACGGTGAACCCGGCCGCGGCTTCATCAACTACTCACGCCTGCAGCACAAAGAGCTGAGCCTGACCGACATGCTGCTGCCGGGCCAGGAACAGGCGTTCTGGAACACCGCGAAAGTCGCCCACAACAGCTGGCTGATCAATTCGCAGATGGACCGCGACCCGGAGTTCGTCAAGAACTGGCCGTTTCAGAAAACCCCGAACGTGGCCTTGACCAGCGACGGCGTGGTGCTCAAGTACAACGTGGCCACCATCGGCCCTTACGCATTGGGGCTGATCGAAATGACCATCCCCTATGCGCGTCTGACGGGCGTGCTCAAGCCTGAACTGATGCCCGCGCGCCACTGAAGACCCGGCCCAATATCAACTGCAACAGCCCTGCCAGCACCAGTGCCGGCAGGGTCGCGCCGATATCCGGATACAGGTTGGCCAGCACGTGATACGTGGCAATGCCACCCAGCCAGGCCACCAGCGCCGCCCAGTGCAGGTTGCCAACTGAACCCTGGCCACGGCGGCGCAGGATAAAGTGATCCACCAGCACCACGCCGAACAGCGGCGCGAACACCGAGCCGATCAGCAACAGGAAGTTCTGGTACTGCGCCAACGGCGCGAAGCAGGCGATCAGCGTGCAGATAACGCCGATGGCCAACGCCAGGTGTTCGACCTTCCAACGCAGCAAAATCCCGCTGGAGACTGCCGCCGAGTGAATATCGGCAAAGGCGTTTTCCGACTCGTCCAACAGGATCAGCAACAGCGGAATGCCCAGACCCGCACCGGCCAGCGCCAGCAACAGCGCATTCACCTCACCACTGGGTGCAAACGCCAGGGTATAGGCCACGCCCAGGCTCATCAGCCAGAAATTGCCGATAAAAAAGCCCAGCGCCGTGCCGCCGAATACATTTTTTGCGCGTTTGCCGAAGCGCGAGTAATCGGCAATCAACGGCAGCCACGACAGCGGCATGGCGATGGCGATATCAAAACCCACCGCGAACGGCATCGAGCCGTCACCGGGTGTTGCCCACAACGCGGCGAGGTCGGCCTTGGCGAATAGGTTCCAGGTCAGCCACAGGCAGGCGGCCAGCAGCAGCCAGATGCCCCACTTGCGCAGGATCTGGCGCACAAAAGTCAGCGGGCCACTGACGGCCAGTAACGTCGCCAAACCACCGAAAAACAGCGTCCACAGTAAAGGATTCGCCAGCAGGCTCCCTTCGCTGAATGCTCGCGTGCCCAGCAAACTGGCGGCATCGCGCATCACGATGATTTCGAATGAGCCCCAGCCGACCAGCTGCAGCAGGTTCAGCAATGCCGGCAGGCTGGCGCCCTTGGCGCCGAGGCTGAGTTTGAGCGCGGCCATGGCGGACAAGCCAGTGTCGCTGCCGATCACGCCGACGGCGGCCAGCAACAGCACGCCCACCAGCGTGCCGAGAAAAATCGCCAACAGCGAACCGGACAAGCCCAGGCCCGGAGCGAGCAACGCGCCGGTTTGCAGGACCATCAGGCCGATGCCGAGGGAAAACCACAGGGAAAACAGGTCGCGGGCGCCGAAGACGCGTTTGTCGCTCGGCACCGCGATATCAGGGGAGTAGGTACTCGGTTGAATGCTCAAGGGTGTTATCTCTGAGGGACATGTGTTGTTTGAGAGATTGCATTCGCGGGCAAGCCCGCTCCCACATTCGACCGCATTCCAAAGGTGGAACCCGATCATGTGTGGGAGCCGGGCTTGCCCGCGAAGAGGCCCTTACAGGCGCCCGCAATCCCGGATCAGACCTTTTTGTACAGCTGACTGCCTCCCACATCCGACCGCATTCCAAAAGTAGAACCCGATCAACTGTGGGAGCCGGGCTTGCCCGCGAAGAGGCCCTTACAGGCGCCCGCAATCCCGGATCAAACCTTGTAACTGACTACCTCCCACATCCGACCGCATTCCAAAGGTGGAACCCGATCAAATGTGGGAGCGGGCTTGCCCGCGAAGAGGCCCTTACAGGCGCCCACAACCCCGGATCAGACCTTTTTGTACAGCTGACCGCCTCCCACATCCGACCGCATTCCAAAGGTGGAACCCGATCAAATGTGGGAGCCGGGCTTGCCCGCGAAGAGGCCCTTACAGGCGCCCGCAACCCCGGATCAGACCTTTTTTGTACAGCTGACTGCCTCCCACATCCGACCGCATTCCAAAGGCGGAACCCGATCAAATGTGGGAGCCGGGCTTGCCCGCGAAGAGGCCATTACAGGCGCCCAAAACCCCGGATCAGACCTTTTTTGTACAGCTGACCGCCTCCCACATCCGACCGCATTCCAAAGGCGGAACCCGATCAAATGTGGGAGCCGGGCTTGCCCGCGAAGAGGCCCTTACAGGCGCCCGCAATCCCGGATCAAACCTTGTAGCTGACTACCTCCCACATCCGACCGCATTCCAAAGGTGGAACCCGATCAAATGTGGGAGCGGGCTTGCCCGCGAAGAGGCCCTTACAGGCGCCCGCAATCCCGGATCAGACCTTTTTTGTACAACTGACCGCCTCCCACATCCGACCGCATTCCAAAGGCGGAACCCGATCAAATGTGGGAGCCGGGCATGCCCGCGATGACGGCAGTGCAGGCACCACCGTCTCTGGATCAGACCTTTTTGTACAGCTGACTGCCTTCCTGCTTGAACCGCTCTGCCTGCTCGGCCAAGCCCTTGGCCACGTCCACATCCACCGCTTCAATGCGCTGGTTGGCGGCGTACTCACGCACTTCCTGGGTGATCTTCATCGAGCAGAATTTCGGCCCGCACATCGAGCAGAAGTGCGCGACCTTGGCCGAGTCTTTCGGCAAGGTTTCGTCGTGATACGAGCGCGCGGTGTCCGGGTCCAGGCCGAGGTTGAACTGGTCTTCCCAGCGGAACTCGAACCGCGCCTTGCTCAAGGCGTTATCGCGGATCTGCGCCCCCGGATGGCCCTTGGCCAAATCCGCAGCATGCGCCGCGATCTTGTAAGTGATGATCCCGGTCTTCACGTCATCCTTGTTCGGCAGCCCCAAGTGTTCCTTGGGCGTGACATAGCAAAGCATCGCGCAACCGAACCAGCCGATCATCGCCGCGCCGATGCCCGAGGTGATGTGGTCGTAGCCTGGCGCAATGTCTGTAGTCAGTGGGCCGAGGGTGTAGAACGGCGCCTCGTCGCAGCATTCCAACTGCTTGTCCATGTTCTCTTTGATCAACTGCATCGGCACGTGGCCCGGACCTTCGATCATGGTTTGCACGTCGTGCTTCCAGGCGATCTTGGTCAGTTCGCCCAATGTCTCCAACTCACCGAATTGCGCGGCGTCGTTGGCGTCGGCAATCGAGCCAGGGCGCAGGCCGTCACCGAGGGAGAAGCTGACGTCATAGGCCTTCATGATTTCGCAGATTTCGTCGAAATGCGTGTAGGTGAAGTTCTCTTTGTGGTGCGCCAGGCACCACTTGGCCATGATCGAACCGCCACGCGAGACGATGCCGGTGACGCGCTTGGCCGTCAGCGGTACGTAGCGCAGCAGCACGCCGGCGTGGATGGTGAAGTAGTCGACGCCCTGCTCGGCCTGTTCGATCAGGGTGTCGCGGAACAGCTCCCAGGTCAGGTCTTCAGCAGCGCCGCCGACTTTTTCCAGGGCCTGGTAGATCGGCACGGTACCAATCGGCACCGGCGAGTTGCGGATGATCCATTCGCGGGTTTCGTGAATGTGTTTGCCGGTGGACAAGTCCATGACGGTGTCCGAACCCCAGCGAATGCCCCAGGTCAGTTTCGCCACTTCTTCTTCGATGGACGAACCCAAGGCGCTGTTGCCGATATTGCCGTTGATCTTCACCAGGAAGTTACGGCCGATGATCATCGGTTCCAGTTCGGTGTGGTTGATGTTGGCCGGGATGATCGCGCGGCCACGGGCGATTTCTTCGCGCACAAATTCGGGGGTGATGATTTTCGGCACGCTGGCGCCGAAGCTGTGGCCGGCGTGTTGCTGATCGAGCAGGCCGCTGGCGCGGGCTTCTTCAAGCTTCATGTTTTCGCGGATGGCGACGTATTCCATCTCGGCGGTGATGATGCCTTTGCGCGCGTAGTGCATCTGCGTGACGTTGGCGCCGGCCTTGGCGCGGCGCGGGTTTTTCACGTGGGCAAAACGCAGCGCGGTGAGTTCGGCGTCGCTCAGGCGCTGTTGGCCGAAGTGCGAGCTCAAGCCCGACAGGCGCTCGGTGTCGCCACGCGACTCGATCCACGGCGAGCGCACATCGCCCAGGCCTTTGCGCACGTCGATGATCACATTCGGGTCGGTGTACGGGCCGGAGGTGTCGTAGACCACCACGGGCGCGTTGATTTCGCCGCCGAAGTCGGTGGGGGTCACGTCCAGGCTGACCTCGCGCATCGGCACACGAATGTCCGGACGAGTGCCTTGCACGTAGATTTTTTGCGAGCGGGTAAACGGCTGCACGGAGCCGGAGTCGACCTTGGCCGATTCACTCAAGTGCACGGTGTTTTTCAGTTTTGTACTTTTTATGTCTGTGCTCATCACGGGCTCTCCAACTATCCAGGCGGTGGATTTTTGTCGGAGCGAACCTGTGACGGATGGACGCACTGAAACCAGTGCTGTGCAAGGCACGAGGGCTGTTCGATTGTCGAACAACATCCCGGACGAAGCACAAGAGGACTCGCCGGGTGACGAGAAATCTTGTTCCCTACGCAGGCGCTAACCTGATCAGGTTCAACGGGATCCGGTATTTACCGATCTCAGCCTTCCAACAAGGCACCCCGACAAGAACGCGGCCAGTCTAGACCATGGCGTGGGCAAATTGCCAATGGCCGTGCATTCAGCGTGATGAATGGCGTGATTGCGGGATTGTTGCGCCGGGTCAGCAACACTACACTCGGTTGCCGCCACAATGGCTTGACGCCAGAAATGGCCAGCCTTAGCCTTGGGCGCTAAATTATCGCTGTAATATTCACACTAGGGATCGCCTCATGCTGCGCAAACTCTCACTGGCTCTTGCCGTGTCTTGTGCGACCAATGGAATGGTCTGGGCAGCTGAAGCGCCCTTGTCCGCCAAAACCGATTTGGTCAGCGTCTACCAGGAAGCGGTGAACAACAACGCCGACCTGGCCGCCGCCCGCGCCCAATACGGCGCGCAGAAAGAAGTGGTGCCCCAGGCCCGTGCCGGCTTGCTGCCGAACCTGTCGGCCGGTGCCGACAGCAATAACGTGCGCACCCAGATCGACCAGCCGGCGGCCACCGCCAACCGTGATGCGCACTCCTGGCGCGCAACCTTGAGTCAGCCGCTGTTCCGTGCCGACCGCTGGTTCCAGCTGCAAGCCGCCGAAGCCGTCAACGAGCAGGCCTCGCTGCAGCTCTCGGCCACCGAACAGAACCTGATCCTGCAAAGCGCCGAGAACTACTTCGCCGTGCTGCGCGCCCAGGACAACCTGGCGTCGACCAAGGCTGAAGAAAATGCCTTCAAGCGCCAGCTCGATCAGTCCAACGAACGCTTTGACGTGGGCCTGTCGGACAAGACCGACGTGCTGCAATCCCAGGCCAGCTACGACACCGCCCGCGCCAACCGCATCGTCGCCCAGCGCCAGGTGGATGACGCCTTCGAAGCGCTGATCACCCTGACCAACCGCGAGTACAACGCGATCCAGGGCATCGTGCACACGCTGCCGGTGCTGCCGCCGGCGCCGAATGACGCCAAGGCCTGGGTCGAAACCGCCGGCCGCCAAAACCTCAACCTGCTGGCCAGCAACTACGCGGTAACCGCCGCCGAAGAAACCCTGCGCCAGCGCAAGGCCGGCCACTTGCCGACCCTCGATGCCGTGGCGCAATACGAAAAGGGTGACAACGACGCGCTGGGCTTCAGCAACCCGAATCAACTGCCCATCCCTTACGGCGGTGATGTGTCGCAACGCACCATCGGCCTGCGCCTGAACATCCCGATCTACAGCGGCGGCCTCACCAGCTCGCAAGTGCGCGAATCCTATTCACGCCTCGACCAAAGCGAGCAACAACGCGAAGGCCTGCGCCGCCAAGTGGTGGAAAACACCCGCAACCTGCACCGCGCGGTGAACACCGACGTGGAACAGGTGCAGGCACGCCGCCAGTCGATCATCTCCAACCAGAGCGCGGTGGAAGCCACGGAAATCGGGTATCAGGTGGGCACGCGCAACATCGTCGACGTGCTGGATGCACAGCGCCAGCTCTACTCGTCCGTGCGCAACTACAACAACAGCCGCTACGACTACATCCTCGACAACCTGCGCTTGAAGCAGGCGGCGGGCACGCTCAGCCCCGGCGATTTGCAGGACCTGACGCGCTACCTCAAGGCTGACTACAACCCGGACAAGGACTTCCTGCCACCGGACCTGGCCAAGGCCGCTGCCGAACAGCTTAAAGCTCGCCCGGGATACTGAACACACCACAAAACCAATGTGGGAGCGGGCTTGCTCGCGAATGCAGTGGGTCAGTCAACCTATCTGGCGACTGACACTCCGTATTCGCGAGCAAGCCCGCTCCCACATTTTTGTCCGTGTTGATTCAGGAAGGAATCAGTCTGTCCAACCCATCCAGCAGGCGCTTCAGTGCGCCCTGGTTGGCCTGCATCACTGCCAGCCCCGCCTGCGCCATCTTGCGCGCATCCTGCGGCAGCTCGAACAGCTGCCGCACCGCCTCGGCCAAGCCCTGGGCGTCATCCACCTCCCGCAACGCCCCGGCCTCGCGCATCATTGCGCTGATTTCGAGGAAGTTGAACAGGTGCGGTCCCATGATTACAGGCTTGGCCAGCGCTGCCGGCTCCAGCGGGTTATGCCCGCCCGTCGGCACCAGGCTGCCGCCGACAAACGCGCTGTCGGCCAGGGCGTAGAGAAACAGCAACTCGCCCATGGTGTCGCCGAGCAGTACCGACGTTTGCGCCGTCACAGGCTCGCCATTGGAGCGGCGCACCGTGGTGAATCCTTGCTGCCCGCACAGCTCGAACATCGGGCCGAAGCGCTCCTGATGACGCGGCACCAGAATCAACAATGCATTGGGATAACTTTCGAGCAGCTGGCGATGCGCAGCCAGGACCACGTCGTCTTCGCCTTCATGGGTGCTGGCGGCGATCCACACCGGGCGTTCGCTGGCGCCCCATTGCTCGCGCAAGGCGGCAGCGCGCGCCGGCAGCTCAGGGTCAATGGTCAGGTCGAACTTGATCGAACCGGTCACCTCGACGGTTTCCGGGCGCGCGCCCAGGCTCAGGAAGCGCTGGGCTTCGGTGTGTGTCTGCACGGCGAACAGGCTCATTTGCGCCAGCATCGGTGCGGTGAGCTTGGCGAATCGTGCGTAGCCCTTGGCCGAACGTGCCGACAACCGCGCATTGGCCAACGCCACCGGAATACCGCGTTGGGCGCAGGCGTGAATATGGTTGGGCCACAACTCGGTTTCCATGATCACGGCGAGCTTAGGCTGCACGCGATCTAGAAAACGCTTGGCCGCGCACGGCAAGTCATACGGCAAGTAGCAATGCTGTACGCGCGGTTCATTGGCGAACAGCGCCTGGATGCGCTCGGAACCGGTGGGCGTCATGCAGGTGACGGTGATTGGCAGCGTCGGATGCCGCGCCATCAACCCGCGAATCATCGGCGCGGCGGCGATGCTTTCACCTACCGATACCGCATGCACCCAGATCCCGCCCGGCTGCATCACCGGCAGGCCATAGGAGAACCGCTCGCCGACGCGCTTGGCGTAGGCCGGCGCCTTGCGCGCACGCAGCCATAAACGTAAAGCCACCAACGGCAGCGCCAGGTAAAACAGACAGGTGTAGAGAGTTCTATTCATGGCGGCGGAGTTTATCGGCTTTTTCAGTCGATCGCCTGCAAGCACTCGGCAAATCGTGCGGCCAGGAAGCGCGCTGCGGGACCGAGGTGCTCGTCACGGCGCCAAACCAGTTCCACCACCAGCGCGGGCGGTGTCCATTCGCTGTCCAGCTCAACCATTTGTTGTTGATACGTCGGGTACTGCACGATGTGCCGCGGCAGCCAGGCCCAGCCCAGGCCACTCATCAGCCATTCGGCCAACACGTAGAAACTGTCGGCGCGCCACACCAGAGGGCTGGCGGCTTCGCTGCCGGGGTAGACGCTGGTCTGTGTCGACATCAACAGTTGGCGAAACTGCGCCAGATGCTGGCAGGTCACGTACGGTTGCTTGGCCAGCGGATGATTCACACCGCACACGGTGACCATTTCCACACTGCCCACCACCCGCCGTTCAAGCGCCTCAGGGATTTGGTCGTGGTAAAACAACAGGCCCAGGTCGGCCTTGCGCTCCACCAACTTGCGCGCCACATCGCCTTGAGCGGCGCTGGAAAGCTGCACCTCCAGCTGCGGGTATTGCCCGGCCAGCGCCTCAAGGCTGTCGAGTACCGGCTGGAACAGCATGGCCTCGTCCTGGGCCAGGCGCAGGCAGGCTTCCTCGCCACGCGTCAGTGACAGCGCGCGGCCATTGAGCCGTTCACACTGGCGCAAAACCTCACGGGCCTCCTCCAGCAACACACTACCGGCTTCGGTCAGGCGCGGCTGGCGGCCACTGCTACGCTCAAACAGGCTCAGCCCCAGGTCCGCTTCCAGCAGAGCGATACCGTTGCTCACCGCCGATTGCGCCTTGCGCTGGTCGCGGGCCACTGCCGAAAACGAACGCTGTTCGGCAACGCTGACAAACAGGCGCATCTGGTCCAGGTTCCACTGCACGCTCATGGCTCAACCCATCTTGAATTCGGATAGGTAATGACTTTATCCCATCTGTCGAAGCGTTAGAATGCTGACCTTATTCAAGTACGTCACACACCGAGGATTACCCCATGAATGCCGCCTACCTCTACCTGGCCATCGCCATTTGCTCGGAAGTGATCGCAACCGTGTCCATGAAAGCCGTCAAGGGCTGGAGCACACCGCTTCCACTGGCGCTGGTCATCGTCGGCTACGGCATTGCGTTCTGGATGTTGACCCTGGTGGTGCGCACCGTGCCGGTGGGCGTGGCGTATGCGGTGTGGGCCGGCATGGGCATCGTGATGGTCAGTGTCGCCGCGCTGTTCATCTATGGGCAAAAGCTCGACCTGCCGGCGATGCTGGGCATGGGCCTGATTGTGCTGGGCGTGGTGGTGATTCAGCTGTTCTCGAAAACCGCCGGGCACTGACCGCCACTCAACAGCCTGTATACTGCGCCTCTTGTCTTGAACACTGAGGTCGCCGATGCCATCCGTTATTTCCACCGACGTTCTGATTGTCGGCGCCGGGGTTGCCGGCCTCTGGCTTAACGCGCGCCTGCGCCGCCAGGGGTTTTCCACGGTGTTGGTGGAAAGCGCCACGCTGGGCGGCGGGCAAAGCGTGAAGTCCCAGGGGATCATCCACGGCGGCGCGAAATACGCCCTGCACGGCGCGCTCACCGGCGCGTCCGAAGCGATTGCCGACATGCCGCGCCGCTGGCGCGAGGCGTTGGCGGGTGATGGCGAACTCGACCTGTCCGGCGTGCGCCTGCTGTCCGAAGCCCATTACCTGTGGTCGCCCGGCACACTCGCCGGCAACCTCACCAGCTTCTTCGCCAGCAAGGCCGTGCGTGGCCGGGTCGACCAGGTCAAGGGCGACGAATTGCCGCCGGCCCTGCAGGACCGTCGCTTCAAGGGCAAGGTCTACCGACTGGCCGAGCTGGTGGTCGACGTGCCGAGCCTGATCGAGCGTCTGGCCCAACTGGCGGGTGACGGTTTGCTCGCCGGCCAGCACATCGAACCGCTGCGCGATGGCGATAGCCTGGTGGGTTTGAAGGTTGACGGCCGTGAGATTCGCGCCCAGCGCATCGTGCTCAGTGCCGGTGGCGGCACGGCTGATTTGCTCAGCGCCCTGGGCCTGAGCCAGCCCGCCATGCAAAAGCGCCCGCTGCATATGATCATCGCCAAGGGCCCGGGCTTGAAGCCGCTGTATGCGCACTGCCTGGGCGGCGGCACCAAGCCACGCCTGACCATCACCACCCACCCGGCCGCCGATGGCAACTGGGTGTGGTACATGGGCGGCGATATCGCCGAGGCCGATGGCGTGGCGCGCACACCTGAAGAACAGATCGCCACTGCGCAAAAAGAGCTGGCGCAATTGCTGCCGTGGATCGACATGAGCCAGACGCAATGGGCGACCTTGCGCGTGGACCGCGCCGAGCCGCTGCAATCGGGCCTGACCCGCCCCGACAATGCGTTCCTTGCCGAAGAGGGCCGCCTGCTGGTGGGTTGGCCGACCAAACTGGCGCTGGCGCCAGACTTCGCTGACCGCGTACTCAACGCTCTGCAACGCGACGGTATCCAGCCGAGCGCCAACAACGACGCCCTGCCCGAGCTGCCAAAACCAGCCCTCGGCCAACCTGCCTGGGAGCACCTGTTGCCATGAGCCTGCCCACCCTGCACGACCTGCATCGCCCCTTGGGCAGCACCGGCCTGCTGGTGTCGCCACTGGGTCTTGGCACAGTAAAACTGGGCCGCGACCAAGGGGTGAAATACCCCAACGGCTTCCAGATTCCTGATGATGACGAGGCGCGCATGCTGCTGCGCCAGGCACGCCAGCTGGGCATCAACCTGATCGACACCGCGCCGGCTTACGGCCGCAGCGAAGAACGCCTGGGGCCGCTGTTACGCGGCCAACGCAATGACTGGGTGATTGTCAGCAAGGTCGGTGAAGAGTTTGCCGATGGCGTGTCGCAGCATGATTTCAGTGCGGCCCATACGCGGATGTCGATCGAGCGCAGCTTGAAACGACTTGAAACGGATTTTATCGACCTGGTGCTGGTGCACTCCGATGGCAATGACCTGCATATCCTCAATGATTGCGAGGTGTACCAGACCCTCGCAGCGCTGAAAAAAGAGGGCAAGATTCGCGGTTTCGGCTTCTCCGGCAAAACCGTCGAAGGCGGCGTGAAGGCTCTGGAACAAGGTGATTGCGCAATGGTCACCTACAATCTGAACGAACAGAGCGAGAAACCCGTCATTGATTACGCCGCTGCCCATGGCAAAGGCATCCTGGTGAAAAAAGCCCTGGCCAGCGGCCACGTGTGCCTGGAGCCTGGAATGGATCCAATTCACGCCAGTTTCATGTTGTTGTTTGCGCAAACGGGCGTCGCCAGTGCTATTGTCGGGACCATTAATCCGCTGCACCTGGCCCATAACGTGGCGACCGCTGCCAAGGTCATTCGTCAACTCTGATGCCGCCGACGCGGCCGACCCCGTCGCAAGAAGGAGCCGACATGCCGCGCACGCTTATTAGAAAAAACCCCAGCAACTTTAAAACACTGCCGCTGCACGTCGAAGCCACCCCCGAAGGCCTGAGTTACCAGAGCGTGGGCATGCCGCTCAACTTCGCCCAGACCCTGCAACGGCGCAAGCCGGTGGAGGTGGCGGACCCGGAGCGTTTCGCCCTGGAACTGGCGAATCTCGGTGTGTCGGTGCGACTGACCCTGCACTGGCAAAACAAGGATTACTGGGTATTGGTCCGCCAACGCCGCCAGGACCGTGGCGACGTGGTGCTCAAGCTGATCTCGGGCTATGTGCCGGCCCACGAACTGAACCTGCCGCTGCACACCGCCATCCAGGAAATTGCCGAAGAATGCCTGCTGGAGACGCCTGAAGGCTGGCTCGGCGGACGCTTCAACGACACTTGGCTGCCAGCGCCCTACTCCACCGCCCTGCATTACCGTGAAGCATTGCCGTTTCGGTTGAGCCCTTTGTCGGGCGCCGCCCGCCCGGTGCGCTGCGCGACCACGCAATTGATCGAGCGCCCACGGGCCTACGTGCACCTGCCGACGGCGTCGCTGCAATTGATTTATGACTTGCGCCTTGAGGTGCCGAAGGAAGCCAAATCCCTCAGCCTGTTTCATGTGGATGAGCGACTAGAAGGCGACCAGTTGGTAGCCCGGCTGGACCGCAAGCGCCCGGATTTGTACCTGATGCCGCTCAAAGATGGCCAGCCTGTAGCAGAGCTGTACACCGTCAAGAAAGACCAGCTGTATCCCGCCAGCACACGCGGTTTATACCTGGCCGAAAGCTTTGCTCAGCAAGACGGCTGGTTGGTACGTGATGAGCGGATTCGCTGGAAGGATTGGCTCAGGCAGCAAGGCCTGGCTCAGCCTGAAAAAGAGTCGAAACTGAAGCGATTGACCGGCAAGGCGCGGCAGATGCTGCGCAAGATTGTGCCGAAGAAAAAAGCCAAGGGGTGAAACCGCTCTGATCCGGGCGCTGGCTTGCCCGGTTCCCAGATAAAGCGGCTTCCACCGTTGACGGTGTTCAGCCCGTGAGCAACCGCTCCAGGCCCACCTTCAACGGCGTGGGCTCAGGCAGCGTGAAACTCGCCAACAGCCGCTGGTTATTGGCCCGCGAATGCCGAATATCCCCCGAGCGTGCCGGCCCGTAAGTGATCGTCGGCAACTGACCCACCACTTCTTCCAGCGCCTGCAACACCTGCTTGAGCGTGGTGGTGCGGTTCCAGCCTACGTTGATCGCACCCAGCGGCGCGTCGGGCGCTTCGATGGCCTGTACCAGCACATCGACCAAATCTTCCACGTACATGAAATCGCGGGTTTGCTCGCCATCACCAAACACGCTGATCGGCACACCCTGCTGCACACGCTCGCTGAAAATACTGATCACCCCGGAATACGGCGAGGACGGATCCTGGCGTGGCCCGAAGATGTTGAAGAAGCGGAAGATCACCGGCTCAAGGCCATGCTGGCGGCGGTAGAAATCGAAGTAATGCTCACCGGCCAATTTGTCCGAGGCATAAGGTGTCAGCGGCGCCTTGGTGGTGTCTTCGTCAATCGACGCGCCCTCACCATTGTTGCCATACACCGCCGCGCTGGACGCAAACACCACGCGCTTGACCCCGGCCTTGCGCATCGCTTCGCAGACATTCAGGGTACCGACGAAGTTGCTCTGGTGAGTGCTCACCGGGTCATCCACCGACGCCTGCACCGAGGCCACTGCGGCCAGGTGCACCACGGCGCTCACGCCAACGGCGGCTTGCGCCACCAGCTCGGCATTGGCGACATCACCCTCGATCAGTTGCACACGCGGGTTGCCCAACGCCAGGTTGCTGCGCTTGCCGGTGGACAGGTCATCCAGCACCCGCACGGCATAGCCTTTGGCAAGCAACGCATCGACCAGATGCGAACCGATAAAACCGGCACCGCCGGTGATCAGGACCCACTTATCAGCGTTACTCATTGTTGCGGATCTTCTCGACAATGGCGGTGGTCGAGCTGTTCTCGACCAGGCCCAGCACCTTCACCGTGCCGCCGTAAGCGCCGACGATATCGGCACCCACGACCTGATCGACGGAGTAGTCTCCGCCCTTGACCAATACATCGGGCTTGACCTGGGCCAACAGGTTTTCCGGAGTGCCTTCAGAGAAGCTGATCACCCAGTCCACCGCGCCCAGACCGGCCAATACCGCCATGCGCCGATCAACACTGTTGATCGGACGGCCAGGGCCTTTCAGGCGGCTGACCGAAGCGTCGTCGTTGACCGCAACGATCAGGCGATCGCCTTGGGCTCGGGCCTGCTCAAGATAGGTCACGTGACCGGCGTGCAGGATGTCGAAACAGCCGTTGGTGAACACAATGCTTTCGTTGTGGGCCCGCGCATCGTCAATCGCCAGCAGCAATTGCTCGATGGTCAGCACACCACGCTCGGAGCCTTCGGAGCGCTGGATAGCCCGGCGCAATTCCGGCGCGCTGATGGCCGCGGTGCCCAGCTTGCCGACCACAATGCCTGCCGCCAGATTGGCCAGGGCCACGGCGTGGGGCAATTCCTCACCGGCTGCAATAGAGGCAGCCAGGGTGGAGATTACGGTGTCGCCGGCGCCGGTAACGTCGAACACTTCACGCGCACGCGCCGGCAAGTGCATCGCCGGGTGGCCCGGACGCAGCAGCGTCATGCCATGCTCGCCACGGGTCACCAGCAAGGCGCCCAGGTCGAGGTCGGCCATCAACGTGGCGCCCTTGGTCACCAGCTCGTGCTCGTCGGCGCAACCGCCGACGATGGCTTCGAACTCGCTGAGGTTTGGCGTGATCAGGCTGGCGCCCCGATAAATCGAGAAGTCCTTGCCCTTGGGGTCGGCCAGTACCGGAATGTTGCGGGCCTTGGCGGCCTGGATCAGCATCTGGTGGTTCTTCAGGGCGCCTTTGCCGTAGTCGGACAAGACCAACACCTTGATGCCTTCGAGCAGCGTGTCGACTTGCTCGCTCAGCGCCAAGGCGTCGGTGGCGAAGGGTTCTTCAAAATCAATACGCAGCAATTGCTGGTGACGGCTCATGACCCGCAGCTTGACGGTGGTCGGCTGATGGGCGATGCGCTGGAACAGTGCGCGCACGCCGGCGCCGCGCAGGCTGTTGGCCAGGCTGTCGGCGGCTTCGTCGTCGCCGGTCACACCCACCAGGGAGGCCGGGGCGCCGAGCGCGGCAATATTGAGGGCAACGTTGGCAGCGCCACCTGGACGGTCTTCGATTTGCTCGACCTTGACTACCGGTACCGGTGCCTCAGGGGAAATCCGTGAGGTACCGCCATGCCAGTAACGGTCGAGCATGACATCGCCGACCACCAAGACAGGGGCTTGATCGAATCGCGGCATGGACAACTTCATGGAGCAACCCACATACAAAATGAACAGGGGCGCGATATTAGCACAGGGTTACAGGAGGCTTGTGGAGGGCGTGACAGAAGATGGTACGGGAGACGGAGAGCGAATCCGCTGATGAAACAAATGTGGGACCGGGCTTGCCCGCGAAGACGGCGTGTCAGTCGACATCTCTATGACTGATCTACCGCATTCGCGAGCAAGCCCGTTCCCACACTGGGCCGGTGGCCCCTGACTCAGGTGATGTCAGCCGGTACCGGCGCATCCAGGCCCATGGCATGCAGGCGGGCGTAATAGCCGTTCTGGGCCAGCAGCTCGGCGTGAGTGCCGCGCTCGACAATCCGGCCGTCGTCCATCACCAGGATCAGGTCGGCTTTCTCAATGGTAGAGAGGCGATGCGCAATCACCAACGTCGTGCGGCCTTGCATGACTTTGTCCAGTGCGGCCTGGATGTGCCGCTCGGATTCGGTGTCGAGGGCCGAGGTGGCCTCGTCGAGAATCAGCAACGGCGCGTTCTTGAGCAACGCCCGCGCGATCGCCAGGCGCTGACGCTGGCCGCCGGACAACAGCACGCCGTTCTCGCCAACCTGGGTGTCGAAACCCTTCGGCAATTGGTCGATGAAGTCTTTGGCATAGGCATCCGCCGCCGCCGCTTCAACGTCCGCACGTGGCGCGCCGGCCAGGTCGCCGTAGGCGATGTTGTTGGTGACGGTGTCGCTGAACAAGGTCACATGCTGGGTCACCTGGGCGATGTGCCGGCGCAGGTTAAGCAGTTTGTAATCTTCGATCTCTACGCCGTCGAGCAGGATTTCACCGCTCTCGTGGTGGTAGAAACGCGGAATCAGGCTGGCCAGGGTCGACTTGCCGCTGCCGGAACGCCCCACCAGCGCGATCATCTGCCCAGGCTCGGCGGTGAAGCTGATGTCCTTGAGCACATGGCGCTCAGTGCCTGGGTAGGTGAAGTTCAGGTGACGCACTTCCAGGCGGCCGCTGACCTTGTCGCGCTCAACGGTGCCGCGGTCGATTTCCTGCTCTTCGTCCAACTGCTCGAAAATGCTCTCGGCGCCGGCCACACCTTTCTGGATGGTCGAGCTGACTTCCGACAATTGACGGATCGGCTTGGGCAACAGCCCGGCCAATGTGATGTAGGCCACCATGTCACCCGCCGACGCATCACCGCGAAGGTAAAGCACCAGGAACATCAGCACCGCCATGGCGGTGTAGATCACCAGTTGCAGCAACGGGGTGTAGATCGCCCCGGTGCGGGTCATGCGCAGTTGCTTGTCGGTGTTGCCCTGGCTGGCCTTGAGGAAACGCTTCTCCTCGTAGACTTCGCCGCCGAAGCTGCGCACCACGCGGTAACCCTGAATGGTTTCCGAGGCCACGTGGGTCACGTCACCCATGGCAACCTGGATCTTCTTGCTCTGCTTGCGGAATTTCTTGCTGGCCGTGCTGACCATCACCGCAATCAACGGCAGGATGGCGATCATCACCAGCGTCAGGCGCCAGTTCATGAACAGCAGCGAGGCGAACAGGAAGATCACCGTCATGCCTTCGCGGATCACCACCTTGATGGCATCGGTCGCCGCACCCGTGACCATGGTCACGTTAAAGGTGATGCGCGAAATCAGGTGCCCGGAGTTGTGGTTGTCGAAGTAGCGGTTGGGCAGCGTCAGCAGGTTGTTGAACAACTGCACGCGCAGGTCGTGGACCAGGCCCAGGGAAACCTTGGCCAACAGGTAGTTGCCCAGGAACGAACCCAGGCCCTGCCAGGCTGCGATCAGAATGATCAACAACGGCACGGCTTGCAGCAATTGCAGGTCACGCAGGAACGGTACGCTGGGAAACAGCACCGCTTCAGGGTTGGACAAACCGTCGACGAAGTACTTGAGGATGTACCCCAGCATGGGCTGGGTCGACGCGAAAATCAGAAATCCGACAATACTCAACGCGAACAAGCCGGCGTAGGGCTTAACGTACATGAGCAGGCGGAAGTATATTTTCAAGCTCGAAGGGCTTGCGCTCGGACTGGAGTCGGTCATATCACGCGGCGTTTTGAAAAAGGAGGCTGACTTTAGCACAGCTTCTCTGTTGTACTTGCACCCGGTATGACCCTCGGCCTGGTTGGATCCAGCCGACGACATTATATAGCCACTACTTTAAGATGGTCGGCTTTCTCTATTCTGGAATGGCTTTTCTGTATGCACTCCAAGCGCCTTATTTATGGCTCAAATCGCGTTTTCGACTTCCTGGTCCTATGGATTTTGCCCATTGGCTTGTTGTTGCTTCTGAGTTCATTGTTCTACGTCACCAACCGCAACGTCATGCACCGTCTCTACTACGGCTTTTTCAGTGTGCCGACCTTGTTCCTGCTGTGCCTGCGCCCGCGGGAAATCAAAGAACTGCTGCGCGAACCTTTGATCATTGCGCTTCTGGCATTTTGCGCCTGGGCGCTGATCACCGTGCTGTGGAGCCCGCAACCCACCGGCGATTCCAACCTGTTCAAGGTGCCGCTGCAAACCTTCATGCTGTTTGCCGGCTGTGGGCTGTTGCTGCACTACCGCAGCGAGCTGTTCAAACCGATCTTTTTCAGCGCCGCCGTGATTGCCCTGGTGGTGTGCCTGTTCAACCTGGTGGCGTTCGCCAAAGGCTTCGTGCCCGGCGTGAGCATGCGCATGATCGGCGGCCTGGGCGCTCTCGATAACCCACTGCTGAGCTCCCATCTGTTCGGCTTTTTCTGCATCTATTGGCTCTATGTCTGCATCACCACCCAGCGCTTGCAGGTGTTGTTGTTCAGCGCGCCTGCGCTGGCGGTCATGACGCTCGCGGTCCTGGCCACCGGCTCTCGCACGCCGCTGGTTGCGCTGACGCTGGCCGCCGTGTGGATCGCCTTTGTCAGCCGCAATCGCCGTTCAGCACTGATGATCGCGGCCCTGGTGCTTGGCGCTGCAGCGCTGCTGCTGTTTTATCCTGAAGCGATTACCGAGCGTGGCAGTTCGTACCGTTTTGAATTGTGGGGCATGACCCTGCAGCGTATCGCCGACCATCCGCTGATCGGCCACAGCTACGACTCCGAACTGTCCTTGATCGTGGACGGTTACGAACTGATGGAACCGCACAGCTTTGCTCTCGGCGTGCTCTATTACGTCGGCATCATCGGCTTTATCCCGTGGATCTTCATGCTCGGCTGGGGCCTGTACAAAGGTTTCAAAGAGCGCGCACAACCGCTGTTTCTGCTGGCGTCAGCCCTGCTGGCCTATGGCATCGGCGCCGGCCTGACTGAAGGCGGCGGGATCCTGTCGCGCCCTAAAGAGCATTGGTTCCTGCTGTGGATTCCGCTGGCGCTGATCGCCGGCCTGAGTATCGCCAAGCGCCGTCGCAGCCTGCTCGGCATGCGTGTGCAAACGCCCGCACCGCTGGCGTTCGACGCCCTGCGTAAAGGCGCTGCCGTCATCGAGGAAGATGGTCTTGGGCCCAAGGTCCTGCGCCTTGAGGACGGCAGCTTCCTCAAGCTGTTCAGGGCGCGCCGCTGGTACACCTCCGGGGGTTTCAATCCGTATTCGGAACGCTTCGCCAGCAACAGCGAACACCTGCAGCAACTGGGTATCGCGTCACCGCGGATTCTGGATGTGTACAGCTTGCGCGATGGCAGCAGTGCCGTGCGCTATCAGCCCCTCCCCGGCCTGACCCTGCGCCAGGCGCTGCAGAGCCTGGACAGCAGCCTGCGAGAATCGCTGATCGAACGCTTTGGCAGATTCATGGCCCAGCTGCATGAGCGCGGCGTGTACTTCCGCTCGCTGCACTTGGGCAACGTTCTGCTGATGGACGATGGTGAGTTCGGCCTGATCGACGTGGCCGACATGCGCATTTATCCGTCGCCGCTGCGCAACACGCTGCGCCAGCGCAACGTGAAGCACATGCAACGCTACACGCAGGACCGCAACTGGTTGTTCGAAGCTCACTTTGAACAGTTGGCCAGTGGCTATGCGTTGGTTGCGTCGCCGCAAGCCACGGTCAAACTCCGTGAGCACGTGCTGACCCTGGCACGCCCCGCAGCTTGACACTCGCCAAGTGCGCCCCGGCGAGGGGCGCACACTGGCGTGTCAGTCTTTTTCCAGCGGCGAAAAATACAGCCGCGCCAAACCCCGCCAGGTTTTCTTGTTCCAGGCCCGAAACGGGATCTGCGCCAACAACTCTCGCGCCAACGCGCGATTGCGGTTGGAGGTCTTGAGGAACATGGAGCTGAGAAACTTGTAACGCACCTCGTCATAGAGCGGGTGGTCACTGAACAACGCGTAAGAGCGCAGGATATTGTCGATCATGAATCGGTGGTTCTTGTACGAGTTGGTGGCGTGCTTGCGGTAGCGGGCCATGACCACATTCAGGCCATCGATGAAGTACCCGGCATGGGTGATCTTCAACTCGATCAACAAGTCTTCCAGACGAATCTCGGGGTCAAACCCACCGACCTTTTCCAGCGCCTCACGCCGAATCATCAGCGTGGGTGCCGGCGGATAGGGTTTGCGCTCCAGGAACATGTCGTCGAAGTCCAGGCGCCGAAACGGCACGTCGCGGCGCTGGCGCTTCTCGGGAAGCAGTTCGCCTCGCGAATCGATCAGCTCGATGTTACCCGCACAGATACCCACTTCCGGCTTGCCGTCCATGTAAGCCACCTGAATCGCAATGCGCTCTGGCTTCATGATGTCGTCGGAGCCAAACGGCACGATCAGCGGGCCTTGGGAGCGTGCAATAGCGCCATTGAGCGTATTCGTCAGGCCTTGATTCTGCTGGACGCGAAAGTCGAAGGTGTGGCGCTCCTGCAGGCGGCGGATGCGCTCGACACTGTCGTCTGTCGAGCCGTCATCAATCACCAGCAGTTCGATGTTGGGGTAGGTCTGGTTCAGCACACTGAGGATGCTTTCCTCGATGTACGGGCCGTGGTTGTACGAGGCAATGATCACCGTGACCAAGGGCTGACTTGGGTTCATACATTGTTCCTGCGTGCTTGGGCCAACCCGGATTCAATCAGCTCCAGGTATTGCTGGCGGAACACCTCAATGTCATGTTGCGCCTGAAGGTACTGGTAAGCCTGCTCGCCCTTTTGCGCGAGCGCTTCATCGGACAGCGCCAGATAAGTGTCCAGCGCCTGGGTCAATGCTGGCACGTTGGCCGGCTCCACCGCCAGGCCACCGGCGCCTTCAATCAGTGGCAGCATGGCCGGCACACTGGAGGCGATCACCGGCAGGCGACCGCTCATGCCTTCGAGCAGCGCCAGGCCCAAGCCTTCTGCCAGCGAGGGCATGGCCCAGATATCGAAAGCGCGCACGTACTGCAGGGCGTTTTCCTTGAAGCCCAGCAAGTGCACCCGCCCATCAAGGCCAAGGCTCTGGATCTGCGCGGCCAGGTTGGCCTGCTCACGCCCCGCGCCAATGATGGCGAGTTGCGCCGCGGGGTATTTATCCTTGAGCGCTGCAAACGCCTGCAGCAAATAGGTGTGCCCCTTGACCGGAACCAGACGGCCCAGGGCGCCGATCAACCGCACCGAAGGGTCGATGCCCAGTAACTCACGCGCGCGTTCGCGTGAATGCTGCAAGCCTTCGGCCTGCTCGATGTCGATGGCGTTGGTAATCGCGTAGGTATTGCTGTCGGTAAACCCGCACTTGCAGTCCAGCAGGTACTGCTTGACCGCCGGCGAGACCCCGACAAACCGCCAATGCTCGTCGATCCAGCGCTGCGCCTGTTTACGGCGGTAGAGACGGTCATACTCGCCAAAGCCGTGGGAGATCCCGATACACAGTGGAATCTTCAACCAGCGGTTCAGTTGCAACATCATGTTGACCGGCTTGAAGCGGTTGCACACCACCACGTCAAACTGTTCCTTGCGACAGAACTTATACATCTGCCACATGGCGCGCAGCCTCAAGCCCTTGAGCGCCTTGTCGGAGAAATCGAAGTAGACCGACGTTGCCGCTCGGCTGACCGGGTCCGCGGGCCCGGGTCGGCCACGCAAAAACGCGGCGGTGACTTCATAGCGGTCCGCAGGCAATGCCTTGACGATCTGTTCGGCCAGGTCGGCAAAATCATGGGATTTAACATTGTAGTCAGGCTGCAATTGCAGGACCTTGAAACGCCGACTCATAACTCTCCTCGATGGAAACCTGTGGCATCAACGACCCACGACGGTTCAGCCGCCAGCGCCTCGACGTACTCGCTGTCGGGCTCCGGTAACCGTGGCCACTGATTACGCTTCCAGCAGACAAAATGGAAATAGGGAAATTCGCGCTCGCCATCCCTGTCATTGGTCAGACGACCGTTATTCCAGAACCACTGATGCGGGAAGCGATCACTGCCGTCGTGCCATTTGATCACACCGCCCGGCGTACTGAACGCCTCGGTGAACTCACTGCGGCGGCGCCAGGGATTGAGCTTGCCGACCAACTCGAACAACGGTTTCGGAAAATTCTTGCGCCACAGGAAAATCCTGCTGAACGCGCCTTCATCCAGCGCATGATGCGCCTGATCAGTGAAACGCGCCTCCCAATCCTTGATCTGCATGAACACCTGGCGCTTTCTGGCCGTGTTGCGCATCAGGCACAAATGGCCGGCGACCCGTCGTTCGTGGGTCGAAAACAAATCATAGCCAGCCAGTCGATCGGGCGTGAAATAGCGACGCAGATTGCCGTAAACAAGGTCCAGGTCGCCAAACGCCCAGAAGTCATAACCTTGGAGGCGATCAGCATGGATATGCCCCAGCGCAGGCTTGATGTCACACAACTTGTAAGCCGCTTGCGGGGCAAACGGGATGTTCAACCGCTGCGAAACCAACGCGCAGTAATCGGCGAAGGTAATGCTTTCAATCCTGACGTTATCCGGCACATTGCTCGGTATCGGGCAGTCGCTGAATAACAGCCAGTCAATATCGGCATTGTGTCGGCAGCTTTCGAGAAAAAACGGCATCCAGAATGGCCAGCGGCCAAAGTAAGGAATGAGGAAGAGGATGCGGGGGCACTGATTGATCAAAACGGACTCACTGTCATTTTTTGCGGGAGCGCACTGCGCCCCTCCACGTTACGTAACCTTACTTGTGCTTGATGAACCAAAAAAGTTCATGTCGCCTTACAGCCTTGCGGTAAAACTCATTTTCCCCCCAGGGTGAAATGGCCCTTGCGGCCAGCAACCGTTGGATCGCACGCCGCACGCGCCGCTTGAACGGCATCCTGGGCTGCAAGTCATGCATCATGCCCAGCGACATGGCCTTGTCACGCTGTTGTTCGGCAGACACCGGCACGCAGAAAGGCTGCAAGGTGATGGTCGAATCAAAACAGGGCGGCAACGCGATGCCGTTGCCCGAATCGCCCATCGGCCAGCGGTCGTTGTCATGCAGGTGATTGGCGTAGCCGAGCAGCGTGGTCGGCTGCCACTCCAGCCCTTGCAGGGCTTGCAGCACGGCATGCTGTGCGCAGACATGGTCAGGGTGCGGGTCGAGCACCGGATGCGGCAGCACGATAACGTCAGGACGCGCCATCAGCAGCACCGCGCGCAGATCTGCCAGCAGATTGTTCCAGGTCGGCCGACCATCGGCATCCGCAGGCAAGGGGAACGGGTTGAATTGGCGAAACACGCGAATGTCGCTCAACTCGGCTTCTCGTGACGCCACCGCGCGATCAGGCTCGGCCCTCATCGCCGCCAGCTGCAGGCAGAAGTACCCCAGCTGCACGCAATTTTCCTGCGGCACACCCGCCCAACGCGGCACGGCGATACTGTCCCAGGCGCGCAACCGGCCCTTGAGGCGTGCAGCCTCGGGCTTGCCCAGGCCCATCTGCTGATAATGCTCGGCTTCGATTTCGCCGGCCGTCAACGTCACGATCCAGGGCTGCGCCGCCTGACTGTACAGGCCAAAGGCGGCAAGCTCGGCATCATCGGCATGGGGCGCAATCACCATCACCCGCTGCTGACGCACGTCGGGCTGGCGAAATACCGACAACACCGGCGTGCCTTGCACACGGCAGAACCGGCCGCTCAGGCGCAGTTGCCCAGCGAGCAGCGCTTGCGCCTGGCCGGTGAGGTTCAAGTAGCGCAAGCCGTTGACGCCCCGCTCGAACACCTGCCGATCGCCCTGTGGCAAGGCGATAAACGGATCAATAAAGCGCCCCAGCAAGCCGCTCTTGAGCCGCAGCGCAAGGATCAGCGTCTCGTCGCCCGACAGCTCCAGCGCCTGCTCCAGCAGCAATCGGCCGTTATCCAGAACAACCTTGGGTTGCTCGGTCTCGGCCGCAAAGGCGTACTGATAGTCGTCGCCGGGCGAGTAAAACAGATGGTCGGCAAACCAGGCTTCATGGGCCACCCAGGCCAGAATTGCCAGCAGCAGCGGCAGCCACCAGGCCACCGCCACGCCGACGCCGATCAACACCAGCAAACCGACCAGCAGCGCCATACGCTTGTTGCGGCGATGGCGTTTGAGCAGCGCTTGCTTGCGGCTGGGAGAATCACTCATACCTTGAACACCGGCACCGGGTTGCACCAACGGTCTTTGTACTCGCGGTCTGCCCGGCCAAACGAAAATCGCAGCGGCTTGCCGGCTTCCCGCGCCTGTTCCCAGGCACTTTGCGTGTTGAGGAAACTCAGCACGCTGCCGGGGCTGAACTCACGCGTCTGAGGGTCTACGCCGCCATTGACGTACTCGACGCTGACCCACTCTGGCGCTTCAACGCGGTAAACCAGCTGAATCGCGATCGGCGCATCGTTGAGGAAAATCACCGAACCGATCAACCATTCACGCAACAGCTCGATGACCTGCGCCATGCGCTCGGCGCCGGTGGCGGGAAAGCCCCAGCGGCGTTGGAACAAATCACAGTAAATTGCCGCCAGCTCCGCACTGGTGAACGTCTGGACCGCACGCACAACACCGCCCGCCTCTTCCAGCAGACGCAACTCGCGGCGCTGGTTATAGCGAAATTTCTTCGAGAGTTCTTCCGGAGTACGCGCCATGGCCAACTGCTCGGTCTGCAGCTTGATGCCGGCAAAACGGCCTTCATTCAGCGCCGACAGGTAGCGCGCGCGATGACGCAAAGGGGCTTGAGCATCGGCGGCGGCCGGCAGAATCAACTCGGCATTGCCCAAGTCGAACAAGCCCTTCTTGCCTTTGCGCTTGAGCACATCCTTGGATAACGCCAAGTCCTGGCCCCAGGTCGCAATACAGGCCTTGAGTTCGCCGCCGTGTTCCCACGCCAGGTAGCGCACAGGAATCTCGGCCAGCCCGGCAAGACGCTCAACCACCTGCGGATGGGTGGCAACACTGCCACCGTAACGCTGCCAGGCGTCGCTGTAGGTGGACGCGTCAACGACGGACCAGCCACGCTCGCGCCAGCCTTGGAATCGATTGAGCATCACGCCCTCGCGGTCAGTTCAGTAACGTGCGGCAGCTGCCAGAAGGCCGCGCGAACCGCCTGGTCCGAGAACTGCTCGTGCAAGCGCTCCAGCATCATCTGGGCGCATTGCGCGTGCTGCTGACGATCCATTGCCGCCAGGTGCCGAAGCCCCTGGCCCAAGTGTTCGGCATCGCCGAAGGGAAACAGGATCCCCACGCCTTCGACCACTTCCCGGGCGCCACCACACGCTGTTGCCAACAGCGGCACGCCGGCGGCCATCGCCTCCAGCAGTACCATGCCGAAAGGCTCGTGATCGGAACTCAGGGCAAAGGCGTCGAAGGCTCGGAAGTAACGGCGCGCATCCGGCACCTGGCCGAGGAACAGCACCTGCTCGGCAATCCCAAGCTCACGGGCCAAGGCCTTGAGGTCTTTCTCCAAGCGGCCGGTGCCGAGGATGGCCAGACGACTTTGTGCCGGCAAATGCGGCAGCGCCAGGGCGAACCCTTTGAGCAAGGTCGCCTGGTCCTTGTCCGGGTGCAGGCGGCCAACGTTGCCGACCACCCACTCATCCGGCGACAGCCCCAACGCATCACGCGCCGCTTCGGCCGGAACCTGCAGGGCCTGCATGGCGTCGACATCGATGCGGTTGTACAGCGTTTGGATCCGCGCTGCCGGCCAGGCCGGCAAGCAGCGGCGCATGTCATCACGCACCGCATCGGACACACCAAGCAGGCTCAAACGCTTGCGGAAAATCGACGCAAACAGCTTGCGGCTGCGGCGCTGATAATCACCAAAGGCATGATGCACACCGATCACCGGCAAGCGCGTGCCGAGCAAGGCGATATAGATCGGCTTGAACCGGTGAGCAATGCAGAAACTGAAATTGCGAGACGCCGCGATCTTGCGCAGCTCACCGATGGCGCCCAGCTTCAGGCCACGAATGGCCTTGGAGCTGAATTCCATGAACAACACTTCATCAGAGGCACAACCGGCCGCCACATCGGGGTCGGCGACCCCGGTGAGAAACACCGTGGTCACCTTGTAGCCCGAGCCTGCAAACAGGCTGGCGTACTGCCGCGCGCAATCGAGGAACGGCCCGTCATAGCCGTGGCAGAACTGCAGGACGTGGCGATCAGCCGACCGAGTCATAAGGGTCCACGCCGTCTTTGACGACCAGGATGTCTTCCATGATCAGGTACTGCAGGTCGGAGCCGAAGAACATGTTCAGCGCGTCGGTCGGCGAGCAGATCATTGCTTCGCCGCGACGGTTGAGCGAGGTGTTCAGGGACACGCCGTTGCCGGTCAGTACTTCCAGCTCTTTCATCATGTCGTAGTAACGCGGGTTGTATTCGCGCTTGAGCACCTGGGCACGGGAAGTGCCGTCTTCGTGCACCACTTCCGGCACACGGGTTTTCCATTCTTCCGACACTTCAAAGGTGAAGGTCATGAACGGCGCCGGGTGATCGACCTTGATCATCTGTGGCGCAACGGTGTCGAGCATCGACGGGCAGAAAGGCCTCCAGCGCTCGCGGAACTTGATCTGGTGGTTGATGCGATCCGCCACGCCGGTGGCGCTTGGGCAACCAATGATCGAACGCCCGCCCAACGCGCGCGGGCCAAACTCCATGCGGCCCTGGAACCAGGCCACCGGGTTGCCGTCGACCATGATCTTGGCGATGCGCTTGGGCATGTTCTCGATCTTGCGCCACACTGGTTTGCTTGCGTGCCTGGCGCACGCGGCGATCACGTCTTCGTTGCTGTAGGACGGGCCGAGGTAGACGTGTTCCATCTTCTCGACCGGTACACCACGGGCGTGGGACACGTAGGCGGCTGCACCCACCGCGGTGCCGGCATCGCCGGACGCCGGCTGCACGAACAGCTCCTTGACGTCATCGCGGGCAATGATCTTCTGGTTCAGCTTGACGTTCAGCGCGCAGCCGCCGGCGAAGGCCAGCTTGCCGGTGTCTTTGAGGATGTCGCCCAGGTAGTGGTCGATCATCTGCAGGGCCAGCTTCTCGAACAGCGCTTGCATGCTGGCCGCGTAGTGGATGTACGGCTCGTCGGCGATATCGCCTTCGCGCTTGGGACCCAGCCACTCGATCAGTTTTGGCGAGAAGTAGAACCCCTTGCCCTTCTCTTTGTAGCGACGCAGGCCGATGACGTTGGCGTAGTCGGTGTTGATCACCAGCTCGCCGTTCTCAAACGAGGCCAGGCGCGAGAAATCGTACTTGCTGGCATCGCCATACGGCGCCATGCCCATGACCTTGAACTCGCCGTCGAGCATCTCGAAACCGAGGAACTCGGTGATCGCGCCATACAGGCCGCCGAGGGAGTCCGGGTCGTAGAATTCCTTGATCTTGTGGATCTTGCCGTTTTCGCCGTAGCCGAAAAAGGTGGTGGCGTACTCGCCCTTGCCGTCGATCCCGAGGATCGCGGTTTTCTCCTGGAAGCCGGAGCAGTGGTAAGCGCTGGAGGCGTGGGCCAGGTGGTGTTCAACCGGTTCGATCTTGATTTTCTTCGGATCGAAGCCCAGTTGCTCCAGGCACCAGACGATCTTGTTGCGGTAGCGCTTGTAGCGACGGTTGCCCATCAGGATCGCGTCTAGGGCGCGGTCCGGGGCGTACCAGTAACGCTTGGCATAGTGCCAGCGCGCCTCGCCGAACAGGCTGATCGGGGCGAACGGAATCGCCACCACGTCAACGTCGGAAGGCTTGATACCGGCTTGTTCCAGGCAGAACTTCGCCGACTCGTAGGGCATGCGGTTCTTTGCATGTTTGTCGCGTACGAAGCGCTCTTCTTCGGCGGCCGCGATCAGCTTGCCGTCGATATACAAGGCTGCGGAAGGATCATGGCTAAGGGCGCCGGACAGGCCAAGAATCGTCAATGCCACAGGGGTCTAGCCTCTTTTAGTCTGCATGCAGGCGGGTTGCGCCTGAAAAAAGTGTGCCTCTCGCCTGGACGAGAAACAGCTAAAGGGCGGGATTATAGCGTAAACACACCACGTGATGATCTAGGGATGTGGCGACCGGTTGTCACTGCGCCTAGCGGTAGATCTCAATGCTGCCGTCCTTGTTCTGGCGGTAGATCGTGTAGGGCAGCACCAGCGTGTCCATTACACCGGAGGCAATCGCCTCAATGGCAATGACCGGGAACGCATTGCTTTCGCGCGGTGGAAAGGTTGGGTTGTTGATGCCTATTTCAGGCTGGGGCTCGCTGTTCAAGTAACAAAACCCGTAGATCACGCCGCTGTAGATACGCGGCACGCTTTCGCAGTGGCTGTGCGCATCCTTGAGGCTCTGGCTGGCCACAGCGTCCGGGCGAAACACGGTATTGATAGTGCCGCAGCCGGTGAGCAGTGCGAGCGTCAGCATCCATGGAAGGGTGAAACCACGATTCATAGACAACTCCATTTGTCATGGCCAGCTTATGCACAGCCTCGCTCAAGAACCGCCAGGGCGCCAATAGACGCTGATGTTGCCGTCGTTTGCCTGGCGATAAATCGTGTAGGGCAACACAACGGTATCGGCAATGCCGGACGCTGCAATGTCCAGCAGCACGAAGGGTATCAGTATGCCGGTCGGATCGGGAGCCGCGTGCAGCGCGCAGAAATCAAAGGCCACGCCACTGTAAACGCGAGGTATGGACTGGCAGTACGTTTTGATAAGCCGCAGCTCACGCGCGGTGTCGCCGTCTTTGCGGATGACGCTGTTGACGGTCCCACAACCGCCCACCAGCAGTGCGGCAATACCCATTGCAGCCGTGATTTTCATTGTGATTGTCCTGTGATCGCCAACGGCCGGCCACGCTATCAGCGAAAGGTCGGATTCCCCACCCAAGCGCATCGCCAAATTGCGTGCGAAAAATCCGAAATGGCAAAAACTCAGCATTTCACTAAACTCGCGCCCTTTTGCGCGTTTATGTCTTATGCGCCACGGATTCGGGCTGCCCCATGAAAACCCTTGCTCGCCTCACCCTATTGCTGCCAAGCCTGTTCACCCTGTGCGACACCGCCCGGGCTGAAGACGCAGCGCTGGTCCTCGACCCCAGCGTGGTAACCGGTTCACGCAGCGCCAGCCCGACGTTCGACCTTCCGTATTCGGTCGACAGCATCAGCCGTGAGCAGATCAGCGAGGGCCAACTCGGCATCAATGCCTCCGAAGCCCTGTCCCGCGTGCCTGGCCTGGTGGTGCAGAACCGTCAGAACTACGCGCAGGACCTGCAGATCTCCTCACGCGGCTTCGGTGCGCGCTCGGCGTTTGGCGTGCGCGGCATAAAGCTGATCGCCGACGGCATCCCCGCCAGCACTCCGGATGGCCAGGGCCAGGCCGCCACGTTCAACCTCGACACCGCCGAACGCATCGAAGTGCTGCGCGGCCCGGCCGCCACGTTGTATGGCAGCAATGCCGGCGGCGTGATCCAGATGTTCTCGCGCGATGGCGAAGGCCCGCCGCGCATCGGCGCCGAAACGCTGGTGGGCAGTGACGGCCTGAACAAGAACCACCTGACAGCCGAAGGTGCGGCGAATGGCGCCGGTTTTGTACTCGACGCCTCGCGCATGGACACCGACGGCTACCGCGACCACAGCAGCGCCCGTCGTGACCAGACCTTTGCCAAGCTGAATGTCCAACCCGATGACGACAGCAAACTGGCGCTGATCTACAGCAGCCTGGAGCAAAACGGCACGCAAGACCCGCTGGGCCAGACCTGGGCCGCGTACAAGGCGGACCCGCGCTCGGTAGCGCCGGCCGCGCTGCAGTACAACACGCGAAAAAGCATCGACCATCAGCAATTGGGCCTGAATTACGAGCGCTATATCGGTGATGCCACACTGCAGGTGAATGCGTATACAGGGCGGCGCAATGTGATTCAGTACCTGTCGATTCCCGGCGGAACGGCGTCAGACAAACGCGGCGGCGTGGTGAACTTCGACCGCACATTCTACGGCGGCTCCGTCCACTGGCTGCAGCCGATCACCAGCGTTCCCGGCGACCTGACCCTGATCACCGGCCTCGACTACGACCGCAGCCAGGATGATCGCCAAGGCTACTCCAACACCCTCAACGGCGTGCACGGCGTCAAAGGCGCGCTGGGCCGCGACGAAATCGACACCGCCACCAGCCTCGACCCGTTCGTGCAGGCCAACTGGCTGCTGGGCGACTGGACCCTGCAAGCCGGCCTGCGTCACAGCACCATGAAGATGGATGTGGACGACCACTTCCTCAGCGACGGCAACGACAGCGGCAACAAGATCTACCAGAAGAACACGCCGTCAGTGAGCGTGATGTATGCGTTCACGCCGGACTTGCATGGCTATGTGAGCGCAGGCAAAGGGTTTGAAACCCCGACCCAGGCGGAGTCGGCGTATTCCAGCAGCTCGAACGGCTTCAATTTCGCGCTCAAGCCGTCGGTCAGCAAGCAGTATGAAATGGGGCTCAAGGCCCGGATTGGCCAGGACACACGCGTGAATGCTGCGGTGTTCCAGATCACCAACGATGACGAACTGGTCGTGCAGCAATCCAGCGGCGGTCGCACCACCTACCAGAACGCCGGTCGCACCTTGCGCCGTGGTTTCGAACTGGGCCTGGAAAGCCAATTGACCGAACAGTGGAGCACCCACCTCGCCTACACCCGCCTGCAAGCCACCTATGACAGCGATTTCGTCAGCGGCGCCAGCACGGCGGTCGACAAAGGCAACTACCTGCCCGGCGTCCCCCAGACCACGCTCTTCGCCGAGCTGAACTGGAAACCACGCGACTGGGTCAGCACCGCCCTTGAAGGCATGTACCGCAGCAAAGTCTACGTGGAAGACACCAACCAGCAACGCGCCGCGCCGGCCTACAGCGTATTCAACTGGCGTGCGCGCTTCGAGCAGAAGGTCGAGCACTGGACCTTCCACCAGACCCTGCGCCTGGATAACTTGCTGGATCGCCAGTACGTGGGTTCGGTGATCGTCGGGGACGGTAACTTCCGCTATTACGAAGCGGCGCCGGGAAGGTCGTGGTACGCGGGGGCGGGGGCTGAATATCAGTTTTGATCAGCCAGCGCGGCGCCTGGGCGACCGTCATCGCGGGCCAGCCCGCGCCCACATCAACCTGTAGGAGCGGGCTTGCCCGCGCTAGAGCCGAAGGCCCATCTTAACCGGCGGCGCCGATCGCTTTGGGCAAACGCTGATCGATCAGCTGGTACAGCGCGCTGCTCTCGGGCCAGTTGCGCATAAACCGCGCGCGGTCCTTGGCATACGCCGGCGCGAAGCTGGCGAGTGAACTGTGCTGACACATGGCGTCCAGGTCGATCAAGGCCCAGCGGTCTGCATGCCAGAACAGGTTATGGCCTTTGAAGTCACCATGACTGATGCGCTCACGAATCAGCTCGGCAAACAGATGATCCAGCGCCAGCAGCTCATTTTCTGGCGCATCACCGCGCTCAACGTACGGCGCAAAACGCTCGATGATGTCCGGCCCCGGCAAGTATTCAGTCACCAGGTACGCCCGGCTGCGCAGCCACAAAAACCGCTTCTCCAGCACCGCCAGCGGCTTGGGCGTAGCAATCCCCAGAAACGCCAGACGGTTGCCTTCGCGCCACGAATGCCAGGCGCGGCTCGGGCGCCAGAAGCGCTTGAGCCAATGGGCAAAACCCTTGATGTTGTAGCGCTTGATCACCAGCGGCCGACCGCCCACCTCGACCTTGCCCACGCTGGCGGCCCCGCCGGTTTTGTACAGGTGGCCCTGATCCAGCAATGCATCGGCCTGCTCCAGCACCGGCAGCATGGCGGCCTCTTCCTCACGGCGAATGGCGCGCAAGGCAAAGGCGCCACGCACGACACTGAACAGCGTGCAGTCGCGGCCAACCTTGTTCAAAAAGTCCTTCAAGCGCCAGGCGCTGACCTTGCGCACCTGCTTTTCGAGCGCTTCCAGGGGCACGGCGTGCTCGCCATTGCTCAGCAGGTAATAGACCAATAATTCTTCGGTAAAGGGTTCGAGGTTTTTCGGCAACTGTGCAAAAAACACCCCGAGGTTTTCCAGTACCCGGTTGCGCGACAGCGGCTTGCCTGCGGCTTCGACACGAATGCCTGCGCCGTCAATCAGGTACAGCTTGCCGTCCTGACGCAGCAGGTTGTCCAGGTGCAGGTCTTCCTGCCACAGCCCTTTGGCATGCATGTGGGCAATCGCCCCCAGCGCCTCGGCGAGCACGGCTGTTTGTTCGTCCGCCAGCGGCGGCAAGCTTTCAACTGCTTGCCAGGCATCGGCGAGGCTTTGGGCGCCTTCAATGAAGTCGAACAGCAGCCAGCCGCCCTCGCCTTCCTGCAAGCCATCGGCCAACAGCTGCGGCGTGGTCAGGCCTTGCTGGGCAAGCAGGCGTACGCCGCCGAGCTCGCGCTGAAAATGCCGTGCCGCCTTGCTGCCCACCAATAACTTGGCCAGCACCGTACGCCCGCGCCAGACGCCGGCGCCCACATAACGCTCGCCCGGCAACACACGCAACAGACTGAGCAGTTGCAACTGCCCTGGGCCGGCGGCATCTGCCAGTTCGATGGTCAGCGGCAGGCTGGGCGTGCGGCCGGCTTTTTTCAGCTCGGACAAACGCATCAGCGGCTCTCCTTGTGGCTGCGACGCGCCGTCAGCCGTTCAAACCAGGCACCCACCTTTGCGCTGTTTTCAGGCTCTGCCAGGTAGGCCGCCAGCAACTGCCGCACCTGCGCGTCCGTCCACTGCGGCGCGCGGCGCAGCAGCGGCTCCAGGTCTTTGACCCGGTCACGCTGGCCGAACAACAGCGGGCGGGTTTTCTCCAGGTCGATCAGCTGCGCGGCGTAACCGTCGCCCAGGGTCTGCAGAAAAATATGCTTGGGATAAAAACAGCCATGTACCTGACCTACGCTGTGCAGATGACGGGCCAATTGACCGCAGGCCAGCAGAATTGCGCGGTGCTGGGCGTCAGTCAGTTGCGACCACTGCTCCAGCAACGAATCCAGGTCGTTCCAACCGTCCAGGGCACGGGTCAGCAACATCGCGCGGTGCTCGCCGTCGACCTTGCGCTCACCGAAAAAAGCGGCCTGCAACGCCGGAATACCGAGTTTCTGATAACGGCTGATATTGCGAAATTCGCGCGCAAAGGTGGGCTCGCCAAACGGCTTGTGCAGCGTGCGTGTCAGGTAGTTGCTCTGGCGCTTGAGGTAGTAACCCTGCCCTTCAAGCTCCAGGCGAAACACGCTGCTCCAGCCACCCTTGCTGGTATTGGGCTCATCCACCGCGTCCAGTTGCCTGGCCCACAGGGCGTCAAAGGTTGCCAGACCATGGCGCTCCAGCAGAGCGCGGTCTTCGGCCGCCAGGAAATCACTCATTCGCGTCCCTCGAAAAACTTCACCACGTGGCGAATTCGCTGTTTGTCTGACGCCGTCAGGTGCATGCGTTGGCGGTATTGCATGTAGAAGCGCAGGCGCTGCGTGGCCGACAAGTGATACTTGGCGACCTTGTCCAGGCAGGCCAGGTCCTTGGTAATTCGGTACTTGAGCCAGAAACCGCGCCAGAAATCACCGTTGGGGCAATCGATGAGGTACAGGGTCTGCTGGTCGTCGACCAGCAGGTTGCGCCACTTCAAATCGTTATGGGTGAAGCGGTGCTCATGCATGGTGCGCGTGTATTCGGCGAGCTGCCGACTGATCACGCTGACCCAGTTGGGGTCTTTCAAGCGCGGATCTTTGCGATCAGCCAGCACCGACAAGTCTTCAGTCTTGGGCAATTCGCGGGTGATCATCGCGCCCCGCGCGTAGGCCAGGCCTTTGCGTTCCAGCCCCCAGGCCACCACGTCGGCGGTGGGAATGCCCCACTTGGCGAAACGCTTGAGGTTCTGCCATTCGGACTTCACCCGAGGTTTGCCCAAGTAGCGGCGCAGGCCCTTGCCGGCACCGACGTAGCGCTTGACGTAGTAATTGATCCCGCCGCGCGCCACCCGAATTACTTCCGACAACGGGTCGCGGGTCAGGCGCTCGCCTTGCAGGGCGAATACCGCTTCGAGGCTGCCGAAATCATCCGCCAGAGCGGCGTAAGCAGGTTCCAGGTTCCAACCCGCCATCAGAGCGCATCCCCGTAGCGTTGTTTACGTGCATACAGCTTGTCGGCCTTGGTTTGCAGCCACTGCAACAAGGCATTTTCTTCAGCCAGGATCTGGCGCAACGGCTGCTGGAAGTAGCCTTTGAGGAAGCGCAGCTTGTCACGACGCGTCAAGCCAATGTCCAGCGCCGAGAAGTACAACGCGGCCAGGTCTTTGTCGCGCCAGCGATGACTGATTTTGTCGCGGGTCTGGGCGCGGTGCAGGTCGATCACCGACAACTTGAAGGTGTCAGCCGTCACCGGCGTATCGGTGTGCAACAGGAAGTGGCAGATGTAGCAATCGCGATGGTTGACCCCACCGCGATGCATCATGCCGGTCATGCGCGCCACTTCGGCGATCAGCGCATGCTTGAGGCGCGGCGCGGGCGGCTGCTTGAGCCAGTCGATGCTGAAATCTTCCAGGCTGACAGTCGGCGCCAGTTCTTCAGTGATGATGAACGAGTGCTGGTCGGCCGGGTTGCTGCCGCGCTCGCCGTACGCCACCGCGGTCATGGTCGGCACGCCGATCTCCTGCAGGCGCTGGATGGCCTGCCACTCCTGGCCCGCACCGAGCACCGGCAGCTTGGCGGTGACCAGATTCTTGACGATCTCGCCCCAGCCGATGCCACGGTGGATTTTCACAAAATAGCCACGCCCATCCACCTCGGTGCGCAAGGTGCGCCGGGCTTCAAGTTCGCGGTACACCTCGCCTTCCAGCCGCTCGACTTCGGCGAAGGCATCACGCCCGGCCCAGAGGGTCTTGAACGGTTCGGCAAGCATCAACTTCATCGTTTTGGCTCCGCCAGAATCACATCCGCCGCGTGCTGCGGCATGCTGTAGAGGTCGGCCGTCTCGGCGTACGCCAACCCATTGCGGCCCCAGGCCGCACGCTGTGCAGTGTCGGTAAGCATGCGTGTCAGGTAGTGGTTGAGCTGCGTTTGATCGAACGGCTCGTCCAGCACCAACCCACTGTCGGCCTCGCTGATGTAGTGGGCGTAACCACACACCGCCGAGACCAGCACCGGCAACCCGGCCACCAGGGCTTCGAGCAACACGGTGCCGGTGTTTTCGTTGTACGCCGGGTGGATCAACAGGTCGGCGCCCAGCAGGAAACGCGGAATATCGCTGCGCCCTTTGAGGAACTGCACGTTATCGCCCAGCCCCAACGTAGCACTCTGCAATTGGAATACTTTGGGGTCGTCCTGGCCAATTACAAACAGACGTGTACGTTTTTTCAGTTCCGCCGGTAAGGCGGCCAGGGCCTTTAGGCTGCGATCAACGCCCTTGGTCTTGAAGCCCGAACCGATTTGCACCAGCAGCAAGTCGTCGTCGGCGAGGTTGAATTCCTGGCGGAAACCTTCGCGGATTTCGGCAGCATTCGGCGGCGCGCGGCGGTCCTGGGCGATGCCCGGCGGCAGCAGGTGGAAACGCTCCAGCGGGGTGTCGTAATGCTTGATGAACAGCGGTTGCTGCACTTCAGAGATCATCAGGATTTCAGTCTTGGCGTCCCTGGCGAACACCGCGCGCTCGTACTCGGCAAAGTGGCGGTAACGGCCAAAGCTTTTGTACAGCGAGTGACGCAGGTTTTGCGCCTTGTCTTCAAAGCAGCCATCGGCGGCGTAGTACACGTCCAGGCCGGGCATTTTGTTGAAGCCGATCAGACGGTCCACCGGGCGTTTGGCCAGGTCGGCTTCCATCCAGGCGCTGAGCTTTTCATTGCGCCGATGGTTGAAGAACGCCTTGACCGGCGCCACCAGCACTTCGAAGCCCGGCGGAATGTCGCCTTCCCAGATCAGCGTGTAGACACGAATCTGATGGCCGCGCTGCTGGCACTCCAGGGCGATGCGCATGAAGTCGCGCTGCAGGCCACCGAAAGGGAAATATTTGTACAGAACAAAAGCCAGTTGCATCAGTGCAGCTCCTCAGCCAGTAACAACGTGCTCAGTCGGCTTGCCACACGCTCAGGGTTCAGGCGCGTGAAGCACAGGGGCGACTCGCGCTTGATGTCGAACCGACGCAGGTCGTCGGCCGTTGGTTGATAGGTACAGTGTTTTTGCAGGCACGGCGCGCACGGGAAGTCGCTGGCCAGGTGAATCTGGCCCTTGCCATAGGCGCCGGTCAGGCCGGGGTTGGTGGGGCCGAACAGGGAAATGGTCGGCACGTCCAAAGCAGCGGCCAGATGGCCAAGGCCAGTGTCCACCGCCACACAGGCGCGGGCGCCGGCCAGCACGCGGGCCACGCCGGCCAGGTTGAGCTTGGGCAGCACTTCGGCGTTTTGCAGGCCATGGGCCAGGCGCTCGGCACGGGCTTTTTCGTCGGCATTGCCCCACGGCAACTTCACGTCCACGCCCAGGCGGCCCATGCGCTCGGCCAGCTCGCGCCAATAGGCTTCGGGCCAGTGCTTGGTGTCCCAGGTGGTGCCGTGCAGCAGCAGCACAAAGGGTTTTTTCGGCGGCAGACCGAGCAGCTTGTCGGTGCTCAGGCCGTAGTCGCCCAACCCCTTGGGCAGGTCGTAGCCCAGCGCAACGGCGAACAGCTGGCGCAAACGCTCTACCGCATGCTGCCCACGGGCCACGGCCAGGCGGCGCGAGTAGAAACGCGCAGCGATGGGTTCGCGTGCAGAATGCTTGTCGAAACCCGCTACCGGAGCGCGCACGTAGCGCGTCAGCCACGCACTTTTCAGCAGGCCTTGGGCGTCAATCACCAAGTCATATTTGGTTGACTGAACACGCTGCTTGAACCGTCGCCACTCGCCGCTCTTGATGGTTTGCCAGATGTTTTTGCGCCAGCGACGAATCGCCACCGGAATCACCTGGTCGACCGCCGGGTGCCAGGTGGGGATCTCGGCAAAGCCTTCTTCCACCACCCAGTCAAAGCGAATGCCGGGGATCGCCCGCGCCGCGTCGGTCAGTGCCGGCAAGGCGTGGATCACGTCGCCCAGGGATGAGGTCTTGACTACCAATACTCGCAAACTAACGGACCTCGACCACAGAGCCTTGCAACCGCTGCAACGCGTCGCTGACCGGTTGCGGCAGCAGCTGGCGCAGGCAATTGTAGTGGCCGAAACGGCAGGTACGCTCAAAACACGGACTGCAATCCAGGCCCAGGCGCACCACTTCGACCTTGTCGGCCAACGGCGGTGTGAAGCCAGGCGAGGTCGAGCCGTACACCGCCACCAGTGGGCGATTCAACGCGGCAGCCACGTGCATCAGGCCGGAGTCGTTGGACACCACCGAGTCGGCGCAGGACAGCAGGTCGATGGCTTCGGCCAGTGACGTGTCGCCGCTGAGGTTCACCGCTTCTTCGCGCAGCCCAGGGATCAGGCGCTGGCGGATGTCCTCGCCCACCGAGTGATCGTTTTTCGAACCGAACAACCACACCTGCCAGCCTTCGCGAATCTTCATCTCGGCGACTTTGGCGTAATGCTCCGACGGCCAGCGCTTGGACTCGCCAAACTCCGCGCCTGGGCACAGCGCCAGCACCGGACGGTCGAGCATCAGGCCGAACTTGGCCAGGGCCGCGTCACGGGTCACCGGGTCGATCTGCAAGCTGGGGCGCGGGTACGGCGTCGGCAGGTCGGCACCTGGCTCGTAGGCCAGGGCCATGAAGCGCTCGATCATCAGCGGGTAGCGTGCTTTGTCGAGCGTGCGCACATCGTTGAGCAAGACGTAGCGAAACTCGCCGCGCCAGCCGGTGCGTTTGGGGATGCCGGCGAAATACGGCACCAGCGCCGACTTGAGCGAGTTGGGCAACAGGATCGCCTGGTCGTACTGGCCGACCATGGATTTGCCGATGCGCCGGCGCGTCGCCAATTCGAGGGCACCGTGGCCGAGCGGGAAGCTCAAGGCCTTGCGCACCTGGGGCATGCGCTCGAGGATCGGCCGGCTCCACTCGGGGGCGAGCACGTCGATTTGGCAGTCGGGATGACGCTGTTTCAGGCACTGGAACAGTGTCTGCGCCATCACCATGTCACCGACCCAACTGGGCCCAACGATCAGAATATTCATGTAGTTTCCACAAACGATGCGGGGAGGCTTAAGCCTCCCCGCATCGATAATTATCCCAGGTTGCGGTAGCCACGGAACCGCTTTGTGTGAGAGCGGGCTTGCTCGCGAAAGCATCACCGCGGTCCGCCAGACAGACCGCAGCGTCTGCTTCGCGAGCAAGCCCGCTCCCACACAAGGCTGGTTTCCACATTAGATTGGCATCGCTCAATTAATCGAGTATCAGCTTAACCCCAGCGCCTGCCAGATTCGCATCACCTGGCGCCGTTCGTCGGCGAACTGATCCCCGGCTACCGTGCCAGCCTCATTTTGCAAGGCTTGGCGGTGCGCGGCGGAACGGTAGGCTTTATACACCTCGCGCAGCAGATGGGCATCGGCGGCGGGCATCAGCCCGACCTGCTCCAGGCCCTCCAGAATGCGGATATTGTCGGTGTAGCGCAGCAACGATGGATGTTGCGCAGACCACGCCAAAGCCGCGTATTGCACCATAAATTCAATATCGACGATACCTCCGGCGTCCTGCTTGAGGTCGAACACCACCGTGGGCTCAAAGGCATTGGCGCCGGTGCCGGCCGCCGTAGACCGGGTGCCCAGGTTGTCGCGCATCTTGGCACGCATCTCGCTGACCTCCTGGCGCAGCTTGGCCAGGTCGCGTTCACGGCCCAGTACTTTGGCGCGAACTTGCTCAAACGCCTGGCCCACATCCTGACTGCCCACCAGCACCCGCGCGCGGATCAGCGCCTGATGTTCCCAGGTCCAGGCTTCATTTTGCTGATAGCGCTCGAAGGCTCCGAGTGAACTCACCAGCAAACCCGACGCGCCGGATGGGCGCAGGCGCATGTCGACCTCATACAGCTGGCCGGAGTTGGTCTGGGTGGTCAGCAAGTGGATGATGCGCTGGCCCAGACGCGTGAAGAACTGCGCGCCGTCGATCGGCTTGGCGCCGTCAGTCTCGGCCTGCGGGTCACCGTCGTGGATAAACACCAGATCCAGGTCCGAACCATGCCCCAGCTCGATGCCACCCACCTTGCCATAACCGACAATGATGAACCCCGGGTCGCACAGCGTACCGTCAAGCCGCTGCGGCGAGCCGTGGCGGGCCACGGTCTGGCGCCACGCCAGGGCCAGTACTTGTTCGAGAATGGCTTCGGCAAGCCAGGTCAGGTAATCGCTGACTTTCATCAATGGCAGGCTGCCGGCGATTTCCGAGGCGGCCACGCGCAGACGGTGAGCCAGCTTGAAGTGGCGCAGCGCCTCCATCTGCTGCTCTAGGTCATCCTCGGGAATGCGCGTGAGGCGCTCGCGCAGCTCGGCGGCAAGTTCCGGCGCCAACGGCGGCTTGAACAGACGGCCTTCGTTAAGCAGTTCGTCGAGCAACAGCGGGAAGCGCGTGATCTGTTCGGCGATCCACGGGCTGGCGGCGCACAGTGTGAGCAGACGGCGCAAAGCGTCGGGGTTTTCCGTGAGCAGCACCAGATAAGCGGACCGGCGGGCGACGGCTTCGACCAGCGGCAGTACACGTTCAAGCACCAAATCCGGGTTGGCGTGTTCGACGGCCTGGGCCAGCAGACGCGGAATAAAAGCATCCAGCCGCTCCCGCCCCAGGCGCTGCATGGCGCGCAATTGCGGGCTGCCGCGCAAGCCGGCCAGGGCTTTGAGGGCTTTGAGCGCGTCGGTAAAGCCACCTTCCTGCAATTGCAGGCGAGCGGCGTCTTCGTCCTGAGACTCTTCCCACAGTGGCAGCCACTCGCCGCCTACGACCAACTCACTCTCTGCGCCTTCTTCTTCGTCAGGGTCGGCGATGACCTGGCGGAAGTGCCAGTCCACCCGACCACGCCAATACATCAGGCGCTCATGGAACGCGGACCAATCGGCAAAGCCCAGCATAAAGGCAATGCGCGCCTGATCTTCCGGGGTGTCCGGGAGCATTTGCGTCTGGCGGTCGGCGATCGCCTGGATCGCATGCTCGGTGTAACGCAAGAATTCGTAGCCGTTGCGTAACTCGGCAATCACTGCCGCAGGCAAATAACCCTGCCCTTCGAGCGTGCCGAGCACCTTGAGCAATGGCCGTTGTTGCAGGCTCAGGTCGCGGCCGCCGTGGATCAGCTGGAACGCCTGGGCGATAAATTCCACTTCGCGGATGCCGCCCGAGCCCAGCTTGATGTTGTCGGCCATGCCTTTGCGCCGCACTTCCTGCTGGATCAGCTGCTTCATGGTGCGCAGCGCTTCGATGGCCGAAAAGTCCAGGTAACGCCGATAGACGAACGGGCGCAGCATATCCAGCAGTTGCGCACCGGCCACCTGGTCACCGGCAACCACGCGCGCCTTGATCATGGCGTAGCGTTCCCAATCACGGCCCTGGTCCTGGTAGTACTGTTCCAGCGCGTTGAAGCTGAGCACCAGGGCGCCAGCCGAACCGTAGGGACGCAGGCGCATGTCGACGCGGAACACAAACCCGTCGACCGTCATCGGGTCGAGCGCCTTGATCAGTTTTTGACCAAGCCGGATAAAAAACTCCTGGTTATCCAGCGCGCGCTTCACGCCCACCGTCTCGCCGCCCTCGGGGTAGGCGAAGATCAGGTCGATATCAGAGGACAGGTTCAGCTCCACGGCGCCGAGTTTGCCCATGCCGAGGATGACCATGTGCTGGGCTTCGCCGCTGCGCCGGCCGGTGGGGGTGCCAAATTGCACGCAATGGCGCTGGTACAGCCATTGGTAGGCTTGGTCGATGCTGGCGTCGGCCATGTCGGACAGGTCGCGACAGGTTTGCACCAGGTCGGCCTGGCGCGTCAGGTCGCGCCAGATGATGCGCACTTGCTGGCGGGTGCGCTGGCGACGCAGCACGCGACCCAGCTCATCTTCTGTTTCGGCCTGTTGCACGGCGCCGGCGATCTGACCGCACAGCTCGCCGGGCGCAAAGCCGCGGTCCAGCTCGCCCCAGGCCACCAGCTCGAGCAACATCAAAGGGTCACGCAGGCTCTGTTCAATGACAAAATCACTGGCGGCGCACACGCGGGCGAAGTCAGCCCACCGTTGCGGCGTCCATGCAGAAAGTCCATGATCGTCGTCCAGCGCGGCCACTGCGTCACGAAATGACTGCTCGGCCCGCTGGGCAAAAGGCAAGAGAATGGCCGGTAATGGGGCCAGTGTTGGAAGGCTCATGGTCTATCCTTGATCGGCGCGTAAAAGGCTTGTTGCTGTGAACGCAAGAACCACGCTCGGTGAAGGACTGTCGAACAAAGGTTATAAATAGCTGAAATTAAATTAATCTTGGCAGGCAACATCAAACTTTCACCTTTTCTTGTTCGCAAAAGATCAACAATAACGATTATGCTCACCAGCCAGACCGAGCAATCCACTCGGTCTTGTGTAGTTTTACTACTCGTATATACATTCGAAAGGCTGAAATGGCCGACGATTTGTAGTAAAACTACAGGACGCCGAAGCAACCTTCGGCCATCCAAGAATTTATGTCGTCTGCCCACAAGGCCAGTCGCAAACTTCAGGCAACCGATTCTGGTAGCCTTTCCGCCCTGGAGCAAGCCATGCAAGACCTCGATCCCGTCGAAACCCAGGAATGGCTGGACGCCCTGGAATCGGTTCTCGACAAAGAAGGCGAAGACCGTGCTCACTACCTGATGACCCGTATGGGCGAACTCGCGACCCGCAGCGGCTCGCAATTGCCTTACGCCATCACCACGCCATACCGCAACACCATCCCCGTTACCCACGAAGCACGCATGCCTGGCGACCTGTTCATGGAACGCCGCATTCGCTCGCTGGTACGTTGGAACGCCATGGCGATGGTAATGCGCACGAACTTGAAAGATTCTGACCTGGGCGGTCACATCTCCAGCTTCGCTTCCAGCGCAACCCTGTATGACATCGGCTTCAACTACTTCTTCCAGGCCCCAACCGACGAACACGGCGGCGACCTGATCTACTTCCAGGGCCACACTTCTCCAGGCGTTTACGCCCGTGCGTTCATGGAAGGCCGCATCACCGAAGAACACATGAACAACTTCCGCCAGGAAGTGGACGGTAACGGCCTGTCGTCGTACCCGCACCCTTGGCTGATGCCTGATTTCTGGCAGTTCCCGACTGTGTCGATGGGCCTTGGCCCGATCCAGGCGATCTACCAGGCACGTTTCATGAAGTACCTGGAAGCGCGTGGCTTCATCCCTGAAGGCAAGCAGAAAGTCTGGTGCTTCCTGGGCGACGGCGAGTGTGACGAGCCGGAATCCCTGGGCGCCATCTCCCTGGCCGGCCGCGAGAAGCTCGACAACCTGATCTTCGTCATCAACTGCAACCTGCAGCGCCTCGACGGCCCGGTTCGCGGCAACGGCAAGATCATCCAGGAACTCGAAGGCGTGTTCCGCGGTGCTCAGTGGAACGTGACCAAAGTGATCTGGGGCCGTTTCTGGGACCCACTGCTGGCCAAAGACGTCGACGGTATCCTGCAACGTCGCATGGACGAAGTCATCGACGGCGAGTACCAGAACTACAAAGCCAAAGACGGCGCGTTCGTCCGTGAACACTTCTTCAACACGCCTGAACTCAAGGCAATGGTTGCAGACCTGTCCGACGACGAGATCTGGAAACTCAACCGTGGCGGCCACGACCCGTACAAGGTCTACGCGGCGTACCACGAAGCGGTCAACCACAAAGAACAACCGACCGTCATCCTGGCCAAGACCATCAAGGGTTATGGCACCGGTGCCGGCGAAGCGAAAAACACCGCGCACAACACCAAGAAGGTTGATGTTGAAAGCCTGAAGCTGTTCCGCGACCGCTTCGACATCCCGGTCAAGGACGAAGAGCTGGAGAACCTGCCGTTCTTCAAGCCGGAGCCAAATAGCGCCGAAGCCCGCTACCTCAGCGAGCGTCGCACTGCACTGGGCGGTTTCGTACCACAGCGCCGCGCCAAGTCCTTCGACATTCCGACGCCGCCACTCGATACCCTCAAGGCTATCCTGGACGGCTCGGGCGACCGTGAAATCTCCACCACCATGGCCTTCGTGCGCATCCTGGCGCAGCTGGTCAAGGACAAGGAAATCGGCTCGCGTATCGTCCCGATCATCCCGGACGAAGCCCGTACCTTCGGTATGGAAGGCATGTTCCGTCAGTTGGGCATCTACTCCTCCGTCGGCCAGCTCTACGAGCCAGTCGATAAAGACCAGGTGATGTTCTACAAGGAAGACAAAAAGGGCCAGATCCTCGAAGAAGGCATCAACGAAGCGGGCGCCATGAGCTCCTTCATCGCTGCCGGTACCTCGTACTCCAGCCACAACCAGCCGATGCTGCCGTTCTACATCTTCTACTCGATGTTCGGCTTCCAGCGTATCGGCGACCTGGCGTGGGCAGCAGGCGACAGCCGTACCCGTGGCTTCCTGATCGGCGGTACTGCCGGCCGGACCACGCTGAACGGCGAAGGCCTGCAACACGAAGACGGTCACAGCCACATCCTGGCTGCCACCATCCCGAACTGCCGCACCTTTGATCCAACCTACGGCTATGAGCTGGCGGTGATCATCCAGGACGGCATGAAGAAGATGACCGAACAGCAGCAGGACGTTTTCTACTACATCACCGTGATGAACGAGTCCTACCAGCAGCCAGCCATGCCGGCCGGTGTCGAGGAAGGCATCATCAAGGGCATGTACCTGCTCGAAGAAGACACCAAGGAAGCGGCGCACCACGTACAGCTGATGGGCTCCGGCACCATCCTGCGCGAAGTGCGTGAAGCGGCCAAGATCCTGCGTGAAGAGTTCAACGTCGGCGCCGACGTGTGGAGCGTTACCAGCTTCAACGAACTGCGTCGCGACGGCCTGGCAGTGGAGCGTAACAACCGCCTGCACCCAGGTCAGAAGCCAGCGAAAAGCTACGTCGAAGAGTGCCTGGCCGGCCGTAAAGGTCCAGTCATTGCCTCTACCGACTACATGAAGCTGTTTGCTGAACAGATTCGCCAGTGGGTCCCGTCCAAGGAATTCAAAGTCCTGGGCACCGACGGTTTCGGCCGCAGTGACAGCCGCAAGAAGCTGCGTCACTTCTTCGAAGTTGACCGTCACTTCGTGGTGTTGGCAGCCCTGGAAGCCTTGGCTGACCGTGGTGAGATCGAACCTAAGGTGGTGGCTGACGCTATCGTCAAGTTCGGGATCAACCCGGAAAAACGCAACCCACTGGACTGCTGAGGAGATTTTTTGTGAGCGAACTCATTCGCGTACCTGACATCGGCAGCGGTGAAGGTGAAGTAATCGAGCTGTTTGTGAAGGTCGGCGACACCGTCGAAGCCGACCAGAGCATCCTGACCCTGGAATCGGACAAGGCGAGCATGGAAATCCCTGCTCCCAAGGCCGGTGTGGTCAAGAGCCTGAAAGTGAAGCTGGGCGACCGCCTGAAAGAAGGCGACGAACTGCTGGAACTGGAAATCGAAGGTGCCGCTGACGCGGCCCCTGCGCCAGCGCCTGCTGCCGCTGCTGCACCCGCACCGGCTGCTGAAAAGCCTGCCGCCGCTGCCGAGGCGCCTGCAGCCCCGGCCGCTGCTCCGGCTGAGGCCTCTGTTCAGGACATTCACGTCCCGGACATCGGCTCGTCGGGCAAGGCCAAGATCATCGAGCTGCTGGTCAAGGTCGGCGACACCGTCGAAGCCGACCAGTCGCTGATCACCCTGGAGTCCGACAAGGCCTCCATGGAAATCCCATCGCCGGCGGCCGGCGTGGTGGAAAGCATCGCGGTCAAGCTCGAAGACGAAGTCGGCACTGGCGACTTCATCCTCAAGCTGAAAGTACAAGGCGCTGCGCCGGCTGCTGCTCCAGCACCGGCTGCGGCCGCTCCTGCTGCAAAAGCTGACGCGGCTCCGGCTCCGGCTGCTGCCGCCCCTGCACCTGCTGCAAAAGCCGAGGCTGCTGCTGCCGCACCTGCGCCAAGCGGTGCCAAGGTTCACGCCGGCCCAGCCGTGCGTCAGCTGGCCCGTGAGTTCGGCGTTGAGTTGAACGCTGTGTCGGCCACCGGCCCGCACGGTCGCGTGCTCAAGGAAGACGTGCAGGTTTACGTCAAGGCCATGATGCAGAAGGCCAAGGAAGCTCCGGCTGCCGGCGCTGCTACCGGTGGCGCTGGTATTCCGCCGATCCCGGTCGTGGACTTCAGTCGCTTCGGCGAAACCGAAGAAGTGCCGATGACCCGCCTGATGCAAATCGGCGCGTCGAGTCTGCACCGCAGCTGGCTGAACATTCCGCACGTGACCCAGTTCGACCAGGCCGACATCACCGACCTGGAAGCTTTCCGCGTTGCGCAGAAAGCCGTGGCCGAGAAAGCTGGCGTGAAACTGACCGTGCTGCCTCTGCTGCTCAAGGCCTGCGCGCACCTGCTCAAGGAACTGCCGGACTTCAACAGTTCGCTGGCGCCAAGCGGTAAAGCGATCATTCGCAAGAAATACGTGCACATCGGTTTTGCAGTTGATACCCCGGACGGCCTGCTGGTGCCTGTGATCAAGAACGTTGATCAGAAGAGCCTGCTGCAACTGGCTGCCGAAGCTGCTGCACTGGCCGCCAAGGCCCGTGACAAGAAGCTGACCGCAGACGATATGCAGGGCGCCTGCTTCACCATCTCCAGCCTCGGGCACATTGGCGGCACTGGCTTCACGCCAATCGTCAACGCGCCGGAAGTGGCGATCCTGGGTGTGTCCAAGGCAACCATCCAGCCTGTGTGGGACGGTAAAGCGTTCCAGCCGAAGCTGATGCTGCCGCTGTCGTTGTCCTACGATCACCGTGTGATCAACGGCGCCGCCGCTGCACGCTTCACGCAGCGTCTGAGCCAACTGCTGAACGACATCCGCACCATCCTGCTGTAAGCCTCAAACGGGTCTCCCTTTCACCGGGGAGGCCTGGCTGCACCGATTTCCGAGCGCCACGCTCGTACCTCAACCCCGCCAACTGGCGGGGCTTTTTTTGGCCTGCTTTTTTGTCGGGGCAAGGGGCGTAGCGCCTGCGTCAATGCGCCACCCATCACCTGGATTGTAGAAACCGCTCCCGCGGCCGATAACAGCCATATAGCACTTAGCCTTCATCCTCTCTTGTCAGTGCGTGCTGCATGATGCAACCTTGCCGCAGGCGACAGTAAAGAGGGCGTGAGCCCGGCGCCGTGCGCATTTTTCCAAGCGAGTTTCCCCATGAAAAGCCAACCCGATGTCGCCCGTATGGCGGCCGAGGTAGTGACGCAGTTACCGGTGCCTTCGCGCCTCGGCATGCTGCGTTTCGAACGGCTTAATGAGGCAAGCTGGGCGCTGCTGTACCTCGACCCCAATTGCGAGCGCCAATTTGGTCTGCCGGCGGTTGAGCTGTGCGCCCTGGTCGGCACGCCCTACGCCAGCCTGATGGAACCGCAGGCGCGCTACCAACTGCACGACGCCATCCAGCAACAACTGACCCATAGCCCGCATTACCTGGTGCGCTACACCTTGCACACCAGCGACGGGCCTTTGAGCCTGCTGGAGATGGGCGAGGCCTACAAACAACACAATCGTCACCTGCTGCGCGGCTACCTGATGGTGGTTGACGGGCTGTTCAGCGAAATCCCCACTGCCGCCCCGACCGCAGACCTGGAAAACCAGAACAGCCGCCTGCAGATCGCCCTGGAACTCAACCAGCGTGCCCAGCAGGAACAGTTGCAGCATCTGGAGCGTGTGCGCGCCCAACAGGAGCTGATCCTGCTGCTGGCACGCCAGCGCTACACCACGCCCAACTCGCTGCAGGAAGCCGCCGAACTGATCACCCGCAGCGCGTGCGACATCTACCAGATCGATTGCGCGAGCATCTGGAACCTTGAAGGCCAGCGCCTGGTGCCGATCTCGGCGTACCACCGCGATGACCAACAGCATCACTTGCCTGAAGCGATCGACGCCAGCGGCTTCCCGGACTACCTGGAAGCCCTGCACTCGAGCCGCGCCATCGACGCCACCCACGCGTTGCGCGACCCGCGCACCCGGGAAATGGCCGAAAGCCTGCGCGCCAAGGACGTGCACGCGATGCTCGACGCGAGCATCCGTGTGGACGGCCAAGTCATCGGCGTGCTGTGCCTGGAACAAAGCGGCAGCTCGCGTGCCTGGCAGGCGGATGAGATCGCCTTCGCCGGCGAGCTGGCGGACCAGTTCGCGCAAGTGATCAACAACCACAACCGGCGCACCGCCACCAGCGCGCTGCACTTGTTCCAGCGGGCTGTGGAGCAAAGCGCCAACGCGTTTCTGCTGGTCAATTGCGACGGCGTGGTGGAGTACGTCAACCCAAGCTTCACCGCGATCACCCAGTACAGCGCCGAAGAAGTCCACGGCCATCGACTGGCGCAGTTGCCAGCCCTGGAAAACCTCAGCGAGTTGCTCTTCGATGCACCGTCGAGCCTGGCCAAAAGCAACAGCTGGCAGGGTGAGTTCAAGAGCCGACGCAAAAACCTCGAACCCTACTGGGGCCAGCTGTCGATTTCCAAGGTGTATGGCGACAACCGTGAGTTGACGCACTACATCGGCATCTACGAAGACATCACCCAGACCAAGCTGGCCCAGCAGCGCATCGAGCGCCTGGCCTACACCGACAACCTGACCAACCTGGGCAACCGCCCGGCGTTTATCCGCAACCTGGATGAGCGCTTCGCCCGCGACAGCGACAGCCCGATCAGCCTGTTGCTGGTGGACATCGACAATTTCAAGCGGATCAACGACAGCCTCGGCCACCAGACCGGCGACAAGTTGCTGATCAGCCTGGCCCGGCGCCTGCGCAACAGCCTGAGTGCCGGTGGCAGCCTGGCGCGGTTTGCCAGTAACGAGTTCGCGGTGTTGCTCGACGACACCGACCTGCAGAGTGGCCAACAGGTTGCCAGCCAGTTGCTGGCAACCCTCGACAAACCGATGTTTGTCGACAACCAACTGATCAGCGTCACCGGCTCCGTGGGCCTGGCCTGCGCGCCGCTGCACGGTCGTGACCCGCAAACCCTGATGCGTAACGCCGGGCTGGCCCTGCACAAGGCCAAGGCCAACGGCAAACACCAGGTACAGGTGTTTACCGAGGCGCTGAACGCCGAGGCCAGTTACAAACTGTTCGTGGAAAACAACCTGCGCCGCGCCCTGACCCAAAACGAGCTGGACGTGTTCTACCAGCCCAAGCTGTGCCTGCGCAGCGGCCGGCTGCTGGGCATGGAAGCGCTGTTGCGCTGGAACCACCCGGAAAAGGGCATGATCCGTCCCGACCAGTTCATCAGCGTGGCGGAAGAAACCGGGCTGATCATCCCCATCGGCAAATGGATCGCGCGCCAGGCCTGCCGCATGAGCAAGCAATTGAGCGCCGCGGGCATGGGCAACTTGCAGGTGGCGATCAACCTGTCGCCCAAGCAATTCTCCGATCCGGACCTTGTGGCCTCGATTGCCACCATCCTCAAAGAAGAACAGTTGCCCGCGAACCTGCTGGAGCTGGAGCTGACCGAAGGTTTGCTGCTGGAAGCCACCGAAGACACGCGCCTTCAGCTGGACCAGCTGAAGAGCTTTGGGCTGACCCTGGCCATGGATGACTTCGGCACCGGCTATTCGTCGCTGAGCTACCTGAAGAAATTCCCCATCGACATCATCAAGATCGATCGCAGCTTTATCCACGAAATCCCGGACAACCAGGACGACATGGAAATCACCTCGGCAGTGATCGCCATGGCCCACAACCTCAAGCTAAAAGTGGTGGCCGAGGGCGTCGAAACCTCCGAGCAACTGGCCTTCCTGCGCCGGCATCGTTGCGATGTGGGCCAGGGCTATTTGTTCGACCGGCCGATCCCCGGTTCAGAGCTGCTCGAGAAGCTTAAACGTTACCCGCGCGGGCCAATCGCCTGACAGCGCTGTAACACTCGGGCACACTGGCTGTCTGAATCTTTACCGCTAACTCAACCTGACGAGAGGACTGATCATGGTCTTGCGCTCGGAAATTCTGGTGAACAAAAACGTGTTGCCCACTCAAGAACAAGCTTTGCCTGGCCGTGAAACCCCGATGGCATTGCCAGAGACGCATTTCGTCAACGGCAACCCGCTGCTGGGCCCCTTTGTCGACAACGTCGAGTTCGCGATCTTCGGTCTCGGTTGTTTCTGGGGTGCCGAACGCCGGTTCTGGCAGCGCGACGGTGTGGTCAGCACCGTGGTCGGCTACGCCGGCGGCTACACGCCGAACCCAACTTACGAAGAAGTTTGCTCGGGCCTGACCGGCCATAGCGAAGTGGTACTGGTGGTGTTCGACCAAGACAAGATCAGCTACGAAGAGCTGCTGAAAATGTTCTGGGAGCTGCACAACCCGACGCAGGGCATGCGCCAGGGCAACGACATCGGCAGCCAGTACCGTTCGGTGATCTACGCGGTGAAGCCTGAGCATCTGGAAGCGGCCAAGGCCAGCGCCGAGGCGTATCAGGGCGAACTGACCAAGGCCGGCCTGGGCACCATCACCACAGAAATCGAAGAGGCACCGACGGTGTACTTCGCCGAGGCGTATCACCAGCAATACCTGGCGAAGAACCCGCAGGGCTATTGCGGGATCGGCGGCACAGGCGTGACCTGCCCGATCTAAGCACAACGCAGATCAAAAAATGTGAGAGCGGGCTTGCTCGCGAATGCGGTATATCAGTCGACATATCTGTTAACTGACACTCCGCTTTCGCGAGCAAGCCCGCTCCCACATTTAGTGTTGTGCTTGGCTTGAGATCTGATTACTCAGCGATGAGCCAATCCATCTGCCACCCACCCTGGGTCTGGCCAAGTTTCTTGGACAGCCACGGCAGCAGCTCACGCAACTCCTCTTCCAAACCCCACGGCGGATTGGCAATCGCCAGGCCCGAGCCGGTCAGGGTGTTGGGCGTGTCCAGCGGATGCACCAGCAACTCCACCCGCAGCAACTTCGGCGCGCCCGTGCCGGCCAGGTCCTGGTAGAAGCGGCGCAGCATGCGCTGGTCTTTCACCGGGTACCAGATCGCCGCAACGGTCTGGCGCATGCGGCTGACCGCTTCCTTGAGGGACGCTGCGCAGCGCTGCATTTCGTCGAGTTTTTCGAACGGCGGATCGATCAGCATCAACGCGCGTTTTTCCGGCACCGGCAGCAAGGCGCGTGGCACATGCCAGCCTTCGCCCAAGTGCACTTTGACGCGGCGATCGCCCTTCATGTTGTCCTTGAGCAGCACGCCGTCTTCCGGGTGTTTTTCATTCAGCAGCACACGGTCCTGAGGCCGTGTGAGGCGGCGCGCCAGCTCCGGCGAACCAGGGTAGTAGCGCAACTGGCCATCCGGGTTCATCTCATGCAACACGCGCATGTAGTCGTCGGTCAGCGGCGGCAGGTCGCTCTCGCCCCACAGGCGCGCAATGCCTTCCAGGTATTCACCGGTGCGGTTGGCCTGATCACCTTGCAGGTCGTACAGCCCGATCCCGGCGTGGGTGTCGAGGTAGGCGAACGGCTGCTCCTTGCGCGACATCAGGGCGATGAGGCGGGTCAAGGTCAGGTGTTTGAAGACATCGGCGTGGTTGCCGGCGTGAAAGGCGTGACGATAATTCATGGTTGCTCCTGCGCAGGGGGTGAAGTTTACCTTCTACGGGCGCAAAGGGGCAGAGTGTGGCGAACTGGCTCGCCCCGCATTGGGCTGCGCAGCAGCCCTGAAACGGTCACCGCGTTCTTTTTTTGCCAGAACTCATTGGCAGGTTTTGGGGCCGCTACCCAGCCCGACGCAGGGCAAGCCTGCTCGCCACAACCACCCCTCACACCGATGACTGTTTCCAGCAGGCGCTGCGTCAACTCAACTCTGAGGCCAGGTAGTCGGCCAGCGCCCCATGGCTGACATCCGCCCCGCGCGCAAAGCAGGCGACCTTGTGGCGCAAGATCGCAGGCTTGAAAGCGGTCTGCAGGTCGGGGCGCTGCTCTTCGAGCCATTGCAGCAAGTTGTCGATCAGCACGTGGGGCGATTGCGCTGCCAGATGCTCCAGCAACGAGGCAGGCACTTGCCACCATGGGCTGGTTTTGGCGGCAGTGACCGGGCCAGTCGCAACCGTCAGCGGTTGGCCGTTGATCAGGTAACGCTGAAATACCGGCAACACCTTCCCCGCCTCATCGCCGATGTTTTGCACAATCGGCAGAAATTGACCGCCATCCCAGAAGCGCAAAAACACTTCCTGCCCCTCGGGCAACAGCACCTTGGTCAAGCTTTGCAGGTGCGCGACCACTGTTTCCAGTGGGCTGGACGATACGGCCAGCCATCCCCAGTCCGTAGATTCGGTGGTTGCTATCCAGCCGAGGAATGGGCTTTCGGGCTCGATGATGGCGACGTAAGGCATGACCTCAGTCCACTCAGCATAGGCCGTGCTTGCCCAGATGGGCTGGGGCGGCATGCCAGCTGCCATTTTTTGCCAGACATCTACCGGCTTTGCGTCGCTGGCGTTACTAAGAATGACGAACGCATTCTCAGTCGTCCGAAGGGGACAATGGGTTAACCAAGTTTTTGGTAACAACTGATTCGGCATTAGATACATTCCATTCAAAGGAGGACGCAAGCAATGATTCGTCGTTCAAAACAATTTCTGACACAAACAAAGCGTCAACAATTTCATTTTGAAAAGCTCTTGCCTAATCTAGAACCAATCAACATCTTCCCATCCCACAAGCTCTCTTATTACAAGCAAAATAAAAATGCCAAGGACGGATGCCACTGAACAGACACCTAGACTTTTCAAAATAAATTTGAGTATCTTCGAAAACTCAGCGTAGTCCTCAGCAAGACGTCCGTGTTTTATAGAGTGCGCGGGAAAGGCGAAAGCACCGATCACAGCCCTTATCGCCCACGATCTACTTATAGGATCCCAACCGACACTTCCATCCGAACTTATAACATACCAACTACGCCTTAAGTTCTTCCGCATCTTTTCCATCTTAAAACAAGAAAGATACAAAGCCCACACAGAAACAATTAAAATAAATAAAAAACACGCAACCATTAAGTTCCAGCAAATAATCTTTGCGTCTTCAAAGGACAAAGTTTAGGCAACAAAGCTAAACATGTCACACCCCCCCATGAGTCAATGTACAACCTCATAGATATTTTCGCCTAACTTTTCGCCCCTATTGCCAGACAATGCACTTACACTTGCCAACGCCTTTACGCACCAGAGGTCCGAGACAGTTATTCAATTGACTCAGTAAATTTTATCGCTACGCGATAAAATCTTAAGTACTCTAGGTAGGCCACCCTAGAAAATTAATTACCAAGGCCATCACCACACCACCTAACGTGAGCACAATTGCTGCTGTCGCAGAGGATACAATCCAAAACTTTAAGGGCTTCGGAAACCGCCTATAGTCATCCGGGTCAAGTTCACCTCTTTCAATTGATTTTTGAGGAAAAACCAACACACCCGAGACACCACTTAGAATATAAAACTTACCGACCAGCCCAGCGTTCAAAAGCGAGCTCCTATTTTGAACAACTAATGATCGCCCCAAACATCTGACAATTTCTGACATTCTAAAAAAAACCATATAAAACCAAATACCAATAATAAAAATACCGGACAAAAACAAGCCTAAGGAGGACATCAAAAAAATGATTTCCGAGTCACTTATCATCGGACAACCTTATAAACAACTTCCCCAATAGTTTCACCCACTTTAGAAAATGCGTTACCCCCTACAGCAGATCCCAACCCCGCGACTACAACCGCGCAAACCGCTCCACCCACCCCGACGGTAGCAACGCCAATACCGACACATATGGCCCACTTCCCTCCATTCGCTGTAAACCGTGCCTGCCCAGATGGGATGGGGCGGTAGACCGGCTGAAAGGGTTCGCCAAGCGTCCAAAGGCCTGGCGGCGCTGGCGCTGCTGAAAATGACGAAGAGTTTTTCGGCTGGTTGAATCGGGGAGTGGAATAGCCATGTGCGGGGTATGAACTGCATTAGCATAAAATAATGCTCCTTCACCACAAAATATGGCAAAACAACCGGCGAATAGCCGAGCGTCTAAGAGTGTTCATTAAGCCAACCCATATACTCCCCCATACACAATAAAGCGATGCAAACCCCAACCAAAACAAGCAAAACATACACCAGTGCTTTTAGTTGAAATCTAAGCCGATAAGGAACGCCTTCAAACTCCTCACGAGTAAACCCACCGTGTTTTATATGCACTTCAGGAAACACAAGCATCCCCGCAATCGACAGTACAAAAAACGACCTACTGAAAACCCCGTCCCCAAGAAGAAATTGACGACCCAATACACTATTTGACTCACCTAGGCATTCCAATATTTCATTAACTTTAGAGTAAGAAAAATAAACTTGAACCAAAAATGTAAAAAAATGAACACAAATACGCCTAACCAGCACCACATATAAAATGTGTAAAATTCACCCTTCATTACTTCCCCACCTCATAAATAAAATCTCCGACCCCTCTCTCCAGCAAGCGCACCAACGGCGCCACCGGCAGCAGTGCCTGCACCTACAACAACCAAAATACATAAAATGCCTCCTAAACCCGCAGTACCTGCACCTATAGCAACACACACTGTTCCTGCACCCGCTGCTGCGGAAGCACCACCTAACCAGCCAACCGCGGCGCTCCCGACAAAATTCCCTCCTTCTGTATGATTCGTCTTTCAAAACAATTTCTGCCACAAACAAAGCGTCAACAATTACTCTTTGAAAAACGGTTGCCTAATCTAGAAACCATCCACACCCTGCCACCCCCACAAGATCTCCTATTACAAGCAAAATACAACTGCCAAGGATCAAGACCACTGAACAGACACCTAGACCTCTCAAAATAATTTTGAGCATCTTCGGAAATTCAGCGTAGTCCTCAGCACTAAGACGTCCGTGCTTGATAGAGTGTTCATGAGAGGCGAAAGCACCGATCACATCTCTTATCGCCCACGACCGGCTTATAGGGCCCCAACCAATAGCTTCGGTTTCACTTATAATCCGCCAACTTCGCTTTAAATGCACCCATATTACTTCAACCTTAAAATAAGCAAGATATAACGCCCACACAGGCACGATACACATCAATAAAAAAACAAAATCAAAAAATAAAATAGACATCCTGCGCGCCACTTATATGCACCTTACCCCCCTCACTCAAAAGAGTGTCACCCAAGCCAGCCAACATATTTACCTATACCCCACAACGCAACAGCGTACCCTCCCATGCCCATCAAAAAAAACCCCCACAGCCTTAACTCAAGCATTAGTCGACGAGGGACGTTATCCAACTCCTCACGCGTGACGGCTCCATCCTTAATGTGCAACTTTTGAAAGACAAACATTCCCGCGACAGTATTTACGAACAACATCTTGCTGAAAAAATCAGCACCCACAAAAATCTTACGATAAGAGACCAGTCTTGAAGTACCCAAACACTGCAATATTTCATCGATTTTACGATATGAAAAATATACCTGCCCTATTAAAACAAGAACACCCCATGCCGCCGCAACCAATAGGCAATACGAATATAAAACGCTAGCGTCTTCCATAATTACTTTATCCCTTCATATACGATCTCCCCCAACTTCCCCCCCAGGCCAGACCCGGCACTCCCCCCGATTGCCGATGCAGCTCCCACCACCACCACGCCGCAAACTAACCCACCAACACCAAGCGTTCCTACACCTATAGCTATACACATAGGAGTGGCCCCTAATGCGCCCAAATACGCACCCGCCCCACTGCCTCCAACAGAACCTAAAAAGCTTCCGCCCTCCATGAGCTTCACTTTCTTACACTCCGCAGAACTTCCAACTCGACACGTTTCCTTCACCTTCAATGCGGACGCTGATCCCCCTAGCCCAATACCGATAAACCCGCCGACCTTCATATACTGACTCGCCCGCGCGACACTTTGAATATGTGTCGCATATCCAGGAATCCCCCCTGACACACCCGCTTTGCTCCAATGATGAACCAAACTACGACTGGAAATCCCCAATGCTTTTTTGAGCTTTGGGTGATCGGCAATGCCAACTCCTTTGCGTACCAGAGGCCCGAGGCTGTTATCCAGTTGAGTTAACAGCTTCTGACGTTTAGCGAAAAATTCTGCACCTTGCAAATTGCCCTGAGCCTGGAAGGTTTTGACGTGCAACTTTTCAAGATCCACGAGGACGGACTTGGTCCGCGTTAAATGATTTTCCACCATGCTTGATCCCACCCCCAACGCCATCGAACTCTGCGCCAAAAAAGCACCAACCTCTTGCTGGTGCTCAACCATAAACGCCGCCTCGTCATCGCTCATCGGCGTCAGTGCATCGTTCACTTCTTTCGCCGCCTCCATCAGCAATGCCTCTTCACGCATGCATTGGCTGTTAAGCGGGTCGCTGAGGACGAGCATTTGCCCCGGCCTGGCGTACTGCGTGAGTTGTGGATTGAGGCTGCGAAACCGCTCCAGTACGATCGCACTGGGCGATTCGAACAGCGACTTTTCCAAGGTATCCCGAGACATTGCGCGCTGCACGATATGAAACCCCGGCTCGACGCCAGCAGCTTTCCGGGCAGACGGTCCCGGACCTTTATTCCCATGCTGCGGGAGGTCACACTGGCCGTTCTTGCAGCGCTCGCACTCTTCGCAAAAAGGTGCACTACGTTTCAGGCTGGCCACTTGCACGCGGCTTAATGGGGCGGGAACAACCGCCAGCAGCGTTTCCTTTATTCCCGGCATTAACGGCGCAGTCGCGGCAGCCGGCGCGCCGCCAAGCTGGATCGGCACGCTGCTGAAAATCCCACCCGCCGACAGCGTGATCGACTGCCCTCCGGCCTGGATTGTCACGCTCGCACCGGCGTCGATGACGATGCTCTGCCCCGCTCCGATCTGGATGGTGCGACCTGCACGCATCTGCTGCGAACCACCAACCGTCAGGTGGTCATCCTGCTTGAGTTCGGTGAGGCGATTGCCATGGGTAATGCGCTGCTCTTCGCCTTGCAGCTCGTGATGCGACTCGCCGCCCACCTTCACCCGGCGCCCGTTATCGACCTGCACCTGCTGGTCATTCAGCACGTGCTGAGTCCAGTCACGCTGGGCACGCAAGTAGATTTCTTCGGCGCCTTTGCGGTCCTCAATGCGCAGCTCGTTGTAGCCACCACCGCCCGGACTGCTCTGGCTGCGAAAGATACTGCGGGTCTTGTCCGCTGGCAGATCGAGGGGCACCGGCGTTGCCGCGTTGGGCAGGCAGCCCATCACCAGTGGCATGTCCAGGTCACCATTGGCGAACCCCACCAGCACTTCCATACCGACTCTGGGTATCAGCACCGAGCCGTAACGATCATGCGCCCAGCCACTGGCGACACGCAGCCAGCAGCTGGAGTGCTCGTTGTGTTGCCCGTCACGGTCCCAGGCCAGTTGCACCTTGACCCGACCGTATTCGTCGCAATGGATTTCACTGTCGGCAGGCCCGGTAACCACCGCGTGTTGATAACTGCCGATGCTCGGGCGCGGCAATTCAGGCAAGGGCGGGCGGAAAATCACATCCCATGGCACGGCGATAAACGTGTTGTGGTAGCCCTGACGAAAATCTCCCCCTGCCACCTCAGTAACAGCCTCTTCCAGCACCTGGGGTTGTTTGCCCTCATGGGAAACCTGGGTGACCAGCCACAAATCATTCCAGCTTTCTCGCGGGTGCCCGCCAAGCCTGAGGAACCGACCACTGACCAAGGCAGGATCATCGCCTTCACCCCGGGCGGCTCTCGAGTCTGTGCGCAGGCGCTCCAAGCCTCGCTGCGCAAGGTATTTGCCATGGGGGCGATCGGAAAAGTGGCCGGGATACTGCTGCATTTCAAGGCTCGGAAGCTGCTCGCCAGCCACGGCACTTTCCAGCGTCAGGCGCGGCTTACGAAAATCATAATCGCGCAGGTTTATCCCTGTTGTGCGGGTTTCCAGTTGCATCGCAAAGCGCTTGATCGCCGGAGTCGCCGCCACCATCCCGGAACCGGGGCTGTAGGGAGTGGGCTGTTCGGCCCGGGCGAACACGGTCTGGTCATCACCGAATACCAGCAGGTGCCCATCGGGCGAATGCTGGAAGTGGTAGTGGATGCCCACCTCGGCGCACAGACGTTGAATGAACGCCAGATCAGTCTCGCCGAACTGCACGCAGTACTCGCGAAGTGGATAAGTACCGCTCAGGCGAAACTCAAAGCGGTCGCTCAGGATGCCTTGCCCGACCAACACCAGCGCCACAATCTGCGGCACACTCTTGTGCTGAAAAATACGCTGATGACTGCTGTGCGCCAGGTACTGCAGATGCGGCACAAGACGGATCTGATAACGCGTCAGGCGCCGCCCCGACTCGCCCTGCCCGACTCGATAGACCAGGCCATGCACACCATGCCCCTGCTCATCGAACCCCAGATAGGCCTGGCGATGCAGCAAGCTTTCCAAATCGAGATCGGGCTGTTCGCTGACCAGTTCAAGGTCGATACAGTAAGGCTGACTCAGCGCCTCCTCACCCTGGAAGCTGTAGACCTTGAGGTCGCTGGCAACCCCATCCAGGGTCAGGTTAAACGCACTTTGATTGGCAGGAGCGAACATCCGGTGTTTCTCTGCGAAGGGTAGGCGGCCGATTCTGCACTACGGGTGCGCCCTGCTGAGCACGCCCCAGACAAATCAGTAAATCCCTACACGCTCGCATCAGAATCTTCTTCGGACCAACCCGAATCACACGCAAAAAAAGGCCCGCCATCCGTAGGACGCGGGCCTTTTTCTAATTCAACGGGCGCTTATCACCCGACGAATTATTTGTTGAGGTTGTAGTCTTTTTCCGCCGCGTCAAAACGCTCGACCATACCGGCAGTCGGTGCGCCCAGCTTGCTGACGAAGTAGATCGCCAGGCTGGCGAAGATAAAGCCTGGGATGATTTCGTACAGGCCCAGCAACTCGAAGTGCTTCCACACAATCACAGTGACCGCGCCGACCAGGATGCCGGCCAGTGCGCCGTTGCGCGTCATCTGTTTCCAGATCACCGAGATCAGCACCACAGGCCCGAACGCGGCGCCGAAACCGGCCCAGGCGTAGCTCACCAGGCCCAGTACGCGGTTGTTCGGGTTGGCTGCCATGGCAATGGCGATCAGGGCAACCAGCAGCACCATCGCGCGGCCGACCCACACCAGCTCAACCTGGGAGGCGTTTTTGCGCAGGAAAGTTTTGTAGAAGTCTTCAGTCAGCGCGCTCGAGCACACCAGCAGTTGGCAGCTCAGGGTGCTCATGACGGCAGCCAGAATGGCCGACAACAGCACGCCCGCGATCCATGGATTGAACAGCAGTTTGGCCAGTTCGATGAACACACGTTCGTGGTTCTCGTTGACCGGGCCGGCCACTTCCGGGTGCGCCGAGAAGTAAGCGATGCCGAAGAAGCCCACCGCCACGGTGCCGCCCAGGCACAGGATCATCCAGGTCATGGAGATGCGACGCGCCTTGGCAATCGACTTCACCGAATCCGCCGCCATGAACCGCGCGAGGATGTGCGGCTGGCCGAAGTAACCCAGGCCCCAGCCCATCAGCGAAATGATGCCGATGAAGGTGGTGTTTTTCAGCATGTTGAAGTTGTCAGGGTTCTTGGCTTCGATCGCCAGGAACGTGGTGTCGATACCACCAGTGGCCAGCAACACGATGATCGGCGTCAGGATCAGCGCAAAGATCATCAGCGTGGCTTGTACGGTATCTGTCCAGCTGACCGCCAGGAAACCACCGACGAAGGTGTAGGCAATTGTCGCGGCAGCACCGGCCCACAGCGCGGTCTCGTAGGACATGCCGAAGGTGCTTTCAAACAGACGCGCGCCCGCCACGATGCCGGAAGCGCAATAAATGGTGAAGAACACCAGGATCACCACCGCAGAGATGATTCGCAGCAGGCCGCTTTTGTCTTCGAAACGGCTGGAGAAGTAATCCGGCAGCGTCAGGGCGTCGCCATTGTGTTCGGTCTGCACCCGCAGACGGCCGGCCACGAACAACCAATTCAGGTACGCGCCGACGATCAGGCCGATGGCAATCCAGCTTTCCGACAGACCGGACATGTAGATGGCGCCCGGCAGGCCCATCAACAACCAGCCGCTCATATCGGAAGCACCGGCGGACAATGCGGTGACCACGCTGCCGAGGCTGCGACCGCCGAGGATGTAGTCAGAGAGGTTGTTGGTGGAGCGATAGGCCATGAAGCCGATCAACACCATTGCTGCGATGTAGATCACAAATGTGATCAGGGTGGGATTACTAACGCTCATTAGAGTGACGCCCTGGCTTTGTTTTTATGTAGCGACGGTCTGTGTCAGACGGCCACCCGTTGATAAGCGGATAGACGAGACTGCGTGCCGCGCATTTATGACTGGCGTTTCCCCAGGAAAGCCGCCAGCCGATGAACCGCATCTTGCAGGCGGTTGCACCTTGGGCGCGAATGCTATTCAACAAAGCAAATAAGGTGCAACCAGTTTCTTGAGAATAAGTTGCACCTAGGCGTGTTTACGCCTAAACAACGGTTTTTTGCTCCTTTTCGGAGCAAGAACGGCCGACCTCAGAAGCAAATGCACCAAGGGAGAGCGGATTCTGTTGAAGGCCGGATTTTTTCCCGATCACGATCAAAAATTTCCTGAACAATTTGGGTTGCACCCGGTTGCACCTCTGCATGCGCAAAGCTAATCTTGCCGCCAGCAGATGCCACGCAGTAGTGGCACCCATGAGGATAAAAAGATGGCAACGACCACCCTTGGGGTCAAACTCGACGACCCGACCCGCGAACGCCTCAAGGCCGCCGCGACCTCCATTGATCGCACGCCGCACTGGCTGATCAAGCAGGCGATTTTCAATTACCTGGAGAAACTGGAGGGTGGTGCAACCCTGAACGAGATTAATGGCTTGGGCAGCAAGGACGCGGAGGACGCTGGAGAAATTCAGCCAGACCACGCCCACCAGTGCTTCCTGGAGTTCGCCGAAAGCATCCTGCCGCAGTCGGTACTGCGCGCCTCGATCACCGCCGCCTACCGCCGCCCGGAACCGGAAGTGGTGCCGATGCTGATCGAGCAGGCCCGCCTGCCGCAGCAGATGGCCGAAGCCACCAACAAGCTGGCCGCCTCGATTGCCGAGAAGTTGCGCAATCAAAAGAGCGCCGGCGGCCGTGCCGGTATTGTTCAAGGCCTGCTGCAAGAATTTTCCCTGTCGTCCCAGGAAGGCGTGGCCCTGATGTGCCTGGCCGAAGCGCTGCTGCGCATCCCGGACAAGGGCACGCGCGATGCACTGATCCGCGACAAAATCAGCACTGGCAACTGGCAGCCGCATCTGGGCAACAGCCCGTCGTTGTTCGTCAACGCCGCCACGTGGGGCCTGCTGCTGACCGGCAAACTGGTCGCCACGCACAATGAAGCCGGCCTCACCTCGTCCCTGAGCCGCATCATCGGCAAGAGCGGCGAGCCGATGATCCGCAAGGGCGTCGACATGGCCATGCGCCTGATGGGCGAGCAGTTCGTCACCGGCGAAACCATCGCCGAAGCCCTGGCCAATGCGAGCAAGTTCGAAGCCAAGGGGTTCCGCTATTCCTACGACATGCTCGGCGAAGCCGCGCTGACCGAACACGACGCCCAGAAGTACCTGGCCTCGTACGAACAAGCCATTCACTCCATCGGCAAAGCCTCTCACGGCCGTGGGATTTATGAAGGCCCGGGCATTTCCATCAAGCTGTCGGCATTGCACCCGCGTTACAGCCGTGCGCAATACGAGCGAGTGATGGACGAGCTGTACCCGCGCCTGCTGTCGCTGACCTTGCTGGCCAAGCAATACGACATCGGCCTGAACATCGACGCCGAAGAAGCCGACCGCCTGGAGCTGTCGCTCGACCTGCTCGAACGCCTGTGCTTCGAGCCGCAACTGACCGGTTGGAACGGCATCGGGTTCGTGATCCAGGCCTATCAGAAACGCTGCCCGTATGTGATCGACTACGTCATCGACCTGGCCCGCCGCAGCCGCCATCGCCTGATGATCCGCCTGGTAAAAGGCGCGTACTGGGACAGCGAGATCAAGCGCGCCCAAGTTGAAGGCCTGGAAGGCTACCCGGTGTACACCCGCAAGGTGTACACCGACGTTTCCTACATTGCCTGCGCACGCAAACTGCTGTCGGTGCCGGAAGCCATCTACCCGCAGTTCGCCACGCACAACGCCCACACCCTGTCGGCCATTTACCACATCGCCGGCCAGAACTATTACCCCGGCCAGTACGAGTTCCAATGCCTGCACGGCATGGGTGAACCGCTGTACGAGCAGGTTGTAGGCAAAGTTTCCGAGGGCAAGCTGAACCGTCCGTGCCGCGTGTACGCCCCGGTCGGTACCCACGAAACATTGCTGGCTTACCTGGTGCGTCGCCTGCTGGAAAACGGCGCCAACACCTCGTTCGTCAACCGTATTGCCGACCACACTATTTCGATTCAGGAACTGGTGGCCGACCCAGTGGCCAGCATCGAGCAGATGGCCACGCTGGAAGGCGGCTTCGGCCTGCCGCACCCGCGTATTCCACTGCCGCGTGACCTGTATGGCAGCGACCGCGCCAACTCGGCCGGTATCGACCTGGCCAACGAACACCGCCTGGCGTCGCTGTCTTGCGCGCTGCTGGCCACCGCGCACAACGACTGGAAAGCCGCGCCGATGCTGGGCTGCGCCTCCAGCAATGAGCCGGCCGCACCTGTGCTGAACCCCTCCGACCTGCGTGACGTGGTCGGCCATGTACAGGAAGCCACCGTCGAAGACGTCGACAACGCCATTCAATGCGCGATCAATGCCGGCCCGATCTGGCAGGCCACCCCGCCCGCCGAGCGCGCCGCGATCCTGGAACGTGCCGCCGACTTGATGGAAGGCGAGATCCAGCCGTTGATGGGCCTATTGGCCCGCGAGGCCGGCAAGACTTTCGCCAACGCCATCGCCGAAGTGCGCGAAGCCGTAGACTTCCTGCGCTACTACGCGGTACAGACCCGTAACGATTTCACCAACGACGCCCACCGCCCATTGGGCCCCGTGGTGTGCATCAGCCCGTGGAACTTCCCGCTGGCAATCTTCAGCGGTCAAGTGGCTGCGGCACTGGCTGCCGGTAACCCGGTATTGGCCAAGCCTGCCGAGCAAACCCCGCTGGTGGCGGCACAAGCCGTGCGCATGTTGCTCGAAGCCGGTATTCCGGAAGGCGTGCTGCAACTGCTGCCGGGCCAGGGCGAAAGCGTCGGTGCCCGCCTGGTGGGTGATGATCGCGTCAAAGGCGTGATGTTCACCGGCTCCACCGAAGTGGCGCGCCTGCTGCAACGCAGCGTCGCCGGTCGCCTGGATGCCCAGGGCCGCCCAATTCCGCTGATCGCCGAAACCGGTGGCCAGAACGCAATGATCGTCGACTCTTCGGCGCTGACCGAGCAAGTGGTCATCGACGTTGTGTCCTCGGCCTTCGACAGCGCCGGCCAGCGCTGCTCGGCCCTGCGCGTTCTGTGCCTGCAGGAAGATTCGGCAGACCGTGTAATCGAAATGCTCAAGGGCGCCATGGCTGAATGCCGTCTGGGCAACCCGGAGCGCTTGTCGGTAGACATCGGTCCGGTGATCGACGCCGAAGCCAAGGCTGGCATCGAGAAACACATCCAGGCCATGCGCGACAAAGGCCGCAATGTGTACCAAGTGGCGATTGCCGACGGCGAAGAGATCAAGCGCGGCACCTTCGTGATGCCCACCCTGATCGAACTCGAAAGCTTCGACGAACTGCAACGCGAGATCTTCGGCCCGGTGCTGCACGTGGTGCGTTACAAGCGTAAAGAGATCGACCAGCTCATTGCGCAGATCAATGCCTCCGGCTACGGCCTGACGCTGGGCGTGCACACCCGCATCGATGAGACCATCGCCAAGGTGATCGACAATGTTCACGCCGGTAACGTCTATGTGAACCGCAACATCGTGGGCGCCGTGGTTGGGGTGCAGCCCTTCGGCGGCGAAGGCCTGTCGGGCACTGGCCCGAAAGCCGGTGGGCCGCTGTACCTGTACCGTCTGCTGTCGACTCGCCCTACCGATGCGATCGAACAATCCTTCGTGCGTGGCGACAAGCTGACCGCGCCGGACGTGCGTCTGCGCGATGCCATGAGCCAACCGCTGACCGCCCTGAAAACCTGGGCCGACAGCAGCAAGTTCAGCGAACTGAGCGCCCTGTGCAGCCAGTTCGCCGCGCAGTCGCAAAGCGGTATTACCCGCCAACTGGCCGGCCCGACCGGCGAGCGCAACAGCTACGCAATCCTGCCCCGCGAGCACGTGCTGTGTCTGGCGGACGTGGAAGGTGATCTGCTGACGCAACTGGCGGCAGTATTGGCCGTCGGCGGTTCGGCGGTATGGCCGGAAACTGACCTGACTAAAGCTGTGTTCCCACGCCTGCCGAGGGAAGTTCAGGCGAAGATCAAGCGCGTGGCTGACTGGACCAAGGATGAGGTGGTATTCGACGCCGTCCTGCACCACGGTGATTCCGACCAATTGCGTGCGGTGTGCCAGCAAGTGGCGCAGCGGGGTGGTGCGATTGTCGGGGTGCATGGTTTGTCGCAAGGTGAGACGGCGATTGCGCTGGAGCGTCTGGTGATCGAGCGGGCGTTGAGTGTTAACACCGCTGCGGCGGGCGGTAACGCCAGCCTGATGACCATCGGTTAACTGGCTAAATGCAGTAAAAATGTGGGAGCTGGCTTGCCTGCGATAGCGGCGGGTCAGTGACAGAAATGTCGGCTGGCACGGCCTCATCGCAGGCAAGCCAGCTCCCACACTGACCGCACCCCACCTTCGGCCCTTGTTCTGCCCTTCCATCACTTAGATCAATCTTGCTATCCAGCCTCTATTGGCGCACTTAGACTCCGGCCATTCCCTTAACAGGTAAGCCGCCATGTCCGAGACGCTGCTCAGTTCCCGCAATCTGGCTTTCGAGCTGTACGAAGTCCTCGATGCCGAGCGCCTGACCCAGCGCGAGCGGTTTGCCGAGCACAACCGCGAAACGTTCGATGCCGCCATCAGCACCGCGCGCAGCATTGCCGAAAAGTACTTCGCGCCGCACAACCGCAAAAACGACGAAAACGAACCGCGCTATGAAGACGGCAAAGCGATCCTGATCCCGGACGTCAAACCTGCCGTGGACGCCTTCCTCGAAGCCGGCTTTCTGAACGCCGCGCGCAGTTTCGACGCCGGCGGCATGCAGTTGCCGACCCTGCTGTCGCAAGCCTGCTTTGCGCACTTCCAGTCGGCCAACGCGGCCTCGACCTCCTACCCGTTCCTGACCATGGGCGCCGCCAACCTGATCGAAAGCTTCGGCACCGAGGCGCAGAAGCAGCGCTTCCTGCAGCCAATGATCGAGGGCCGCTTTTTCGGCACCATGGCACTGACCGAGCCGCATGCCGGGTCATCCCTGTCGGATATTCGTACGCGGGCAGAGCCAGCGGCTGACGGCAGTTATCGCCTCAAGGGCAACAAGATCTTTATCTCCGGCGGCGACCACCCGCTGTCGGAAAACATCGTGCACATGGTGCTGGCCAAGCTGCCGGACGCGCCGGCCGGGGTGAAGGGCATTTCGCTGTTTATCGTGCCCAAGTTCCTGGTCAATGAGGATGGCAACCTGGGCGCGCGCAACGATGTGCTGCTGGCCGGGTTGTTTCACAAGATGGGCTGGCGCGGCACCACGTCCACGGCGCTTAACTTCGGCGATAACGGCAATTGCGTCGGCTATCTGGTAGGCAAGCCGCATCAGGGTCTGAGCTGCATGTTCCAGATGATGAACGAGGCGCGCATCGGCGTGGGCATGGGCGCAGTCATGCTCGGTTACGCCGGCTACCTCTACTCGCTGGAATACGCCCGCGAACGCCCGCAAGGTCGCTTGCCCGACAGCAAAGACCCAGGCACCGCGCCGGTTTCGATCATCCAGCACGCCGATATCAAGCGCATGCTGCTGACACAAAAAGCCTATGTCGAAGGCGCTTTCGACCTCGGCCTGTATGCCGCGCGGTTGTTCGATGACACCACCACGTTGGAAACCGACACCGAGCGCAAGCAAGCCCACGAACTGCTCGACCTGCTCACGCCCATCGTCAAATCCTGGCCGTCGGAGTTCTGCCTCAAGGCCAACGAGCTGGCGATCCAGATTCTCGGCGGCCACGGCTACACCCGCGAATACCCGGTGGAGCAGTACTACCGCGACAACCGCCTGAACCCTATCCACGAAGGCACACACGGCATCCAGTCCCTGGACCTGCTCGGGCGCAAGCTGGCGCAGAATGGCGGCGCGGGCCTCAAGCAACTGATCCGCCTGATCGCCGAGACAGGCGCACGAGCACAGCAATACCCATCACTGACCGCACTGCGAGAACCACTGGAAGAATTAGTGACCAACCTGCAGCGCGTCACACTCGGCCTGCTCACCGATCTCGCCCAAGGCAAGGTCAACAGCAGCCTGGCGAATTCGGCACTGTATTTGAAGGTGTTCGGGCACACGGTGATTGGCTGGCGCTGGCTGGAACAGGCAATTCGCGCCGAGGAAGGCCTGGCCAAGGGCAATGCGGCGGATGCTGCCTTCTATAAAGGCAAGCTCCAGGCCGCTCGGTACTTCCTGACCTGGGAAGTGCCGAGCTGCCATCATGAACTGGCGATTCTGGAGGCACGCGATGACACGTGCCTGGGGATGCAGGATGCGTGGTTCTAAGGCGTTCCGATCGCCTTGGAAATCACTTCGACCGTGGCGCTGACTTGCTCTTGGTAACGGTCGAGTTCCAGCTGGTGGTGCTTTTGCATTTCGATCTGCTCGGCGCACAGGTTCAGCGCAGCCAGTACCAATAATTTGTCACCGATCAGGGTCGGGTACTTTTTCTTGGTGGTGGCCAGGGAGGCCTTGAGCATGGTCACGGCGTGCATCAGGGTTTGATCTTCCCCGTCCGGCGCCTTGATCGAGTAATCCTCTCCGAGAATCGAAACGACCTTTATGCCTTCATTCATGCGCCGACAGGACCTGCGCTCACACGCTCAACCAGGGCCTGGATGCGCGCGGCGGTTGCGCCGTGCTTTTCTTCCTGTTCCATCAGGTTCAGTTGCAGGCTGTCGTTTTCATCCTTGGCGCGGGCCAGTTCGGCCTTGAGGGATTCGTTGTTGCCCAGTAGGTCCTGATTTTGCTGTACCAGGTCGCTGACCAGTTGTTCGAGTTGGCTGAGGGATGCTTCTAACATTTTGATTTCTCGGGCTTTTTCAAAGGGCGGTGACGATAAAGAAAATTCACCTCGGATGCCAGGGTTATCCCAGGCGCGCAGCCCGATATTTAAGGGCCGGGCCGCACTTTCGAGCCTTAGTGACTGCATTTACCCCATCTGGTTCCTGAATCCGCCCAACCCCTCGTCTGATGCGACAAAAGCGCGCGCCCCCTTAAGACTTTAGTCGCATGGCCGATAGCTGATGCACACCCCGTCTCATGGCCGCACGGATCGCGCTTCTCCCCAGGACTTCAGCATGTCTCTTCGTAATATGAATATCGCGCCGCGCGCCTTTCTTGGCTTCGCGTTTATTGGTGCGCTCATGTTGTTTCTCGGTGTGTTCGCCTTGAACCAAATGAGCAAGATCCGTGCTGCCACCGAAGACATCACACTGTCCAGCGTACCGAGCATTCGCGCCCTCGACGAGTTCACCCAACTGACCCTGCGCCTGCGGGTGTTGTCGTATCGCTTGCTGACCAACCGTGAGCCAGACGTGCAGCAAAAGACCCTGGAAGCCTTTGAACTGCGCAACCAGCAGATCCGCACCGCCCAGGGCGTCTACGAAAAACTCATCGAGAGTGGCGAAGAACGCTCGACCTACGACGAATACGTGCGCTTGCTCGGTCAGTACCACCAGATCGAAGAGCGCATGAAGAGTTTGTCTCGCGCCAACCAGATCGACGACCTGCGCAACTTGCTCAACACCGAATTGCTGAGCAACTCCGAGCAAGTCAACGCGGTGCTGACGCGCCTGCTGGACATCAACAACAAGATGGCCAACGCCACCAACCAGCAAGCCAAAGACCAATACGACATGGCCTTTGACCTGGTGGTGGGCCTGCTGACCATTGCGACGGCGCTGACCCTGCTGTTTGCGTGGCTGCTGACCCGCAGCATCACCCTGCCAATCGCCCAGGCACTGGAAGCGGCCGAAGAAGTCGCCGAAGGCAACCTCACGCGCCCGATCAAGGTCGACGGCAACGACGAAGCCGGCCGCCTGCTGGCCGCCATGGCCAAGATGCAGGAAAAATTGCGCGACACGCTGCAACGCATCGCCGGTTCCGCCACGCAGCTGGCCTCCGCCGCCGAGGAGCTGAATGCCGTCACCGACGAAAGCGCCCGTGGTCTGACCCAGCAAAACAACGAAATCGAACAAGCCGCCACCGCCGTCAACGAGATGACCAGCGCCGTCGAAGAGGTGGCGCGCAATGCGGTCAGCACCTCCGAGGCCTCGCGCAATGCCACCACGTCAGCGGGTGACGGCCGTGACCTGGTGCAGGAAACCGTCAGCGCCATTGAGCGCATGAGCGGTGACGTACAGGCCACCGCCACACTGATTGGCGACCTGGCCAATGAATCGCGTGACATCGGCAAGGTGCTGGACGTGATTCGCGGCCTGGCCGACCAGACCAACCTGCTGGCGCTGAACGCCGCAATTGAAGCCGCACGCGCCGGTGAAGCCGGTCGCGGGTTTGCCGTAGTGGCTGATGAAGTGCGCGCCCTGGCCCATCGCACCCAGCAGTCGACCAGCGAGATCGAGCGGATGATTGGCAGCATTCAGGCCGGCACCGAGCACGCGGTGGATTCGATGCGTAACAGCACCGAACGCGCGGAGTCGACGCTCAACATCGCCAAAGGCGCGGGCCTGTCGCTGGATACCATCAACACCGCGATTGTCGAGATCAACGAGCGCAACCTGGTGATCGCCAGCGCGGCAGAAGAGCAGGCGCAGGTGGCGCGGGAAGTGGACCGCAACCTGGTGAACATTCGTGATCTGTCGGTGCAGTCAGCCACCGGTGCCAGCCAGACCAGTGCGGCGAGCAGTGAGTTGTCGCGCCTGGCCGTGGATTTGAATGGGATGGTGGGGCGCTTCAGGCTGTAAGTCGATTCCTGTGGGAGCTGGCTTGCCTGCGATAGCATCTCCTCGGTGAACCTGACCCACCGAGTTGCCTGCATCGCAGGCAAGCCAGCTCCCACATTGGATTGATGTAGGCCGGCAAAAGCTTTTTGACAGCACAGCAATTCAACAGGTTAGAATCGCTGGCACGCAGACTGCATGGTCAGTTTGCGCCCTGTCTTCCCCGTTCTGGAGTACTGCCTTTGAATGCGACGACCATCAACAGCCTGTTCTTGATCGGCGCGTTGCTGGTGGGTGCGAGCATTCTGGTGAGTTCTCTTTCGTCCCGCCTGGGTATCCCGATTCTGGTGATCATCCTGGCCGTGGGCATGATCGCCGGCGTCGATGGCGGCGGCATCATCTTCGACAATTACCCGACCGCCTACCTGGTGGGCAACCTTGCCTTGGCAGTGATCCTGCTCGACGGCGGCTTGCGCACACGGGTGGCGAGTTTTCGCGTGGCACTCTGGCCGGCGTTGTCGCTGGCCACGGTCGGGGTGTTGATCACCACCGGCCTCACCGGCATGGCCGCGGCGTGGCTGTTCAACCTTAATATCATTCAAGGCTTGCTGATCGGCGCCATCGTCGGCTCAACCGATGCCGCTGCGGTGTTCTCGCTGCTGGGCGGCAAAGGCTTGAACGAGCGGGTCACCGCCAGCCTGGAAATCGAATCCGGCAGCAACGACCCGATGGCGGTGTTTCTCACCGTGACCCTGATCGACATGCTCGCCACCGGCCAGACCGGCCTGCACTGGAGCCTGCTGACCCACCTGATCCGCGAGTTCGGCATCGGCGGCATCGTCGGTTTGGGCGGCGGCTGGCTGATGCTGCAGATGGTCAACCGCATCAACCTGGCCACCGGCCTGTACCCGATCCTGGTGATCGCCGGTGGCCTGGTGGTGTTCGCCCTGACCAACGCCCTGCACGGCAGCGGCTTCCTCGCCGTGTACCTGTGCGGCCTGGTAATCGGCAACCGCCCTGTGCGCAGCCGTCATGGCATTTTGCATATGCTCGACGGCATGGCCTGGCTGGCACAGATCGGCATGTTCCTGGTGCTGGGCCTGCTGGTCACGCCGCATGACTTGCTGCCCATCGCCCTGCCCGCCCTGGGCCTGGCGCTGTGGATGATCCTGTTTGCGCGGCCGCTGTCGGTGATGGTCGGCCTGCTGCCATTTAAAGCGTTCCACGGGCGCGAAAAAGCCTTTATCGCCTGGGTCGGCCTGCGCGGCGCGGTACCGATCATTCTGGCGGTGTTCCCGCTGATGGCCGGCCTGCCGCACGCGCAGCTGTACTTCAACTTGGCGTTCTTTATCGTGCTGGTCTCGCTGCTGGTGCAGGGCACAAGCCTGCCGTGGGTGGCCAAGCTGCTGAAAGTGACCGTACCGCCGGACCCCGCGCCGATCTCCCGCGCCGCCCTGGAAGTGCACGTTACCAGCGAGTGGGAGCTGTTCGTCTACCGCCTGGGCGCGGAAAAATGGTGCATCGGCGCGGCCCTGCGCGAACTAAAAATGCCCGAAGGCACGCGGATCGCCGCGCTGTTCCGTGGCCAGCAACTGCTCCATCCGTCGGGCAGTACGGTGCTTGAAGTCGACGATTTGCTCTGTGTGATCGGCCACGAACACAACCTGCCGGCCCTGGGCAAACTGTTCAGCCAGGCGCCGCAACGCGGTCTCGACCTGCGCTTCTTCGGCGACTTTGTGCTCGAAGGCGACGCCCAGCTGGGCGCGGTGTCGGCGCTCTACGGCCTCAAGCTCGAGGGTATCGACCCGGATATGCCACTGAGTCGCTTCATTACCCAGAAGGTCGGCGGCGCACCCGTGGTAGGCGACCAGGTGGAATGGAACAACACGTTGTGGACCGTCGCGGTCATGGACGGGAACAGAATCGGAAAAGTCGGCGTCAAATTCCCCGAAGGAAGTCGTCCAGGCCCTGGACTCTTCCTCTAAACTGCGGGGCTACGGCGCCACGCCCCCACCTTTTTTACCTTGCTCGACCGGTATCCATGACAACTCTGCGCACCTTTTTAGCCACTGCCCTGCTGGGCCTGACCCTCTGTGTCGGCAGCGTTTACGCCGCCGACCCGCCCAGCGCCGAGTCCATCCAGCAAACCCTGGACAAACTGCCCGACCGCAAGCTGCCTGACGCCGACATGAAGGCGCTGCAAACCATCCTGCAACAGACCCTGACCTACCTGGGCAACAAGCAGGATTACGAGCAGCGCCTTGTCGACCTCAAGCGCCAGCTCGAAGACGCCCCGCGCCAGACCACTGAAAACCAGCGCGAACTGGTACGGCTCAAGGCCACCAAAATCATCCCGGTGGCGCAGCGCTACGCCACCCTGCCGGTGCCGCAGCTTGAGCAATTGCTGGTGCAACGCACCACCCAGCAAGGCGATCTGCAAAAAACCGTGGCCGACGCCAACAGCATGTCCGTTGCCGCCCAGACCCGTCCCGAACGCGCCCAGACCGAAATCAGCAACAGCCAGACCCGCATCCAGCAGATCAACTCGATCCTCAAGGCGGGCAAAGACAACGGCAAGACCCTCACCGGCGACCAGCGCAACCAACTGAATGCCGAGCTGGCCGCCCTCAATGCCCTGATTCCACTGCGCCGCCAGGAACTGGCCGGCAACAGCCAACTGCAAGACCTGGGCAATAGCCAGCGCGACCTGGCAACCGAGAAAACCAGCCGCCTGGAGCAGGAAATCCAGGACCTGCAAACGCTGATCAACCAGAAACGCCTGGCCCAGTCCCAGCAGACCGTGACCCAACAGTCCATCGAAGCGCAGAAAGCCGGGGGCAGCAGCCTGCTGGCCTCGGAAAGCGCGGCCAACCTTAAACTGTCCGACTACCTGCTCAAGAGTACCGACCGCCTCAACGAGTTGACCCAGACCAACCTCAAGACCAAGCAGCAACTGGACGCAGTGACGCAAAGCGACTCGGCCCTGGACGAGCAAATCAACGTGCTCAAGGGCAGCCTGCTGCTCTCCAAGATCCTCTACAAGCAGAAACAGGCGCTGCCCCGTCTCACGGTCGACCGCGACCTGGCAGACGATATCGCCAACATCCGCCTGTACCAGTTCGAGATCAACCAGCAGCGTGAGCTGATCAACTCGCCCAGTGCGTATGTGGATAACTTGCTGGCCAACCAGCCGCCGGAAGACGTGACGCCGCAACTGCGCCGCACCTTGCTGGAGTTGGCGATCACCCGCAGCGACTTGCTCGAGCGCCTGAGCCGTGAGCTGAGCGCACTGCTGAACGAATCGATCACCCTGCAACTGAACCAGAAACAACTGCTCAGCACCGCCACCACCCTGCGCGCGACGCTGGACGAGCAAATGTTCTGGATCCCCAGCAACAAGCCGCTGGACACCGAGTGGCTGGAAACCGTACCGGCGCACCTGAACAAACAGATCACCACCCTGCCGTGGGCCTCCAGCGTCAGCGAACTCTACGACGGCCTGACCCAGCGCCCGCTGTTGTTCCTGCCACTGCTGCTGTTGATCGGTGCATTGTTGTGGCGCCGTAAAGCGCTGTACCAGCGCCTGAACAAGGTTCACCTGGACATCGGCCACTTCAAGCGCGACAGCCAGTGGCACACACCGCAGGCCATCCTGATCAACATCCTGTTGGCGATGCCGGTGTCCCTGGGCCTGGCGCTGTGCGGCTACGCGCTGCAGATCGACGCCCGCGGGCAAAACGCCAACCTTGGCGATGCACTGCTGCAGATCGCCCAAGCGTGGCTGGTGTTCTACACCGCCTACCGCATCCTGGCGCCGGGCGGCGTGGCGGAACTGCACTTTCGCTGGGAGAAACCCCAGGTTGAATTCCTGCAAGGCTGGGTGCGCAAACTTGGCCTGGTAGTGCTGGCATTGGTGGCCGTAGTGGCCATCGCCGAGCACCAACCCGAGGCGCTGGCCGACGACGTGCTGGGCATCGGTGTGGTACTGACGTGCTACGCGCTGATGGCCTGGCTGCTGGGCCGCCTGCTGCTGAACAGCCCGACCCACGAGAAAGCTTCACTGTTTCGTAAAGCCGTGGGCCTGGTGTTCACCGCCCTGCCCGTCGCCCTGTTTCTGGCGGTGTGCTTTGGCTATTACTACACCGCGCTCAAACTCAGCGACCGCTTGATCAATACCCTGTACCTGCTGATGTTCTGGCTGGTGATCGAAGCCACCTTCGTGCGCGGCCTCGGCGTCGCCGCACGGCGCCTGGCCTACGCGCGTGCACTGGCCAAACGCCAGGCCGCCAAGGAAGCCGGTGATGGCGAAGCGGTGATCGAAGAACCGACCCTGGACATCGAACAGGTCAACGAACAGTCCATGCGCCTGATTCGCCTGGCCTTGCTCGGCGGCTTTATCGCGGCGCTGTACTGGGTGTGGAAAGACCTGATCACCGTATTCTCCTACCTCGACAACATCACCCTGTACGAGTACACCAGCGGCACCGGCGCCAACATCAGCATGGTGCCGATCAGCTTCGGCGACTTGCTGGGTGCGTCGATCATCGTCGGCATCACCTTCGCCCTGGCGCGCAACTTGCCGGGTTTGCTGGAAGTGCTGGTGCTGTCCAAGCTGGACCTGGCTCAAGGCAGCGCCTACGCCACAACCACCTTGCTGTCGTATGTGATTGCCGGGGTCGGCTTCGTCTCCACCCTGTCCACGCTCGGCGTGAGCTGGGACAAGCTGCAATGGCTGGTGGCAGCGTTGTCGGTGGGGTTGGGCTTCGGGATGCAGGAGATCTTCGCCAACTTTATCTCCGGCATCATGATCCTGTTCGAACGCCCGGTGCGTATCGGCGACACCATCACCATCGGCAACCTGTCGGGCACCGTCAGCAAAATCCGCATCCGTGCGACGACCATTACCGACTTTGACCGCAAAGACATCATTGTCCCGAACAAGACGTTTATTACCGGGCAACTGATCAACTGGTCGCTGACCGACACCATCACCCGCGTCACGCTGAAACTGGGTGTGGACTACGGCTCCGACCTGGACCTGGTGAAGGAACTGCTGCTCAAGGCCGCGCGAGAAAACCCACGCGTGCTGAAAGAGCCGGAACCCCACGTGTACTTCCTCAACTTCGGCGAAAGCACCCTCGACCACGAATTGCGCATGCACGTGCGCGACCTCGGTGACCGCAACCCGGTGATCGACGAGGTGAACCGCTTTATCAACCGCGAGTTCAAGAACCACCACATCAACATCTCGTTCCGCCAGATGGAGGTTTACCTCAAGAACCTTCACGGCCAGGAATACAAACTGGTGGAAGTCGACACCCCGGCCAAACCCGCCAACGACGGCGGCGTGCAAGAACCACCGCCGAGCAAACTCGACTAACGCGCCTATCCCCAGCAGAATGCTCGGACATTCTGCTGGAGATGGCCGGTGAAAGCCCTCGACGAACTGACCTTCGACAACCGCTTCGCACGCCTGGGCGACGCGTTCTCAACCCACGTATTGCCTGAGCCGCTCGACGAGCCGCGCCTTGTGGTCGCAAGCAATGCCGCCATGGCCCTGCTCGACCTCGACCCGGCAGTGGCCGACACACCGGTGTTCGCCGAGCTGTTCAGCGGGCACAAGCTGTGGGCCGAAGCGGAGCCGCGGGCGATGGTCTATTCCGGCCACCAGTTTGGCGGCTACACCCCGCAACTGGGCGACGGCCGCGGGCTGTTGCTGGGCGAGGTGTACAACGAGGCCGGCGAACACTGGGACCTGCACCTCAAAGGCGCCGGGATGACGCCTTATTCGCGCATGGGCGACGGCCGCGCGGTGCTGCGCTCTTCGATCCGTGAGTTTCTCGCCTCCGAAGCGTTGCATGCGCTGGGCATCCCCAGCAGCCGCGCCTTGTGCGTGATTGGCTCCAGCACACCCGTCTGGCGCGAGAAACAGGAACGCGGCGCCATGGTGCTGCGCCTTGCGCACAGCCATATCCGCTTCGGGCATTTCGAATATTTTTACTACACCAAAAAGCCCGAGCAGCAGGCTGAACTGGCCGAACACGTGTTGAACCTGCACTACCCCGAGTGCCGGGAGCAGCCCGAGCCGTACCTGGCGATGTTCCGCGAAATCGTCGAGCGCAATGCCGAGATGATCGCCAAATGGCAGGCCTACGGTTTCTGTCACGGCGTGATGAACACCGACAACATGTCGATCCTGGGCATCACCTTCGACTTCGGGCCGTTTGCGTTCCTCGATGACTTTGACGCGCACTTCATCTGCAACCACTCCGATCACGAAGGGCGCTACTCCTTCAGCAATCAAGTGCCCATTGGGCAGTGGAACCTCAGCGCGCTGGCCCAGGCGCTCACGCCGTTTATCAGCGTTGACGCCTTGAAAGAGGCGCTTGGCCTTTACCTACCGCTGTACCAGGCCCATTACCTGGACCTGATGCGCCGTCGGCTTGGGTTGACCACGGCTGAAGACGATGACCAAAAGCTGGTGGAGCAGTTGCTCAAGCTGATGCAAAACAGCGGCGTGGACTACACGCTGTTCTTCCGCCGCCTGGGTGATGAGCCCGCAGCGCAAGCTGTGGCGCGACTGCGCGATGACTTCGTCGACCTTGCAGGGTTTGATGCCTGGGCCGAACTGTACACAGCCCGAGTTGCGCGCGACGGGGACTACAGCGAAGCGCAGCGCCGTGAGCGCATGCACGCGGTAAACCCGCTGTACATCCTGCGCAACTATCTGGCACAAAACGCCATCGCCGCCGCCGAGTCAGGCGACTACAGCGAAGTACGTCGATTGCATGAAGTGCTGAGCAATCCGTTTGAAGAGCAGGCGGGGATGGAGCAATACGCCCAGCGGCCGCCGGATTGGGGCAAGCATTTGGAGATCAGTTGTTCGTCGTAAGTTCGCAAAAGCGATACGTTCACGGTGGCGAGCGGGCTTGCCCCGCACTGGGCTGCGCAGCAGCTGCAAAATCTGCAATGAAGATCCGCCTCATACAACTCGGTTACTTTACTGGGGGCTGCTCCGCAGCCCAACGCGGGGCATGCCCGCTCGCCACAGTTATGTATTTGCCTTGATAAATAGCGGCGCTGGCTCCAAATAGAATCTATTGGCCATCTCCAGGAGCCCTCCATGTCCGAACCTCTCGTCATTCCCTGCCCCCATTGCAACGGCCTCAACCGCATCCCCGGCGAACGCCTGGGTGATGCGCCAAAGTGCGGGCGCTGTAAACAGCCGGTGTTGTTGAACAAACCTTTTGAATTGAAACAGGGCGATTACGCCAGCCAGATCAAGGGCGACCTGCCGCTGCTGGTGGATGTGTGGGCTGAGTGGTGCGGGCCGTGCAAGTCGTTTGCACCAGTGTTTGAGCAGGCGGCCGGGCAGTTGGAAGGCAAGTGCCGGTTGGCCAAGCTCGACAGCGAGGCCAATCAGCAGCTGTCGGCGCAATTGGGGATTCGCTCGATTCCCAGCCTGATTCTGTTCAAGAACGGCCGCGAAGTAGCGCGCCAGAGTGGGGCATTCCCGTTGCCGCAGTTGATGAGTTGGTTGCGCAGCCAAGGGGTGTAATCCAAACCCAATATCAACTCGGTCAAATGTGGGAGCTGGCTTGCCTGCGATGGCATCACCACGGCTTGCCTGACAGACCGAGTTGTCTGCATCGCAGGCAAGCCAGCTCCCACACTGACCGTGTTTTAGGCTTGGGCTACGGGGGTTTCGCGGTCCATCATCTGGCCTACGAGCTGTACGCCGAGTTCGCTTAATTGATGGATAGCCAGGGCCACGTCGCGGTGTTCGCCGGTGAGGTCGTTGGACAGCTTGAGTAATAGCGTGCGCACGGAAGAGAAGGTTTCGTAGCTGTTGAGCACGAGGGTTTCGGTGGGGAGGTTGGGTGCAACGGTATAAAGGTTAACCATGGAACGTCTCCGAGCAGGAGCCGCAACCAGCCGCTACTAAACGGAGGGTGGCAGCTGTACGCAGGTTAGTAGACCGGGGAGACGCAACCGGCGCGCTCGAAAGCGCCCTCCGTACAGCCACCATCACGCTCAGGAAGACCCTGACCGAAGCGTTGCTGTACGTCTCACCACGGGCTACTAAACCCGACCGCTGAACATTCAGCGGCCCGAGAACCTTAGAGACGCCCATCCAGACGCACAAGCCGGCGGATTCTGGCTTATCTGTAGGCAGCGAGACAAGGCGCAACCCCGCTTGCCAGACGTGTCCTACAGCCTCTGTGGGACAAATCCAAATCCCCCTGCAGGAATGCAAAACAAATGTGGGAGCGGGCTTGCTCGCGAAGGCGGTGTGTCAGTCGCCTTATCAGCAAACTGAACCACCGCCTTCGCGAGCAAGCCCGCTCCCACATGGGGATTTGTGTTGCTGTTAGGTCACGCGCTTTCCAGCAAGTTATGCAACTCCACAAACTGCTGCGTCAGCTTGTGCCGTGGGTCCAGGTGGATCAGCGGCTTGCTCTCCTGGTGCGACTCGCGCATGCGCACGGAGCTGGCCAGGTACACCGGCAGCACCGGCAGGCCTTCGGCAATCAGCTCATCGAGCATCTGCTGCGGCAGGCTTGCGCGCGCCTGGAATTGGTTGACCACGATGCCTTCCACTTCCAGGCCTTCGTTGTGGTCTTCCTTCAATTCTTCGATTTCCGCCAGCAGGCCATACAGCGCCTGGCGTGAAAAACTGTCGCAATCGAACGGAATCAATACACGATCAGCGGCAATCAGCGCCGAAACCGCATAAAAATTCAGTGCCGGCGGCGTGTCCAGGTAGATCCGGTCGTAGTCCTCGCTCAGTTCATCGAGCAGCTTTCGCAGCTTGTTGATCTTGTGCTTGGCCTCAAGCTTGGGCTGCAGGTCGGCAAGCTCGGCCGTCGCGGTAATGACGTGCAGGTTGTCGAACGGCGTTTCGTAAATGTCCACGCGGTTTTTCTTGGAAAACGGCCCGGATGACAGGGTTTGCTTGAAGAACTCGGCGATGCCCATCGGGATATCGTCGCCGGTCAGCCCGGTGAGGTACTGAGTCGAGTTGGCTTGCGCATCGAGGTCCACCAACAGGGTTCGATAGCCTTCACTGGCGCTGACCGCCGCCAGGTTGCAGGCAATGCTGGACTTGCCAACGCCGCCTTTCTGATTGAACACCACACGCCGCATGGAAAAACCTCCGTGTATCAATGAATGTCCGAGTGTAGAGGGCAAAAGCGCCTGTTAGCTACCTCGTTCATCCATGCACTGGCGCATTGCGCGGCCGGATGCGCGATACCCGTAATCCAGCGCTCACAAACTAAAAGGAATACTCCGACAACCCCGCCAGTCCTCGGGTAAAGGACAATCTGTAAATCTTTCCCAGTAAATTGTAATCAGCCGTGAACAATTCTTTACCAAAGTTTGCTAGAAGCCCACAGCACCGGGATAATGCGCGCCATTCGGCCTGTGTTCCCTGTCCCGGTATTCGGGGCCAACGGCCGCACATGGAAGCCCGCAGGGGCGGGATAACTTCTCAGTGATCACTTTCAACATCGCCCAATGGCGCGCCTGGGCTCCCGGCCTGGAGAGTGCGCACGACTGGCACGCCTGGTGCCAGGCCCCAGTGGCGCTGCCTGGCAGCGATGCTTCGCCTGACGTGTCCTTTTTGCCTGCCATGCAGCGCCGACGCCTGAGTCGCCTGGCACGCATGGCGTTCAGTGTCGGTTGGCCCCTGGCCGAAGGCCTGCAAGACCTGCCGCTGGTGTTTATTTCCCGGCACGGCGAAACCCCACGCACCCTCGACATCCTCAGTGATCTGGCCGATGGCCAACCCCTGTCGCCGACCCAGTTCAGCCTATCGGTGCATAACGCGGTGATCGGCCTGTGGTCGATCCTGCGCAATGAAACCAGCGAAATGACCGCACTCGCCGCCGCAGGCGACGGCCTTGAGCACGGCATGCTCGAAGCCGCTGCGCTGCTCAACGAGGGTGCCCCGGCGGTGTTGCTGGTGATCACCGAGGAGCAGCCCCCCGAAGCCTATGCTCGCTGGATTCATGACGTGCCCTTCCCTTACGCCCTCGGCCTGCTGCTGACACCGGGCGACGAGTGGCGATTGGAACTAAACAGCGGCGCTGTCCAACTCACTCAAACCCAGTGGCCCCACGCCCTGAACCTGCTACGCACCCTGCTCACCGAACAGGTTGCCTGCCAACATGCCTGGAAGAACCGTGTATGGAACTGGCAACGCAAGCCCTGACCGAAAAACCCCGGGACGCCTATTACTGGCGCCTGTTCGCCACCGCCGCGAGCTTTTTCTTCTTCGGCGTCGGCGGGTTGTGCCTGCGATTGCTGGTGTTTCCGCTGCTCAGTTGCCTGCCAGGCAGCGCTGAAAAACACCAGCGCCGCGCCCGCCACACCATCAGCAAACTGTTCTGGTTCTTTATCCGCCTGATGCAGCGCGCCGGCGTGCTGACCTACAGCGTCGAAGGCGCAGAAAAACTCGGTCGCCCAGGCCAGATGATCATTGCCAACCACCCGTCGCTGATCGACGTAGTGTTCCTGATCGGCTTGATGCGCCAGACCAACTGCGTGGTCAAGCAGAGCCTGTTTCAAAACCCGTTCACCCGTGGGCCGGTGCGCGATGCAGGCTATATCAGCAATGACGGCAGCGCCGACATGCTCGACGCCGCCGCCGAGGCGTTGCGCCAGGGCCAGACCCTGATCATTTTCCCCGAGGGCACCCGCACCACACCCGGCGCGGCACCCGCCTTTCATCGCGGTGGCGCCGCCATCGCGCTGCGCGGTGCGACAATCATCACCCCCGTGGTGATCAAGGTCAGCCCTACGACGTTGACCAAGGCAGAACCCTGGTACCGCATTCCCAAACGTCGATTTCATTTCAGTTTGCGCGTGGGTGCCGATATAGAACCACACACCTTTGCCGCACTCGGGCCCGCGCCCCAGGCTTCACGCAAGCTCAACGATTACCTGCACCACTATTTCATTAAGGAGCTCGCCGAAGATGAGCGACCAACACCGCCTTGAGCACGACATAAAGATGCTGATCATCGAGGCCCTGGGCCTGGAAGACATCAGCGTCGACGACATCGGCAGCGAGCAGACCCTGTTCGGCGAAGGCCTGGGCCTGGATTCGGTAGACGCCCTGGAATTGGGCCTGGCGATCCAGAAAAAGTACGGCATCAAGATCGATGCCGACGCCAAAGACACGCGCAATCACTTCACCAACGTGGCCAGCCTTGCGGCGTTCGTCACGGCCAGACAGGCAGCTTGAGACCGGACCATGCAAACTCGTGACGATATTTTCAACACCCTGCGCGACGCCTTGGTGGAACTGTTTGAACTGGAGCCTTCGCGCGTCACCCTCGACGCCAACCTGTACCAGGACCTGGAAATCGACAGCATCGACGCCGTAGACTTGATCGATCACATCAAGCGCCAGACTGGCAAGAAGATCGCCGCCGAAGAATTCAAGGCAGTGCGCACCGTAAACGACGTGGTTGAGGCGGTGTACCGTCTGGTCGCACCTGCCGCATGAGCCGGCTGATCGGCCTTGGCCTGTTGCTGGCGGGGCTGTTGTACCCTTTTGCGGTGTATTACGGCACCGAGCACTTTGCGCCGTGGCAATTCGGCCTGCTGCTGGGCAGCCTGTGGTTGCTGCGCGCGCTGACCGGCGCACGCCGCCCTGGCAGCCGCTGGATGGCGATGGCGGTGATCGTGTTTTGCCTGCTGCTGGCCTGGTTCGACAACCCGCAGCTGCTGCGCTGGTACCCCAGCCTGGTCAGCGCATTCATGCTGGCGCTGTTCGGCTTGAGCCTGAAATACGGCCCGCCGATGGTCGAGCGCCTGGCACGCATCACTGAACCGCAACTGCCGCCCGAGGCCATCCGCTATACGCGCCAGGTCACTGTGGTGTGGAGTGTGTTTTTTCTGTGTAATGGCCTGCTGGCCGCCGCCCTCACCCTGTGGGCGCCGCTGAGCTGGTGGACGTTGTACAACGGCCTGATCGCCTATGGGCTGATGGGGTTGTTGTTTGCCGTGGAATGGCTGGTACGACAAAGGGTTCGAGGCCGCGTATGAATGGGTTGAAACTTGAGCACCTGCTGCTTGAGCCGCTGCAACAGCGCTTGGTCACCACCGAGCCTGAAATGAACCATGCCCAACTGTGGGCACACTCACTGAGCTTGGCGGCGGGCCTGCAAGCGCGCGGCATCCGGCGTTTGGCCGTGCACCTGGAAGACGCCGGCCTGTTGGCCATTGCCCTGCTGGGCGCCTGGCGGGCCGGGGTCAGCGTGCTGCTGCCGGCCGACCTGCAACCCCAGACCCGCCAGCGCTGGGACGACGCTGTAGATGCCTGGCTGGTGGAAGCCGCTGACCTCGACGCGCTGTACCAGGCGCCGTTGAGCGCTGCCGCACTCGACCTGGACGCCTGCCACTTGAGCCTGTGCACCTCCGGCTCCAGCGGCGAGCCCAAGCGCATCGACAAGACCCTGCGCCAACTTGCCAACGAAGTGGAAGCGCTGGAAGCCTTGTGGGGCGCGGACCTTAACGACGCCTGCATCATCGGCAGCGTCGCCACCCAGCACATCTACGGGTTGCTGTTTCGGGTGTTGTGGCCGCTGTGCGCCGGGCGCACGTTTGTACGCAAACAACTGGCCTTCCCCGAAGACCTGCAGCGCGCCAGCCGCGAACACTCAACATTTGCCTGGGTCGCCAGCCCCGCGCTGCTCAAACGCATGGGCGACAACCTCGACTGGCCCGCCCTGAGCCACGTGTCGCGGGTGTTTTCGTCCGGTGGCGCGCTGCCCATCGAGGCTGCCGGCAGCCTGTACGACCGCCTGCAGCAATGGCCGACCGAAATCCTTGGCAGCTCGGAAACCGGCGGCATTGCCTGGCGCCAGGGCGCGCAGCCGTGGCAGCCGTTTGCCGAGGTAGAACTGAGCCAGGATGCCGACGGCGCGCTGCGCATTGCCTCACCTTATCTACCGGCCGGGCACATTGAACAGACCGCCGACGCTGCCCGCATCCACTCCGACGGGCGCTTCGAGCTGCTCGGCCGCCTGGACCGCATCGTCAAGCTGGAAGAGAAACGCATCTCCCTGCCGATGCTCGAACAGGCGCTGATGGCCCACGCCTGGGTCGCCGAAACCCGCCTGGGCGTGGTGCAGGAAAACCGCGCCTCGCTCGGCGCGCTGGTGGTGTTGAGCGCCGATGGCCTGCATGCCCTGCGCAATCAAGGCCGCCGCGCCGTCACCCAAACCCTGCGCCAGCATCTGAGCCAGCATTGCGAAGCCCTGGCGCTGCCGCGGCGCTGGCGGTTGCTGCGCCAGTTGCCGCTGAACGCCCAGGGCAAACTGCCTCAAGCCGACGTCACAGCGCTGTTACTCGCCCCACGGCCCAAAGCGCCGGACGTGCTGGCGCAAGTGCAAGCCAACGGCGAATGGACCGTGCAACTGAGCATCCCGCCAGACCTGGCCTATTTCAGCGGCCACTTCCCTGTCACGCCCGTGTTGCCGGGCGTGGTGCAGGTGGAATGGGCCTTTAACCTCGGCCAGCAGTTGCTCGACCTGCCCGCGACCTTTGCCGGCATGGAAGTGCTCAAGTTCCAGCAACTGGTGCGCCCCGGCGATCAGGTTGAACTGCACCTGCGCTTCGACCAGGAACGCGGCAAGCTGTATTTTGCCTACCGCAATGGCGTCGCCGCCTGCTCCAGTGGCCGCATAGTGCTGGAGGCGCCAAGTGCATAACCGTCGATGGCCAGCGGGCCTGGTGTGTCGAGCGGGCTTCCTGTGGAGAGCGGGCTTGCCCCGCGTTGGGCTGCGCAGCAGCCCCAAAACCTGCCAACTCGGTATGCCTGAGACACCCCGGTTACCTTACGGGAGCCGCTTCGCAGCCCAACGCGGGGCAAGCCCGCTCGCCACAACAAGCGCGCTTACCACCGTAAGCCCGCTACCAGTCGGTTGGGTCAGTCATGCATAACCCCTGCGCCCTGATCCCGGTCTACAACCATGAAGCCGCCGTACCGGCCGTGGTTCACAGCCTGTTGAACAGCGGCTTGCCGTGCCTGCTGGTCGACGACGGCAGCAGCCCGGCTTGCGCGGCGGTGCTGGCGCAACTGGCGACACTCGACAACGTCACGCTGCTGACCTTGCCCAACAACCAAGGCAAAGGCGGCGCGGTCATGGCCGGTTTCCGCGAAGCCGCGCGCCAGGGCTTCACGCATGCCCTGCAAGTGGACGCCGACGGCCAGCACGACCTGCGCGAAGTCGAGGGCTTTCTCGATACCTCACGCAGGCACCCCGACGCGGTGATCTGCGGCTATCCCGAATACGACGACAGCGTGCCCAAGGGCCGCTTGTACGCGCGCTACCTGACCCACGTGTGGGTGTGGATCAACACCCTGTCGCTGCAGATACGCGACTCGATGTGCGGCTTTCGCGTGTACCCGCTGGCGCCTACGCTAGCGCTGATGAACTCGGCCTACATCGGCACGCGCATGGATTTCGATTCCGACATCCTGGTGCGCCTGGCCTGGCGTAACCAGCCGATGCGCTGGCTGCCGACCCAGGTGCATTACCCCGCCGACGGCTTGTCGCACTTTCGCCTGTTTCGCGACAACGTGCGCATCTCGGCCATGCACACGCGGCTGTTTTTCGGCATGTTGGTGCGCGCGCCGATGATTCTGTGGCGACGGTGGCAGGCATGAGCGAGCGCACCAAACACTGGGCCGACCGCGAGGAGCGCGGCAGTTTCTGGCTGATGAAGCTCACTGCCGTCGCCGCCAGGGTCCTCGGCCGCCGCCTGCTGAGCCCGTTGCTGTACAGCATCGTGCTGTACTTCTTCCTGTTCGGCCGCACCGCCCGCCACAGCGCATGGGAATACCAACAGCGCCTGGCCGACTGGAGCGGGCGCGATGAACTGCGGCCCACACATAAAAAAGTCTTCGGTCAGTTCATGGCGTTTGCCGACTCACTGCTCGACAAACTCGACGTGTGGAACGGCAAGCTGCGCCTGGAGCAGATCGAAATCAACGACCCGGCGCAATTGCGCGGGCAACTGCGCGGCGAGCGCGGGCAGATGCTGGTCGGCGCGCACTTGGGCAACCTCGAAGTGTGCCGCGCGCTGGCCGAGATCGGTGAACAAGTCACCATGAACGTGCTGGTGCACACCAAGCACGCCGAGCGTTTCAACCGCCTGCTGGGCGAAGCCGGGGCCACGCATCTGCGCCTGATCCAGGTCAGCGAACTGGACCCGGCGACCATGCTGCTGCTCAGCCAGCGCCTGGACGACGGCGAGTGGCTGGCGATTGCCGGCGACCGCGTGCCGCTGCACGGCGGGCGCAAGGTGCGCGTGGATTTCCTCGGCTTTGACGCGGCGTTCCCGCAGGGCCCGTGGCTGCTGGCCGGGCTGCTCAAATGCCCGGTCAACCTGCTGATGTGCCTGAAACACAACGGTCGCTATCGCCTGACCATCGAGCCGTTCGCGCAATTGATCGAATGGAAGCGCAGCACCCGCGAGCAGGTCATCGCCCTGTGGACCGCGCGCTACGCCGCACGCCTGGGCCAGTTCTGCCTGGAAGCGCCCCAACAATGGTTCAACTTTTACCCTTTCTGGAAAACCGATGACGACGCATCTTGAGCCAGTAACCTTTGGCGAACGCGCTTTGCGCATTGAAGACGTGCTGGCCTTGGCCAACCGTCAGGCGCCCACGCAGTTGCAGGGCGACGCAGCGTATCGCCAGCGCATAGCCAAAGGCGCGCAGTTCCTCGACTCGCTGCTGGACAAGGAAGGCGTGATCTACGGCGTGACCACCGGCTACGGCGACTCGTGCGTGGTGGCGGTGCCGTTGCAGCACGTCGAGGCGCTGCCGCGTCACCTGTATACCTTTCACGGTTGCGGGCTGGGCAAGTTGCTCGACGCCCAAGCCACCCGCGCGGTGCTGGCGGCGCGTTTGCAGTCGCTGTGCCACGGCGTGTCCGGGGTGCGTGTGGAATTGCTCGAGCGCCTGCATGCGTTTCTGCAACACGATGTGCTGCCGCTGATTCCGGAAGAAGGCTCGGTAGGCGCCAGCGGTGATTTGACGCCGCTGTCCTACGTGGCCGCAACCTTGTCCGGCGAGCGTGAAGTGATGTTCCGTGGCGAGCGTCGCCAGGCGGCTGACGTGCACCGCGAACTCGGGTGGGAACCGCTGGTACTGCGCCCCAAAGAAGCCCTGGCTTTGATGAACGGCACTGCCGTAATGACCGGCCTGGCCTGCCTGGCCTTCGCCCGCGCCGACTACCTGCTGCAACTGGCCACGCGCATTACTGCAATGAACGTCGTGGCGCTGCAAGGCAACCCGGAACACTTCGACGAGCGCCTGTTCGCCGCCAAGCCGCACCCGGGGCAGATGCAAGTCGCTGCGTGGCTGCGCAAAGACCTGGCGATTGATGCGCCGACCGCGCCGCTGCACCGCCTGCAGGACCGCTACTCACTGCGCTGCGCACCGCACGTACTTGGCGTGCTGGCCGACAGCCTGAACTGGCTGCGCTCCTTTATCGAAATCGAACTGAACAGCGCCAACGACAACCCGATCATCGACGCCGAAGAAGAGCGCGTGCTGCACGGCGGGCACTTCTACGGCGGGCACATCGCTTTTGCCATGGACAGCCTCAAGACCCTGGTGGCCAATGTCGCCGACCTGCTCGACCGCCAGCTCGCGCTGCTGGTGGACGTGCGTTACAACCACGGCCTGCCGAGCAACCTGTCCGGCGCGCCGGCCGACCGCGCGATGATCAACCACGGTTTCAAGGCCGTGCAGATCGGCACCAGCGCGTGGACCGCCGAAGCGTTGAAAAACACCATGCCGGCCAGCGTGTTCTCGCGCTCCACCGAGTGCCATAACCAGGACAAAGTCAGCATGGGCACCATTGCCGCACGTGATGCTATCCGCGTGCTGGAACTGACCGAACAAGTGGCGGCCGCCACGTTGCTCGCGGCCAACCAGGGTGTGTGGCTGCGCGCCCAGGCGGACGATGCGCGCCCCCTGCCACCGGCGCTGGCAGCCATGCATGAAGCGCTGGGTAAAGACTTCCCGCCGGTCATCGAAGACCGTGCGCTGGAGGGCGAGCTGCGCCTGTGCCTGAAACGTATTGCCGAGCAACACTGGAGGCTGCATGCGTAGCCAGGGCTTGTTGCATTGCGACACTGAAATCCTCGTGCCGTTTTTCGACATCGACACCATGCACGTGGTGTGGCACGGGCATTACGTGAAGTACCTTGAAGTGGCGCGCTGCGCGCTGCTGGACAAGATCGGCCATAACTACACGGCGATGCTGGAGTCCGGCTACGCGTGGCCAGTGATCGACATGCAGCTGCGCTACGTGCGCGGCGCGGTGTTCGGCCAGAGGATCAATGTGCGCGCCAGCTTGGTGGAGTGGGAGAACCGTTTGAAGGTCAATTACCTGATCACAGACCTGGCCAGCGGCGAACGCCTGACCCGCGCCAGCACCGTGCAAGTGGCGGTAGAAATCGCCAGCCGCGAGATGCAGCTGGCCTCCCCCAACATCTTCACCGACGCCGTCGAAAGGGCCCTGAAATGAGATTCCCTGTGGGAGCGGGCTTGCCCGCGAAGGTCTTGAGGGCCCTGTGCAGTATCAGACGGTCCGCGTCATCGTTAACGTCCTTCGCGAGCAAGCCCGCTCCCACAGGGATCGCGTTGATTCTGTTATTGAGCATTCCAGGTTTCGCCCATGCTTTTGATCTGCAACAGCTGAGCGATCAGTTGGCCAAGCCCTCGGTGATCCACGGCAACTTCATCCAGGAAAAACACCTGCGCGCCCTTCCCCAACCCTTGGTCAGCAAAGGCACCTTCGTGCTCGCCAAGGACCACGGCCTGTTGTGGCTGTTGAAAACCCCGCTGCAGCAGGACTACCGCATCAGCGCCCAAGGCATTGCGCGCCGTGACGCCAATGGCTGGCAACTGCTGCCGAACAAGAGCGCCGGGGCCGAGCAGAACCGCCTGTTCCTCGCCGTACTCCAAGGCGACAGCAGCGGCCTGCAACGCGATTTCGAATTGCAGCTGCAAGGCGAAGCCAAGCAGTGGAAGCTGACGCTGATCCCGCGCTCATTGCTGCTCAAGCAGGTTTTCACCCAGATCAATATCGACGGCGGCGAATTGGTGCAGACCATCCAACTGCTCGAAACCCAAGGCGACAGCACCGTGCTGCGCATGCAGGACAGCACGGCCACCCAACCGTTAAGCGATGCGGAGCAACACGACTTTGCCCAGTGAGCGCCTGCTGCCGCGCCTGTTCCTGATCCTGCTGGTGGCCGTGCTGGCGCTGGCCGGCTGGCAGTGGCGCCATGGCGCGCCGCTGTCGGCCAACCTCATGGAGCTGGTACCGGGCAGCACGCCGGATGCGCTTGAGCTAAAAGCCGAGCAACGCATGCAGGAGCCGCTGAACCGCGAAATGCTGGTATTGGTCGGGCATGCGGATCGGCAAAAAGCCGTGGCGGTGGCGCAGCAATTGGGCGAGCGCTGGCAAGCCAGCGGGCTGTTCGAAAAAGTGCAGTGGAACCTGCAGGCCGACTTGCCGGCCCTGCGCGAGCAATTGCTGCGCGGGCGCCTGGCGATGCTCTCGGCCAGGGACCGCGAACAACTGATCGAGCACCCCGACGCGTTCATCCAACAACGCGTGCAAGCCCTGTTCGATCCCTTCACCGGGTTCAGCCTGGTGCCGAGCCAGGACGACTGGCTGGGCCTGACCGGGCGTATCCAGAACAGCCAGCCGCAACACGGCTCGGTGCAATTGGATATCGGCAGCGGCGCCTTGATCGCCGATGCCGACGGCAAAAGCTGGGTGCTGCTGCGTGCGCGCACCACCGGCAATGCCTTTGATATGAAACTGCCGGTGCAAGTGGCGGATCTGCTCCAGGCCAGCCGCGCGCAGGCCGGCGAGCAAGGCGCGCAACTGCTCGCCGCCAGTGGCTTGCTCTACGCGGCCAATGGGCAGCAGCAGGCGACCCGGGAAATCACCTGGGTGGGCGGCGGCGCCACGCTGGGCATCCTGTTATTGCTGTTGCTCGCCTTCCGCCGCTGGCGTGTGCTGCTGGCCTTTGTGCCGGTGCTGGTGGGCATGTTGTTTGGCGCGGTGGCCTGTGTGGCGCTGTTCGGCCATATGCATGTGATGACCTTGGTGCTCGGCTCCAGCCTGATCGGCGTGGCGGTGGATTACCCGCTGCATTACCTGTCCAAAAGCTGGAGCCTGCAGCCGTGGCGCAGTTGGCCGGCGTTGCGCCTGACCCTGCCGGGGCTGAGCCTGAGCCTGGCGACCAGTTGCATCGGCTACCTGGCGCTGGCCTGGACGCCGTTCCCGGCGCTCACCCAGATCGCGGTGTTCTCTGCCGCCGGTCTGGTCGGCGCCTATCTGTCAGCCGTGTGCCTGCTGCCCGCGCTGCTCCAAGGCGTGGACCTGCGCCCGGCGCAATGGCCGCTGCGCATCGCTGAAGGCCTGTGGGTGCTGCGGGCCACCTTGATCAAACACTTACCGAGCCCGCTGCTCCTGGCGCTGGTGCTGCTGTTTTGCGCCGGCGGCCTGTGGCACCTGAACAGCAAGAACGATCTGCGCCAATGGATCGGCGCCCCGCCGCAATTGCTGCAGGAAGCCCAGGCCGTGGCGCGCATCACCGGGTTCCAGCCCACCAGCCAGTTCTTTCTGGTACGCGCCGACAATCAGCAGCAGTTGCTCGAACGTCAGGCAGCCCTGGGCCAGCGCCTGGATCAACTGGTGAACATGGACAAGCTGCAGGGCTACCTGGCGCTCAACCAACTGGTCAACCTGCCCGCCGAGCAGCAACGGCTGCGCGACGCGCTGAACCAATTGCCGCAACACTGGCAGCCGCTGTTGGACCTGGGCGTGCCCGCCAGCGCCCTGCACGCCGAAATCGCGCAACTGCAAGGCTTGCGCACCGAAGACATCGACGCGGCGCTGGTCGGCCCGCTCGCCGAGCCTTGGCGCACGCTGTGGCTGGGGCCGGTGGACGGCGGCGTCGCGGCGATGGTCAGCCTGCAAGGCCTGAACAACCCGGCGCTGCTACGGGTGCAGGCGCTGGACTTGCCTGGCGTGCAGCTGGTGGATCGCCTGGGCGACTTGAACCGGGTGTTCGCCGACACGCAGATCAGCGCCGCTGAATTGAAATTGATGTCGTGCGTGCTGATCGTGCTGTTGCTGATCCTGCCGTTCGGTGTCGGCGGCGCCTTGCGCATCGTCGCCCTGCCGCTGCTCGCGGCGCTGTGCAGCCTGGCCAGCCTGGGTTGGCTGGGCCAGCCACTGACCTTGTTCAGCCTGTTCGGCCTGCTGCTGGTCACGGCGATCAGCGTTGACTACGCGATCTTGATGCGCGAACAGATCGGCGGCCCTGCCGTGAGTCTTTTAGGTACGCTGCTGGCGGCGCTGACGACCTGGTTGTCGTTCGGCCTGCTGGCGGTGTCGAGTACACCGGCCGTGAGCAATTTCGGCCTGTCGGTCAGCCTGGGCCTGGCCTTCAGCTTTATGCTGGCGCCCTGGGCCGGCCATCAGAAGCACGCCTTATGAATGTGATTATCGCCATAGCGGCAAGGAGCCCTCGTGCCCACAGTTGAAATGGAACGTCGCCAGGTGGTGGTGATCGGTGCCGGCCCGTCCGGTGCCATCGCCGCCGCGCTGTTAAAGCGCAACGGGCATGATGTATTGATTATCGAGCGCCAGCATTTTCCACGCTTCTCGATTGGCGAAAGCCTGCTGTCGCACTGCATCGATTTTATCGAAGAAGCCGGCATGCTCGAGGCCGTGCAGGCAGCGGGTTTCCAGGTAAAAACCGGCGCTGCGTTTGCCTGGGGCGAGCGCTACAGCGCGTTTGATTTTGGCGACACGTTCAGCCACGGCAAACCCACCACCTTCCAGGTGCAGCGCGCTGAATTCGACAAACTTTTGGCCGACCAGGCCGCCTTGCAAGGCGTCGACATTCGCTACGGCGAAAGCGTCGTCGGTGTGGATTTTGCCGGCGACAGCCGCTACCTGCATGTGCGCCGCGAGAATGGCAGCGAGTACCACCTCAAGGCCAAATTTATCCTCGACGCCAGCGGCTACGGCCGTGTGTTGCCGCGCCTGCTGGACCTTGAGGCGCCATCGGATTTCCCGGTGCGCCAGGCGGTGTTCACTCACGTCGAAGACCGCATCGAACACCCCGGTTTCGACCGCACCAAAATCCTCGTGACCACCCACCCGACCCAGCGTGACATCTGGTTCTGGACCATCCCGTTCAGCAATGGCCGCTGCTCGGTGGGCGTGGTCGCGGCGAAGGCGCATTTCGACGGCCGCGACAGCGACCTCGACGCGTGCCTGCGCGGCTTTATCGCGGAAACGCCGAGCCTGGCCGGCGTGCTGCAAAACGCCGTATGGGACACGCCTGCGCGCACCATCGGCGGCTACTCGGCCAACGTCAAAACCCTGCACGGTCCGGGCTTTGCGCTGCTGGGCAACGCGGCGGAATTCCTCGACCCGGTATTTTCTTCCGGCGTGACCATCGCCATGCGCTCGGCAAGCATGGCGGCGGGCTTGCTGCACCGCCAACTCATGGGCGAAACAGTGGACTGGCAAACCGAGTTTGCCGAGCCGTTGAAACGCGGCGTCGACACTTTCCGCTGCTACGTCGAAGGCTGGTACGCCGGCACCTTCCAGGATGTGATTTTCCATCCGGGCAGCTCGCCGGACATTCGCCGGATGATCAGCTCGATCCTCGCCGGCTACGCGTGGGATGAGCGCAACCCGTTTGTCAGCGAGCCCAAGCGGCGGTTGCGGATGTTGTCGGAGATTTGCGCGGGTGAGCCGGTATGAGCAGTCCAGCGCTGGAAAAAAACTACCTGAGTAAAAACTACGTCGAAGAAACCAGGTTCGGTTTCTGGTTCCTGCGCAGCCACACTTGGCAGCACCACGTGTTGCGCGTGGCGATCAACGACCTGCGCGGCCTGTTCACCGAGCCATTGCCGGTCGCGCCGGTGCTGCTGGACGCCGGTTGCGGCCAGGGCAAGTCGTTCCAGTATTTGCAGCAGGTGTTCGCGCCGCAGCGCCTGATCGGTGTGGATGCCGACCCGCATAGCCTGGCGCTGAGCAAGGCTGAGGCTGCGCGCCAGGGCCTGGCCGTCGAGCTGATCGGCAGCGACTGCGCCACCCTTGAGGTGCCCGACGCCGGCGTCGATGTCGTGTTCTGCCACCAGACCTTCCATCATCTGGTCGAACAGCATCGCGCCTTGAAGGAGTTCTACCGCGTGCTCAAGCCGGGCGGCTACCTGCTGTTTGCCGAGTCCACCGAAGCCTATATCGATACCTGGGTGATTCGCTGGTTGTTCCGCCACCCGATGCACGTGCAGAAAAGCGCCGACCAATACCTGGAGATGCTGCGCGAGCAGGGTTTTGAATTCGCCCCACAGAATGTCTCGTACCCGTATCTGTGGTGGAGCCGTTCCAGTGATTTTGGCCTGCTCGAGCGCTGGGGCCTGCGCAACCCGCCACCGGTGGGCCAGCGCGAAGAGACGCTGGTCAACTGTGTGGCGCGTAAACCTTTCGCGAGCGTCGCACCATGATCCGCCTGCTGTTGATCGGTTGCCTGTTGCTGCTGAGCGCCTGCGCCAGCCAACCGCCGTTGCCCGCAAAAACCCCGGCGCTGGCCTTGCCGATGCAATTGCATGTGCAGCGCCTTTCGGGTGGCCAGAGCCAGGACTGGCTGTTGGTGATCCAGCGTGAAGGCGCGGCCCTTCGTTGGTCGATGATGGACCCGCTGGGCATTCCCCAGGCCCGGCAAAAACTGCTCGATGGCCAGTGGCAGGCCGATGGTCTGCTGCCGCCCAACCCGGCGGCGCGCGAACTGTTTGCCGCCTTGCTGTTTGCCCTGACTTCATCGGATGACGTGCGCGCGCTTTATCCGAGCGCCCAGGCCATGGACCTCACGCGCACGCTGCCGGGTCATTGGCAAATCGTCTATCAGTCTTCAGAGGTGTTCAGCGTGAACATGACGGGCCAACCGCTGAGCTATCGCATCACCCCGCTGGGGGCCGCTCGATGACGGCTTATCTGAATGCGCTGGGCGTGATTTGCGCCCTGGGGCGCGGCCAGGCCGAGGTCAGCCGCAGCTTGTTTGCCGGCGACTGCTCGGGCATGCGCGCCGAGAGCGGCTGGGTGCCGGAACGCGTATTGCCGGTTGGCGGCGTGCGCGGCGAGCTGGTGACTATTCCGGCCGAACTGAACCAGCAAAGCAGCCGCAACAACCAGTTGTTGCTGGAAGCAGCGTTGCAGATCGAGGGCGAGATCCGCCACGCCATTCACACCTATGGCGCCTCGCGAGTCGGCGTGGTGCTGGGCACCAGCACCTCGGGCATCGACGAGGCCAGCCGTGGCATCGCCAATTACCTGCGCGACAAGCAGTTTCCCGGCGACTACGACTACCAGCAACAGGAACTCAGCGCCCCCGCCAACTTCCTCGCCGACTGGCTGCAACTGAGCGGCCCGGCCTATGTGATTTCTACCGCCTGCACCTCCAGCGCCCGCGCGTTGATGAGCGCCCAACGCCTGTTGGACCTGGGCGTGTGCGACGCGGTGATCTGCGGCGGTGTCGACAGCCTGTGCAAGCTGACGCTCAACGGTTTTACCGCGCTGGAGGCGGTCTCCAGCGAGCGCTGCAATCCGTTTTCAGTGAACCGCAATGGCATCAATATCGGCGAAGCGGCCGTGCTGTTTCTGATGACCCAACACCCTGCGCCGATTGCCCTGCTGGGCAGTGGCGCCAGTTGCGACGCGCACCATATTTCTGCGCCCGAGCCTACCGGCAAAGGCGCATTGCAGGCGATGCGCAAGGCCTTGGCCAGCGCGAAGCTGGTGCCAGAGCAGATCGGTTACTTGAACCTGCACGGCACCGCGACCCAGCACAACGACGCCATGGAAAGCCTGGCCGTCGCCAGCCTGTTTCCCCACGGCGTGGCCTGTTCGTCGACCAAACCCATGAGCGGCCACACCCTCGGTGCAGCTGGCGCGCTGGAAGCGGCGTTCTGCTGGCTGAGCCTGACGCACGGCCGCGTGCCGCCGCATGTGTGGGACGGCCAGGCCGACCCGGCGCTGCCCGCCCTGCAATGGGCGCAGACCGGCGACACCTTGGAAAAACGCTGCCTGATGAGCAACTCGTTTGCCTTCGGCGGTAACAACGTCAGCCTGATAATCGCAGAGGCCCCATGATTGATTGGCCACTCGCCCAATTGCTGCCCCACGCGGGCGACATGATCCTGATCGACCAGGTGCTGTCGTTCGATGAAGAGCAGATTCACACGCGCCTTACCGTCAAGCCCGGCGGCCTGTTCAACCGCCCGGACGGCAGCCTGCCGGCCTGGGTCGGGATCGAGCTGATGGCCCAGAGCGTCGCCGTGTATGCCGGGTGCCGCGCGCGCCAGAACGGCGAAGCCGTGGAGCTGGGCTTCCTGCTCGGCACGCGTAAGTTCGAGTGCAACGTGGAACACTTCCCGGCAGGCGCCGAGCTGCGCATCCACGGCCTGCGCTCGCTGGAAGACGACAACGGCATGGGTGTGTTCGAATGCCACCTCACCGGCGACGGTATCCAGGCCAGCGCGCGCTTGAACGTATTTCGACCGCCTAAGGCGGCCACCTATTTAGATGAACCGAAGGACGAAACGCCATGACTGAATCCGTACTGGTCACCGGCTCCAGCCGTGGCATCGGCCGCGCCATTGCCCTGCGTCTGGCGCAGGCCGGGCATGACATCGTGCTGCATTGCCGCAGCGGCCGCGCGCAAGCGGACGCGGTGCAGGTCGAGATTGAAGCCCTGGGCCGCAAGGCGCGGGTGCTGCAGTTTGACGTGGCCGATCGCGCCAGCTGCAAGCAAATCCTTGAAGCCGACGTGGAGCAGCATGGCGCCTACTACGGCGTGGTGCTCAATGCCGGCCTGACCCGTGACGGCGCGTTCCCGGCCTTGTCCGAAGACGATTGGGACGTGGTGATGCGCACCAATCTCGACGGTTTCTACAACGTGCTGCACCCGGTGATGATGCCGATGATTCGTCGTCGCGCCGCCGGCCGCATTGTGTGCATCACCTCGGTGTCGGGGCTGATCGGCAACCGTGGGCAGGTCAATTACAGCGCGTCGAAGGCCGGTCTGATTGGCGCGGCCAAGGCGCTGGCCATCGAGCTGGGCAAGCGCAAGATCACCGTCAATTGTGTAGCGCCCGGCTTGATCGACACCGCGATGCTGGACGAAAACGTGCCGGTCGAAGAACTGATGAAAATGATCCCGGCGCAGCGCATGGGCACCCCGGAAGAAGTGGCCGGTGCAGTGAATTTCCTGATGTCGGCCGAAGCCGGCTACATCACGCGCCAGGTGTTGGCCGTGAACGGAGGCCTGTGCTGATGAAACGCGTCGTCGTCACCGGCATGGCCGGCATGACCTCCCTGGGCAGCGATTGGGACACCATCGCCGCCAATTTTCGCGCCAACCGCAGTGGCATTCGGCGCATGGACGAGTGGGACCGTTTCACCGAACTGAACACGCGCCTGGCCGGGCCGATTGACGATTTCGTGGTGCCGGCCCACTGGACGCGCAAGCAACTGCGCAGCATGGGCCGCGTGTCGCGCCTGGCGGTGTGGGCGGCGGAGCAGGCGTTGCAGGACGCCGGCTTGCTCGGCGACGAGTCGATCAAGGACGGACGGATGGGCGTGGCCTGTGGCTCGTCCACCGGCAGCACCGACGAGATCAAGGCATTCGGCAACATGCTGCTGAACTCGGTGGCCGAGGGGCTGAATGCCAACTCCTACGTGCGCATGATGCCGCACACCACGGCGGCGAATATCAGCATCTTTTTTGGCCTTACCGGGCGGCTGATCCCGACGTCCAGCGCCTGCACCAGCGGCAGCCAGGGCATCGGCTATGCGTATGAAGCGATCAAGTTCGGACGCCTGCCGTTGATGCTCGCCGGCGGCGCCGAAGAGCTGTGCCCCACCGAAGCCATGGTGTTTGATGCGCTCTACGCCACCAGCCTGAAAAACGACGCGCCGCAGACCAGCCCACGTCCTTACGACAGCGGCCGTGATGGCCTGGTGATCGGTGAAGGCGGCGGCATGCTGGTGCTCGAAGAACTGGAACACGCGTTGGCGCGCGGTGCGCACATCCACGCCGAACTCGTGGGTTTCGGCAGCAACGCCGACGGCCAGCACACCACCCGCCCGGAGCAGAAAACCATGCGCCGCGCGATGGAGCTGGCCTTGGAAGATGCCGGGCTGGAGCCGTCGGCCATTGGCTACGTCAACGGCCATGGCACCGCCACCGATCAAGGTGATATTGCCGAAACCCTGGCCACCAGCAGCCTGTTCGGCCGCCACATGCCGATCAGTTCGCAGAAGAGTTTTCTTGGCCACACCCTGGGCGCATGCGGCGCGTTGGAGTCGTGGTTCAGCATCGAAATGATGAACCGCGACCAGTACGTACACACCTTCAACCTGGATGTGGTCGACCCGCAATGTGGCGAGCTGGATTACCTGCAAGGCGGCTTTCGCGAGATGCACCACGACTACGTGATGAACAACAACTTTGCGTTTGGCGGCGTCAACACCTCGCTGATCTTCCGTCGCTGGGCCTGATTTTTTAATTGATTGGAGAAAATGGAATGTCTTCCTTGCTACGCGCCACCCTGATCACCCTGGCCTTGCTGACCGCCGCCGGTTGCACCAGCAAACCCGTGCTCAACACCCAGCACGAGCTGCCGGCCGGCACTCAGGTGAGCGAAGAAACCATGAAGCAGGTCATCGTCACGGCCCTGCAAAAACGTGAGTGGACCGTGCAGCGTTTCAGCCCACAACTCGTACAGGCCCAGATCACCGTGCGCAACCAGTTCTACGCGGCCATCGACATCCGTTACAGCCGCAACAGCTACGCCATCACCTACCGCGACAGCCGCGACCTGGGCTACAAGGACGGCAAGATCCATCGCAACTACAACCGCTGGGTGAGCATGCTCGATCGCGACATCATGGCCGCGCTGCGCAGCAATGGCGTGGGTAGCGCGCCGGGACCTGCGGCGCAGTCGTTTGAACAGACAGGGGCGTCGAAGCAGAACTGAGGATCGCGGTCCGTCAGAAACGACAAAGGGCGCCTTTCGGCGCCCTCTTCACAAACAGGTTGGCTTGTCATCGCCGCTTCCTGCCTGGCTCTGCGATGGCTGGTTACTCAGGATCCTCAGAGTCTCACAAGCCCCTTTCGGGAACTCGGCCAGTATGCCTGAAAACAACTCGCCTGCAATCGGTGGCAAAGCGCCGCTTATTCCTTACCCACTTCATCGCAACCCCAGCGCACTGCGCACCGCTGCTTTTATCGCTGAAAACTGATCATTGGTGAGCTCCGCGATTTTGTAAGTTCGTTTTCCATGACGGTCTTTGCTTTTGATGCGATCCAGTCGCCCCAGGCTTACGGTCGCCACAATGTCGCACTTCGCCCAGCAGATGGGGTTCGCGCCCTGAAGATGACTGTGTAGCTGCAAATGATGCTCCAGCAGCTTATTGGTCCGGTGCTTGCGTATCACAATGACGGGTCGAATCTTGATGATTTCCGGGACCTCATAGCCTCGAAAATCACAAATCAACACGCTGCCCTCCTTGGGCTGATAGAGAAGTGCCATCCATATCACTCGCTTGAAAAAGAGCGATTCTGCGCAGGTTTCTGGCTAATCACTAAGCCAGTTCCGTTACCTGATATGTGACTTCGCCTACACCACGGCCTTGCGCGTCAACAACTCCACAAACGCCTTCGCCCTCGGCGACTGCGCGCCCTTGCGCTGCACCAGCCACACCGCCGTGACCGCTTCCTGATCGAGCAACGTGCGATACACCACGCCATCAATGCGTATGCGCTGGTAAGACGCCGGCAGCACCGACACGCCCAAGCCCGCCGCCACCAACCCGATAATCGTCATCGCCTCCCCCGCTTCCTGGGCGAAGTGCGGGCTAAAGCCGGCATCACGGGCCAGGTTGAGCAGCTGCGCGTAAAGGCCGCTGCCATAGCTGCGCGGGAAGAATACAAACGGCTCCTGCGCCAGTTGCGCCAGGTGCAAACCGCGCTCGCTGCCTTCCGCCAGCGGGTGGCCGGCGTTCAGTACGGCAACCAGCGGTTCGCGCATCAGCTCGATGACACTCAGCGAATCCGGCAACGGCAGCGGGCGCATCAGGCCGACCTGGATCGATTGATCCACCAACGATTCGGCCACTTCGGTGCTGCTCATTTCCTGCAGGCTCAAGTGCACCGCCGGGAAGGCCTGGCGAAACGCAAAGATCGCCTGCGGAATGCTCGAATTGAAGGGTGCGGAAGACGTGAAACCAATCTTCAGTTCCCCCAGCTCTCCCAACTGGGCACGCCGAGCAACATCCGCGGCCTTGTCGACCTGTGCCAGCACCAGTCGCGCCTCTTGCAGGAACAAGCGCCCGGCCTCACTGAGCTCGACCCGACGATTGGTGCGCTCAAACAAGCGCGCGCCCACCTCCTGCTCCAGAGCTTGAATCTGCTGGCTCAGCGGCGGTTGCGAGATGCCCAGCACCTGCGCGGCGCGGCCGAAATGCAGTTCTTCGGCGACGGCGATGAAGTACCGCAGGTGACGCAATTCCATGCAAACCTCATTAGGTCGTAAAAGCTATCAAACAGGTCGAACAATATATTGGAAAGAATCATTAGCCAGCTATATTCTTTTTTGCATTGCCAGTCCTGGCAGGCTTTCCCTCGCCGAGGTCCCCGTGAAATCTGCTGTCGCTCCATTTGCTCAAGAAGTCCCGCCTACCGCCCTGGATGAGGTGGTGGCCCAGCTCAACGAGCAGTTCATCGAAAAAGGCACGCCAATGTTCATGCGCACCGTGCTGGCGCTGTTCTCCGGTGGGTTTGCCACCTTTGCCCTGCTGTATTGCGTACAGCCGATGATGCCCGCGCTGTCCCACGAGTTTTCCATCAACGCGGCGCAGAGCAGCCTGATCCTGTCAGTCGCCACCGCCATGCTCGCGTTTGGCCTGCTGATCACCGGACCGATTTCCGACACCCTCGGGCGCAAACCGGTGATGGTCGCCGCGCTGTTTTGCGCCGCACTGGCCACTATCGCCAGCGGCCTGATGCCGTCCTGGGAAGGCATCCTGCTGATGCGTGCGCTGGTCGGCCTGTCCCTGAGTGGCCTGGCAGCCGTTGCGATGACCTACCTGAGCGAAGAGATCCACCCGCAACACATCGGCCTGGCCATGGGCTTGTACATCGGCGGCAACGCGATTGGCGGCATGAGCGGGCGCCTGATCATGGGCGTGCTGATCGACTTCGTCAGTTGGCACACCGCCACGCTGATCATCGGCGCCCTGGCGCTGATCGCTGCCACGGTGTTCTGGAAGATCCTCCCCGAGTCGCGCAACTTCCGCGCCAGCAGCCTCAAACCGCGCAGCCTGGTGGACGGCTTCGTGATGCACTTCAAGGATGCCGGCCTGCCCTGGCTTTTTCTCGAAGCCTTCCTGCTGATGGGCGCGTTCGTGACGATGTTCAATTACATCGGCTATCGCCTGCTGGCGTCGCCTTACGCGTTGAGCCAGGCCGTGGTCGGCCTGCTCTCGCTGGTGTACCTCTCGGGCATCTACAGCTCGGCGAAAATCGGCTCGCTGGCCGACCGCCTTGGCCGGCGGCGCGTGTTGTGGGGCACGATCGTGTTGATGCTGTCGGGCATGTTACTGACCCTGTTCACCCCGCTGTGGCTGGTGGTGCCGGGCATGCTGATTTTTACCTTCGGCTTCTTCGGCGCGCACTCGGTGGCCAGCAGCTGGATCGGCCGGCGCGCGGTCAAGGCCAAGGGACAGGCGTCGTCGCTGTACCTGTTCTGCTACTACGTGGGCTCAAGCATTGCGGGGACGGCGGGCGGATTCTTCTGGCACTTCGCCGGGTGGAACGGGATTGGCGGATTTATCGTGGCGCTGTTGATTGGCGCGCTGCTGGTGGCCCTGAAGCTGGCGAAGTTGCCACCGCTGGGGAATGTGCAGGCCTGAGGCTTTCTCGCTTTTAATGTGGGAGGGGGCTTGCCCCCGATTGCAGTGTGTCAGCCAATGAATGTGGTGACTGATACACCGCTATCGGGGGCAAGCCCCCTCCCACATTTGTTGCGCGTGTTATTCGTGGTACTGCGCCGACAGCTCGTGCACCGCGCGCAAGAACGCGCCGGCGTGCTCCGGATTCACTTCCGGGGTGATGCCATGGCCGAGGTTGAACACGTGCCCCGTGCCCTTGCCGTAGCTGGCCAGGATGCGGCCGACTTCGGTGCGAATCGCTTCCGGCTTGGCGTAGAGCACGGTTGGGTCCATGTTGCCTTGCAGCGCGACTTGGTTGCCAACGCGACGGCGAGCTTCGCCAATGTCGCAGGTCCAGTCCAGGCCGAGTGCATCGGCGCCGGCATCGGCGATGCTTTCCAGCCACAGGCCGCCGCCTTTGGTGAACAGGATGACCGGCACTTTGCGGCCTTCGTGTTCGCGGATCAGGCCGCTGACGATCTTGCGCATGTAGGCCAGGGAGAATTCCTGATACGCCGCCGCCGACAAGTTGCCACCCCAGGTATCGAAAATCTGTACCGCTTGCGCGCCGGCCATGATCTGACCGTTGAGGTAGGCGGTAACCGACTGCGCCAGTTTATCCAGCAGCAGGTGCATGGCCTGTGGGTTGTCGTAGAGCATGGCTTTGGTCTTGCGGAAGTCTTTCGACGAGCCGCCTTCGACCATATAGGTGGCCAGCGTCCACGGGCTGCCGGAGAAGCCGATCAGCGGCACGCGGCCGTTCAGCTCGCGGCGGATGGTGCTCACGGCGTCCATCACGTAGCCCAGGTCTTTGTGCGGATCGGGGATCGGCAGTGCTTCGATGTCGGCCAGGGTGCTGACGACTTTCTTGAAACGCGGGCCTTCGCCGGTTTCGAAGTACAGGCCTTGGCCCATGGCGTCAGGGATGGTCAGGATATCGGAGAACAGGATGGCCGCGTCCAGTTGTGGGTAGCGGTCCAGCGGCTGCATCGTGACTTCGCAGGCGAACTCCGGGTTCATGCACAGGCTCATGAAGTCGCCGGCGTGGGCGCGACTGGCGCGGTATTCCGGCAGGTAGCGACCGGCTTGACGCATCATCCACACGGGCGTGACGTCTACGGGTTGCTTGAGCAGGGCACGAAGGAAACGGTCGTTCTTGAGGGCAGTCATGTCGGCATCCGCAAAAAAAGTGCGGGCATTTTCTCAGAGCGCGACGCAAAAGGCACGGAGTGAGCCGTGCCTTTTGTCTATCGGGTCAATTTGTCGCGGATATCAAAGCGCTGCAAAACCAATGTGGGAGGGGGCTTGCCCCCGATTGCAGTGTGTCGGTTTCAGTATCTGCAACTGAACCACCGCTATCGGGAGCAAGCCCCCTCCCACGTTTTGATCCCATTTCAACCTGGGATCAGGGGTCAGACCTGCAAGTAATCCAGGATACCTTCGGCGGCGTTGCGGCCTTCGAAGATCGCGGTTACCACCAGGTCAGAGCCGCGCACCATATCGCCACCGGCGAAGATTTTCGGGTTGCTGGTCTGGTGCTTGTACTGGCCTTGTTCCGGGGCTACAACGCGGCCCTGGCTGTCGGTCTGGATTTCGAACTGCTCGAACCACGGCGCCGGGCTTGGGCGGAAACCGAAGGCGATGACCACGGCGTCGGCCGGGATGATCTCTTCGGAACCCGGGATCGGCTCAGGGCTGCGACGGCCACGGGCGTCCGGTTCGCCGAGACGGGTCTCGACCACTTTCACGCCTTCGACACGGTCTTCACCGACGATAGCGATCGGCTGGCGGTTGTAGAGGAATTTCACGCCTTCTTCCTTGGCGTTCTTCACCTCTTTGCGCGAACCCGGCATGTTGGCTTCGTCACGACGGTAGGCACAGGTCACCGACTTGGCACCCTGGCGAATCGAAGTACGGTTGCAGTCCATCGCGGTGTCACCACCACCCAGCACTACAACCTTCTTGCCTTTCATGTCGACGAAATCTTCCGGCGACTTTTCAAAGCCCAGGTTGCGGTTGACGTTGGCGATCAGGAAGTCGAGCGCGTCATACACGCCCGGCAGGTCCTCACCGGCAAAGCCGCCTTTCATGTAGGTGTAGGTGCCCATGCCCATGAACACGGCATCGTATTCGGCGAGCAGTTGCTCCATGGTGATGTCTTTGCCGATTTCGGTATTGAGACGGAACTCGATACCCATGCCGGTGAACACTTCACGACGGTTGCTCAGTACAGTTTTTTCCAGCTTGAACTCGGGGATGCCGAAGGTCAGCAAGCCACCGATTTCCGGGTTCTTGTCGAACACCACCGGCGTCACGCCACCACGCACCAGCACGTCGGCACAGCCCAGGCCCGCCGGGCCCGCGCCGATGATCGCAACGCGCTTGCCGGTCGGCTTGACCTTGGACATGTCCGGGCGCCAGCCCATGGCGAACGCGGTGTCGGTGATGTACTTCTCCACCGAGCCGATGGTCACCGCGCCAAAGCCGTCGTTGAGGGTGCAGGCACCCTCGCACAGACGGTCTTGCGGGCACACTCGGCCGCACACTTCCGGCAAGGTGTTGGTCTGGTGTGACAGCTCGGCGGCGGCGAGGATGTTGCCTTCGGCCACCAATTTGAGCCAGTTAGGAATGAAGTTGTGCACCGGGCACTTCCATTCGCAATACGGGTTACCGCAACCCAGGCAGCGGTGGGCCTGGTCGGCCGAGTGCTGGGGTTTGAAGGGCTCGTAGATTTCCACGAACTCTTTCTTGCGTTGACGCAACAGTTTCTTCTTCGGATCTTTGCGCCCGACATCGATGAACTGGAAGTCGTTATTCAGACGTTCAGCCATGTTAAAACCTCATCAAACTCTTCAGGCGCATATCACTGCGGGTTGGCACGGATGCTGGAAAGCAACGATTTCAGGTTGGCAGCCTTGGGCTTGACCAGCCAGAAACGACGCAGGTAATCATCGAGGTTTTCGGCGAGGTTACGACCCCATTCGCTGTTGGTTTCCTCGACGTACTCGTCCAGCACGTGCTGCAAGTGGTTCCGGTAGGATTCCATGGCTTCGCCGCTGATCCGCTGGATCTCGACCAACTCGTGGTTGACCTTGTCGACGAAGGTGTTGTCCTGGTCGAGCACGTAGGCGAAACCGCCGGTCATGCCCGAACCGAAGTTGTAACCGGTCTTGCCCAGTACCGCGACAAAGCCCCCGGTCATGTACTCGCAGCAGTGATCGCCCGTGCCTTCCACCACGGTGTGAGCACCGGAGTTACGCACGGCGAAACGCTCACCGGCCGTGCCGGCGGCGAACAGCTTGCCACCGGTGGCGCCGTACAGGCAGGTGTTGCCGATGATCGCGCTTTCCTGCGACTTGTAGACGCTGCCGATAGGCGGAACGATCACCAGCTTGCCGCCGGTCATGCCTTTGCCCACGTAGTCGTTGGCGTCGCCTTCCAGGTACATGTTCAGGCCGCCGGCGTTCCACACGCCGAAGCTCTGGCCCGCAGTGCCTTTGAAGCGGAAGGTGATTGGCGCTTTCGCCATACCCTGGTTGCCGTGCTTGCGTGCGATTTCGCCGGAGACGCGTGCGCCAATCGAACGGTCGCAGTTGCAGATATCCAGGGCGAATTCGCCGCCGCTTGCGTCGTTGATCGACGAAGTGGCCATCTCGACCATCTTCTCGGCCAGCAGGCCTTTGTCGAACGGCGGGTTGCGGTCAACCTGGCAGAATTGTGGCTTGTCTGCCGGGATGTGGTCGCTGCCCAGCAGCGGCGTCAGGTCCAGGTGCTGTTGCTTGGCGGTCTGACCTTCGAGGATGTCCAGCAAGTCGGTACGCCCGATCAGCTCTTCCAGCGAGCGCACGCCCAGCTTGGCCAGCCACTCACGGGTTTCTTCGGCGACGTAGGTGAAGAAATTCACCACCATGTCGACGGTGCCGATGTAGTGATCCTTGCGCAGCTTCTCGTTCTGAGTGGCGACGCCGGTGGCGCAGTTGTTCAGGTGGCAGATGCGCAGGTATTTGCAGCCCAGGGCGATCATTGGCGCGGTGCCGAAGCCGAAGCTTTCAGCGCCGAGGATTGCAGCCTTGATCACGTCGAGGCCGGTTTTCAGGCCGCCGTCGGTCTGTACCCGGACCTTGCCGCGCAGGTCGTTGCCGCGCAGGGTCTGGTGAGTTTCCGCCAGGCCCAGTTCCCACGGTGCGCCGGCATACTTGATGGAGGTCAGCGGCGAAGCGCCGGTGCCGCCGTCGTAGCCGGAGATGGTGATCAGGTCGGCATAGGCCTTGGCCACACCGGCGGCGATGGTGCCCACGCCGGCTTCTGCTACCAGTTTCACCGAGACCAGGGCCTGCGGGTTGACTTGTTTGAGGTCGAAAATCAGCTGCGACAAATCCTCGATGGAGTAGATGTCGTGGTGCGGCGGTGGCGAAATCAGGGTCACACCCGGCACTGCGTAACGCAGCTTGGCGATCAGGCCGTTGACCTTGCCGCCTGGCAGTTGCCCGCCTTCACCCGGCTTGGCGCCCTGGGCCACCTTGATCTGCAGCACTTCGGCGTTGACCAGGTATTCCGGGGTCACACCAAAGCGGCCAGTGGCGACCTGCTTGATTTTCGAGCTCTTGATGGTGCCGTAGCGCGCCGGGTCTTCACCGCCTTCGCCGGAGTTGGAACGCGCACCCAGGCGGTTCATGGCTTCGGCCAGGGCTTCGTGGGCCTCAGGCGACAAGGCGCCGAGGGAAATACCGGCAGAGTCGAAACGCTTGAGGATCGATTCCAGCGGTTCGATCTCGCTGATGGCCAGCGGCGTGTCCAGGGTTTTCACCTTGAACAGGTCGCGGATCATCGACACCGGGCGGTTATCCACCAGCGCGGTGTATTCCTTGAACTTGGCGTAGTCGCCCTGCTGCACGGCGGCTTGCAGGGTGCTGACCACGTCCGGGTTGTAGGCGTGGTATTCGCCACCGTGCACGAACTTGAGCAGGCCGCCTTGCTGGATCGGCTTGCGCGCGCTCCAGGCTTCGGCTGCCAAGGCTTTCTGTTCAGCTTCGATGTCGACGAAACGCGCGCCCTTGATGCGGCTCGGCACGCCACGGAAGCTTAGCTCGCAGACTTCTTCGGACAGGCCGATGGCCTCGAACAGTTGCGCGCCGCGGTAGGACGTGACGGTGGAGATGCCCATCTTCGACAGGATCTTCAGCAGGCCCTTGGTGATGCCTTTACGGTAGTTCTTGAACACCTCGTAGAGGTCGCCCAGCACTTCACCTGTGCGGATCAGGTCACCGAGCACTTCGTACGCCAGGAACGGGTACACCGCCGACGCGCCGAAACCGATCAACACCGCAAAGTGGTGCGGGTCACGGGCGGTGGCGGTTTCGACGAGGATGTTGGAGTCGCAACGCAGGCCTTTTTCGGTCAGACGGTGGTGCACCGCGCCAGTGGCCAGCGAGGCGTGGATCGGCAGCTTGCCCGGCGCGATATGGCGGTCGGTCAACACGATCTGGGTACGGCCGGCGCGCACGGCTTCTTCGGCCTGATCGGCGACGTTGCGCACAGCAGCTTCAAGGCCGAGGCTCTCGTCGTAGTTCAGGTCGATAATCTGGCGGTCGAAGCCTGGGCGTTCCAGGGTCATCAACGAGCGCCACTTGGCCGGAGACACCACCGGCGAGCTGAGGATCACACGCGAGGCGTGCTCAGGCGATTCCTGGAAGATGTTGCGCTCGGCCCCGAGGCACACTTCCAGCGACATCACGATGGCTTCACGCAGCGGGTCGATCGGCGGGTTGGTCACCTGGGCGAACTGCTGGCGGAAGTAGTCGTACGGCGTGCGCACGCGCTGGGACAGCACGGCCATTGGCGTGTCGTCACCCATGGAGCCGACAGCCTCATAGCCTTGCTCGCCCAACGGACGAAGCACTTGGTCACGTTCTTCGAAAGTGACCTGGTACATCTTCATGTACTGCTTGAGCTGGTCAACGTCGTAGAAAGCCGAACCGTGGTCGTTGTCTTCCATGGTCGCCTGGATGCGCAGAGCATTCTTGCGCAGCCATTGCTTGTACGGATGACGCGACTTCAAGCGGTTGTCGATGGCATCGGTGTCGAGGATCTGCCCGGTTTCGGTGTCTACGGCCAGGATCTGGCCAGGGCCGACGCGGCCTTTGGCGATCACGTCTTCAGGCTTGTAGTCCCACACGCCGATTTCCGACGCCAGGGTGATGAAACCGTTGGTGGTGGTGACCCAACGCGCCGGGCGCAGACCGTTACGATCGAGCAGGCACACCGCGTAGCGGCCGTCAGTCATGACCACGCCGGCCGGGCCGTCCCACGGCTCCATGTGCATCGAGTTGTACTCGTAGAACGCACGCAGGTCCGGGTCCATGGTCTCGACGTTCTGCCACGCAGGCGGAATGATCATGCGCACGCCACGGAACAGGTCGATGCCGCCGGTGACCATCAACTCGAGCATGTTGTCCATGCTGGAGGAGTCGGAACCCACGCGGTTGACCAGCGGGCCGAGCTCTTCGAGGTCCATCAAATCGTTGGCGAACTTGGTGCGACGGGCCACGGCCCAGTTGCGGTTGCCGGTGATGGTGTTGATCTCGCCGTTATGGGCGAGGAAGCGGAATGGCTGGGCCAGCGGCCATTTCGGCAGGGTGTTGGTGGAGAAGCGCTGGTGGAACACGCAGATTGCGGTTTGCAGGCGCTCATCGCTCAGGTCCGGATAGAAGGCGGTCAAATCCGCCGGCATCATCAGGCCTTTATAAATGATGGTTTTGTGCGAAAAGCTGCAGATGTAGTGGTCGGTGTCGGCGGCGTTGGACACCGACGAACGACGACGCGAGGTGAACAGCTTGATCGCCATGTCCTGGTCGCTCAGGCCTTCGCCCGCGATGAACACTTGTTCGATCTGCGGCAGGCGCTCCAGGGCCAGGCGGCCGAGCACGCTGGTGTCGATTGGCACTTTGCGCCAGCCAACCAGTTGCAGGCCGGCAGCCAGGATCTCGCGGTTCATGTTCTCGCGAGCGGCCTCGGCTTTCACCGGGTCCTGGTTGAAAAACACCATGCCCACGGCGTATTGCTTGGGCAGGTCGACCGCAAATTGCTCTTTTGCGACAGCGCGCAGGAACTGGTCGGGCTTTTGAATCAGCAAGCCGCAACCGTCACCGGTCTTGCCATCGGCGTTGATCCCACCTCGGTGGGTCATGCAGGTCAGGGCCTCGATGGCCGTTTGCAAAAGGGTATGACTGGGCTCGCCCTGCATGTGGGCTATCAGGCCGAAACCGCAGTTATCCTTGAATTCATCGGGTTGGTACAGACCTGCTTTCATAGACACTTTCTCACCAGGCTGCCTCTTATATCGAGGCAAATTTCTTTTCAATTCAACCGGTTACCTTCCACGCCGAACGTACGCCGGCTTAGCGGGGGCAAAAGGGAGGTCATTGTACACACCGACACGAACGCTCACAAATTTAACGACGAAATGTCGCAAATCTATGTCGCATTTATGAAAGGTTTAAAGCGATATGCTGTGCTAGTCAAAACTTTTTTAGTCTTGACTGCCACGACTCAAAAGCAACGTGCGCAGACACCACAAAGCGCGCGGCCTTCAGGGCTGCACGCTTTTGTAGTTTTTTGAGGTGCCGGGAGAGGCGGCCTGGGTAAGGCCGCCGAATCTTCAGCGAGTTGTTGCGAGTTCTTGTTGAACGCTGGCAACAGTGCGAGGCCAAGGTTTACCAGCCTGAACCTTCGCTGGCAAGGCCTTGATAGCGGATTCAGCTGCTGCACGGCTGGAGAAGTTGCCGTAGGTAATCACGTAGAGAGGCTTGCCGTTGAGCACTTTCTTGAAATAACGGTACTCACCGCCCTGCTCTTTCACGAACGCCTGAGCGTTGGCTTCGGAGCTGGTGCCGAGGATCTGCACCACGAAGTTGCCGGTTGGCTGGCTGGTGTACCAGCTGCTGCCGGTGCCGCCGGCCTTGGCGACGGTGGCGGCGGGCTTCTCAGCAGGCTTGGCAGCCGGAGCCGGCGCTGGCTTGGCGGCTGGCGCGGGTGCGACAGGCTTGGTCACCGGCGCTGGCTTGGCAGTGGCGACAGTCGGTGCAGGGGTCGGCTTGGCAGCCGGAGCTGCTGGCTGACCGGCTGGCACGCCCGCAGGCGGCGCGGTAGTGGTCACGGTCGGCGGCGTGGCGCTGGAGCCCTCCACCGGCACACCGTCGTCACCTTCAGAAATGCCACCGGCTTCTTCGGCGAGCGGGCCGCGCATTACCGGCTGGCCAACCATCGGCAGGTTGGTCGGTTGGCCGGAGTTGGCGAATTCGACGTTTGGCGTGGGTTTGCCCAGTGGCAACTGCGCCTGTTCGGTTGGCGCGCCGGCGGTGGCGGGAGCCTTGCTACGACCTGGGATCAACCAGGCGGCGGCGACAGCGACCACGACAACGGCGGAAATAGCCAATACGTGCTTCTTAGGCATAGTAAACCCCATCTTTGGACGCTTAACCGCAGAGCGGCTTGCAATCATGGCTTCGATCAAGGCATCCCGGGCAACCTGGTTGATGGTGCCAGGCCAGCCGTCGGAGCTTTCGTGAATATCAGAGATCTGCGCAGCGGAGAAAAGTTCGATACCGGCCCCGGCGCCCTCAAGGCGTTGGGCCAGGTATTCGCGGGTTTCTTCCTCTTCGTACGGCTGCAATTCGATGACGTGAAACAGCTCCTGATCACCGCTGATCTGCTCCAGATCGGCGATCAACGACGACTCGCCAAACAGGAACACGTGCGGGCGGCCTTCAGGCGTACCCGCAGCCAGCGCCAGCAGCGCTTCCAGGGCGGATTCGTCGAGCTGCTCGGCGTCGTCTACCAGCAAGTAGACTTCCTGGCCGGTCAGGCCCAGTTGCACCACTTGCTTGAGAATCGCGTTCGGCTCGGCATTGGATACATTCAGCGCCTGGGCCACTTGGCGCAACACGCCCGCCGCGTCACCGGCACCACGGGCCGACACCACCACGCTCTGTACCGATTGTTTGTTGGTGCTGGCGACCAGTGCCTGGCGCAGCAGGGTCTTGCCGCTGCCCAACGGCCCGGTGACCACCAGCAACAGCTGGCTGTAGCGCGCCAGATGGTGCAACTGGCCAAGCACCGGCTTGCGCTGGGCAGGGAAAAATTTGAAGCCAGGTACCCGCGGAGCAAAAGGGTCGTGGCTTAACTGGTAATGGCCGAGGAACGCCTCGTCGGCATGCAAACTAGTCATCGGGATCTTATTAACCTTTAAGCTGGGCCAGGGCGCGGTAATCCGCTCCCAGCGTGGCCTGTAAAATCTCTTTCGGATAATCGTCGGTCACTACCGCTTCGCCCATGTGGCGCAGCAGCACCAGTCGTAGGCGACCGTCGATCACTTTCTTGTCTATTGCCATATGTTCGAGGAAATCCGCCTCGGTCATCTCCTGAGGAGGAACAACCGGCAAACCGGCGCGCTGGAACAGGCGAATACCCCGATCCCGCTCCTGGTCACTGATCCAGCCCAGGCGTTGCGACATCTCCAACGCCATCACTGTGCCAGCCGCTACGGCTTCCCCATGCAACCACACACCATAGCCCATGTGCGTTTCGATCGCATGGCCGAAGGTGTGACCCAGGTTCAAGGTGGCGCGTACGCCGGACTCCCGCTCGTCGGCATTTACCACCAGCGCCTTGGCGGCGCAGGAGCGCGAAATCGCTTCGGTCAGTGCCACCTGATCCAGAGCGCGCAGGGCGTCCATATGCTCTTCAAGCCAGGTCAGGAACGGCTCGTCGCAGATCAGCCCGTACTTGATGACTTCCGCCAGGCCCGCCGACAGCTCGCGCGGAGGCAGGGTGTTCAGCGTCGCGGTGTCGATCAGCACGGCCTGGGGCTGATAGAACGCACCCACCATGTTCTTGCCCAGCGGGTGGTTGATGCCGGTCTTGCCACCGACCGACGAATCGACCTGGGACAACAAGGTGGTCGGCACCTGGATAAAGTCCACGCCGCGCTGGTAACAGGCCGCCGCAAAGCCGGCCATGTCGCCGATCACACCGCCGCCCAGGGCGACTACGGTGGTCCGGCGGTCATGACGCGCAGTCAGCAGGCCGTCAAAGATCAGTTGCAGGGTTTCCCAGTTCTTGTGGACCTCGCCGTCAGGCAGGATCACCGAAATCACCGAGTACGCCGCAAGGCTGCGGCTCAGGCGCTCAAGATACAGCGGCGCGACCGTTTCATTGGAGATGATCGCCACTTGCCGACCGGCAATATGCGGGGCAAGCAACTCAGGCAGGTCCAACAAACCTTCGCCAATATGGATTGGGTAGCTGCGCTCGCCTAGATCGACCTTAAGTGTCTGCATGTGTCCCCGCGTGAAGATGGATATACGATCGGCAACGCTCAGATCTGACGCTGCCTGATGGCTCTACGCCACACCTCGAAGGCTGTTAGCGCGCCGCCGAGAATAGCGCATTTCGGGTCTGGCTTTAACGGGGTGGCAGCTGCTGTAAACGCTCGAGAATGTCGAGAACGACCATTCGCGGCGGCCGCTCATCGGTTTCCACCACCAGATCGGCAATTTCCCGATACAGCGGATCGCGCAGCGTCAGCAAATCCCGCAGGGTTTTTGCCGGGTCGGCAGTGCGTAACAACGGGCGATTCCGGTCGCGGGCGGTGCGGCCCACTTGCTGCTCGACCGACGCATGCAGGTAGACCACGCGCCCACCGGCATGCAGCGCCCGGCGGTTTTCATCGCGCATCACAGCGCCGCCGCCGGTGGCCAATACCACACCGTCGCAACCGCACAGCTCGGCAATCATCGCCTGCTCGCGGTCGCGAAAGCCCAGTTCGCCTTCCTTATCGAAGATCCATGGGATATTGGCGCCCGTGCGCAATTCAATTTCCTTGTCGGAATCTTTGAATGGCAGGCGCAGCTCTTTGGCCAGCAAACGGCCGATGGTGCTTTTTCCAGCGCCCATCGGTCCTACAAGAATCAAATTTCGCACAGAATCAACGACTCACAGCAATCGCCTGGTTATTCATAATACGCGGAGTCAGGAATACCAGCAGCTCGGATTTTCTTTCCGCCATCACATCGCGCCGGAAAAGGCGGCCAAGATACGGCACATCGCCTAAAAATGGCACTTTATCTACCACTTTGCTCTGGGTATTGGAGAAAACGCCACCGATGACGATGGTCTCGCCATCCTTGACCAGCACCTTGGCGTTGACTTCGTTTTTCTTGATCGGTGGCACGTCGTTGAGCTTGTTCAGGTAGTCGGGCTCATCCTTGGTGACCTTGACCTCCATGATCACCCAGCCATCAGGGGTGATTTGCGGGGTCACTTCCAGCGATAGCGAAGCTTCCTTGAACGACACTGAGGTGGCGCCACTGGAGCTGGATTCCTGATAGGGAATCTCGGTGCCCTTGAGGATCCGCGCCGTTTCCTTGTCGGAAGTGACCACCTTGGGCTGTGAGACGATTTCGCCGTTGCCGGTTTTCTCCATGGCCGTCAATTCAAGGTCCAGCAACAGGTTGTTGGTGATATAGGCGATGCCCAAGCCCGATGTACCGGTGAGCGCCCCCATGTCGACAAATGGCGAACTGACAGGGTTCTGCGGTGGCTCGGCACCGGCGGCCAAGGGTTTGCTGATGCCCCCAGCGCCCCAATTGGCACGGTTGAGTCGCCCTCCCCAGCGCACGCCGAGGCTTTTGTCATAATCAACATTGGCCTCGACGATCCGCGCCTCGATCATCACTTGGCGCACCGGGACGTCCAGTTGCGCCACAATCCGGCGCAGCTCTTCGAGGCGCTCGCCAGTCTGGTAGGCAATGATGTTATTGGTGCGGTCATCCACTGCCACGGAACCGCGCTCATCGCCGGCGCCTTCGAGGCCTGTCACCGACTGGAACAGCTTGGCCAGGTCCGCCGCCTTGGCGTAGTTGACCTGCAACAGCTCGCGGCGCAAAGGCGCCAGCTCGGCCATCTGCCTGCGCGATTCCAGCGTGAGCAATTCACGCGCCGCCAGCTCATCGGCAGGTGCCACCAGCAAAACGCCGGCCTTCACGCGCTTATCCAGCCCCTTGGTCTGCAATACCAGGTCCAGCGCCTGGTCCCAGGGCACGTCCTTGAGCCGCAAGGTTATGGAGCCTTGCACTTCATCGCTGGCAACCAGATTGAGCCCGGCAACATCGGCAATCTGCTGCAATACCGCACGCACATCGATGTTCTGGAAGTTGAGGTTCAGTTTGGCGCCGTTATAGGTGCCTGGCGCCGTGCCGCCAGGCGGCGGCAGCTGGATAAGGTCCACACGATTGGGCACAGCGAATGCCGTCGGTGCCGTGAACGCTATCCATAGCGCCACACCGAAGGACGAGAAAGTCCATTTCATTGTTTGATTCCGTTATGAGTTGAGTTTCAACACGAGGATTCGCGGGCGCTCCAGCCACGCGCCCTGTTTATCGGGGAACAGCTCTGCCAGTTCGATGTAGCCGTCATGAATGGCCGTGACCTTGCCGTGGTTCGGCCCCAGGTAGTCGCCAACGGCCAGCCGGTGCACCGTGGAGGCCACACGCAACAGCGCAAAGTTCTGCTCACCACGAGACAGCGTACCGACCATCTCGAACTGGTCGATGGCGACCTTTTCCAGGGCGCCGCGGGCTCGGGCAAGGTCGGGCGCCAGCACCGGGCGTCCGGGCAGGTGATCAACCTGCAATGCAACCGGCTGGAACGGGTCGCGCAGGGAAAATGCGTCGTAGACGAATGCTGGCCCCGACTCGAAAACCGAGTCAGGCTCGCCGCGCAGCGACGTGCTGCGGTAGGTCCTCACCAACATGCCGAGGCGCAGCAACGACCCTTCAGTACGAAGCGTGATGTCATGCACGGTAACAATCCGGGACAAGCCGCCCAACGCACTCACGAAGGTAGCCAGGTCGTGGTAGGCCCCAACCACATCGACCTGCACCGGTTCCTCGATGTAAAACGGCCGAGTTTGCTCGTCCAGCACCGTGACACCTTCGACCACCACGCCGTTGGCAGCCACCAGCCGCGCAATTTCATCCAGCAGGGCCGGCATGTCAGGTGTGCCAGACAAATGCCCTAAGGCCCCGCCGGTTTTTTCCTGCATCACCTGAGCCGGGTGGGCACCGCCCTCAAGGCGGGAGGCCAGATCGACTTTCTGCGCGAGCACCTGTTGTAAGACCTCTTCCTGCGCCTCCCGCTCGTGCAAACGCTCGCGTGACGGGCTCAAATAAACGCAATCGCCCACCACCAGCACCAAGCCTGCCAGCGCACAGCCCAGCAGAAGCTTGCCCGGCAAGGGCCATTTCGAAGCGTTGTGAGAGAACGTGGAAAAGTCGAGCCTGGGCAGGCTCAAGGCTGAGCCTCGGTGGATTCCCCCTGGCGCACCATCAACTGGAATTCGTTACCGCCCCGCTCGCCCTCTGCTCGCACATGCTGCAGCCGAGTGGCGTGGGTGCCCTGCGAGGCTTCCAGGCGGCGCATCAGTTGAGCAATGTCCTGGCTGGACTCGGCACTGCCGCTGACGCTGATGGTGTCGCCGTTCGCCACCACTTCATGCAGATGGACACCCTCGGGCACCGCGCGGGCCAGTTGATCAAACATCTGTGCACTGGAAGAGCGGGCATCATGCAGGTCCTGCACGACTTTCATGCGCGCGGCCAGTTGCTGGCTTTGCTCCTGCAAGTCGCCGATGGTCTTGATGCGCGAATCGACGACAGTCACTTCTTTGCTCAGGTGGTTATTGCGTGCGCCCTGCCGGTCGATGGCCTGGTCGATCACCTGGTCCGCCAGCCATAACGCCGCGAAGGCCGCACAGGCAAACGCCAGCAAAAACATCAGAAAGTATTTGCGACGCCGGTCCGCCAGGGCTTGGCGCCAGGGCAAAAGGTTGATTCTTGTCATCAAGCGAAACTCCTCAGGGCCAACCCGCAAGCAATTCCCATCCCGTGGGCATCCACGGCCCATTGTGTGCCATCGACTTGATGACCCGGCGTGAAGCTGGCGAAATCCTGACTGCAAGCGCGCTCCAATGCAAACCCTTCGACATCCACCACCCGCGTCACGAGCCCCGCCAGGGCCAAAACCGCAGTGCGAGCCTCGACTTGCTCCCTCAGGCAGGCAGCCAGTAAAACCTCGACCCGGGCCGGATCCTGGGCCGAAGGGCCACGCACCTGAAAATCGATGGCCACCTCATCCAGCGGGTAAGGAATGTACTGGTCGGCTTCCATCTGGATCTTCCACACCATCTCTTCATCACTGAGCCCTGCCTCCATGTCGATGACCCGCGTGATGACCGACGGGCCCGCTACAGCAACCGCCGCCTGCCGTGCGGACGTGCGTAGCCGGGATAACGCCAGGTGCAAGGCGCGCCCTGCCTCTTCAAGGTCCAACAAAGTGCCATCGACCATCGCATTCGGCGGCAACATTTGGGTGCTGTAGCCCTGCACCTGGTAACCCGCGGCCGAACGGCCCAGTTCTATCAGCTTGATGCCCGTGTCATTGATGTCGACGCCCAGCAGGGTGTCGGTTTTGCGCCTGAAAAATCCCTTTCTCATAAAACTCCCCAAAACTTTGCCTGTCATACCGCCTGATTACCGCCGGCCACCGTGCATTCGGTCGACTTGTTTGAGTGGCGTGAATGACGCCCCAAGCCGAAAAATGCTTTAATGCCCAGCGTTTTTTCCCGCTATTTATCTGCTGCTCGGGTCGATCCATCGTTTGCCATGCATGCCCCGACGCCTAACTCATTCTTTTCTCTGGAAATCCAAAAGCCTTGATTCGTCTGCTGAAGTTTTTCGGGTACTCCATTGTCGCGATCGTCTGCGGGCTGCTGCTCGTACTCAGCGGTGCCTACCTCTACCTTAGTCCGGGTTTGCCTTCCGTAGAGGCACTCAGAAGTATCCAGTTGCAGATTCCTTTGCGGGTCTACAGCAGCGACGAAAAACTGATCGCGGAGTTCGGCGAGATGCGCCGCACACCGATCCGTTTCGCCGACATTCCACCCAATTTCATCAATGCCCTGCTGTCGGCAGAAGACGATAATTTCGCCAATCACTACGGCGTTGACCCCAGCAGCCTGGTGCGTGCGGCTACCCAACTGGTAAAAAGCGGACACATTCAATCCGGTGGCAGCACCATCACCATGCAGGTGGCGAAGAACTTCTTCCTCACCAGCGAGCGCAGTTTTTCGCGCAAGGCCACTGAAATCCTGCTGGCCCTGCAGATCGAACGCCAGCTGACCAAGGACGAGATCCTTGAGCTGTACGTGAACAAGATCTACCTGGGTAACCGCGCCTACGGCATCGAAGCGGCGTCGCAGGTCTACTATGGCAAGTCGATTCGTGATGCCAGCCTGGCGCAAATGGCAATGATTGCCGGCCTGCCCAAGGCCCCTTCGCGCTTTAACCCGCTGGCCAACCCGGCGCGCAGCAAAGAGCGTCGCGACTGGATCCTCGGCCGCATGTACAAGCTGGGCAAGATCGACCAGGCCGCCTATGAAAGCGCCGTGGCCGAACCGCTGAATGCCAGCTACCACGTGCCGACGCCGGAAGTGAACGCACCGTATATCGCTGAAATGGCGCGCGCCGAGATGGTCGGCCGTTACGGCAGCGAGGCCTACACCGAAGGCTTCCGCGTGACCACGACCGTTCCCAGCAACTTGCAGGAAATTGCCAACAACTCGGTACGCGATGGCCTCGTGACCTATGACCAGCGCCACGGCTACCGCGGCCCCGAATCCCGCCTGCCCGGCAAGACGCTGAGCGCCTGGACCACTGAACTGGGCAAACAGCGCCCGATCAGCGGCCTGGAACCGGCCATCGTCACCCAAGTGAAGAAAGATGGCGTGCAGGTGCTGACCCGCTCCGGCGAAGCGCATGTGCCGTGGGACAGCATGAAGTGGGCACGCCCCTTCCTGAACACCAACAGCATGGGCCCGATGCCCAAGCAGCCCTCGGACGTGGCGCAGGTGGGTGATTTGATCCGCGTGCAACGCCAGAAAGACGACAGCCTGAAATTCAGCCAGGTCCCTGTGGCCCAAGGCGCGCTGGTGTCCCTGGACCCGCAGAACGGTGCGATCCGCGCCCTGGTCGGCGGTTTTGCCTTCGAGCAGAGCAACTACAACCGTGCGACCCAGGCCAAGCGCCAGCCGGGCTCGAGCTTCAAGCCGTTCGTCTACAGCGCCGCACTGGATAACGGCTACACCGCCGCCAGCCTGGTCAACGACGCCCCGATCGTGTTTGTCGACGAGTACCTGGACAAGGTCTGGCGCCCGAAGAACGACACCAACACCTTCCTCGGCCCGATCCGCATCCGCGAGGCGCTGTACAAGTCGCGTAACCTGGTGTCGATCCGCCTGCTGCAGGCAATGGGCGTCGGCAAAACCATCGACTACATGACGCGTTTCGGCTTCAACAAGTCGGACCTGCCGCCCAACCTGTCCCTGGCGCTGGGCACCGCGACCCTCACGCCGATGGAAATCGCCACGGGCTGGAGCACCTTTGCCAACGGCGGCTACAAGATCTCACCGTACCTGATCGACAAAATCGAAAGCCGCAATGGCGACACCCTGTTTACCGCCAACCCTCCGCGCGTACCGGGTGACGTAGTCAACGGCTTGGCGGCGCCTGATGGCATCGCGGCGCCCAGCAACGGCGGCATCACCATCAAGCCGACACCGGGATCAGCGCCAGCCACACCGAACACCACCGCCGCAAACGAGCCACAAACGCCCGCAGTCGCTGAACGCGTAGTGGATGGCCGCACCACGTATATCCTCAACAGCATCCTGGAAGACGTGATCAAGAAAGGCACCGGCCGTCGCGCCCTGGCGCTGGGCCGTGCGGACATTGCCGGCAAGACCGGTACCACCAACGACTCCAAGGACGCCTGGTTCTCCGGCTACAACGCCGACTACGTGACCACCGTGTGGACCGGCTACGACCAGCCGGAAAGCCTGGGTCGCCGCGAGTTTGGTGGCACCGTCGCGTTGCCGATCTGGATGAGCTACATGGGCGCGGCCTTGAAGGACAAGCCGTTGCACACCCAGCCTGAGCCGGAAGGCATTCTCAGCCTGCGCATTGACCCGGTGAGTGGCCGTGCGGCTTCGCCAAGCACGCCGAACGCGTACTTCGAGCTGTTCAAGAGCGAAGACACGCCGCCGTCGGTCAACGAACTGGGCAATGGTGTTGCACCGGGCAGCCCGCTGCCGGCCGATGAAGGGGCGCCGATCGATCTGTTCTGATCGCGACCTCGAGCTGACGAGGTGCAAAATGTGGGAGGGGGCTTGCCCCCGATAGCGAACTTCCAGCCAATGAAGCTGCTGACTGATACACCGCAATCGGGGGCAAGCCCCCTCCCACATCTGGATTCCTACGCAGCTCCAGTTAATCGCAGGCAATAAAAAAACCCCGACTCGCAAGAGCCGGGGCTTTTTGTTGGTGCGCTACAACGGCTTAGCCGTTGAACACATCATCCACGCTTTGCAGCGGGTAGTGCTTCGGATACGGCAGGGTCGCCACACCGGTCTCGATAGCGGCTTTGGCCACGGCATCGGAGATCAGGGTGATCAGGCGCTTATCCATTGGTTTCGGAATGATGTACTCACGGCCGAATTCCAACTTGATGCCACCGTAGGCGTCGCACACTTCCTGAGGCACCGGCAGCTTGGCCAGTTCACGCAGGGCGTTGGCAGCAGCGACTTTCATCTCTTCGTTGATGCGCTTGGCGCGAACGTCCAGGGCACCGCGGAAGATGAATGGGAAGCCCAGTACGTTGTTGACCTGGTTCGGGTAGTCCGAACGGCCGGTGGCCATGATCACGTCGTTACGGGTGGCGTGTGCCAGTTCCGGGGAGATTTCCGGATCAGGGTTGGAGCAGGCGAACACGATCGGGTTGGCCGCCATGGACTTGAGGCCTTCGGCGCTCAGCAGGTTCGGGCCAGACAGGCCGACGAACACGTCTGCACCGTCAAGGGCGTCAGCCAGGGTGCGCTTGTCGGTCGCGTGGGCAAACATCGCCTTGTACTGGTTCAGGTCGGTACGCTCGGACTGAACAACGCCCTTGCTGTCGACCATGAAGATGTTTTCCAGCTTGGCGCCCATGCTCACCAGCAATTTCATGCAGGAGATGGCAGCAGCGCCGGCACCCAGGCAGACGATCTGCGCGTCAGCCAGGGTTTTGCCGGCGATTTCCAGGGCGTTGATCATGCCGGCCGCGGTAACGATCGCGGTGCCGTGCTGGTCATCGTGGAATACCGGAATGTCGCACTGCTCGATCAGGGCCTTTTCGATCTCGAAGCACTCAGGTGCCTTGATGTCTTCCAGGTTGATGCCACCGAACGTGATGGAAATGCGCTTTACGGTGTCGATGAAAGCCTGCGGGCTTTCGGAGTCGACTTCGATGTCGAAAACGTCGATGCCGGCAAAGCGCTTGAACAGCACGCCTTTACCTTCCATGACTGGCTTGGAAGCCAATGGGCCGAGGTTGCCCAGGCCGAGAATCGCGGTGCCATCGGAAATCACTGCAACCAGGTTGCCTTTGCCGGTGTACTTGTACGCCAGTTCAGGGTCGCGGGCGATTTCACGTACGGGCTCGGCAACGCCAGGGCTGTAGGCCAGCGACAGGTCGCGGGCGGTGGCAGTGGCTTTGGTGAGCTCTACACTCAGCTTTCCTGGACGAGGATGGGCATGATATTCGAGAGCGGCAGTTTTCAAATCAGACATATCGGCATTCCGCTTTTACTGTTGGTCGACGGACCGCCGAGGATACGCGTGTCGCAAAGTCCCTACAAGACTGAGCAGTCACAGGTGTCAAGGGCCCTGCGCTACGACTTTTGGCCAAGAGCCACGGGATACAAGGGCTCAACTGTTCACAATCGCATTAAAAAATGTCTACAATTTTTTTATTAAAATCGATTTGAATCACGCGCAGCCAAATTGCAGACACAAAAAAGGCGTCCCAAAGGACGCCTTCTTCAACAGCTAACAAAAACCCGGAGGGCTTTTGAGCCTTACTCTGCTGGAGTAGCAGGCTTCTTGCCGAAAGCACCAAAGCGATCTGCGAAGCGCTGTACACGGCCGCCGGTGTCCAGAGTTTTCTGCTTACCGGTGTAGAACGGGTGGCACTCGTTGCATACGTCAGTACCCAGTGGCTTGCACAGGTTCGAACGTGTTTCGAACTTGTTGCCGCAGCTGCAGGTTACTTCGATGGTTTCGTACGCTGGATGGATATCGGCTTTCATGGTGACTTCCTCGGGCTAGCGTGCCGCCACTCGACACTATTGTCGAATACCGCACGTAATTAGGCCGCGGATTCTACCAGACCTTTTTAAACGCGCAAGCGGCGCTTCCGGCCGATTTCCCACATATGAGCCCCTTTCATCAGAAAAACTGCCGGTTCACCACGATCAATGTGGGAGCCGGGCGTGTTGTGGCGAGCAGGCTTGCCCTGCGCTGGGCTGCAAAGCAGCCCCAATAGGCCAATGGTGTTTTTGCAGTCAAAACTCGCTGTAGGCATCGGGGCCGCTGCGCGCCCCAACGCAGGGCAAGCCTGCTCGCCACGATAGGCCCGGCTCCCACAGAAGTGCTGGCTGCTGCAGCAGAGACGGGACACCTCTACCGCAGGTCTGCTAGGCTCCCGCCCCTGCGCCACCGCCTGCCTTTATATGAGATTCCCCGCGTGCCCGACGCCATTTTGCGCCTAGCCCTGCCCTCGCCCCTGCGCCGTCTGTTCGACTACCGAGCCCCCGCCGGCGTGCTGCGGGCGCAGTTGCAGCCAGGCATGCGCGTGCGCGTGCCGTTCGGGCGCCGAGAAATGATCGGCATTCTGGTCGAAGTCGCCGACCACAGCGAAGTACCCGCAGAAAAGCTCAAGCCGGCCATCGCCATCCTCGACGCCACTGCGCCGCTGCCACCGGCCCTGTTCAAGCTGTGCCTGTGGACCGCTCAGTATTATCAGCACAGCCTGGGCGATACGTTGAGCTGGGCGCTGCCGGTGCTGCTGCGTCAGGGCGAGCTGGCCGAAGCGCGCCAGGAGCGCTTCTGGTCGATGGTGCCCGGCGCGCGCCTCGATGACCCGCGCATCGCCCGCGCGCCGCGCCAGCGTGAAGCCCTGGCCACGCTGGCGCAGCATCCCCACGGCGTGGCGCATCAGCTATTGAGCAAGCTGATGCTGAGCAAGGACAGCCTCGACCTGCTGCTGGCCAAGGGCTTGGTGCAGGTGGAAATCCGCAAGCACGCTCCCGACCCACGCCACGAACACTGGCTGGCCCAGCCCGAACTGCCGCTGAACACCGAGCAACGTGCTGCTTATGAAGCGATCCGCGCAGGCTTCGACAGTTTCCACGCGTTCCTGCTGGCGGGCGTGACGGGCAGCGGCAAGACCGAAGTCTATCTGCAGCTCATCCGCGAAACCCTGCAGGCCGGCAAGCAGGCGCTGGTGCTGATCCCCGAGATCAACCTGGGCCCGCAAACCCTGGCGCGTTTCGAGCAGCGCTTCAACGCGCGCATCGCCCTGGTGCACTCGGCGGTCAACGACCGCGAACGCCTAGAGTCCTGGTTGGCCGCGCGGGACGGCGAAGCCGACATTATTATCGGCACCCGCTCGGCGCTGTTCACGCCGATGAAGAACCCCGGGCTGATCATCATCGACGAGGAGCACGACGGCTCCTATAAACAGCAGGAAGGCCTGCGCTACCACGCCCGCGATCTGGCGCTGGTGCGCGCACGCCAGGAAGACATCCCGATTGTGCTGGGCTCGGCCACGCCGTCCCTGGAAAGCCTGCACAACGCCTACACCGGCCGGTACGGGCTCCTTCGTTTGAATGAGCGTGCAGGCGGCGCCAAGCAACCGCGCTTCCTGCGCCTGGATGTAAAAAGCCGTCCACTGGACAGCGGCATTTCCGGACCGATGCAGCAAGCCATCGGCCAGACCCTCGCCGCCGGCCAGCAAGTGCTGGTGTTTCTCAACCGCCGAGGGTTTGCGCCGACGTTGCTGTGCCATGACTGCGGCTGGATGTCCGAGTGCGAGCGCTGCGATGCGCGCATGACCGTGCACCAGCGCCACGGCGAGCTGCGCTGCCATCACTGCGGCCATGTGGAGCGGGTGCCGCGCCACTGCCCGCAGTGCGGCAAAGTGGATTTGCGCCCAGTGGGTGCGGGCACCGAGCGCGCCGAAGAGCGCCTGGGCATTCTGTTCCCGGACTACCCGGTGCTGCGGGTCGACCGCGACAGCACCTCGCGCAAAGACGCGATGAACCAGCTGTTCGCGACCATCCAGAAAGGCCAGCCGTGCATCCTGATCGGCACGCAGATGCTTGCCAAAGGGCACCATTTTCCGCGGGTGACGCTGGTGTCGATCCTGGATGCCGACGGCGGCCTGTTCTCCGGTGATTTTCGCGCCAGCGAGCGCATGGCGCAGCTGATCGTGCAGGTCGCAGGCCGCGCCGGGCGCGCTGAAGAGCCGGGCAAAGTGATTATCCAGACCCACCTGGCCGACCATCCGCTGCTGATCCAGCTGACAGAACAAGGCTACTTCGCCTTCGCCGAGCAGGCGCTGAGTGAACGGCGCTCTGCCGGCTTGCCGCCCTTCTCTCACCTTGCACTGCTGCGGGCCGAGGCCCATAAACCGGGGCAGGCGGAAGGTTTTCTGGATGAGGCATGCAGCGCCGCCGAACGTTTGCTCGGCGAACTGGGTCTGACCGGCATCGAATTGCTCGGCCCGGTGCCTGCACCTATGGAACGCCGCGCCGGGCGTTATCGCGCTCAGCTACTCTTGCAGGCAACCTCCCGCGCGCCCCTGCATCGGCTATTAAGTAGCTGGTTGCTTGCTCTGGAGCAAATGCCCAGTGGCCGCCAGGTGCGATGGTCGTTGGATGTGGACCCGGTAGATTTGTATTGATAGCAAAACCGCTATCGCAGGCAAGCCAGCGCCCACATTTTGAAATGTGAATACCCTTAAATGTGGGAGCGGGCTTGCCCGCGACGAGGCCCGCAGGTCTACCAACCCGTCTGAACGGTTGGCAAGCCTGCCCTCGCCACGGATAATGCCCAGTTTTTCCACCTGCGCATCGCGCGCCGCCGCTTGCGGTCGAAAGAGAACACCATGAAAGACACCATTCGCCAGCTGATCCAACAAGCCCTCACCCAACTCGTCAACGAAGGTGTGTTGCCTGAAGGCCTGACGCCGGCGATCCAGGTGGAAAACACCCGCGACAAGACCCACGGTGACTTCGCCAGCAACATCGCGATGATGCTGTCCAAGCCTGCGGGCATGAAACCGCGCGACCTGGCGGAAAAAATCATTGCCGCGCTGCCGGCTGACGACAGCGTCACCAAGGCCGAAATTGCCGGCCCTGGCTTCATCAACTTCTTCCAGAACACCCAGGCCCTGGCCTCGCGCCTGGACGCCGCCCTGGCCGACGCCCGGATCGGCGTGCGCAAGGCCGGCCCGCTGCAGCGCGTGGCCATCGACCTGTCGGCACCCAACCTGGCCAAAGAGATGCACGTCGGCCACTTGCGTTCGACCATCATCGGCGACGGCGTGGCGCGGGTGCTGGAGTTCCTCGGCGACACCGTGATCCGTCAGAACCACGTGGGCGACTGGGGCACCCAGTTCGGCATGCTGATGGCCTACCTGCAGGAAAACCCGATCACCAGCAACGAGCTGGCCGACCTGGAAAACTTCTACCGCGCCGCCAAAAAGCGTTTTGACGAATCCGAAGAATTCGCCGACCGCGCCCGTGGCCTGGTGGTCAAGCTGCAAGCCGGTGACGAGGAATGCCTGGCGTTGTGGGGCCGCTTCCGCGAGATCTCGCTGTCGCACTGCCAGGAAATCTACGAGTTGCTCAACGTGAAGTTGACCATGGCCGACGTGATGGGCGAAAGCGCCTACAACGACGACCTGATCAACGTGGTCAACGACCTCAAGGCCAAAGGCCTGCTGGTCGAGAGTAACGGCGCGCAGTGCGTGTTCCTCGAAGAATTCAAGACCGCCGACGGCGAGCCGCTGCCGGTGATCATCGTCAAGGCCGATGGCGGCTACCTCTACGCCACCACCGACCTGGCGGCCGTGCGCTACCGCAGCGGCGTGCTGAAAGCCGACCGCGCGCTGTATTTCGTCGACCAGCGCCAGGCCCTGCACTTCCAGCAGGTGTTTGAAGTGGCACGCCGCGCGGGTTTCGTCACGCACCCGATGCACATGGAACACATGGGCTTCGGCACCATGAACGGCGCCGATGGCCGCCCGTTCAAGACCCGCGACGGCGGCACCGTGAAGCTGATCGACCTGCTGAACGAAGCCCAGGAACGTGCCTACAACCTGGTGAAGGAAAAGAACCCGGAACTGGCCGAAGCCGAGCTGCGCAACATCGCCCGCGTGGTGGGCATTGGCGCGGTGAAATACGCCGACCTGTCCAAGCACCGCACCAGCGACTACAGCTTCAACTTCGAACTGATGCTCAACTTCGAAGGCAACACCGCGCCGTACCTGCTGTACGCCTACACTCGCGTCGCCGGTGTGTTCCGCAAACTGGGCAAGGACTTCAGCGAAGTTGAAGGCCAGATCGTGCTGGATGCCCCGCATGAACAGGAACTGGCGGCCAAACTGGCGCAATTCGGCGAAGTGCTGAACAGCGTCGGTGAGAAAGGCACGCCCCATATCCTGTGCACCTATTTGTACGAAGTCGCCGGCCTGTTCTCCAGCTTCTACGAGAACTGCCCGATCCTCACCGCCGACGACGAAGCCCAAAAGCAAAGTCGCCTGCGCCTCGCCGCACTGGCTGGACGGACCCTCAAGCAAGGCCTGGAACTGTTAGGCCTGGAAACCCTGGAGCGTATGTAAGTTGGCTGCCAAGAAAAAACCTGCACCCAAGCGCGGCGCCAGCCGCTATCAAGCCCCGGCAAAGAAGCCGATTCCGGGCTGGTTGTGGATGGCCATCGGCCTGGCGGTCGGTGCGTTCGTCGTGATCCTGATGAAGCTGGAGCCGGGCAAGGGCGATGACGTCAAGCGCGTCAAGCAAGAGCAGCAGAAGGCCACGAAAATGGCCGAAGCCAACAAGACGGCGCCAAGCCCGACTGCACCGGTGAAGCCGAAATACGACTTCTACACGCTGCTGCCGGAATCGGAAGTGATCGTGCCGCCCGACGCCGTGCCGGAGAAGACCCTGCCGACGCCGCAAGTGCCGACCACGCCGGTGACGCCAGCGGAAGCGGCGAAAATCGACACCGCGCGGGCGCAAGCTGCGCTGGCCGGGATCACCCCGCCGCCACCGCCGCCCGTGGCCACCACCAAGGCTGCGCCGGTGACCAAGTTCTTCCTGCAAGCGGGCTCGTTCCCGAAACAGGCGGACGCGGATCGCGTGCGTGCGCAGATCATCCTGCTGGGCCAGGCGGTGACAGTGGAGTCCGGCACGGTCAAGGATGCGACGTGGTATCGCGTGCTGGTGGGGCCATTCAGCAACCGTGAACAGCTGACCGTGGCGCAGAAGCAGCTGGCCGGCGCAGGGTTTAGCAACCTGTTGTTACAACAACGCCAGAGCCGCTGATCCAGAGTCAACGCGGATCAAAATGTGGGAGGGGGCTTGCCCCCGACAGCGGTAAATCAGTCACTATTTTTGGCGACTGATGCGCCGCCATCGGGGGCAAGCCCCCTCCCACATTTGGTTTTGAGGTGTGCTTGAGAAAGTGTAAGACTTATAAACACCGCCCGTCCGCCATAACCCTCTACGGTTGAAATCCCTCCCGCCACCCCCATATGAGATTCCATCAGGGCATTTTCGCCCCGCTGCGTGGAGACTCTCCCCTTGACCACCATCGTTTCAGTACGTCGCCACGGCAAAGTCGTCATGGGCGGCGACGGCCAGGTTTCCCTTGGCAACACCGTGATGAAAGGCAACGCCAAAAAGGTGCGTCGTCTATACCACGGGCAGGTTCTCGCGGGCTTTGCCGGCGCTACCGCCGACGCCTTCACCCTCTTCGAGCGTTTCGAGGGCCAGCTGGAAAAACACCAGGGCCACCTCGTTCGCGCCGCGGTCGAACTCGCCAAAGAATGGCGTACCGATCGCTCCCTCAGCCGCCTGGAAGCTATGTTGGCCGTCGCCAACAAAGACGCGTCCTTGATCATCACCGGTAACGGCGATGTGGTTGAGCCTGAACATGGCCTGATCGCCATGGGTTCCGGCGGTGGTTATGCCCAAGCGGCGGCCAGCGCCTTGCTGAAGAAAACCGATCTGTCGGCCCGTGAAATCGTCGAGACTGCCTTGGGTATTGCCGGCGACATCTGCGTGTTCACCAACCACAACTTCACCATTGAGGAGCAGGACCTCGCCGAGTAAGCCGTAGGCTTATTCCCGCTTGAGGCCGCCAAACACTATGTCCATGACTCCCCGCGAAATCGTCCATGAACTTAATCGCCATATCATCGGCCAGGACGATGCCAAGCGCGCCGTTGCCATTGCGCTGCGTAACCGCTGGCGCCGGATGCAATTGCCGGAAGAATTGCGCGTTGAAGTAACGCCGAAGAACATCCTGATGATCGGCCCGACCGGCGTCGGTAAAACCGAAATCGCCCGGCGCCTGGCCAAATTGGCCAACGCCCCGTTCATCAAAGTCGAAGCCACCAAGTTCACCGAAGTGGGCTATGTGGGCCGCGACGTCGAGTCGATCATTCGTGACCTGGCCGACGCCGCACTGAAGTTGCTGCGCGAACAGGAAATGACCAAGGTCAGCCACCGCGCCGAAGACGCCGCCGAAGAACGCATCCTCGACGCCCTGCTGCCACCGGCGCGCATGGGCTTTAACGAAGATGCCGCGCCGTCGTCCGATTCCAATACCCGTCAGCTGTTCCGCAAGCGCCTGCGTGAAGGCCAGCTGGACGACAAGGAAATCGAGATCGAAGTCGCCGAAGTGTCTGGCGTGGATATTTCCGCACCGCCTGGCATGGAAGAAATGACCAGCCAGCTGCAGAACCTGTTCGCCAACATGGGCAAGGGCAAGAAGAAAAGCCGCAAGCTCAAGGTGAAAGAGGCGCTGAAACTGGTGCGCGACGAGGAAGCCGGGCGCCTGGTGAATGAAGAAGAACTCAAGGCCAAGGCGCTGGAAGCGGTCGAGCAGCACGGCATCGTGTTTATCGACGAGATCGACAAGGTGGCCAAGCGCGGTAACTCCGGTGGCGTCGACGTGTCCCGCGAAGGCGTACAGCGCGACCTGCTGCCGCTGATCGAAGGCTGCACCGTGAACACCAAGCTGGGCATGGTCAAGACCGACCACATCCTGTTTATCGCCTCCGGTGCGTTCCACCTGAGCAAACCAAGCGATCTGGTGCCGGAGCTGCAAGGCCGTCTGCCGATTCGTGTGGAACTCAAGGCGCTGACCCCAGGCGACTTCGAACGCATCCTCAGCGAGCCGCATGCGTCGCTTACCGAGCAGTACCGTGAGCTGCTGAAAACCGAAGGCTTGGCGATCGAGTTCCTGCCGGACGGTATCAAGCGCCTGGCGGAGATTGCCTGGCAGGTCAACGAGAAGACCGAAAACATCGGTGCGCGTCGCCTGCACACCTTGCTTGAGCGCCTGCTGGAGGAAGTGTCTTTCAGCGCCGGTGACATGGCCGGTGCGCAAAACGGCGAAGCGATCAAGATCGACGCCGACTACGTCAACAGCCACCTGGGCGAATTGGCGCAGAACGAAGACCTGTCTCGTTATATCCTGTAAGCCTCACTCAGGACCGCTTTGCTTTACTGTGGGAGCGGGCTTGCTCGCGAATGCGGTGTCTCAGTATCAGATCTGCTGACTGACACACCGCATTCGCGAGCAAGCCCGCTCCCACATTTTGAAGCCGGTTCCTTCAGGATGATCGCCATGACCAAATTCCCTACTGCTGTAAACCTGCACAAAACCTCCAACACCCTCAGCCTCACCTACGGGCCCGATGAGGCCTACCAGCTCAGCGCCGAGCTGCTGCGCACCCACTCGCCTTCCGCCGAGGTCCAGGGCCACGGCAAACCCATCCTGCAATTCGGCAAGATCAACGTCAGGCTGATCAAGATAGAACCGGCCGGTCAGTACGCACTGAAATTGACCTTCGACGACGGCCATGACAGCGGCCTGTTCACCTGGGATTACCTCTACCAGTTGGCCGTGCGCCAGGAAGCCCTGTGGGCCGACTATCTTGCTGAGCTCAAAGCAGCCGGTAAAACCCGCGACCCGAGCGAGTCGGTCGTACGGCTGATGCTCTAACTCAGGCGTCTTGCTCTTTAGAGGGCATTTTCTAATTTCATCTGCTTGAATGCCCTGTCGCGTGGTCAACGATTGGCCCGCTTGCGAAAAAAATTAAACTCGGGTAACCAATGGAACTGGCAAGTTCCCTGCATTTGACGATGCGGTATCAACGGTCACCCGAGTCGCAGTACCAGGCTGGTGTCGTGTATCGAAATTGGGTGCGCAGCAATCGCCGGTACTCGTCTTTCGGACAATGGAGCGTCGTAGATGAGTAACAAGAATAACGATGACTTGAAACGCCAGGCCTCTGAAAACACCCTGGGGCTGAACCCGATCATCGCGTTACGAAAAAAGGACTTATTAGCTTCGGCGAAGATGGTGCTGACCCAAGCCATCAAGCAACCGTTACACAGCGTCAAACACGTCGCGCATTTTGGTGTCGAGTTGAAGAACGTGATGTTCGGCAAATCCGCGCTGGTGCCCGAAGGCGATGACCGTCGCTTCAACGACCCGGCGTGGAGCCAGAACCCGCTCTACAAACGTTACCTGCAAACCTACCTGGCGTGGCGCAAGGAACTGCACGACTGGATCGGCGACAGCAACCTGTCGGAACAAGACATCAGCCGCGGCCACTTCGTGATCAACCTGATGACCGAAGCCATGGCCCCCACCAACAGCGCGGCCAACCCGGCGGCGGTCAAACGCTTCTTTGAAACCGGCGGCAAAAGCCTGCTCGATGGCTTGTCCCATCTGGCCAAGGACATGGTGCACAACGGCGGCATGCCGAGCCAGGTCAACATGGGTGCCTTCGAAGTGGGCAAGACGCTGGGCACCACCGAAGGCGCCGTGGTCTTTCGCAACGACGTGCTGGAGCTGATCCAGTACAAGCCGATCACCGAACAGGTGCACGAGCGCCCACTGCTGGTGGTGCCGCCGCAGATCAACAAATTCTATGTATTCGACCTGAGCCCGGAAAAGAGCCTGGCGCGCTTCTGCCTGCGTAATGGCCAGCAGACGTTTATCGTCAGCTGGCGCAACCCGACCAAGGCCCAGCGCGAGTGGGGCCTGTCGACCTATATCGAGGCGCTCAAGGAAGCGGTCGATGTGGTTACGGCGATTACCGGCAGCAAAGACATCAACATGCTCGGCGCCTGCTCCGGCGGTATCACCTGCACCGCGCTGCTGGGCCACTACGCGGCGCTGGGGGAGAAGAAGGTCAACGCCCTGACCTTGCTGGTGAGCGTGCTGGACACCACGCTGGACACCCAGGTAGCGCTGTTCGTCGACGAGCAGACCCTGGAGGCAGCCAAGCGCCACTCCTACCAGGCCGGTGTGCTGGAAGGCCGCGACATGGCCAAGGTGTTTGCCTGGATGCGCCCCAACGACCTGATCTGGAACTACTGGGTCAATAACTACCTGCTGGGCAACGAGCCGCCGGTGTTCGACATCCTCTTCTGGAACAACGACACCACGCGTTTACCGGCCGCCTTTCACGGTGATCTGATCGAGCTGTTCAAGAACAACCCGCTGGTGCGTGCCAACGCACTGGAAGTGTGCGGCACGCCGATCGACCTCAAGCAGGTTACCGCCGACATCTACTCACTGGCCGGCACCAACGACCACATCACGCCGTGGCAGTCCTGCTACAAGTCGGCGCAGCTGTTTGGCGGCAAGGTCGAGTTTGTGTTGTCCAGCAGTGGGCATATCCAGAGCATCCTCAACCCGCCGGGCAACCCCAAGGCGCGCTACCAGACCAGCGATGGCCTGGCGGGCAAGGCGCTGGAATGGCAGGAAAATGCGACCAAGCACACTGACTCGTGGTGGCTGCATTGGCAGGTGTGGCAGGCAGAGCGGGCAGGTAAGTTGAAGAAAGCACCTACGAGTCTGGGTAACAAAACCTATGCGGCCGCTGAGGCGGCGCCGGGCACATACGTTCACGAAAGGTAGGCTGGAATGGGATCAAATGTGGGAGCTGGCTTGCCTGCGATGGCATCCACTCGGTAGGCCTGATACACCGCAGCGCCTGCATCGCAGGCAAGCCAGCTCCCACATTGACCGTGTTCCCGCAGGGAAATAGCGCCATTTTGCAGGGTAAGCCCATGCCGCAACCGTTCATCTTCCGTACCATCGACCTGGATGGCCAGGCCATCCGCACGGCGGTACGCCCGGGCAAGCCTCACTTGACGCCGCTGCTGATTTTCAACGGCATCGGCGCCAACCTTGAGCTGGTGTTTCCGTTCGTCCAGGCGCTGGACCCGGACCTGGAAGTAATCGCCTTCGATGTACCGGGCGTCGGTGGTTCCTCGACGCCGAGTCGGCCCTATCGCTTTCCTGGCCTGGCCAAACTCACCGCGCGCATGCTCGATTACCTCGACTATGGCCAAGTGAATGCCGTGGGCGTGTCCTGGGGCGGCGCGCTCGCGCAGCAGTTCGCCTATGACTACCCGGAGCGCTGCAAAAAACTCATTCTCGCCGCCACCGCTGCCGGTGCGTTCATGGTGCCGGGCAAGCCCAAGGTGCTGTGGCTGATGGCGAGCCCACGGCGCTACATCCAACCGTCCCACGTGGTGCGCATTGCGCCGATGATTTATGGCGGCTCGTTCCGGCGCGACGCGAAACTGGCCGCCGAGCACGCGAGCAAAGTGCGCTCGGCCGGCAAGCTCGGCTATTACTGGCAGCTGTTCGCCGGGCTGGGCTGGACCAGCATTCACTGGCTGCACAAGATCCGCCAACCCACGCTGGTGCTGGCGGGTGACGACGACCCGCTGATTCCGCTGATCAATATGCGCATGCTCGCCTGGCGTATTCCCAACGCGCAGTTGCACATCATCGATGACGGTCACCTGTTCCTGATCACCCGGGCCGAAGCCGTGGCGCCGATCATCATGAAGTTTCTCGAAGAGGAGCGCCTGCGGGCCGTGATTCACCCGCGACCGGCCGTGTAAGGACCGCACTGCCGCGCAACTTGCCGAGAACCGACTATGGTTCTGAATTGGCGTGCCCGTTGTTGCCTTGACGAAGGAGTGTTGGCTCATGCGAGAAAGACCCGTGACGAACCCGGCGCCCACCCCTGCCGTGTTCATCAACGCGCAAAATGCAATCACCGGCCTGCGCGGTCGGGATTTGCTGGCGACCCTGCGCAGCGTCGCCGCCCACGGCTTGCGCAACCCGGTGCACACCGCGCGCCACGCCCTGGCGCTGGGTGGTCAGCTGGGCCGCGTGCTGCTGGGCGAAACCGTGCATGAGCCCAACCCCAACGACGCGCGCTTCATCGACCCGACCTGGAAGCTCAACCCGCTGTACCGCCGCAGCCTGCAAGCCTATTTGAGCTGGCAGAAACAGACCCGCCACTGGATCGACGACAGCAGTCTCAACACTGACGATCGCGCCCGCGCGCACTTTGCGTTCTCGCTGCTCAACGATGCGGTGTCGCCTTCCAACACCTTGCTCAACCCGCTGGCCGTCAAGGAACTGCTCAACTCCGGCGGCAACAGCGTGGTGCGTGGCGTGAGCAACCTGTTTGATGATCTGCTGCACAACAACGGCCTGCCCCGCCAGGTCAGCAAACACGCTTTCGAAGTCGGCAAGACGGTGGCGACCACCCCCGGCTCAGTGGTGTTTCGCAACGAACTGCTGGAGCTGATCCAGTACAAGCCCATGAGCGAAAAACAGTACGCCAAGCCGCTGCTGATCGTGCCGCCGCAAATCAACAAGTACTACATTTTTGACCTCAGCCCGGCCAACAGCTTTGTGCAGTACGCACTGAAAAACGGCCTGCAGACGTTTATGGTCAGCTGGCGCAACCCGGATGTGCGTCATCGTGAATGGGGCCTGTCCACCTACGTCGCCGCGCTGGAAGAAGCGCTGAACGTGTGCCGCGCGATCACCGGTGCCCGCGAAGTCAACCTGATGGGCGCCTGCGCGGGTGGCCTGACCATCGCCGCACTGCAAGGCCATCTGCAAGCCAAGCGCCAGTTGCGGCGTATCTCCAGCGCCAGCTACCTGGTGAGCCTGCTGGACAGCCAGATCGACAGTCCCGCCACCCTGTTCGCCGATGAACAAACCCTGGAAGCCGCCAAGCGCCGTTCCTACCAGCAAGGCGTGCTCGACGGCCGCGACATGGCCAAGGTGTTTGCCTGGATGCGTCCCAACGACCTGATCTGGAACTACTGGATCAACAATTACCTGCTGGGCAAGGAGCCGCCGGCGTTCGATATCCTGTACTGGAACAACGACAACACGCGCCTGCCTGCCGCGCTGCATGGCGACTTGCTGGACTTCTTCAAGCACAACCCGTTGAGCCATCCCGGTGGCCTGGAAGTGTGCGGCACGCCTATCGACTTGCAGAAGGTCACGGTGGACAGCTTCAGCGTGGCTGGCATCAACGACCACATCACGCCGTGGGATGCGGTATATCGCTCCACGCAATTGCTGGGCGGTGAGCGGCGCTTCGTGCTGTCCAGCAGCGGGCATGTGCAGAGCATCCTCAACCCGCCGGGGAACCCCAAGGCCAATTACGTCGAAAACCTCAAGCTGAGCAGTGACCCGCGTGCCTGGTACTACGACGCCCACCACGTCGAAGGCAGCTGGTGGCCGCAGTGGCTGGAGTGGATTCAACAACGCTCCGGCGTGCAGCGCGAAACCCTGACCGCCCTGGGCAACCAGAATTACCCACCGATGGAAGCGGCGCCGGGCACTTACGTGCGTGTGCGCTGAGCTCAACGATCACATTAAGAAGACTGGATGAAGACCCGCGACCGTATCCTTGAATGTGCCTTGCAGTTGTTCAACCACAAGGGCGAACCGAACGTGTCGACCATGGAGGTAGCCAATGAAATGGGGATCAGCCCCGGCAACCTCTACTACCACTTCCATGGCAAGGAGCCGTTGGTGCTTGGGCTGTTCGAGCGCTTTCAGAATGAACTGGCGCCGCTGCTTGACCCGCCGGCGGATGCGCAACTCAGGGCCGAGGATTACTGGCTGTTCCTGCACCTGATCGTCGAGCGCATGGCCCATTACCGGTTCCTGTTTCAGGACCTGTCAAACCTGGCGGGGCGCCTGCCAAAGCTGGCCAAGGGCATTCGCACCTTGCTCACGGCGCTCAAGCGCACGCTGGCCTCATTGCTTGCGCGTTTGAAGGCGGCGGGGCAGTTGGTCAGTGATACCCAGGCACTGGGCCAATTGGTGGAGCAGATCACCCTGACGCTGCTGTTTTCGCTGGACTACCAGCGCATCCTCGACCGAGAAGGCGAAGTGCGCGTGGTGGTGTACCAGATCATGATGCTGGTGGCGCCGCATCTGTTGCTGCCGGCGCGACAGGCGACCGAAAAATTCGCCCTCAAGTACCTGGATGACATGGATTGAACCTGTGGGAGCGGGCTTGCCCGCGATAGCGCCAGATCAGTTGGCACCTATGTCATCGATACACCGCAATCGCGGGCAAGCCCGCTCCCACAGTGGACATGAGGGGGTCATAAGATCGCCAATAAAAAACGCCCGACCTTCACAGGCCGGGCGTTTTTTGTGCCCTGAAAAAATCAGGACTGACTGGATGGCGTCGGGGTTGCCGGCGATGCAGTCGGGGCAGTAGCAGCGTGCGTCGGTGCGGACACCGAGTTGGCTGTCGAAGCGGTAGGCGCCGGCGTTGCAGGCTTGGCCGCAACCGCTGGTTTTTTCGCTGCAGCAGGCTTCTTGGCGGCGGCTGGTTTTGCCGCTGGCTTGGCAGCCACAGCTTTGGCAGCCGGTTTTGCCGCGGCTGGCTTGGCCGCAGATTTCGCCGCAGGCTTGGCAGCCGGTTTTGCAGCAGCCGTTTTAACCGCAGGTTTCGCGGCCGCCTTGGCAGCAGGTTTAGCCGCTGGCTTGGCAGCTGCTTTAGCGGCCACGGGTTTAGCAGCAGACTTGGCGGCAGGTTTGGCAGCGGCTGTTTTAGCGGCAGGCTTGGCAGCCGGTTTAGCCGACGATTTGGCCGGAGCCTTCGCCGCAGGTTTGGCAGCGGTTTTTGCCGCCGCTTTAACCAGAGGCTTGGCTGCAGTTTTCGCAGCAGGTTTTGCCGCAGCCGTTTTAGCGGCAGGCTTGGCAGCTGGTTTGGCCGCTGCGGTTTTAGCCGGAGCCACTTTTGCGCCCGTGAGTTTTTCGATTTGACGGGTCAGCGTATCGACCTTGCCGTGCAGCGTCTTCAGCTCAGCTTTGCTCGGCACGCCCAGTCGCGAAATGGCACTGTTAAGGCGCTTGTCGAAAGTTTCTTCCAACTTGCCCCACGTGTCAGAAATGCTCGACTTGGCAGAACCCGCACTCGCCTTTGCCGCTTCTACTTTTTTACCGACTGTAGTCTTGGTCAACTTCTCGGCCTTTTCGCCGTCCTTGACCAAAGTCTCGAAGTACTTACCGCCGTCACTGCTAACCTTCGAGTACACGCCTAAACCAGCAAGCCAGATCTTACGGGAATATTTTTCAACTTCCCCGATCCACGAGCTGCCTTCTTTCTGAGTAGTCTTTTTAACAGCCATCCCGATGTCTCCTTAGTGTTTACGCGCGACACGTTCTAGCAATGCCGTCAGCTCTTCGAGCTTAGCAGAGAGTGTCTCAACGTCATGTTTAGACGCAATGCCGATCCGATTCAAGGCACTGGCAACACGCGTGTCAAAAGCTTTTTCAACTTTATCCAGTTGAACTTCAACCACACCTTTGACGCTTGAGACATTACTCTTTACTTGATCAATCTGACTGTTGGCAGCATCAAGTTGTTCAACGACAACTTTTTTACCTTTACTTTCAACATGTTGACCAGTCTTAACCAGCTCTTTGAAGTACTCGCTGCCTTCACTGCCGACCTTGGCGTAGGCACCAAGACCTGCCAGCCAGATCTTGCGGGCGTAGCTTTTAACGTCACTCAGGGCGGTGGTCTGAATGTCGATTTTTTTCTTCAAAATAACTTTGGCCATGGTGCACCTCACGCAAATTAGGGTCGAGGAACGGCCCACAGGAGTTGAGGGCTTGGGCACAAAGTAGGGTGAAAAATTAGAATCGGCACCCTAAGCGCACTCGAATCAGGCCAACGCCTTATCCACGGCTTTCTCGATTTCGGATTTGATAGTGCCACTCATGGCCGACATCAACAGGCCCAGTTCCACATCAATGCGCAGCGAATCATCCGCCACAAGTACCGTGCCTTTAACCCCGGACCGTTTGAGCATCAGGGTGTCGCCGGACCACGTGGGCTCGAGGCCATATTGCTCTTTGAGTTTGTGCGCCAACTTCTCGGCCTTCGCCCGCGCGCCTTCTTTACCCAGGGAATGTGCACGCTCTACGGTAATACGGGCCATTGCAATGACTCCTCTTTATAACGACTCAGAACACCTGCCATGCGGCAAAAGGTCTCGGTGACCGTCTATCTTACCTTCAGCCTTGCCAAGACAAAGCAAGCCTTGGGGATTATCATGTCCCGCATTCTCTTTTGGTGACAGCGATATGACTGATCAGCGCAAAGGCAGCGATGCCGAACCCACCACTCACTTCGGCTTCAAGAACGTTCCGGAAAGCCAGAAAGCGGAAAAAGTCGCTGAGGTGTTCCACTCCGTAGCCGCCAAGTACGACCTGATGAACGACGTGCTGTCGGGCGGCATGCACCGCCTGTGGAAGCGCTTCACTATCGAGTTGTCGGGTGTACGCACCGGCAACCGCGTGCTGGACATCGCCGGCGGTACGGGCGACCTGGCGGCCAAGTTCTCCAAGCTGGTTGGCCCTACCGGCCAAGTAGTGCTGGCGGATATCAACGGTTCGATGCTCAAGGTTGGCCGTGATCGCCTGCTGGATAAAGGCGTGGCCGGCAACATCGAATTCGTCCAGGCCGACGCTGAAAAGCTGCCGTTCCCGGATAACCATTTCGACTGCGTGACCATCGCCTTCGGCCTGCGCAACGTAACGCACAAAGAAGACGCTATCCGCTCGATGCTGCGTGTGCTCAAGCCAGGTGGCCGCCTGCTGGTGCTGGAGTTCTCCAAGCCGACCAACGCGTTGATGTCCAAGGTCTACGACACCTACTCGTTCGCCTTCATGCCGTTGATGGGCAAGCTGATCACCAATGACGCCGAGAGCTACCGTTACCTGGCCGAATCGATCCGCATGCACCCCGACCAGGAGACCCTGAAGTCGATGATGGTAGACGCCGGCTTCGACCGCGTGACCTACCACAACATGACCTCGGGCATCGTCGCCCTGCACCGCGGCATCAAACCCTGATGCTGTTCGCAGGCCTTCTCGCCAGCGTTGAACACGGCCTCAATCGTGTTCTGCGCCTGGACAGCACCGCCCTGGCGCGGCTCGCGCACTTGAACGGCAAAGTCATTGCCGTCGACTGCACGAGCCCCGCCTTGCAGCTGTTTATCCTGCCCAGCGATGAAGGCGTGCTGCTCGCCAGCCAATGGGCCGCCGAAGCCGACTGCACCCTGCGCGCACCGGCGTCGAGCCTGTTGCACCTGGCACTGAGCCGCAACAAGACCGCCATCCTCCACGGCCCCGACGTGGAACTGGAGGGCGACAGCGCGGTGCTGATGGACCTGGCGGCCGTGCTGCAAGACCTGGAACTGGACTGGGAATACGAGCTGTCCCGCTGGATCGGCCCCGTCGCCACCCAGTTGATCAGCGGGCACCTGCGCAGCCGCTCGCGCTGGTACCAGCAAGGGTTCGCCGCCCTCAACCAGAACCTTGCCGAATACCTGAGCGAAGAATCGCGCACCCTGGTCGGGGAACGGGAAGCGCAAGCGCGCTTTCGCGAACTCGACAAGGCCAAAATCGACCTGGAACGCCTCGAGGCGCGCGTTGAGCGCCTGAGCCGTTCCCTTGATCCAAGCGATAACGCATGAAGCTGCTCGCCGTCCGCCGTCTGTTTCGTATCCAGCGCGTCGTAATCCGCTACCGCCTCGATGACCTGCTGTTCGCCCTGCCCTTGCCGTGGTTTCTGCTGGCGGTGCGCTATGTACTGCCGTGGCGCTGGTTCCCGCGCAAACCGCTGGAGCTGAGCCGCGGCGCGCGCCTGCGCCTGGCGTTGCAGGATTTGGGGCCGATTTTTATCAAGTTCGGGCAGATCCTCTCCACCCGCCGCGACCTGTTGCCCGAAGACATCGCCGATGAGTTGATGCTGCTGCAGGACCGCGTGCCGCCGTTTGATTCCCAACAGTCGATGAAGCTGATCGAAGAGCAGTTGGGCAAGAAGATCAGCGACGTATTCAGCCGTTTCGACGTCGACCCGCTGGCCTCGGCCTCGGTCGCACAAGTGCACGCCGCGCAGCTCAAGACTGGCGAAGAAGTGGTGGTGAAGGTGATTCGCCCCGGCCTCAAGCCGATCATCGGCCAGGACCTGGCGTGGCTGTTCATTCTTGCGCGCGCCGCCGAGCGCTTCTCCGCCGACGCGCGCCTGCTGCACCCGGTGGACGTGGTCGCCGATTACGAAAAAACCATCTACGACGAACTCGACCTGCTGCGCGAGGCCGCCAACGCCAGCCAGCTCAAGCGCAACTTCGAAGGCTCGCAGCTGCTGTACGTGCCGCAAGTGTATTGGGACTGGTGCCGCCCCAAAGTGCTGGTGATGGAGCGCATCTACGGCGTGCAGGTCACCGACCTCGCCACCCTGGCCGACCAGCGCACCGACATGAAAATGCTCGCCGAGCGCGGCGTGGAGATCTTCTTCACCCAGGTATTCCGCGACAGTTTCTTCCACGCCGACATGCACCCGGGCAACATCTTCGTCAGCACCGTCAACCCGTGGAGCCCGCAGTACATTGCGATCGACTGCGGCATCGTCGGCAGCCTGACCCCGGAAGACCAGGACTACCTGGCGCGCAACCTGTTCGCCTTCTTCAAGCGTGACTACCGCCGCGTGGCGCAACTGCACATCGATTCGGGTTGGGTGCCGGCAGAAACCAAGCTCAACGAATTCGAAGCGGCCATCCGCACCGTGTGCGAACCGATCTTTGAAAAACCGTTAAAAGATATTTCATTCGGCCAGGTACTGATGCGCCTGTTCCAGACCGCGCGGCGCTTCAATATGGAAGTGCAGCCGCAGCTTGTTCTTTTGCAGAAAACTCTGCTCAACATCGAAGGCCTGGGCCGTCAGCTGTACCCGGACCTCGACCTGTGGAACACCGCGCAGCCGTTCCTGGAGCGCTGGATGCGTGAGCGGGTCAGCCCGAAAACCTTGCTGGGCAACCTGCAAAGCCAGGTCGAGCAGCTGCCGCACCTGGCCAACATGACGCGCGACCTGCTGGAGCGCATGTCCCAGCCCCATGCCAAAGACCCCGCGCCGCCCTGGCAGAAGCGCAAGGACGATTGGTTCCTGCGCCTGCTGGGCGCCGCGCACCTGGTGGGCGGCGTGATGCTGGCCATCGGTGGGCCGTTGAACCAACTGGGCCACTGGCCGGCCGGCATCATGGTCGCCGTGGGTGTTTATCTGATCGTGCGCCGATAGCCGATCCGGTTATACACTGTCGCAAATTGCCGGAGCGGAACATGAAAGACTGGCTGGACGAGATCAAATGGGACAGTGACGGCCTGGTGCCGGCCATTGCCCAGGACCACAAGACCGGGCGCGTGCTGATGATGGCCTGGATGAACCGTGAGGCCCTGAGCCTCACTGCCACTGAGCAGCGCGCCATTTACTGGTCACGTTCGCGTGGCAAACTGTGGCGCAAGGGCGAAGAGTCCGGGCACGTGCAAACCCTGCACGAGATGCGCATCGACTGCGACGCCGACGTGGTGATCCTCAAAGTCGAGCAGATCGGCGACATCGCCTGCCACACCGGCCGTCACAGCTGCTTCTATCGCGTGTTCGAGAATGGCGAATGGAAGGTGGTCGAACCGGTGCTCAAAGACCCGCACGCCATTTACTCGGCAGGACACTAGACATGAGCGATACCCTCAACCGCGTGGCCCAGGTGCTGGAAGACCGCAAAGGCGCAGACGCCGACAGCTCCTATGTCGCCAGCCTGTACCACAAGGGTTTGAACAAGATTCTGGAAAAACTCGGCGAGGAATCCGTCGAAACCATCATTGCTGCCAAAGACGCACAGATCAGCGGCGACTGCAGCGATGTCATCTACGAAACCGCTGACCTATGGTTCCACAGCCTGGTCATGCTCGCCCAACTGGGGCAGCATCCACAGGCCGTGCTGGACGAACTGGACCGTCGCTTCGGCTTGTCCGGGCACGCCGAAAAGGCCTCGCGCCCGTCCGCCTGAATAACTTTTACAGAGGAATTGCAGCATGGGCATTTTTGACTGGAAACACTGGATCGTCATTCTGGTGGTGGTGGTACTGGTGTTCGGCACCAAGAAACTCAAAAACCTGGGCACCGACGTGGGCGAGTCGATCAAGGGCTTTCGCAAAGCCATGAACGATGACGAAAAGCCAGCCGACCCCGTGGTCAACCCTGTCGTTAACCCAGCGCCGCCGGTCCAGCCTGTGCACCCGCAGGCCACCCAGCCCATCACCGAGCGTCGTACCTTCGACGTGCAGGCTGAAAAAGTCCAAGAGCCGACCCGCAAAGACTCGTGAGCACTGACTAATGTTTGGTATCAGCTTCTCTGAACTGCTCCTCGTCGGCCTCGTCGCCCTGCTGGTATTGGGGCCGGAACGCCTGCCCGGTGCCGCGCGCACGGCCGGCCTATGGATCGGGCGCCTGAAACGCAGTTTCAACGCCATCAAACAGGAAGTTGAACGGGAAATCGGCGCCGACGAGATTCGCCGCCAACTGCACAACGAACATATCCTTTCGCTGGAGCAGGAAGCGCGCAAGATTCTGTCGCCGGTCAATGAGCCGAGCAAACCGGCAGAGCCTGTGGCCGAGCACAGCATCGCGCCGCCGCCTGTGGCCGAAGCTGCACCGGTGCTCGAACACACCCCGGCACCTACCGCACCTGCCCCGACAGCGCCAGCGCCGACGCCCGTTGCGTCGCCCGCTCCCCATGACCCTACATTGCCGCCGCGAGCCCCATGAGCGCTGATAAACCGGAAAACGACCAGCACATGCCGCTGGTCTCGCACCTCACCGAGCTGCGTACCCGCCTGCTGCGTTGCGTAGCGGCCATCTTCATCATCTTTGCCGGGCTGTTCGCCTTCACCCAGCAGATCTACACCTTCGTTTCGACACCGCTGCGCCAGTACCTGCCGGCCGGCGCAACGATGATCGCCACCGACGTGTCGTCACCGTTCCTGACGCCGTTGAAGCTGACCATGATGGTTTCGCTGTTCCTGGCGATTCCGGTGATCCTGCATCAGATCTGGGGCTTTATCGCGCCGGGCCTGTACAAGCATGAGAAGCGCATCGCAGTGCCATTGCTGGTGTCGAGCATCCTGCTGTTCTACACCGGCATGGCCTTCGCCTATTTCCTGGTGTTCCCGCTGATCTTCAAGTTCTTCGCCGCCGCCACCCCGGCCGGCGTGGAGATGATGACCGACATCACCAGTTACCTCGACTTCGTGATGACGCTGTTCTTCGCCTTTGGCGTGGCCTTCGAAATCCCGGTCGCCGTGGTGCTGCTGGTATGGATCGGCGTGGTTGACGTCAAGTACCTGAAGAAAGTGCGCCCGTACGTGATCATCGGTTGCTTTGTGGTGGGCATGATCCTGACGCCACCGGACATCTTCTCGCAGACCCTGTTGGCTGTGCCGATGTGGATGCTGTTCGAGATCGGCATCCTGTTTGGCAGTTTGATCAGCAAGCGTGGCGAGCACCCGGATGACCAACCCGCCGACGACGATCAGCCGCCAGCGACCCAGCCGTGAACCTGCTGCTGCTTGAGGAGGCCGACTTTATCGCGGCCGACCGGGTGATCCTGCGTGATCGCCGCCTGGTGCATATGCAGGACGTCCACCGCGCTGCGGTGGGCGACAACCTGCGTGTGGGGCGCATTGGCGGGCTGATGGGCAATGCCCAACTGCTGCGCCTGGAACCCGGCGAAGCCGAGCTGCAAGTCAGCTTCGACCTGCAGCCGCCGGCCAAACTGCCGCTGACCCTGCTGCTGGCCCTGCCGCGCCCGAAGATGCTGCGCCGGGTGTTGCAAACCGTTGCAGCCATGGGCGTGCCCAAAGTGGTGCTGCTCAACAGCTACCGCGTGGAGAAGAGCTTCTGGCAAACCCCGTTCCTTGAGCCCGAGGCGATTCGCGAGCAGCTGGTTCTGGGTCTGGAGCAGGCGCGCGATACGGTGCTGCCCGAGATCGTTATCGAAAAGCGCTTCAAGCCGTTCGTCGAAGATCGCCTGCCGGCCATGAACGCAGGCACCCTCGGCCTGATCGGCCACCCCGGCGACTACCCGGCCTGCCCGCGGGCGCTGGATGAGCCGGTAACGCTGGCCATCGGCCCGGAAGGTGGCTGGATACCCTACGAAGTGGACCTGCTGACCAAAGCCGGCCTGCAACCCGTGCAGCTTGGTGCGCGAATCCTGCGCGTAGAAACCGCCGTCACCGCCCTGCTCGCCCGCCTGTTCTAAACCTCACCGCCCGCCAACAACACTGCCATCGGTAGCAGCGCGCCTGTTGTGGCGAGCGGGCTTGCCCCGCGTTGGGGCGCGAAGCGATCCCAAAACGGTCAGCTCGTTATGCCTGACAGACGCGGTGTTGCTCTGACTGGGGCTGCTGCGCAGCCCAACGCGGGGCAAGCCCGCTCGCCACAACAAGCCAGCGGGCCACGACCTGCCCGCCCAGCACACCAAGCCTGCCCGCCTCAAGACGCGCCACATGATCCATCGCGCCTACAGAATAATCCTGCCCAGCCGATAGCCTCTGAATAAGTCCAAGCCTTGTTCAAAGGGAGTTCGCAGCATGTATCGTTGGTTAGCCGAAAAACTGGGGAATGTGAGCGTCAACCGCAAGCTGAGCATTGGCTTTGGCTTGGTGTTAGTCCTGACGTTGTTGACCACCTTCACCGGCTGGACCGGCCTGGGCGATGTGATCAGTCGCGGTGACAAACTGGGCTTTATCTCCAGCCTCAACGGCCTGACCAAAGACCTGCGTCTGGCGCGCCTGGACTTTGAAATGCGTCGCGGCGAGCAAGGCACGGATGCGGTCAACAGCCTGCTCACCCAGCTGGACAACGGCCTTAAAACTGCACAAACCCTGATCGAGCAACCCGACGACAAGGCCCTGGTGGAGCAACAACAGGAGGCCTTGAACCAATACAAAAAAGCCTTCGCCACCCTGGTCCAGGCCGGTCTGAAGCGCGAAGGCGCGCGCAGCAAGCTCGGCGACACCGCCGACAACGCCGTGGCCAAGACCAATGAGGTCGAGAAGGCAATGCTGCAAGGTGACAGCGTCACCCAGTTCAACAGCGTGGTCGACTTGAGCAAGCTGATCCAGCAATCACGCTTCCAGGTGCGCGGCTACACCTACAGCGCCAAGGCGGAAGCCGAGCAGCCGGCCCTGGATGCCATCGACAACGCCCTCAAGAAAATCACCGACCTGCAAGGCCAATTGCCTGCCCAGTATCAGGCCAACCTGCAAGAAGCCGGCGTGTCGCTGCAAGCCTATCGCGCCGCCGTCAGCCAGTACCGCGATTCCCAGGTCGCCAGCGCTGCGGCGCTGAAAATCATGACCGAGCAAGGCGATATCCTGCTGGGCCACAGCGAAAAACTCACCCTCTCGCAAACCGCAGTACGCGATGCCGACGCGGCGCAAGCCAAACAGCTGTTGCTGCTGGCCACCGTACTGGCGCTGATCTTCGGCATGGTCGCCGCCTGGGCCATCACGCGCCAAATCGTCATTCCGTTGAACCAGACCCTAAAAGTCGCTGAGCAAGTCGCCTCCGGCGACCTGAGCCACAACCTCAACTCTGCGCGCCAGGATGAGTTGGGGCAGCTGCAACGCGCCATGCAAAGCATGACCGTCGGCCTGCGCGAGTTGATCGGCGGCATCAGCGATGGCGTCACTCAGATCGCCAGCGCCGCCGAGCAACTGTCGGCCGTCACCGAGCAGACCAGCGCGGGGGTCAATAGCCAGAAGGTCGAGACCGACCAGGTGGCCACTGCCATGAATGAGATGGCAGCCACCGTGCAGGAAGTAGCGCGTAACGCCGAAGAAGCCTCTGAAGCCGCCGTGGCCGCTGACCAGCAGGCCCGCGAAGGTGACAAAGTCGTGGGTGAGGCCATCGCCCAGATCGAGCGCCTGGCCATTGAGGTGGGCAACTCCACCGAAGCCATGGGCCATCTGAAGCGCGAGAGCGACAAGATCGGCAGCGTGCTCGACGTGATCAAGTCGGTGGCCCAGCAAACCAACCTGCTGGCGCTTAACGCCGCGATCGAGGCCGCGCGTGCCGGTGAAGCCGGACGTGGCTTTGCCGTGGTCGCCGATGAGGTGCGCAGCCTGGCCCAGCGTACTCAGAAGTCCACTGAAGAGATCGAAGAGCTGATCGTAGGCCTGCAAAGCGGCACCCAGCAGGTGGCAACCATCATGGACAACAGCCGTGGCCTCACCGACAGCAGTGTCGAGCTGACCCGTCGGGCCGGCAACGCGCTGGGCAATATCACCCGCACGGTCTCGACCATCCAGGCGATGAACTCGCAGATCGCCACCGCCGCCGAGCAGCAGAGTGCCGTGGCCGAAGAGATCAACCGCAGCGTGCTGAATGTACGCGATGTGTCTGAACAGACCTCTTCGGCCAGTGAGGAAACCGCCGCCTCCAGTGCCGAACTGGCGCGCCTGGGGATTTACCTGCAAACCCTGGTTGGCCGCTTCCGCATCTGAGCCGCCTTGCACGGCGGCCGACCCGGGCCGCCGAATCCCTTGAGCGTTTCAGCGCGTTGGCGCTGAACCGCTTGCAGACGCCGCACAATGCAGTGCCGGAGGCAATCAATCGCAGAGTGATGAGGGTGCGGTGCGTGTCGCCACGCACTGTGGCGGCCGGTGCTCAGTTAACCCCGTCGAGCCCGGCCTTGAGGTTTACAGGACCTGGCGCAGGAAGGCCTGGGCCCGCGGGTCTTTCGGCGCGTCAAAGAACGCGGCAGGGGACGCGTCTTCCAGCAATTTGCCATGATCGAAAAACAGCACACGGTCGGCCACTTCGCGGGCAAAACCCATTTCGTGGGTGACGCAGACCATGGTCATGCCTTCCAGGGCGAGGGTCTTCATCACGTCCAGCACTTCACCGACCATTTCCGGGTCCAGCGCCGAAGTGGGCTCGTCAAACAGCATGACCTTGGGTTCCATTGCCAACGCGCGGGCGATGGCTACACGCTGTTGCTGTCCACCAGACAAACGTGACGGAAACTCGTTGGCCTTTTGCGCAATACCGACCTTTTCGAGCAGCGCCAGGGCCTTGGCCTCGCGCTCTTGTTTGCCGCGCTTGCGCACGACTTTTTGCGCCAGGCACAGGTTTTCCAGCACGGTCATGTGCGGGAACAAGTTGAAATGCTGGAACACCATGCCAACTTCGCGGCGGTAGGCGTTCACGTCGGTTTTCGGGTCAGCCAGTTGCAAGCCATCGATGCTGACGGAGCCCGAGTCGAATGCTTCCAACCCATTCAGGCAACGCAGGAAGGTGGATTTGCCGGAACCCGACGGACCGATCACCACCAGCACTTCGCCCTTGGCGACGTGAGTGGTGACGTGGTCCACCGCGCGCACCACGTGACCACGGGTGTCGAAGACTTTTACCAGATCGCGGACTTCAATCACTTTGCGCGAGCCTCCGCTCAAGCCGGCTGGCCATTTTTGACAGCGGCAGGTTGATCAGCAGGTACAGGCCTGCCACACAGAACAGGATTTCAAACGGCGAGAACGAGGTGGTGATCACCTCGCGGCCACTTTTGAGCAGCTCGGTAATCGCGATCACCGACACCAGCGACGTGTCCTTGACCAGGCTGATAAATTGCCCGGCCAAAGGCGGCAGCACGCGTTTGAACGCTTGCGGCAATACCACATGGCGCATCGACTGGCTGGCACTGAGGCCCAGCGAACGCGCGGCTTCATTCTGGCCACGGGTGATCGACTGCACACCGGCGCGCACGATTTCCGCCACATAAGCGCCAGTGAACAGCGACAGTGCCGCGATCCCGGCAAACTCCCGCGACAGATTGAGCACCGTGCCGATGAAGAAATAGAAAATGAATATCTGCACCAACAGCGGCGTCCCGCGCACCAGCTCGACGTAGATAGTCGACAGGTCGCGCAAGGTCGGGTTATTGGACAGACGGCACAGGCCGGTTGCCAAGCCGATCGCCAGGCCGAGAATGCCGGACACCACCGAGAGCCACAATGTGGTCCACAGGCCCCACATCAACGGCCCCAGCGCCCAATGCCGGGTCACGCCTACCACGTCGCCTTCGGCGACATCATCGCCACGCGACACTTGCAGGCTGTTGTCGGCCACGGTGAGCTTTTGCTCGGTGCCGGCGTCGTTGCGCAGGGTCACTTCAGCGACGTCGCCTTTGTGCACCAGTTCCACCACGGTGGAAATGTCGGCGGCGCGCTGGGACGTTTCGGCCTGATAGGCGAAGTACTGCGGCACGCGGTTCCAGCGCCACTCGTAAGACATCAGCGAAGTGGCGTAGTACAACGCGCCAGCCAGGCCAACCAGCACGACCACGGTCAGCAGGTGCCAGGGCCATTGGGCTTTTTTCTGTTTCATTTCACTTTCCGAAGATGTATCGCCTGGCATGCCGTCATCGCGGGCAAGCCCGCTCCCACAAGGGAACGCATTTCAACTGTGGGAGCTGGCTTGCCTGCGATGAAGTCGACTGGGTGTCAGCCCTTATTCCATGTCCTTGAGCCACTCGGCGCTCTTGAACCACTTGTCATGGATGCGATCGTAGGTGCCGTCGTTGCGGATCTGGTGCAGGAAGTTATTGATGTAATTGAGGCTGTCGTAATCGCCTTTTTTCAGGCCAAACGCCAACGGCTCGAACGTGAAGGGTTCTTCCAGGAACACCAGTTTGCCGTTGCCGACCTTTTTCTCGGCAACCACGTTGTACGGCGCGTCATACACAAAGGCATCTGCCTTGCCGTTGACCACGTCGAGCACGCCTTCCTGCTCGTTGTCGTAGCCGTGGTACTTGGCTTTGGAGATCAGCTTTTTGGCGACCATCTCGCCGGTGGTGCCCAGCTTGGAGGTCAGGCGGTATTTCTCATCGTTGAGGTCTTTGTAGGTCTTGATGGTGCCTTCCAGGTCCTTGCGAATCAGCAGCGTCTGGCCGACCACGATGAAAGGTTCGCTGAAATTGAGTCGCAGGTTGCGCTCTTGAGTCAGGGTCATGCCGCTGCCGATCATGTCGAACTTGCCGGTCAGGAAGGCCGGGATGATGCCGTCGTAACCGGTCGACACCAGCTCCAGTTTGACGCCCATCGATTTAGCCATTGCCTTGAGGATGTCGACTTCAAAGCCGATGATTTCACCGCGCTTGTCTGTCATTTCGAACGGCATGTAAGTCGGGTCCATGCCGACTTTCAGCGTGCCGCGCTTGACCGCATCATCGATGGCGCCAGCGTGAGCCGCAGTGGCCGCGACCAGCGCGGTGACGCCGAGCATCAGCATCGAAAGATACTTTTTCATCATCAAGTCCCCTGAACGGTTCTTATAAAGTCGGCGCGCAAAAGGGCTGCACCAATTCGGGGTGCGATCCTACCCCACTCGCTGCCCGTCACAAAGGTTTCGCGGGTAAATGTTCCCTGCGTATGTCGGAAAAGCCCCACAACGGTGCAACGACGCGCAGGGTTAGACAGGTTCAGCGGGCGAGCGCGGCAACGTCTTGATAGATAAGTGGTTACGACGATCAATCGATCTCAGCCATCCAGGCGGTGTCCTTGAACCACTTGTCGTGCAGGCGATCGTAGGTCCCGTCCTGGGCCACCTGGCTGAGGAAGTGGTTGATCCAATTGAGGCTGTCGTAATCACCCTTTTTCAACCCGAACGCCAGCGGCTCAAAGGTAAACGGCTGTTCAAGTGCCAACAGTGTGCGGTTTTCCGGCCGGGCCATTGCGATCAGGTTGTAGGGCGCGTCATGAATGAAGGCATCGGCCTTACCCTCCACCACCTGCCGCACGCCCTCTTGCGCGGTGGCGAAACTGCTCAATCGGGCCGCCCCGAGCAAACGTCGCGCCGCTGCCTCTCCGGTCGTACCTGCCGTGGCGGCGATCCGGTAACCCGCCTCGTCCAGGTCTTCGATACTGGAAATTTTGCCGGCCAGGCTCGGATGCAGCAGCGCGGTTTGGCCAACCACGATGAAGGAGTCGCTGAAATTCAGCTTCAGATTGCGCTCTTGCGTGACCGTCATGCCGCTGCCGATCAGATCGAACTTCTTCGCCATCAACCCCGGTACCAGGTCGGCATAGGGCATCGTGACCAATTCAAGTTGGACGCCCAGGGCATGGCTCATGGCCTGGAGCAAGTCGATCTCGAAGCCGACGATGCGCCCCTGCTTGTCCGTCATCTCGAAGGGCACATAGGCGGGCGTGGTACCGACTTTGAGCACGCCACGGCGCACGGCGTCATCCAGGGCGCCGGCACTCAACAGGCCCGCGTACACCCATGCGACAGCGCCTGCCAGCCACGCCCAACAATAGCTCTTGCTCATGATTCCCCCTGTGACCTCGTCAATTCGAGGGGGCGATGCTAACCCAGCCACAGGCACGGCAATACGTCGCGAAGAAAGGACTTTTGTTTCGAAATAACAGGGCGTTAGTGCTTAGAGGAAGAAGCGCGAAACGCTGTAGGACCAGCGCTTCAAACGCCCCCGAGGTGGGCCCTCGGGGGCGTATGAATCAGGCCGGCTGAGCCTGGGACGACAGCGGTTGCAGCGGCAGCAAAGGCGCGTGCGGGTCCGCCTTGATCGAAGCACGCCAGGCGTCCAGCCACTCGGCGTGGCCTTCGCTCCAGACTTGCTGGTGCAGACGAGCCAGGGCGACCGGATCGCTGAGCAGCGCCACGCGTTCGCCGTTGTTGAGGCCGGCAGGGCCGACCTTCAATGCGTGGCGGACACGCTCCTGACGCAGATGCTCGATCGGCTCCGCTTCACGGTGACGCGAGGTCGCCAGGGCGCAGGCCAGCGCATTCTGCTGCGGGTCGACGACCGAACGCACAAACCCGTCGTTCAGCGCGTGCCAACGGTTTTCGTGGGTGTACTTCTCGGTCGACAGCAGGGCTTGCGGCGGATTGTATTCCTCAGGGATCAGGAACAGGCTCTCGTCGCGGGACTTGAGGCCCAGTTTCACGCGGCTGGAAATCACCGACACCGGAATCGACAGCATCAGCGAGCCGACAATCGGGATCAGCCACCACAGGAAGCTTGGGTTCAGCCACACCACCAACAACGCCCAGAGGAAGCCGAGCAATGTTTGCGGGCCGTGACGCTTGACCGCCTCGCTCCACGGCGTGGAGTCGTCGTCACGCTGCGGCGAGTTCCAGGTCGCAGCCCAGCCGAGGAACGCGGCGAGCACGAAACGGGTGTGGAAGATCATCCGCACCGGCGCCAGCAGCATCGAGAACAGCATCTCCAACAGCATCGACAAGGTCACCTTGAACTTGCCACCGAACTCTTTCGCGCCCTTGGCCCAGATCAGGATGATGCTCAGCAGTTTGGGCAGGAACAACAGCACGATGGTGGTGGAGAACAGCGCCACCGCCTTGTCCGGATGCCATTGCGGCCACAGCGGGTACAACTGGCGTGGTGCCATGAAGTACTGCGGCTCCATCAGGGTGTTCACCGCCAGCAACGCCGTCGACAGCACCAGGAAGAAGAACCACAACGGCGCCGACAGGTACGACATCACGCCAGTGAGGAACACCGCGCGGTGCACCGGGTGCATGCCTTTTACCAGGAACAGGCGGAAGTTCATCAGGTTACCGTGGCACCAGCGACGGTCACGCTTGAGTTCGTCCAGCAGGTTCGGCGGCAGTTCTTCGTAGCTGCCCGGCAAGTCGTAGGCAATCCACACGCCCCAGCCGGCACGGCGCATCAGCGCTGCTTCAACGAAGTCGTGAGAGAGGATCGCACCAGCAAACGCGCCTTTACCCGGCAACGGCGCCAGGGCGCAGTGCTCGATAAACGGCTTCATGCGGATGATCGCGTTGTGGCCCCAGTAGTGGGATTCACCCAACTGCCAGAAGTGCAGGCCGGCGGTAAACAGCGGGCCGTACACACGGGTGGCGAACTGCTGCATGCGCGCATACAGGGTGTCCATGCCCGACGCACGCGGCGCGGTCTGGATAATCCCGGCATCCGGCGTGGCTTCCATCAGGCGCACCAGGCTGGTCAGGCATTCGCCGCTCATCACGCTGTCGGCGTCGAGGACCACCATGTACTTGTAGTCACCGCCCCAGCGACGGCAGAAGTCGTCGAGGTTGCCGCTTTTGCGTTTGACGCGACGGCGACGGCGGCGATAGAAGATCTTGCCGAAACCCCCGGCTTCGCGGCACACGTCAAGCCAGGCTTGCTGTTCGGCGATGCAGATATCGGCTTCGTTACTGTCGCTGAGGACGAAGAAATCGAAACGGTCCAGGTCGCCTGTGGCGGCCACCGACTCGAAGGTGGCGCGCAGACCGGCAAACACCCGCGGCACGTCTTCGTTGCAGATGGGCATCACCAGCGCGGTGCGCGCATCCTTCGGGATCGGCTCGTCACCGGCACTTTTACCGGAAATCCGGTATTTATCGTGACCGGTCAGCAGTTCCAGAAAGCCCATCAGCGCGGTCCAGAAACCGGCCGAGACCCAGCAGAACAAGATCCCGAACATGATCAGGATGCTGGTTTGCAGGGCGTAAGGCAGGACTTGGGTCGCGGTTTGCAGCAAGGTCTGGTTGCGCACTTCGTCGAAGTCGACCAGTGACCAGCCCTGGTACGGCATGATGCCTTTCATGTACCAGCCGGCAACAATGGTCTGACCGAGCATCAAAATCAGCAGGATATAGCGGCGGATCGAACCGACGGTACGCCAGCGCGCGGCCGGCAGTACACGCTCGTCTTTAGGCGGCTTCGGCGGGTTGGTGCGACCGGTCATCCGGCGCCAACCGCGCACCAGAATGTTGGTGCGCCAAGGCTCAGGCACTACTTTGGTCCGACGAATCGGCGGCGTAGCCTTCAGGCAAACCCGGCCACTGGCGTCGAGCGCAAGCATTTCTGCGTCTTGCAGCTCTTCGGCGGTGTTGAGGGTCAGCCGACGGCCGACCGACGCTTGGGCAGCGTCGGCTGGTGCGTCGAAGGTCGCAGACGAAAGCCGCTCATGCAGCTCGCTGAAGGACGTGCAGCCCGCCAGTTCGGCGCGCTGCTCGGCGGTCATCGGGAGGTGCGCCAGGTACTCGGACAGAGTCTCGGGCGTGGCTTGAGAATTACTCATCGGCAGGCAACTGATAGCTCCAGGTTTCGGTCAGGACGTGTTCTGTCTTGGCCGGCTCCGGATTAGAGAGTGGCGTGGCCGGGGCAGCTTCTGGCTGCTTGGCTTCCTTGTCTTTGGCTTCTTTCGCGTCTTTTGCTTCTTTTGCTTCTTTAGCTTCTTTCTTGGCCTGTTTCTCGTGCTGCTTGGCCAACAGCTTGTCGGCCTTGATCACTTGGGTCGACGCTTTCTCAGGCTCCGGCTGCGGGATGTCCTGGACCAGGGCTGCACGCATTTCAGTCGGTTTGCCTGCGTCCTTGATCTTCATCCGCAGGGTCAAGCGCCAGCCTTTGGTGTGTTCGTTGTAACGCACGCTGTTTTCAACGATTTCGGCGTTGTCGCCAACACTCACCTGGCTGCGCACCGCGGCGTCTGCCGGCAGGGCTTTGAGGGACGGGCCCTCGAAGTCAACCAGGTAGGCCACGCTGCCGTCCGGCTGACGGATCAGGTTGGACTGCTTCACGTCACCGGTGGAGCGCAAGGTTTGCTTGACCCAGGCGCTGTCGGCCGGGTGCAGGGCTTTCTCGTCCATGGTCCAGTGCAAGCGGTAGCTGATGTCCAGCGGCTCGCCGACTTTTGGCAGCTCGGCCGGGCTCCAGAACGCAACGATGTTGTCGTTGGTTTCATCGGCGGTCGGAATCTCTACCAAATCGACGGAGCCCTTGCCCCAGTCGCCTTCAGGCTCGATCCAGGCGCTTGGGCGCTTGTCGTAGTTGTCGTCCAGGTCTTCGTAGTGGCTGAAGTCGCGGCCGCGTTGCAGCAGGCCGAAACCACGCGGGTTTTCGATGGTGAAGTTGCTGACCGACAGATGTTTAGGGTTGTTCAGAGGGCGCCAGATCCACTCACCGTTGCCGGCATGGATCGACAGACCGCTGGAATCGTGCAGTTCACGACGGTAGTTGAGCACCTTCGACGGCTGGTTCGCACCAAACAGGAACATGCTGGTCAGCGGGGCAACGCCCAGTTTGCTGACCTTGTCGCGCAGGAACATCTGGGACTTGACGTCGACAACGGTGTCGGTGCCAGGGCGCAGGGTTAGGCGATAGGCGCCGGTGGCGCGTGGGGAGTCCAGCAAGGCGAAAATCACCAACTGCTTTTCACCCGGTTTTGGACGCTCGATCCAGAATTCGGTGAAACGCGGAAACTCTTCACCGGACGGCAATGCAGTGTCGATCGCCATGCCACGGGCCGACAGGCCATACGACTGGCCTTTGCCGACGACGCGGAAGTAGCTGGCGCCGAGCATGGTCATGATTTCGTCTTGCTTGTCAGGCGTGTTGATCGGGTACAGCACACGGAAACCGGCATAACCCAGCTGTTCAGTGGACTTGGGATCGTATTTCACGTCGCCGAAATCGAAACGCGTCGGGTCGTATTTGATTTCCTGAACGGTGTCGGCGGTGACTTCGTTGATTTTCACCGGCGTGTCGAAGTGCATGCCCTGGTGATAGAAGGACAGCTTGAACGGCGTGTTTTGATCGGCCCACTCGGCTTTTTCGTTACGGAAACGAATCTTCTGATAGTCGGCGAATTTCATTTCGCGAAATTCGTTCGGCAGATTGCTGCGCGGAGCTTCGTATTTCTGCCCGGCCAGCTCTTTTGCCTTGGCCGACACATCATCCAGACTGAATGCCCACAGTTGACCCGCGCCGAACAGGCAAAACAGGGCGGAGCCCGTCACCAGTGCGTTTCGTAACCGTTTGGCAGACAATTTTGGTGCATTACAGGGACTAACAATCACGAGCAACCCTCGCCGAAAACAGATCAAAAAACCAACGGCCAGCTATCTATATGCCAGGTTGGCGAGCATTGTTCCGACTCCCTTGGGTCAAAATGATTCCCCATTGGTTTGTCGGACAAGTCTCTACCTAAGTCAAAAATGGACCAAACAACGCTGATCCCCGTAGCGCGCGATTATCTAGTAGCCCGCGAAACAACGCATCAGGGACAACGAAGTATTTGTAGCGAAACCCTGCGTTTTTAGGCATTAACGTCGTTTTTAATACATTCATGTCTGTAAGAGGAAGGTCACAGGGCCATCATTGACCAAATGCACCTGCATATCCGCCCCAAAACGCCCTGACGCCACCTTGCCATGCAATTGTTGCGCTTGTAACAGCAAGTGATCAAAAAGCGCTGCTCCCAGCGCCGGAGGGGCCGCGGTAGAGAAGCTCGGCCGCAGGCCACTTTTGGTATCCGCCGCCAGGGTGAACTGCGACACCAGCAGCAAACCACCGCCAATGTCCTTCAAGGACAGGTTCATCTTGCCCTCGTCATCACTGAATACCCGGTAGTTAAGCAGCTTGTGTAACAGTTTGTCGGCGCTCTCCGGGGTATCTGAAGGCTCAACGGCGACAAGCACCAGCAAACCCTGGTCAATTGCGCCTACGACCTCGCCCGCCACCTCGACGCGGGCGCCACGCACCCGTTGCAACAGGCCCTTCATGCTTCTTCTGGCGCCAGATCAAGCAGGCGCCGTGCCATTTCGCCGGTTGCACGCACCAACGCATCGGTGATGCCGGGCTCGGACGCGGCATGGCCGGCCTCGCGGATCACCTGCAGCTCACTGTTGGGCCACGCCTGATGCAGCTCCCAGGCATTGTCCAGCGGGCAGATCATATCGTAGCGCCCGTGAATGATTACGCCAGGCAAGTGGGCGATCTTGTGCATGTCGCGAATCAGCTGGTTGGGCTCCAGGAAGGAGTTGTTGGTGAAGTAGTGGCACTCGATACGTGCGATCGACAGCGCGCGCTGCGGCTCGGAAAACCGCTCGACATGCTGCGGGCTCGGGCACAGGCCCAGCATGCGGCCTTCCCAGCCGGACCACGCCTTGGCAGCGTGCATCTGGGCGATCTGGTCGTTGCCGGTCAGGCGTTTGTGGTACGCGGCGACCAGGTCGTGACGCTCATCCGCCGGGATCGGTGCCAGGTAGTCCTGCCAGTAATCCGGGAACATGCGGCTCGCGCCTTCCTGGTAAAACCAGTGAATGTCCTGGTCGCGAGCCAGGAAGATTCCGCGCAGGATCAGGCCATGCACGCGCTCGGGATGGGTTTGCGCGTAAGCCAGCGACAGGGTCGAGCCCCAGGAGCCGCCAAACAGCACCCACTTTTCGATGCCCAGGTGTTCGCGAATGCGCTCAAGGTCGGCGACCAGGTCCCAGGTGGTGTTGTTTTCCAGGCTGGCGCGAGGCGTGGAGCGTCCGCAGCCGCGCTGGTCGAAGGTGACAATGCGGTACAGGTTCGGATCAAAGTAGCAGCGGCTCTGGGCGTCGCAGCCGGAGCCTGGGCCACCGTGGATAAAGACGACGGGCAAGCCTTCGGGGGAGCCACTTTCATCGACGTACAGCGTGTGGGTGTCATCGACGGCCAGATCGTGCCGGGCGTAGGGTTTGATCTGCGGGTACCAAGTCTGCATTGCGCGCTCCGTAGGGTGTCGGGTTCATCCCTGAGGGGACGTCTATTATTTTTGCCGTCTGGCATCATAAACCCGAATTGTGCAATGAGCATGTCCTTGAGCACTTAGACCTGTGTCAGCCCTTCGCTCCCCAGGCAGCGCCGCACGTAGCCCAGCAGATAGTCGTAGAGCTGATCCACCTGCGCCACGTGGCCGCGCGCGCGCAAACAGCCGTGGACCAGGCCTTTGCCGGGGTACAACACAGCCTCCACAGTCGCCGCCCGCAGGCGTTCGGCATACAGCATGCCGTCATCGCGCAGCGGGTCGAACTGGGCCACGGCGATCAGCGCCTTGGGTAAGCCGCTGAAGTCCTCGGCCAGCAGTGGCATGGCATAGGCCGAAGGCGTGTCTGCGCCCGGCAAGTAGAGCGCCAGGTAGCAGTCGGTGTCGGCGGTGCTGAGCAAGGGCGCATCCCTGCAGTCGCGGCGCGACGGCAGGTCCGCCGCGCCGCCCAAACCTGGGTAAATCAGCACTTGGGCGCGGGGCAGCGGTTGGCCGTCATCGCGCAAACCCAGGCACAACGCCGCGGCCAGATTGCCGCCCGCGCTGTCGCCCATCACCACCAGGCGCTGCAGGTTGATCGCGTGCGGCCCCTGCCCGGCCTGGATGGCCTGCCACACTGCGCGGCAGTCCTGGTACGCCGCCGGGAACGGGTGCTCCGGCGCCAGGCGGTAGTCGATGGCGATCACCAGTACTTCAAGCGTGCTGGCCAGTTCGAAGCAAATGAAGTCATGGGAATCCAGCCCGCCGACCACCCAGCCGCCGCCGTGCATATAAAGGAGGCATGGCCAGCCTTCGATTGGCGTGGGCGCCGAAGGGAGATAGCTGCGCACGCCGACTGCACCGAGGGCAAAGTCAGTGACTTGCAGCCCTTCTGGCTTCGGCGGGGTGAATGCCTGGCACATGCGGTCGTAGTTGCGGCGTAAACCTGCGAGCGACGAGTCGTCGCCGCTGAAAGATTCGGTTTTAGTGACGAAGGCCGCAAGCTGCGGAGAAATCGGATACATGCGCAAATATCCCTAATCGCTGTAGATCAAGTGCGGGAGCTGGCGTGCCTGCGACAGCGGTGTGTCGGCCACTTGTGAATGACCTGATACACCGCCATCGCGGGCAAGCCCGCCCACATTTGCCCTGTGTCGTCTGAGCTAACGTGCCTGGCTTAGAGCTTGAGGCTGGCCTTGACGGCCGCGACGCCATCGCCGCCATCAAACGCTGCTACCCCAGCCAGCCAGCGCTGCAAATCCTCCGGGTGGTCGCGCAACCATTGCTTGGCCACGTCCTGCGGCGATTGGCGCTCCATGATCGGCACCATCAACTGACTTTCCTGCGCGGCGGTGAAGGTCAGGTTTTCCAACAGGCGGTTGGCGTTCGGGCAACGCCGGGCGAAATCCGGCGCGGTCACGGTGGACACCGTGGCCCGGCCTTCGTCAGCCCCAAATACATCCTCGCTGCCGGTGAGGTAAGCCATTTTCATGTTGATGTTCATCGGGTGCGGAGTCCAACCGACAAACACGACAAACTCTTTGCGGTTCACCGCACGCTGCACGGCCGCGAGCATGCCCGCTTCACCGGAGGCAACCAGCTTGAAGCCGCCCAGGCCGAAGTGGTTGGTGTCGATCATTTTCTGGATATCGGTATTCGCGCCGCTGCCGGGCTCGATGCCGTAGATCTTGGCGCCCAGCTTGTCCTTGAAACGCGCAATGTCGGCGAAGGTTTTCAGCCCGGCATCGGCCACGTATTGCGGCACCGCCAGAGTGGCCTGGGCGTCAGACAAGCTGGGCGTATCGAAGACCTTGACCTGCGTGGCGGCCAGGAATGGCGCGATGTTGTTGTCCATCGCCGGTTTCCAGTAGCCGAGGAAAATATCCAGGCGCTTGTCGCGGATGCCGGCAAAAATGATCTGTTGCACGGCGCTGGTCTGTTTGCTGTCGTAGCCCAGGCCATTGAGCAACACGTCGGCCATGCCGGAGGTGGCGACCACGTCAGTCCAACTGACCACGCCCATGCGCACGGTTTTGCAGGAGGCCGGTTCCGCAGCCATGGCGTGCGCACTGAGCAGTGCGGCGCCGGTGAGGGTCAACAGGTAACGGTTGAACAGTCTTTTCATGAAAAGAGGTCTCACTCGGCAGCGTTATTGTGGGAAGTGGCGTCTGACGCGCCCTATCCACAACATTACCCAGCGGGGCTTTGGTGAAAGCGACCTGTGGCGACCGGCAATTGCACTGCGGCGACTGTGAGGCCTCATCGCAGGCAAGCCAGCTCCCACCTTTACACCGCATTCTCATGTTGGAACTCGGCCAAAGGTGGGAGCGGGCTTGCTCGCGAAAGCTATTTCAGCAGTACCGAAAGTCTAACGGTAGTGCTTCTGCCCCCAGGCCAACACCCCTTGCAGCAACTGCTTCAACACCACCTGGGTCGGTTCAGCCAAGTCAGGGCGATACCGAAACGGCTCGACCTCTTCCATATACGTGCTCTGGCACAACTCCAGCTGCACCGCGTGGAGGTCCTGCGCCGGGTCGCCGTAATGCCGGGTGATGTGCCCACCCTTGAAGCGCCCGTTGAGCACATGGGTGTACTGCGGATGCGCGGCGCAAATCGCCTCCAGCTGGCTGGCCAGCTCAGGATCACAGGCGGCGCCGTTGAAAGTGCCGAGGTTGAAGTCCGGCAGCTTGCCTTCGAACAGGTGCGGGATCACCGAGCGAATCGAGTGCGCATCAAACAGCAGCGCGTAGCCGAACTCGGCCTTGAGCCGCGCCAGTTCCTCTTGCAGGGCGCGGTGGTACGGCCCCCAAATCTTCTGCAGGTAGGTGGCGCGCTCCTCGGCGGAAGGCTCCAGGCCTTCGCGAAATAACGGCACGCCGTCGAACAGCGTCGCCGGGTACAGCCCGGTAGTGGCGCCGACATACAGCGGCTTGTCATCCGATGGCCGGTTCAGGTCGATCACAAACCGTGAGTACTCTGCCGACAAGGTGCTGGCGCCCAGGTCTTCGGCAAAGTCATACAGCGTGGGAATGTGCCAGTCGGTGTCCGGCAGGCTTTGTGCCTCGGGGATCAATCCGGCTTCCACCGCAGGCGTCAGGCGCAGGCCCGCGTGGGGCATGCTGATCAGCAGCGGCACTCGACCTTGTTTGAAGTTCAGAACCTTATCCACAGCAGTGCTCCTTAAACAGTGACATCGACGCCGTGGCGCACGACGCGTTTATCCAGTTCGCCGCCCAGCCAGTAGGCCAGGTCGGCGGGGCGATCAATCTGCCAGGCGACAAAGTCGGCGACCTTGCCCACTTGCAGCGAACCGTGGGTGTCGCCCATGCCCAGCGCGGTAGCCGCGTGTTGCGTGGCGCCGGCCAAAGCTTCTTCCGGAGTCATGCGGAACAGCGTGCAGGCCATGTTCAGCATCAGGCGCACCGACAACGCCGGCGAGGTGCCAGGGTTGAGGTCGCTGGCGATGGCAATCTTCACGCCGTGCTTGCGCAGCGCATCCATCGGCGGCAGCTGGGTTTCACGCAGGAAGTAGAACGCGCCCGGCAGCAACACGGCGACGGTGCCCGACGCGGCCATGGCGATGGCGTCGTCTTCGGTCATGAATTCCAGATGGTCCGCCGACAGCGCGTGGTAACGCGCGGCCAGGCTTGAGCCATGCAACGAAGAGAGTTGCTCGGCGTGCAGCTTCACCGGCAGGCCAAGTTGCTGGGCGACCTTGAAGACTCGCTCGACCTGTTCCGGGGAAAACGCCAGGTATTCGCAGAAGGCGTCTACTGCGTCCACCAGCCCTTCGGCTGCCAGGGCCGGCAGCATCTCGTGGCAGATGTGGTCGATGTAATCGTCGGCGCGGTCCTTGTACTCCGGCGGCAACGCATGCGCCGCCAGGCACGTGGCGCGCACGCTGACCGGCAGTGCTTCGCCGAGGCGCCGTGCCACGCGCAACATCTTGCGCTCGTTGACCAGGTCCAGGCCGTAGCCGGATTTGATCTCCACCGTGGTCACGCCGTCACGCAGCAAACTGCGCAGGCGCTTGTGCGCGCTGGCAAACAGTTCATCTTCAGTGGCCGCGCGGGTGGCGCGCACCGTGCTGGCAATACCGCCGCCCTTGGCCGCGATGTCGGCGTAGCTCACGCCTTGAAGGCGCTGCTCGAATTCGCCGCTGCGGTTGCCGCCGAACACCGTGTGGGTGTGGCAGTCGATCAGCCCGGGGGTGACCCACGCGCCTTGCAGGTCATGCACCTGGGCGTAATCCGCCGTCGGCGCCTGGCTGCGGGGGCCGATCCACTCGATGAGCGAATTGGCGGTGACCATGGCGGCATCCTCGATGATCGAGTACTTGCCGTCTGCCATGGTTGCGACGTGGCAGTGTTGCCAAAGCGTTTTCATCAACGCCTCCCTAAGTTAACGATGAGACAAAGCCGGGTCGTAATGAACCGTGGCCGCTTGCCCGGCAGCCGGTTTGACCCACAGCAGGTAAGCGACGACGAGCAGCACGATCCACACGGCGCCGACCAGCAAAGCGGCCTGGGTGTCCGGGAAGTAACCCAGCACGCCAAACACGAACAACATGAACACGATGGCCGCTGCGGGCGCATAGGGCCAGAACGGCACCGGGAATTTCAGCTCGGCGACCTGCTCCCTGGTCATCGAGCGGCGCATCGCGACCTGAGTGAACAGAATCATCAGCCACACCCACACCGTGGCGAAGGTGGCAATCGAGGCGATCACCAGAAACACGTTTTCCGGGATCAGGTAATTGAGCACGACGCCGCCCAGCAACGCCGCGCCCATCACCACCACGGTCATCCACGGCACGCCCTGTTTGGACAGCTGGGCAAAGCCCTTGGGCGCCTGCCCCTGCTGGGCCAGGCCGTACATCATGCGGCCGGCGCCAAAGATGTCGCTGTTGATGGCCGAGACGGCCGCCGAGATCACCACGATGTTAAGGACGGTCGCCGCCGAGCCGATGCCGAGGTTGCTGAAGATCTGCACGAACGGGCTGCCCTGGCTGCCGATCTGCGGCCACGGGTAGATCGCCATCAACACAAACAGCGTCAGCACGTAGAACAGCAGGATGCGCAACGGCACCGCGTTGATCGCCTTGGGGATCACGCGTTGCGGGTCTTTGGCTTCACCGGCGGTGATGCCGATGATTTCGATGCCGCCGAACGCAAACATCACCACCGCGAACGAGGCGATCAGGCCGCCAACACCGTTGGGCATGAAGCCGCCATGGGCCCACAGGTTGCTGATGCCGCTGGCCTGGGTCTCGCCGGCCGAATGAATGCCAAACAGCATGATGCCCAAGCCACCGAGGATCATCGCCACAATGGCGCCGACCTTGAGCAGCGACAGCCAGAACTCCATCTCGCCAAACACTTTGACGTTGCACAGGTTCAGGCCGCCGATCAAAAACACAATGCCGAGCACCCACACCCAGCGCGCGACCTCGGGAAACCAGAAGCCCATGTAGATGCCGAACGCGGTGACGTCGGCGAGGCAGACAATGATCATTTCAAACGCATAGGTCCAGCCAAGGATAAACCCGGCCATTGGGCCCAGGTAGGTGCTGGCGTACTGGCCGAAGGAGCCTGCAACCGGATTGTGCACAGCCATCTCGCCGAGGGCGCGCATCACCATGAATACGGCGGCGCCGCCGATCAGGTAAGCGAGCAGCACGGCGGGGCCGGCCATCTGTATGGCGGAGGCAGAGCCATAGAACAGCCCGGTGCCGATCGCGGAACCGAGTGCCATGAAGCGAATATGTCGGGCGTTCAGCCCGCGTTTCAAACCCTTTTCTTGCTGGTGCATTTCTCTTCCCTAGTTATTGTTATCCCGAGAAAATTCAAAGCTATCGCAACTTAAATGGGGGAGCTGTCGAGCTTTAGCGAGGCTGCGAAGGCGGTGTGTCAGGCAACAAAAATGTTGACTGCACCGACGCCTTCGCAGCCTCGCTGGGGCTCGACAGCTCCCACATTGGACAGCGGCGAGCTTAGAGGCTCGGCAGCAACTTGGCCGGCACCAGCTCGTTCAGGCAGCGGCTGGCGAGCAGTTCGCTGGCGGCATTGATGTCCGGGGCGAAGAAGCGGTCCTTGTCGTAGAAGCCGACCTTGGCGCGCAGGATGCCACGGGCTTGCTCCAGCTTCGGCGAGGTTTTCAGGCCGTCGCGCAGGTCCAGGCCCTGGCACGCGGCCAGCCATTCCACTGCGAGGATGCCACGGGTGTTCTCAGCCATTTCCCACAGTCGTTTGCCCGCGGCCGGGGCCATGGACACGTGGTCTTCCTGGTTCGCCGAGGTCGGCAGGCTATCCACACTGTGCGGATGGGACAGCGCCTTGTTCTCGCTGGCAAGGGCAGCAGCAGTCACCTGGGCGATCATGAAGCCGGAGTTGACCCCGCCATTGCCCACCAAAAACGGCGGCAATTGCGACATGTGTTTGTCCATCATCAACGAGATACGGCGCTCGCTCAGGGAGCCGATTTCGGCGATGGCCAACGCCATGTTGTCAGCCGCCATGGCCACCGGTTCGGCGTGGAAGTTGCCACCGGAAATCACGTCGCCTTCGGCGGCAAACACCAGCGGGTTATCCGACACGGCGTTGGCTTCCACCACCAGCACGTCGGCGGCCTGGCGGAACTGGGTCAGGCAGGCGCCCATGACTTGTGGCTGGCAGCGCAGGGAGTACGGGTCTTGCACCTTGTCGCAGTTCTGGTGCGACTGGGAGACCTGGCTGCTTTCGCCGAGCAGGTCGCGATAGGCCGCAGCCGAATCGATCTGCCCACGCTGGCCACGCGCGGCGTGAATACGCGCGTCGAACGGCGAGCGCGAGCCGAGCACGGCTTCCACGGTCAGGCCGCCGCACGCGAGTGCCGCGGCGAACAAGTCTTCACCCTCGAACAGGCCGCGCAGCGCATAGGCGGTGGACACCTGGGTGCCGTTGAGCAGGGCCAGGCCTTCTTTGGCGGCAAGGGTCAACGGCGTCAGGCCGGCGACTTTCAGTGCCTCGGTGGCTTCCAGCCATTCGCCTTTGTAGCGCGCCTTGCCTTCGCCCAGCAGCACCAGCGACATGTGCGCCAACGGCGCCAGATCGCCCGAAGCGCCGACCGAACCTTTGAGTGGGATGTGCGGGTACACCTCGGCGTTGATCAGTGCGATCAGTGCGTCGATCACCTGGCGGCGAATCCCGGAGAACCCACGGCTCAGGCTGTTGACCTTGAGCACCATGACCAGCCGCACCAGCGCGTCGCTGATCGGCTCACCAACGCCGGCGGCGTGGGACAGCACCAGCGAACGCTGGAGGTTTTCCAGGTCTTCGCTTGCGATGCGGGTCGAGGCCAGCAGGCCGAAACCGGTGTTGATGCCATAGGCGGTGCGATTCTCGGCGAGAATCTGCTCCACGCAGGCAACACTGGCTTCGATCTGCGCCGTGGCGCTGTCATCCAGACTGAGGGTTACCGGCTGCTGGTAGATGGCCCGCAGTTGGGCAAGGCTCAGTTGGCCTGGAATCAGATTTAGCGCAGTCACATTCATGCTCCTTTGAATTGTTCTTCTGAATATTTTTGAATAAGTAATCAGTGCAAATGGGGTAATACGTGGTGCAGCAAAGCGGTGTCCTTGAGCAACGCGGCAGCGCTGGCGATGTCCGGCGCCAGCCAGCGGTCTTGCTCGTAAGGTGGGACTTTTTCACGTAGCAGGCGCCAGGCGCTGTCGGTGCCCGCGCCGAAACGCTGGTCCTTGAGAAACTCGAAGGCCTGGGCCGCCAGCAGGTACTCGATGGCGAGAATCTGGGTAACGTTGGCCAGTAACTGGTGCAGCTTGAGCGCGGCGTTGGTGCCCATGCTCAGGTGATCTTCCTGCAGGCCGGAGGTGACGAAATTGTCGAGCACCGCCGGTTGCGCCAGCTGGCGGTTCTGCCCGCACAGCGAGGCGGCGACGTATTGCACAATCATCATCCCGGAGTTGACCCCAGGGTTGCTGACCAGGAACGCCGGCAAGCCGCTGACGTGCGGGTTGATCAGGCGGTCCATGCGGCGCTCGGCCACCGAGCCGATTTCCGCCATGGCGATGGCGAGCATGTCGGCCGCCAAGGCCACGGACTGCCCGTGCGGGTTGGCCTGGGACACCACGCGGTAGGTGTCCGGCGTGCCGAGCACCAGCGGGTTGTCAGTGGCGCTGTTGAGTTCGGTCTCGATCTGGCGGGTGGCGTGTTCGACCTGGTCGCGCGCTGCGCCGTGAATGTGCGGGATCGAGCGGATGCTCAAGGCGTCCTGGGTGCGAATGCCTTGGCTGCTGGCGATCACTTCACTGCCGTCGAGCAAGGCGCGCAGGTTGATGCCGACTTGCTGCATGCCCGGGTGCGGCTTGAGGGCGATGATGGCTTCGTCGAACGCGTCGATCTGCCCGCGCTGGGCTTCGAAACTCATGGCGCCGATCACGTCGGCCCATTGCAGCAAATGTTGTGCGTCGGCCAGGGCCAGGCAGCTCAGGCCGGTCATGCACGGCGTGCCATTGACCAGGCACAGGCCGTCTTTGGCGCCGAGTACCACCGGCTGCAAACCTTCTGCCTGTAATGCTTCTTGCGCTGTCACGATCTGACCGCGATAGCTCACCGTGCCGACACCGAGCAACGCCACGCCGACGTGGGCCATGTGAGTCAAGTAACCCACCGAACCCTGGGACGGCACCTGCGGCGTGATGCCGTGGTTGAGCAGCGCCAGCAGCGAATGCACCACCTGTGGGTGCAAGCCGGATTTGCCGTGGCTGTAGTTGATGATCGCTGCGCAAATAATCGCGCGGGTTTGCTCGTCACTCAGCACCGGGCCGACGCCGCAGGCGTGGCTCAGCAAGGTATTGCGCGACAGCTGGCTGAGCTGCTCGCCCTTGAGCGACACATTGCACAGCGCGCCCAGGCCGGTGTTCACGCCATAGGCGCGCTCGCCGCTGGTGACGATGCGCTGCACGATGGCCTGGGCATTGTCGATGCGCGCCCAGGCGTGGCCCGAGAGTTCGAGCTGCGCACCAAAGCGGGCGACGGCGACCACGTCCTGCCAGCGCAGGGGAGCGTCGGCGATGATGATTTTTGCTGCCTGGGACATCTTCATACCTTCTTCAATTCTTGTGCAGCCTTACCGGCCTCTTCGGGGGCAAGCCCCCTCCCACCTTTGAAGGTGTTCACAGTTCAACATGTGGGAGGGGGATTGCCCCCGATAGGGCCCGCAGCCTCACCACACAATCCGGCTCAAACCACCGCAGCGCGGCGCTGAACAAACCGGTCCACATACTCATCCGCCGGCGAATGCAGAATCTCGCGCGGCGTGCCGACCTGGATCAGCTTGCCGTCCTTGAGGATCGCGATGCGGTTGCCGATGCGCACGGCTTCGTCGAGGTCGTGAGTGATGAACACGATGGTTTTGTGCAGGGTCTTTTGCAGCTCCAGCAACTGGTCCTGCATCTCGGCGCGGATCAACGGATCGAGGGCGCTGAAGGCTTCGTCCATCAGGATGATGTCGGTATCGGCGGCCAAGGCGCGGGCCAGGCCCACACGCTGGCGCATGCCGCCGGACAGCTGGTGCGGGTATTTGTTTTCGTAGCCTTTGAGGCCCACGGTTTCGATCCAGTGCAGCGCGCGTTCGGCGCACACCTGCTTGGTTTCGCCACGCACTTTCAGGCCGTAGGCGACGTTGTCGAGCACGCTCTTGTGGGGCAGCAGGCCGAAGCTCTGGAACACCATGCTGATCTTGTGCCGACGGAATTGGCGCAGGGCTTCCATGTCCAGTTGCAGGATGTCTTCGCCGTCCACCAGGATCGCGCCGCTGGTAGGGTCGATCAGGCGGTTGAAGTGGCGCACCAGCGTGGATTTGCCGGAGCCCGACAGGCCCATGATCACGAAGATCTCGCCGGTGCCGATGCTCAGGGACAAGTCGTTGACGCCGACCACGCAACCGGTCTCGGCCAGTACCTGGTCCTTGGTCTTGCCTTGGCCAACCATGGCCAGGGCGTCCTTGGAACGGTTGCCGAAAATCTTGAAGACGTTTTTAACTTCAATTTTGCTGACAGTAGTCATTTGCTCGCCTCATGCCGTGGACGACCATAGGCCTGGGTAATGCGGTCGATGACCACTGCGAGAATCACAATCGCCAGCCCGGCTTCGAGGCCACGACCAACGTTGAGGGTCTGGATGCCGACGAGCACGTCTTCACCCAAGCCACGCGCGCCGATCATCGAGGCGATGACCACCATCGACAACGCCATCATGGTGGTCTGGTTGATACCGGCCATGATGCTTGGCAGCGCCAGCGGCAGTTGCACGCCGAACAGCTGCTGCCAGCGGTTGGCGCCAAAGGCGTTGATGGCTTCCATGACTTCGCCGTCGACTTGGCGAATGCCCAGGTCGGTGAGGCGAATCAGCGGCGGCGCGGCGTAGATCACCGTGGCGAAAATCGCCGGCACCTTGCCCAGGCCGAACAGCATCAGCACCGGAATCAGGTACACGAAGCTCGGCATGGTTTGCATGATGTCCAGCAACGGCATCAGCACCGAGCGCAAGCGATTGCTGCGCGCCGACAAGATGCCCAGCGGAATGCCGATCAGCACCGAAATCACCGTGGCGACCATCATCAGCGCCAGGGTTTGCATCAGCTTGTCCCACAGGCCAACCGCGCCCACCAGGAACAGCAGGCCGACGATCACCGCGGTGGTCAGCACCTTGCGGGTAGCATGCCAGGCGATGCCGCCGACGATGGCCAGCATCAGCCACCAGGGCGCCGCGCGCAGCAACCCTTCCAGGTTGACGATGGCCCACAGCAGGGTGTCGGAGATGTGCCGGAACACATCGCCGTAGTTGGTGACCAGTGAGTCCACCCAACCGTTGACCCAGTCGGCGATGGAAAACGTAAAACTCTCAGGAAACATATCGTGCTCTCGATCCAGTGGGTTGTGGCCGGGTGTCCGACCAGCCCCTCAGGGTAGTCGGACACGCTTGACCTACAAGGCCGCGTCGATTTTCTTGGCTGCGTCGTCGCTCACCCATGCGTGCCAGACTTCAGGATGTTCCTTGAGGAAAATTTTCGCCAGTTTTGGCGACTCAATTCGCTCTTTGGCCATGCGGCCCAGGTTCTGGTTCAACAAGTCGATAGGCAGGTTGACCTTCTCCAGCACGGCCACCAGCTCTGGCGCTTGCTCGTGGAAGGTCTTGGACAAGCCGACCTTGATGCTCACGCTTTTATCCACACCAGGCTTTTCTTCCAGTTTGACCAGGTCGACCTGGCCCATCAGCGGCGTCGGCGACCAGTAGTAGAACAGGATCGGCTCGCCACGCTTGTAGCTCGACAGCACCGCCGCATCCAGCGCCGGGCCGGTGCCTGGGCGGAAGTTGGTGTAGGTGCTTTCCAGGCCGTAGCTTTTGAGCATTTCGCTGTTGTCCAGCTCACAGGTCCAGCCGGCCGGGCAGTTGTAGAAACGGCCTTTGGACGGTTCTTCCTGGTCCTTGAACACCGAGGCGTATTTGGCCAGGTCGGCGATGGTTTTCAGGTCCGGCGCCTTGGGTTCCAACTTGCGCTTGGCGTCGCCTTCAATCACGTAGCGCGGCACGTACCAACCTTCCACCGCGCCGACGACCGGCGCACCGACGCCAACGACTTTGCCGGCCTTCTCGGCCTTGTTCCAGACTTCGCTGCGGCCGACCCACTCTTCGGCAAACACTTGGATGTCGTTACTGCTCAGGGCGTTTTCCATGGTGATGGAATTACCCGGCAGGCTGTCGGTTTTGCAGTCGTAGCCTTTTTCCAGCACGGTTTGCAGGATGTCGGTGAGCAACATGCCGCTTTCCCAGTTCAGGCCCGCAAACTTCACCGGTTTGCCGGATTCGCACCAACCGGCCGCCTGGGCGCCGGCACTCGCCAACACGCTTGCAGAGAACAACGTGGCCAGCAGGGTCTTATTCATCTTCATTGTTGTGACGCTCCCAATCTTGAAATGGATTACGGCAGTCAGTAGGCATCCTGCCCTGTCCACGTCCCATCAGGCCTGTGCAGCCAGCCCGTTTGTCGTTGGTATAGCGCCCTGCTCTACCGGCAGGATCAGTCGTTCAGGAATTGCGCTGTGCCACTTTTTCGCGGCCCAGTAATACAGCGCGGCGGGTACCACCAGGCCGATGATCCAGGAGATATCGGTGTCGCCAAGGCTGGCAACCAATGGGCCGGTGTAGAAATGCGTGGAGATGAACGGCATCTGGATCAGCACGCCCAGCACGTAGATGCTGATGCCCATCCAGTTCCAGCGGCCGTAGCGACCATTGGGGTTGGAGAGTGCCGGGATGTCGTAACGCTCTTTGGTGATGCAGTAGAAATCCACCAGGTTGATCGCGCTCCACGGCGTGAAAAACGCCAGCAGAAACAGGATGAACGCGGAGAAATCCTTGAGGAACGAGTCCTTGCCCAGCAACGCCAGCGCGGCGGCAATCGACACCATCAGGAAGATGTACAGCAGGCGCACCGCACTCGAAATGTGCCGGCTGCCACGAAAGCCGCTGATGATCGTCGCGATGGACATAAAGCTGCCGTAGGCATTAAGCGTGGTCACCGTGACCTTGCCGAAGGCGATGCTGAAATACAGCAGCGCTGCGACAATGCCGGTGCCGCCCAGGCCGACGATAAACGACACTTCGTGGTGGGCGAATTGCGCACCGGCCAGGGCCGCCGCGAACACACCGAACACCATCGACGCCTGCGCCCCGATCACCGAACCCAGGCCAACCGCCCAGAAGGTTTTCGACGCCTGCGTGCTGCGCGGCAAGTAGCGGGAGTAGTCCGCCACATATGGACCGAACGCAATCTGCCAGGACGCCGACAACGAAATCGCCAGCAGGAAACTGCTCAGCGAAAAATGCTTGTTGCCCAGCAGCGCACCGACATCGTTACCGGCGAGCAATTTGTAGAACAGGTAGATGAAGGCAACCACGCCAAGCACGCTGGCGACGCGGCCAATACCGTGGATCACGCGGTAACCGAAGACGGTGAACACCATGATCAGCCCGGCGAACAGCACGATGCCGACCCAGTCTTCCACGTGCAGCAGCTGCGCCACCGCCTGCCCCGCCAGCAGCGAGCCGCTGGCCGAAAAACCGATGTACATCAGGCACACCAGCACCAGCGGGATCACCGTGCCATACACGCCAAACTGCACGCGGCTGGAAATCATCTGCGGCAAGCCCAGTTGCGGGCCTTGCGCCGCATGCAGCGCCATCACGCCGCCGCCCAGCAGTTGGCCGATCAACAGGCCGATCAACGACCAGAACACATCGCCGCCCAGCACCACGGCCAAGGCCCCGGTGACAATCGCAGTGATTTGCAGGTTGGCACCCAGCCACAGGGTGAACTGACTCAATAGACGACCGTGTCTTTCCGCTTCCGGGATGTAGTCGATCGAACGCCTTTCGATCAACGGGGTGGTGCTTGCACGTGCGTCATTTGCAGCCATGTGTGTTCAACCTCTGATGGATTGTTTGTACTTGCAACGCAGATCAAATGTGGGAGCGGGCTTGCTCGCGAAAGCGGTGGGTCAGCTAACGATTACGGTGACTGGCGCACCGCATTCGCGAGCAAGCCCGCTCCCACATTGAGTTACTTGATCATCGGCAGATTGAGGCCCTGCTCTTTGGCGCAGTCGATGGCGATCTGGTAACCGGCATCGGCGTGACGCATCACCCCGGTGGCCGGGTCGTTGTGCAGTACGCGAGCAATGCGCTCAGCCGCTTCGTCGGTGCCGTCGCAGACGATCACCATGCCCGAATGCTGCGAGAAGCCCATGCCCACGCCGCCGCCGTGGTGCAGCGAGACCCAGGTTGCGCCGCTGGCGGTGTTGAGCAAGGCGTTGAGCAGTGGCCAGTCGGACACGGCGTCGGAGCCGTCCTGCATGGCTTCGGTTTCGCGGTTCGGGCTGGCTACCGAGCCGGAGTCGAGGTGGTCACGGCCGATCACCACCGGCGCCGACAGCTCGCCGCTGCGCACCATTTCGTTGAACGCCAGGCCCAGCTTGGCGCGCTGGCCCAAGCCAACCCAGCAGATCCGTGCCGGCAGGCCCTGGAAGCTGATGCGCTCGCGCGCCATGTCCAGCCAGTTGTGCAGGTGGGCGTCGTCGGGGATCAGCTCTTTGACTTTGGCGTCGGTCTTGTAGATGTCTTGCGGGTCGCCGGACAGTGCAGCCCAACGGAACGGGCCGATGCCACGGCAGAACAGTGGGCGGATGTAGGCCGGTACGAAACCCGGGAAGGCGAAGGCATCTTCCACGCCTTCTTCCTGGGCCATCTGGCGAATGTTGTTACCGTAGTCGAAGGTCGGGATGCCTTGCTTCTGGAACTCGAGCATGGCTTTGACGTGCACGGCCATCGACTGCTTGGCGGCCTTGATTACAGCAGCCGGTTCGGTCTTGGCGCGGGCGCGGTATTCGTCCCAGGTCCAGCCGGCCGGCAGGTAGCCGTTGAGCGGGTCATGGGCGCTGGTCTGGTCGGTGACCATGTCCGGGCGCACGCCGCGCTTGACCAGTTCCGGCAGGATTTCCGCCGCGTTACCCAGCAGGGCGATGGAGATGGCCTTGCCTTCCTTGGTGTATTTGGCGATGCGCGCCAGGGCGTCGTCGAGGTCGGTGGCTTGCTCGTCGACATAGCGGCTGCTCAGGCGGAAGTCGATGCTGACCTGCTGGCACTCGATGTTCAGCGAGCAGGCGCCAGCCAGGGTTGCTGCCAATGGCTGCGCGCCGCCCATGCCGCCGAGGCCGGCGGTGAGAACCCAGCGGCCGGTCAGGTCGCTGTTGTAATGCTGACGACCGGCTTCGACGAAGGTTTCGTAGGTGCCCTGGACGATGCCCTGGCTGCCGATGTAGATCCAGCTGCCGGCGGTCATCTGGCCGTACATGGCCAGGCCCTTGGCATCCAGCTCGTTGAAGTGTTCCCAGCTGGCCCAGTGCGGCACCAGGTTGGAGTTGGCGATCAGCACGCGCGGGGCGTTGCTGTGGGTCTTGAACACGCCGACCGGCTTGCCGGATTGCACCAGCAGGGTCTCGTCGTCATTCAGGTTGGTGAGGCTTTCGACGATCTGGTCGTAGCACTCCCAGTTACGCGCGGCACGGCCGATACCGCCGTACACCACCAATTCTTTCGGGTTCTCGGCCACTTGCGGGTCGAGGTTGTTCATCAGCATGCGCAGCGGCGCTTCAGTCAGCCAGCTTTTGGCAGTGAGCTTGTTACCGCGAGCGGCACGGATTTCGACGTCACGGTACTTTGTAGGCTTGGTCACAACAGACTCCTCGGCGATCGATGCGCGAACATTGATGGTGCGAAGCAGAGTCTTACGCACACATCTTTACTTGTACATACAAGCATATGCAATCGAGCGGCCAACTTTGCGCGTGAGCTGTTGAGATTTTTTTGGAAGGCGTGTGTAAGCCTTGAAAATTAAGGCTTGGAGGTTTGGGGAAATTTCTCACAGAGGCGTTTTTCAGCGAGGGAGATTATTCATAACAACGCGGCATTGCGCCACGCTGGGGCATTCGGTAACAAATTGGTGCGGGACCTGGAAACACATGCTGTGAGTGTCACAGAAACAAATGTGGGAGGGGGCTTGCCCCCGATTGCGGTGTATCAGCCAGCCCATCTGGTACTGCTACACCCTAATCGGAGGCAAGCCCCCTCCCACATTTTTTAACCGCGTGCGGTCAGTTCGATGACGCAGCAGCGGCCACTGACCGAGAGGTCCAACAGGCCGGTGTTACCGTCCACCTGCAGACAATCGTGATGCCCCAGCTTCTGGTCCAGCACCTTCACTTCGTCCGCCACGCTGAACACCAGCACCGTCTGCGCCGTGGTGAAAAACCGCTGCACGCCATCAATCCACTGAAAGCGCGCCTGATAACGCTGCGGCGAATAAATCAGGTTGAAATCGCGGATCGGTCCGGTGATCAAGCGGCACGAAACCTCGCTTTCACCGCTGAACGCAAAGGGCTGCAGCGGCAATAAACCACGCTGCTCCTCGCCATCCACGGTCAGGACCATGCCTGCACCCTTGATCACAGTGATCACGCGCTGGTAGCCGGCGAAGGTGGAAAAACCACCCGATTCGGCGATATCGGCAATCGACAGGCGCCAGCCAAAGCCATCCAGGCCGGTGCCTGCGTCACGGGTGATTTCTTCGGTGCTGCCGCCGCCGTTTTTCCACGGCATGCGGATGTAATCGGTGGCGCGCCAGACTTTCACTGCACTCATTTACTGAAACGTCCTTCCAGGCTATGACGGGAACCGGGGTGGATCAAACGCGCGGCGGTCACCGGCTGGCGACCGGACCACGTACGCCGGCGAATCAGCAGGCACGGCTCGCTCGGCTCGATCTGCAGCAGCTTGCACTCCTCGGCATCGGCGAGGATCGCTTCAACCACGTGCTCGCCTTCGGTCAGCGGTGCAACCTGGTTGAGGTAGGCGTACGGCGTTTGCTGGGTGAAATCCTGCTGCAAGTAATCCGGCGCGACGAGGGCATTGACGAAACGGTCTTCGATTTGCACCGGAATGTCGTTTTCGAAGTGCACGATCAGCGAGTGGAACACCCGCCCGCCTTCGCGCATTTCCAGGGCGACGGCGCGCTCGGAGCCTGCGGCCTCTTCGCACAAATGGATGACCTGGCAGGTATGCCGGTGACCGCGGGAGGCGATCTCATCGGCAATGTTGTGCACTTCAAACAGCGCCGACTGGCTCTTGGGCTCGGCGACGAACGTGCCGACGCCTTGCATGCGCACCAGCAACCCTTCGGCGGTGAGTTCACGCAGGGCGCGGTTGATGGTCATGCGGCTGAAACCCAGCTGGCTGACCAGCTCGCTCTCGGACGGCACGCGGTAATGCGGCGGCCAGTTGCCGTTGAGGATCTGCTGGCTGATCATCTGTTTGACGCGGGCATACAAGGGCGCCGGACTTTCGTCCATGTGGGCAGCCAGCGAAGACTTGGCAGGCGGAGTCGGCACAGGGAATCCTTGCAGGGGGAAAAGATGCATAGATTGCCGGAGTTTACCGAGCAGGCAAACGTCTGTATATGTATATACAAATAAACACACGACCGGGGTGCCTTGATCATGTCCGCTTTCTTTGCCGAACGCGCGCTGCTGCCTAATGGATGGGCCAACGATGTACGCTTTGATGTCAGCGCCGATGGCGTACTGACCCACGTTGAGCCCAACGCCACGGCAGACGGTGCCGAGCGGCTCAGAGGCCCGGTGTTGGCGGGCATGCCGAACCTGCATTCGCATGCGTTCCAGCGCGCCATGGCGGGCCTGGCCGAAGTGGCCGGCAACCCGAATGACAGCTTCTGGACCTGGCGCGATCTGATGTACCGCATGGTGGGCACGATCAACCCGGACCAACTCCAGATCATCGCGCGCCAGCTGTATATCGAGATGCTCAAGGCCGGTTACACCTCGGTGGCCGAATTTCATTACGTGCATCACGACGTCAGCGGCCAGCCCTATGCCGATCGCACGGAGCTGTCGCGGCAGATCAGCCAGGCGGCCGCCAGCAGCGGGATTGGCCTGACGCTGGTGCCGGTGCTTTACACTCATTCCGGGTTTGGCGGCCAGGCGCCGAACGAAGGCCAGCGCCGATTTATCAACAGCACCGAAAACTACCTGGACCTGCAAGCGCGCCTCAAGCCGATCCTCGCCGCGCAACCGGCGCAGCAGTTGGGCCTGTGCTTTCACTCCTTGCGCGCTGTCACGCCGCAACAAATCAATGACGTCCTGGCTGCCAGCGACAAGACGTGCCCGGTGCATATCCACATCGCCGAGCAGCAAAAAGAGGTCGATGACTGCCTGGCCTGGAGCGGCAAGCGTCCGTTGCAATGGCTGTATGACAATGTCGACGTCGATGAGCGTTGGTGCCTGGTGCACGCCACTCATGCTGATGTTGACGAAGTGGCGCGCATGGCCAAGAGCCGCGCGATTGCCGGTCTGTGCCTGACCACCGAAGCCAACCTGGGCGATGGGATTTTCCCCGCCGTCGATTTCCTCGCTCAAGGCGGGCGCATGGGCATTGGTTCCGACAGCCATGTGTCGTTGAGTGTGGTGGAAGAATTACGATGGCTGGAATACGGCCAGCGCCTGCGCGATCAACGGCGCAACCGCTTATACCGCAGTGACCAACCGATGGTCGGCCGCACGCTGTTTGATGCCGCGCTGGACGGCGGTGCCCAGGCGCTGGGCCAGCCGATTGGTCGATTGGAAGTGGGGAAACGCGCGGATTGGATTGTGCTGGACGGTGATGACCCGTACCTGGCCACGGCCAGCGAAGACGGCATTCTCAACCGCTGGCTGTTCGCCGGTGGTGACCGGCAAGTGCGTGATGTGCTGGTCAACGGCAAGTGGGTGGTGCGCGATGGCCGCCATGCCGGTGAAGAAGAAAGCAGCCGGGCATTCACGCACGTGCTGAGAGATTTGCTGGGCTAACCAACAATGCAAAACCAATGTGGGAGCGGGCTTGCTCGCGAATGCGGTGTATCAGTCATTACCTCTGTCGACTGACACTGCGTATTCGCGAGCAAGCCCGCTCCCACATTTTTATCGGCGCGGGTCCAGGTTTACTGCGAGGTCTTCGCCATCTGCCTGTCCGACGTACGCCAGATCAATCGCGTGGTGTCATACCCTTGCTGGCGCGCCCTGCTCAGCAGGTCTTCGCGAGTGTCGGCGTTCACCGTCGGCGTACGTGACAATATCCACATGTAACGCCGGCTTGGGCTGCCGACGATGGCGGTCTTGTAGTCGTCGCTGACATACAGCACCCAGTAATCGCCCTTGGCGACGCCCGGCAGCAGCGCCGTGAACCAGTTATTGAATTCCACCCAAAGCTTGTCGGTCTTGCCCGGCACTTGCGGCGTGGCCGTGCCCTTGGCTTCTTCCCACTTCCATTCAGGTGTCAGGCAGCGGTTGAACACCGACATGTCGCCATCGGGCAGCAACGTGTAGCGGGCTTCGGACTGCGCGCAGTTGCGCTGGAAGTACATGGGCAATCGGGCCAACTCATACCAGGTGCCCTGGTAACGCTTGAGGTTGACGTTGCTTGCTGTCTTGGGTTGCAGATCATCGCCAGAATGGCTGGCGCAGCCTGCCAAAAACAGGCTGGCACAAAGGCACAAAACAAAACGCATCATTCTTCTTCTCCCGCAGGCTCGCGCCCCGGTTTACTTCAGGCCTTGCCCGGAAAACATCAAAACTTTGTCACCGGCATATTGAACGCTGATAAAGCTGTTTTTATCGCCCCAGGTGCAACTGGACATGCCCAGTGCGCCAGAACAATCGGTCGGCTTGCCCAGCAGCGACTCCACCTCAGCCTTGGCCATGCCAGCCGACAACTTCGCGTAGTTTTCTTGGTTGACCTTGCTGCAAGCGGCCAATAGCACGCAAAAAGCCAGCAGGGCGAGACGGCGTAACGACATGGAAAAACTCCTGGAGGGACGAAGCAGCTTGGGTATCTGCCAGAAGCTTAGAAGGGAAAAGAGGTGTCTGGTTCCCGATGAGCAAAAACAAAAAGCCCCGAAAACGCTGAAACGTTTCGGGGCTTTTTCAAGAGTGAACAGCCTCACAACATCGCGGATAAGTGATCGCCGCGTCTTACTTCTTGTGGTAACCGGTCACACGCTCAACTTCTTCTTTGGAACCCAGGAACACCGCCACGCGCTGGTGCAGGCCTTCGGGCTGGATGTCGAGGATGCGCTGGTGGCCGTCGGTGGACGCGCCGCCCGCTTGCTCAACCAGGAAGGACATCGGGTTGGCTTCGTACATCAAACGCAGCTTGCCCGGCTTGGACGGCTCGCGGCTGTCACGCGGGTACATGAACAAGCCACCACGGGTCAGGATACGGTGCACGTCAGCCACCATCGCGGCGACCCAGCGCATGTTGAAGTTCTTCTTCAACGGGCCTTCCTCACCTGCCATCAACTCGCCGACGTAGCGAGTCACCGGCTCTTCCCAGTGACGCTGGTTGGACATGTTGATCGCGAATTCCTGGGTAGAAGCAGGAATAGTGATGTCTTCGTGGGTCAGCACGAAGCTGCCCATTTCGCGGTCCAGGGTGAAGCCTTTGACGCCATCGCCCAGGGTCAGCACCAGCATGGTCTGTGGGCCGTAGATCGCGTAGCCGGCAGCCACTTGCTCGGTGCCTGGCTGCAGGAAGGCCTTTTCGTTCAGCGCTTCGTTCTGGCTCAGGTATTCGTTCGGGCAACGCAGTACCGAGAAGATGGTGCCGACCGGAGCGTTGATGTCGATGTTGGACGAACCGTCCAGTGGGTCGAACACCAGCAGGTAGGCGCCTTTCGGGTATTTGCCCGGGATCTGGTAGGCATTGTCCATTTCTTCGGACGCCATGCCGGCCAGGTGACCGCCCCATTCGTTGGCTTCGAGCAGGATCTCGTTGGAAATCACGTCGAGCTTCTTCTGCACTTCGCCTTGGACGTTTTCAGTGCCCATGCTGCCCAGAACACCACCCAGTGCGCCTTTGGACACGGCGTGGCTGATTTCCTTGCAAGCACGCGCCACCACTTCGATAAGGAAGCGCAGATCGGCAGGCGTGTTGTTGCTGCGGGTCTGCTCGATCAAATAGCGACTCAGGGTAACGCGGGACATGTAAGGCTCCGGAGAATGGGGGGCTTAAAAACCCGCGCAGTTTAACGCGAGTCGAGGGTTATTTCCTCTAATCAGAGGATTTAACGCCAATAGAGTTCACGGTTTGGCCGCAGGCGCACGCAACAAACTGTAGGCCATCGCCCCCAGCGCCGCCACACCCAACAGGAGCACGGCCCACAGGCCGAGTTTCTTCCAATCGGTGCCCACTTCGGGCGATGCGGCAACGGTGGCGCTTTTAACCACAGCGTCACCGGTGACCCTGGCCTGGCCCAGCGTCTTGAGGCGCTCGGCGCTGTAGTCGGGAATCAAAGTCGACAAGGGCAGGTTCGCCGCCTTGACCCCGCCATTGCCCAACGCCAGGGTAAACGGCGGCTCACCCCGCGCCAGAAACACCAACTGCGTGGCGCGCACGGCAAAACGCAGGGCTGGCGCCTCAACGCCCAGGCCACCGCCGCGCTCATCCACCTGCAATTTAAGCTCGCCGACGGCCACTCCCGGCAGTTGCAACTCATCCTGCACCACATCCTGGCCATTCTGAGTCAAGCGGTACAACACACCAGTGCTCAGCGGCTGCCAGGCTTGATTGGCATCACGGCGGCCCGCCAAGGTGACGGGCGCCAGCGTGTTCGTCTGCTTCAGCTCGATGCGCAAACGCTCGACATGCAGCCCCGTCGGCAACTGCCAGCTGTACTCTCCCGGCTTGAGCCGCGCGCCCGACAATGGCTGCGACCACACCAACGGCATCGGCAGGCTGCTGCTGGTGGCGCTCACCAGCTTGGCCGAGGTCAGCGTCGGCGCGACCTGGCCCTGCCACAGCAGGCGCAGGTAACGCGCCGATTGCCCCGGCAAACTCACCTCGTGTTGCTCGACACGCTCGTCGGCAAACGACAGACGTGCCACCTGGCCATCGCCCCACGACGCCCAGTGCTGCAAGTCGTCGCTGGCCTCAATGCTGAAACGCTGGAAACCGTCCTGTTCGCGGCTCCAGTCCAGGCTCAGTTGCTGCAACGGCGCCTTGATCGCACTGGCGTCCAGCACCCAACCGCGCAGCACTTGCTTGCCCGCCCTGGACGGGCGCACTTCGAGCAGCGTGCCTTCGGCCGTGGATTTCATCACCACATCCGGCACGCTTTCGCGGGTGTCGGCGGCGTACAGCGGGAACCACTTCACGTCGGTCACAGTGCGGCTTTCGGTGCGTTGCGCAGATTGGCGTGACAGCGCATAGGCCTGAGGTTCACCGGCGGCGTTAAACACGCGCACATCGCCGAGATCCGCCTGGCGCGCGCTCAGTTGCACAGACAGCGGCAACTCCAGGCGATACCAAGGGCCGTTGCCACTCACCGCCAGCGGCACTTGCGTGGTGAAGTCGGCAGGCGTTTCCTGCGCCCACACCGACGACGTCATACACACGCCCACCGCGATCACGCTCAACTTACCGATCAAGAGGATGCTCCTTCAGTTTCCAACACAGGTTCGGCACGCTTGGGCGGCAGCGGCGCAAAGTAACCCACCACCAGCAGCAACCCACCCACGCCGATAAACGACACGATCCGCGCCAGCCCGCCGCGGTTGCTCAGCTCGACGAAGAACAGCTTGGCGACCACCACCGCAATCAGCGCCGCACCGATCAACCACACCTCGCGACGATGGCGCAGATGGCCGCCGATCATCAGCCCGAGGGCGATGAGGGTCCAGACAATCGACAGGCCGGCCTGAACCAGCATCGACTCCAGCAACGCCTCCGGATGGAACGGCACGCCTGCCCAATGGTGGGCAGCGCGCATCACCAGGACCGTGAAAAAGGCAAACAACGAAACACCCGCAACACCTTGGGCGACCAGCTCGGCGCGTGGACCGCGCTGCGGCGCGATGCTGCGCGACCACAGGTAAATACCCAGCAACGCGAACAACAGGCCCAGGTCCAGGGGGCTGAGCAGCGGCACATAGGGCAGCGGTTTGGCCGTGCCGTCGCTGAAGATATTGGCCAACCAGAACCAGCCGAGCATCAACACCGCCAGTGGCAGCGCGGCGAGCACACGGTATTCACGCGGATACGCCGACACCGGCCATGGCCAGCGGCGTGGCGCAGCCGCCAACACCAGGTACAGACTTGGCAGGATCGCCCAACCCAGCCAGCGCCAGGCGTTGTACTCGCTCGACAGCAGCAACAGGCCGTAACGCAGCTCGAGCGCCAGCACGCCGATCAGCATCCAGCAGCCGAGTACGTGAGCGATGCTCAGCACGTTGCTCGGCACGTTGCTCGGCACCACCGCCGCCAAACGCCGTAGCGAAATGAAATGCACCACAAACACTGCCAACCATGCCAGCCAGCCGTACTGCGCCGCCGGGTGGTAATAATCATCGGCTGAGGCCAGCAACACCACGCCCGCCGCCGGCATCAGCAACGCGCATAGCATGCCCAGCGACGCCCAGCGCAAACGTTCGGCCAGCAGCGCCCAGATCGCCACGCTCACCGCTGCGATGCCGAGCAAATATGCGCCTTGCTGCGCCTGCGCGATAAACCGCAACACTTCACCGATCAGCGCCAGCGTCCACCAGGCCGCGCCCCACACCAGCAGCAGGTCAGACAGGCGTTGCAGTTTCAACACGGCAAACACCGGCGCATGCGGCTCACGCTGCAAGCGCCAGGCGCCGACCAAGGCAGCCAGGCCCAACACCATTGGCGTCCAGAAACCGCTGTGCGCCAAGGGGCGCAAGCCTTCGCTGCTCAACGGCCCGAGCAGCTGCGGCACCGCCAACAGGAACGAGGCGCCGCCGATCAGTTGCAGCAATAACCCAAACACGAAGCTCACACGCTGTTGCAGGTACAGGCTCAGCCAGATGATCAGCAAACCGCTGGCCGCCCACACGCCGCTGGCGCTTTGCCACGGCAGTACAAACAGTACCGCGAGGTTGATCAGTACCAGACCGGCGAGCAGCACCACTGACAGACCGCGCAGCAGGCCGACGTCGCTGCGCACCGTGTCGTCGCGCACGGCCAGCAGCATGCCGCCAACCAACGCCAAACCGATCAGCGAGGCGGTCAACAAACCGCTCCAGCCCGCACTGAATACCGCCGTCCCGTCGCCGCCCTGCAAGCGCAGGAGGAACAACGCCCCGCCGAGCAATTGCACGCCAAACGCAGTGAACAGGAAGGTGCGCGAGCCGATGCGCAGGCCGACAAACAACGTCACAAGCCCCGCGATTGCCCAACTGATGGCGGTGCCTTGGGTCAGCAGCAGCAACGGTGCGAGCAGGTACAAAAAGCTCAGGCCCAGGCTCGCCAGCACGGGCAGGCCTTTGCGCTCCCAGTCCGCCGCCTGTTCGATTGACGCCCTGCGCAACTGATCGAAGCTGAACAACAGCGCAGCACCCAGCAACAGCGCGCCCAGCGGTGCACCATCAAGCAAGGTCAGTTCGCCTACGCGCAGTTCGCTGAGGAACGCCAGCGCCGAACCCAATTGCAACAACAGGCCAAATGCACGTGCCAGCGGCCGCTGCTGACGCAAGCCGAGCCAGAAGATCCCGGCGCCCTCCACCGCCCAGGCCGCGGCCGTCCAGCGTGCGTCGAGGCCCAGCGGAATCGCCAAACTGGCAAAGATCACGCCCAGTGCCAGGCAGGTTTCCGCCAGCAGCAATGCCCGCCCGCCACGCAGCCATTGCGCCAGCCCCATGTAGAGAATGCCAAGGCCCAGCGCACTGAATGCGGCGGCAAATTCCAGGTGCTGCACCAGCGCGAACTGCAAACCAAAGCCCACCAACGGCGGGCCGAACAGCATGCTGCCGTCGACATAATCACCCTTGGCCGCCGACCAGCGCAGCAGCGCACCCCGACTGTCGTCTTCGGGTGCGTCGCTCATCTCAAGCAATGTGCGCCGGGCAAACAACAGGCCGATGGCCAGGTACATCAGGAAAAACACGATCAGGAACGGCTCGGTACTCCACAGCAGTTCCGGTGTGTAGGAGCGCATGCCCCAAGCGAAACCAATACCGAAGGTGCCGACAAAACCGATCAGGTTAAGCAAGCGCCAGGCCTTGAACCAGGCGATGGCGAGGATGCCCGCGTTCAGCAATGCGAAGTAGCTGAACAACGCCACGTGATTGCCGGCGCCGGTTGACGTGAGAATCGGCGCGGCAAAACCACCCAACGCCGCCGCGCAAGCCAGGCCGAGGGCATCCTGGGTGATCGCCAGGATTGCAGAGAACACCGTGACCGCCACCAGCAGGCCCAGCGCGGCGCCCGGATCGATCAACGGGTGCAAGCGCATCGCGGCGAACACCGTCAGGTACAACACGGCAATGCCGGTGCCTTGCAGCATCAGACCGTAATTGCTGTTACGCAACCGCAACCACCAACCCAAGCCCAACAGGCCGATGGCGGCAGCGGCAACCCCGGCGTAACGCAACTCGATCGGCACCACCACGCCTTCGGTGGCATAGCGCAGCAAAAAGGCCAGGCCCAGGAACAACAGCACCACGCCGACGCGCAGCACGGTGTTACCGCCAAACAGCCAATTGCGTGCGCCACTGATAGCGCGCTCGATCAGGTTGGGGCCGCGGGGCGCGGCAGGCGCTTTGGGGGTTGGCGCTGCGACCCAGGCATCATCGGGCAGCGGCTGACTGGCTTGGGCGGCCACAGCCACAGGCGCCAGTTCGGCGGGTAGCTCCCAGACAAGTTCGGGCTTTGCAACGACAGGAGGGGGTTCAGGCACGGAGGGTTCGACAATCACGCTGTTCGTCGGCGCGGGCACCTCCAGTTGCCGCAGGCGCTCACCCAGCGCAATCAGCGCCTTCTGCGTGGTTTCCAACTGACGGGCCTGCTGGTCCGCTTGCGCCGACAGCTTCGCCAGGCGAAGGGCCTGGCCAATGCCCAAGCCCAGCAGCGCACCGATACCCGCATCACTGAACGACTCATCGAGTGTCCAGCCGAGCACCAGGCCAATCAGCATGAAAATCCATTGCATGGTCGATATCCCTAAGCAGCCCGAGGCGGGCAAACCGGGGCCTAGTATATCGACGCGGGGCCAATGTGGGAGGGGGCTTGCCCCCGATAGCGGTGTGCCAGTCGACATATCTGCAAACTGGCAATCCGCTGTCGGGGGCAAGCCCCCTCTCACATTTAGTATTGCGGTGATTAGTCGAGCGCTTTCCAGATTTCGGTCGCGTACTCCCTGATGGTGCGGTCCGAGGAGAACCAGCCCATGCGCGCCGTGTTCAGCACCGCCGAGCGCCACCACGCCTTGGAGTCATGCCAATGCGCCTCGACCCGCGCCTGAGCGTCCCAGTAGGAGTCGAAGTCGGCACACACCAGGAAGCGGTCGTAGTCGATCAGCCCGTCGATCAGGCCCACATAGCGGCCGGGATCATCCGGCGAGAACACCCCGCCCCGAATCGCTTGCAACACGTCGTTGAGACGATGGGAGGCAGCAATTTCCGGCCCGGCGTTGAATTCGCCAGCGTGCTTGCGGGCTTCAACCTGCTGAGCACTGAGGCCAAAAATGAACATGTGATCGGCGCCTACGCGCTCGTGCATTTCCACGTTGGCGCCGTCCATGGTGCCGATGGTCAGCGCGCCGTTGAGGCCGAACTTCATGTTGCTGGTGCCCGAGGCTTCAAAGCCGGCCGTGGAGATCTGCTCCGACAAATCCGCCGCCGGAATAATGCTTTCCGCCAGGCTGACGTTGTAGTTGGGCAGGAACACCACCTTGAGCAAACCGCGCACGGTCGGGTCGTTGTTCACGGTGCGGGCGATGTCGTTGGTCAACTTGATGATCAACTTGGCCTGGTGATAACTCGCCGCTGCCTTGCCGGCGAAGATCTTCACCCGTGGCACCCAGTCGGTGCCAGGCTCGGCGCGGATCGCCTGGTACAGCGCCACGGTGTGCAGCAGGTTGAGCAGTTGGCGTTTGTACTCGTGGATGCGCTTGACCTGCACGTCGAACATCGCCGCCGGGTTGACTGAAATACCCAGGCGCTCGTGGATGATCTCGGCCAGTGCACGTTTGCTGTGCAGGCGCTGGTCGGCGAAGGCTTTGCGGAAGGATTGCTTCTCGGCGAAGGTTTCCAGCTCCGTCAGGCGGGTTTCCATGGTGTCGAGAATATCCGGGCCCAGCGCCTCCACCAGCATCTCGGTGAGCTTGGGGTTGGCCTGGTACAGCCAGCGGCGGAAGGTGATGCCGTTGGTTTTGTTGTTGATGCGCTCCGGGTACAGCTTGTGCAGCTCGGAGAACACCGTGCTGCGCATCAGCTGGGTATGCAGGCCAGACACGCCGTTGACGCTATGCGAGCCGAGGAACGCCAGGTTACCCATGCGCACGCGGCGGCCGTTGTCTTCTTCGATCAGCGACACGGCGCGCAGCACGTCGAAGTCGTGAATGCCTTTGGCCCGCAGCGAGTCGATGTGCTGGGCGTTGATCAAGTAGATGATTTGCATGTGCCGCGGCAGCATGCGCTCCATCAAGCCTACAGGCCAGGTCTCCAGAGCCTCGGGTAGCAAGGTGTGGTTGGTGTAGGAAAGCGTTTCAACCGTCACGTCCCACGCCGCTTCCCACGGAATGTCATGCAGGTCGACCAGTTGGCGCATCAGCTCAGCCACGGCAATCGAGGGGTGAGTGTCGTTGAGCTGAATGGCGGCGTGCTCGCCCAGGCTCAATACCGAGCCGTGCATGTTCTTGTGGCGACGCAGCAAATCTTGCAGCGAGGCGGAGACGAAGAAGTATTCCTGGCGCAGGCGCAGTTCCTGCCCTGCTTCGGTGCTGTCGGCCGGGTAAAGCACGCGGGAGATGCTTTCGGCGCGGGCCACTTCGGCGACGGCGCCCAGGTGGTCACCGGCGTTGAAACGCTCCAGGTGCAAGTCTTCCACGGCCCGTGCACGCCACAGGCGCAGGGTGTTGACGCTGGCGCCGCGCCAGCCGACGACGGGGGTGTCATAAGCCACCGCGCGCACGGTTTCATTCGGTGACCACACCTGGATCATCTTGCCGGAAGCGTCCGCCAGGGTTTCGACGCTGCCGCCAAAACCGATGGGGTAAATCACCTCGGCCCGTTCGAATTCCCACGGGTTGCCAAAGTCCAGCCAGCGCTCGGTCTGTTCCTGTTGCCAGCCATCGACGATCGCCTGGCGGAACAAACCGTGCTCGTAACGAATGCCATAACCGTGGCCGGCAATGCCCAAGGTCGACATGCTTTCCATAAAGCATGCGGCCAGGCGGCCCAGGCCACCGTTGCCAAGCGCCGCGTCGGGCTCCAGCAGGCGGATGCGCTCCAGGTCCACACCGAGTTCGGACAGCGCTTCGCGCGCGATCTCCAGCACGCCGAGGTTGCTCAGGCTGTCGTAGAGCAAACGACCGATAAGAAATTCCAGCGAAAGGTAATAAACCCGCTTCTGGCCTTTGCGGTAAATACGCCGCGTGTGGTCCATCCAGTGATCGACCATCTGGTCGCGGGCGGCCAGCGCAATGGCTTCGAACCAGTCGTGGTCGAAAGCGTGGTCGGGGTCCTTGCCCACCGCGTAGGTGAGTTTGGTCAAGACAGCATCGCGGAATGCGGCTACCTCTGCTTCTCGTGCAAGCGGTTCCTGAGACATCGGTGCGACCTCGGGCGAGATTGAAGGAGTTGCTAGAGCCTAGTCGGTCTGACAGACGGTAGACGCTCTGGTTCGGCAGTTTTTTAACTCATTCACCGTTGCGCAAAATTGATGCAGGGGTCGTGCCCAATCGGTGCGTGAGTAGCCTTCGGGCTGAAAACCGCAAAATATTGTTCAAAAAACCATCAATCCCGGTATGATCGCGCGCCCGGATATAGCCCCACCTTGGAACCCTGATGAAGCCTCAACTGATCGCCGCCGCGGAACTCGACCGTCTCGAGACCTGGCAGAAATATTCCGCCCACATGTGCGGTGGCTGCGTGTCCAGCTGCTGCACGCTGCCGGTTGAGGTGAAGATCAAGGACCTGATCCGCATTGGCATCGTCGATGAGTTCGAGCGCGGCGACCCGCCCAAGAACATCGCCAAGCGCTTGCAGAAAGAAGGCATCGTCGAGCGCTTCAATTCCAAATCCGAGATTTTTACTCTGCAGCGCATGAGCAACAACGATTGCCTGTACCTGGATCGTAAGACGCGCTTCTGCACTATTTATGACAAGCGCCCGGATACGTGCCGCAACCACCCGAAAATCGGGCCGCGGCCGGGGTATTGCGCGTATAAGCCCAAGGAAGTGGTGCGCGAGACCAAGTTCAAGACGCTCGATAAGTTCTGATCCGGGTTTTTGTGGGGTTTCTAAGGCCCCATCGGGGGCAAGCCCCCTCCCACATTGGAACGCATTTCAAAGGTGGGAGGGGGCTTGCCCCCGATAGGGCCGGTACAGCCACCACAAAAATTGCAGGCACAAAAAAACGCCCCCGGCCTTTCGACCGGGGGCGTTTTTCATTCAGCCTGAGTTAACTCAGTTCTTGGCTTTCTTGGCAGCGCGGGTACGCTCGCCTTCGTCCAGGATCTTCTTACGCAGGCGGATCGACTTAGGCGTGACTTCGCACAGCTCGTCGTCCTGGATGAATTCCAGGGCCTGTTCCAGGGTGAAGCGAACAGGTGGAACCAGAGCGATGGTTTCGTCTTTACCCGAAGCACGCATGTTGTCGAGCTTCTTGCCTTTGGTTGGGTTGACGCCCATGTCGTTGTCACGGCTGTTCAGACCAACGATCTGACCGTTGTAGATCTCTTGACCGTGTTCAACGAACAGCTTGCCACGCGCCTGCAGAGTTTCCAGGGAATAGGTCAGTGCCTTGCCGGTTTCTACCGATACCAGAACACCGTTCTGACGGCCGGACATGTCGCCGGACTTCATGGTGTCGTAGCGATCGAAGATCGAGGTCAGGATGCCAGCACCGTTGGTCAGGGTCAGGAACTGGTTACGGAAACCGATCAGACCACGAGCAGGGATGTTGTATTCCAGACGCACACGGCCTTTGCCATCCGGCACCATGTTGGTCAGGTCGCCCTTACGCAGGCCCATCTCTTCCATGACCTTGCCCTGGGATTCTTCAGGGGTGTCGATGGTGACGTTTTCGAACGGTTCCTGCTTCACGCCGTCAACCTGACGGATGATCACTTCTGGACGACCAACGCCCATTTCGAAGCCTTCGCGACGCATGGTTTCGATCAGTACCGAGAGGTGCAGCTCACCACGGCCGGAAACCTTGAACTTGTCAGCCGAGTCGCCTTCTTCAACGCGCAGTGCAACGTTGTACAGCAGCTCTTTGTCCAGACGTTCCTTGATGTTACGGGAAGTCACGAACTTGCCTTCTTTACCGCAGAAAGGCGAGTCGTTTACCTGGAAGGTCATGGAAACGGTTGGCTCGTCAACGGTCAGAGGCTTCATCGCCTCGACGTTGTCCGGCTGGCACAGGGTGTCGGAGATGAACAGCGAGTCCATACCGCTCACGCACACGATGTCACCGGCAAACGCTTCTTCAACGTCGATACGGTGCAGACCGTGGTGACCCATCAGCTTCAGGATACGGCCGTTGCGTTTCTTGCCGTCGGCGCCGATGGCGACAACCGGAGTGTTCGGCTTGACGCTGCCACGAGCGATACGGCCAACACCGATAACACCCAGGAAGCTGTTGTAGTCCAGTGCCGAGATTTGCATCTGGAACGGACCTTCACGGTCAACTTTTGGCGCCGGTACGTTGTCGACGATCGACTGGTACAGCGGGGTCATGTCTTCAGCCATGTCGGTGTGTTCCAGACCGGCAATGCCGTTCAGGGCCGAGGCGTAGACGACTTTGAAGTCCAGCTGTTCTTCGGTAGCACCCAGGTTGTCGAACAGGTCGAAGATCTGGTCCAGAACCCAGTCCGGACGCGCGCCTGGACGGTCAACCTTGTTGATGCACACGATCGGACGCAGGCCGGCTTCGAACGCCTTCTTGGTCACGAAACGGGTTTGCGGCATAGGGCCGTCTTGAGCGTCGACCAGCAGCAGAACGGAGTCAACCATCGACATTACACGTTCAACTTCGCCGCCGAAGTCGGCGTGGCCCGGGGTGTCCACGATGTTGATGTGGTAGCCGTTCCAGTTGATAGCGGTGTTTTTAGCCAGGATGGTAATACCGCGCTCTTTTTCCTGGTCGTTGGAGTCCATCACGCGCTCGTCGTTGAGCTCGTTGCGCTCCAGGGTGCCGGATTGACGCAGGAGTTTGTCTACCAGGGTGGTTTTACCATGGTCAACGTGAGCAATGATGGCGATGTTACGTAGATTTTCGATCACTTGTGTATCTCGATCAGAGGATTCGGTGTGCTGACAGGTCGTGGCAGCGATTAACAGTAGAGTCAGGCCTTGCCGTTACAGCTTGACGGCAGAGTCGGGGGGCCGGTGACGCAGGCCACAGGCAAACAGCCCCGGGCTCTTAGCTCGGTCGATAAACGCGCACATTGGCATGCCCCTCACTGAGCAAATGGTGGGCATGCAGGCGACTCATCACGCCTTTGTCGCAATACAGCAGGTACTGACGGCTGTTATCCAGTTCCTTGAAACGCGCGTTCAATGCGTAGAACGGCAGCGTTTGCACGTCGATGCCAGCGATTTCCAGCGGCTCATCTTCGGCGGCATCCGGGTGACGGATATCGACGACAATCTGGCCGGCCAGGACTTCGCTGACTTCTTCGATTTGCACATCCTGGCCCAGTTCGTCGATTACGCGATCGATCGGGACCATTTTGGCGTTCTCGAGCGCACGCTCCAGAATCGCCATGTCGAACTGTTGTTCTTCGTACTCCACGCGGTTGCGCTTGGCGTGGGTCTTGGGGTTCACCGAGATGACCCCGCAATATTCAGGCATGTGCTTGGCAAACGCTGCCGTGCCGATTTCTTCGGCCTGGTCGATGATGTCCTGCTTGTGACTGGCAATCAGCGGGCGCAGCACCAGCTTCTCGGTCACGCAGTCGATCAGCGACAGGTTCGGCAGCGTCTGGCTGGAGACCTGGGAAATCGCTTCACCCGTCACCAGCGCGTCGATCTGCAACTGATCGGCAATCCGCGACGCAGCGCGCAACATCATACGCTTCAATACTACGCCCATATGACTGTTATCGACTTTGCCGAGAATTTCGCCCAGCACTTCCTCAAACGGCACGCTTACGAATAGCACGCGCTGGGAGCTGCCGTACTTCTTCCAGATAAAGTGCGCGACTTCCATCACGCCCAATTCGTGTGCACGCCCGCCCAGATTAAAGAAGCAGAAGTGGCTCATCAGGCCGCGGCGCATGATCTGGTAGGCCGCCACCGTGGAATCGAAACCGCCGGACATCAATACCAGGGTCTGTTCCAGGGCACCCAGCGGGTAGCCGCCGATGCTGTTGTGCTGGCTGTGGATCACAAACAACCGTTGGTCGCGAATTTCCATGCGCACTTCAATTTGCGGCGCTTTCAGGGAAATTCCGGCAGCGCCGCACTCGCGACGCAGCTTGCTGCCGACGTATTTCTCGACGTCCATGGAGCTGAAGGTGTGCTTGCCGGCGCGCTTGCAGCGCACCGAAAAAATCTTGCCTTCAAGCTCGCTACCGTAGTGCTGCTTGCACTTTTCGGTGATGTCGTCGAAGTCGCCCAGCGGGTACTCATCCACCTGCAGGAAATGCGCGATGCCCGGCATGCAGCTCAGGCGCTCAGTCATGTCCTTCAAGGCTTTGGCGTCGGTGACACGGGTTTCCAGCTCGAGGTTGTCCCACACGCCGTTCACCACCACAGCCGGGTCCAGGTCACGGAGCACGGCACGGATGTTCTTGGCCAACTGACGGATGAAACGCGTCCGTACCGGTCGGCTTTTGATGGTGATCTCGGGGAACACTTTAACGATTAATTTCATGGAAACAGCGCGCGCCGGGCCTGCTGAAAAAGGGGGGCGCGGATTATAGCGGAAATCGCTCAAGGTTTAACCAGTTAATATGCATCACACACATCGCGCACCAAAACGGGTCATTTGCGCAAATTAACGCTACATTGCAGTGCGTTATTTATTCCGCTTCAGCGGATTGCACCTTTATAGGGGCCATTTTGAGGCAAAAAGGCCATGTTGGCGCACTGGCATGCAATTTGCTCTCTTGTGAGGCAGGTTGCCTTGGTCGAGTATTCGCGCCGGCATCACCCACATTCTAAGGGCTAACTCCACTACCCCAGCCCGAAGCCACCCGGAGGACACCATGTCGAAGTCGGTTCAACTCATCAAAGATCATGACGTTAAATGGATTGATCTGCGCTTCACGGACACTAAAGGTACTCAGCACCACGTGACCATGCCGGCTCGCGACGCGCTGGATGATGCTTTCTTCGAAGAAGGCAAAATGTTCGACGGTTCCTCCATTGCTGGCTGGAAAGGCATCGAAGCCTCCGACATGATCCTGATGCCGGACGACAGCACTGCCGTTCTCGACCCGTTCACCGAAGACCCAACCCTGATCATCGTCTGCGACGTGATCGAGCCTTCGACCATGCAAGGCTACGACCGCGACCCACGTGCGATCGCCAAGCGTGCCGAGGAATACCTGAAGTCGACCGGTATCGGCGACACCGTATTCGTAGGCCCAGAACCAGAATTCTTCATCTTTGATTCGGTCAAGTTCAAGTCCGACATCTCCGGCTCCATGTTCAAGATCTTCTCCGAACAAGGTTCGTGGATGTCCGACCAGGACATCGAAGGCGGCAACAAAGGCCACCGTCCAGGTATCAAAGGTGGCTACTTCCCAGTTCCGCCGTTCGACCACGACCACGAAATCCGTACCTCCATGTGCAACGCCATGGAAGAAATGGGCCTGGTCATCGAAGTTCACCACCACGAAGTGGCGACTGCCGGCCAGAACGAAATCGGCGTGAAGTTCAACACCCTGGTTGCCAAGGCTGACGAAGTTCAGACCCTCAAGTACTGCGTACACAACGTGGCTGATGCCTACGGCCGTACCGCTACTTTCATGCCTAAGCCGCTGTACGGCGATAACGGTTCGGGTATGCACGTTCACCTGTCCATCGCTAAAGAAGGCAAGAACACCTTCGCTGGCGAAGGTTATGCCGGCCTGTCCGACACCGCCCTGTACTTCATCGGCGGCATCATCAAGCACGGTAAGGCCCTGAACGGTTTCACCAACCCGTCGACCAACTCCTACAAGCGTCTGGTCCCAGGTTTCGAAGCGCCGGTAATGCTGGCTTACTCGGCACGTAACCGTTCCGCCTCGATCCGTATTCCTTACGTGTCCAGCCCTCGCGCTCGCCGTATCGAAGCACGCTTCCCGGATCCAGCAGCCAACCCGTACCTGGCCTTCGCCGCCCTGGTAATGGCCGGCCTGGACGGTATCCAGAACAAGATCCACCCTGGCGACGCCGCCGACAAAAACTTGTACGACCTGCCGCCTGAAGAGGCCAAAGAGATCCCACAAGTGTGCGGCAGCCTGAAAGAAGCCCTGGAAGAACTGGACAAGGGCCGTGCGTTCCTGACCAAAGGCGGCGTATTCAGCGACGACTTCATCGATGCCTACATCGAGCTGAAAAGCGAAGAAGAAATCAAAGTACGCACCTTCGTACACCCACTGGAATACGAGCTGTACTACAGCTGCTGATCCGGTAGCACCGCTTAAAGCGGCGTGACAAAAAGGCCTCCTTCGGGAGGCTTTTTTTATGCCTGAAATAATATCGAAGCTACCCGCGCGGCGCGGCAGAAGGCGGCGGTCGATGCCAATCAAGGCCATCGTGTTTCTGGCAGCGCCGCGGCACCTGCCACGCCCACCTCTTACATCACGCAGGCAGATAACTGCGCAGACTCACCGCCTCGCCCGACATCCATCCCGACCGCACGCCCGTAGCCTGAAGCACTACTCTGCTCAACGGATCAAATCATGGACAACCGCTCGCTCACGCTCATCGCCTGCCTGTTCCTGCACGGGTGTGGCACCCCGCCCAAAGCCCTTGCGCCAATCGAAAGGCAAATCCTGCTGCAAAGCAGCGCATCCTGGGACGGTACGCCTTATACCGGCTACCCCCAAAGCGCCCCGGAGCTGACGCTGCTGAAGCTCAAGATTGCGCCACATACCACCCTCGCCTGGCACACACACCCGATGCCCAACGCGGCTTACATACTCCGTGGAGAACTCACGGTGCAAAGCCGCGACAGCGGTCACGCTCAGGTTTTCAAACAAGGGCAGACACTCGCCGAGATGGTCAACATCGTCCATCGAGGCGTCACAGGGGATACACCGGTGGAATTACTGGTGTTTTATGCCGGCAGCCCGGGCATGCCGCTCTCCCACACCGATTGATGCCGCCCGGCGCCAATAACCACCGGGCAACGGCGGCGCGCAAAAAACCTCATGCGTGCCGCGCGCCTTCAATAATTACGCGTTATCGTTGGCGACCTTCGAACACGCTCGTGCCTACAGGGGATCGCCTTTGAAACATCGACTCGTACTTGCCTTGCTGTTCGCCAGCGCCACGGCCAGCGCCGCGCCGCCGACACTCGAACCGCTGCTCAACAGCATCGCCGAGCGCCTGACCATCGCCGACCAGGTCGCACTGAGCAAATGGGACAGCCACAAAGCCGTGGAAGACCGACCTCGCGAACAAGCTGTGATCGCCAGCGCGAGAGCCCAGGCCCCCGACTACAAAGTCTCGCCCGAGGCGGCGGAGCAATTTTTCTCCGCGCAGATAGAGGCGAATAAACTGGTGCAATACACCCGACTGTCCGACTGGCAGTTTAAAGGCAAGGCGCCCGATACGCCGCGCCCGGACCTGACCGGCAAGATTCGCCCCCAACTGGACCAACTGCAAAAGCGCATGCTGCAACAATTAGCCGACTTCGGCCCCGAGCGCAGCAACCCGCAGTGCCCGCACTGGATAGCCCTGGCCGTGCATCAACCGCTGAACGATCCCTTGGTGCAGATCGCAATGACCCGCGCCACAGCCGAGTTGTGCGTCTACACGCCTTGAAGGATAAGGGCCTGCTTCATTGAAGGCCCTTTCCCGAACTTTGGTTAAATCGCGGAAATGTCTGATACATCCCAGGCCATCGACCCCCTACGATGCAGCGTCCTGCCGCCACTCGCCGATGTCTTCGCGATGAACCTTATCTGTAAGACCCTGTGTTCACTGACGCTCGCGCTCAGCCCCATCGCCGCAGCGCAAAAACCCACACCGCCTGCGCCCCTCGACCTTGAGCCCACGGCGTGGACGGTAGAAGCGCCCTACCCGCAAAGCACGATTATCAATGCCCGCATCAATGGCACCGCCGCCCACGACGGCAATTCCAGCATGGCGATCCTGCATGTGGCCTGCTACAGCGCGCCCTTGCGCCCAATGATCTCGCTGCTCACCCACACCGACCAGTTGCATTTCAAACCCGGCATTTATGAAGGCCCGGATGCTCGCTCCACCGGGCCGCTCAGCCTCACCACCGGCGTGCTTCCACCCCGCACTTACCGCGTAAACGGCTATTACAGCGCCGAGCCGACGCAGCAGCACGGCGTGCTGTTCAAACTCACCATGCCCGCCAACCGCCAGGAGCTGCGCGAGTGGATCACCGACGACATGGGTGGTCAGCTCATCAGGATGACCATTCCCTCCGCGATTCCGGGTGATTCGCCACTGAGCGCCGAGTTCATCCTGCCCAAAGACAGCAAAGGCTTGCGCGAGGTCATCAAGCCCTGCCTGAACAATCGTAAAAGCACGCCTAAAAAACCTTCCTGAACAGACCTCGCAAAACTGCACTATATTGGTGCGTAGTGCCGCACCCTTCCCACCCTGACAGCCCATTTTGGTTCGAATCTTCCCGAGTGAGCTGGCAGAACGCCACAGTTTCGCGCCTTAAACCCCTATTTCAGGGCTTTAACGCTTCTTTTCGGAGCCTTGGTTTGGTTTTTGCATTTTCCTTGTATCAGCGTGTGCCTCAAGCCCGCGCCTTGCTCCAAAAGAGGTCCTGATGACCATCAGCGATGCGCTGCACCGTTTGTTACTCGACAACCTGACCACCGCGACCATTCTGCTCAATGACGACCTGCGTCTTGAGTACATGAACCCGGCGGCGGAGATGCTCCTGGCCATCAGCGGCCAGCGCAGCCATGGGCAGTTCATCAGCGAATTGTTCACCGAGTCGGCCGAAGCCTTGAGCTCGTTGCGCCAGGCGGTGGAGCAGGCACACCCGTTCACCAAGCGCGAAGCGATGCTCACCGCCCTCACCGGCCAGACCCTGACCGTCGACTACGCGGTCACCCCGATCCTGAGCAACGGCGCGACCTTGCTGCTGCTCGAAGTGCACCCGCGCGACCGCTTGCTGCGTATCACTAAAGAGGAAGCGCAGCTGTCCAAGCAGGAAACCAGCAAGATGCTGGTGCGCGGCCTGGCCCATGAGATCAAGAACCCGCTGGGCGGGATTCGCGGCGCCGCGCAATTGCTGGCCCGCGAGCTGCCGGACGAGAACCTCAAGGACTACACCAACGTCATCATCGAAGAAGCCGACCGCCTGCGTAACCTGGTGGACCGCATGCTCGGCTCCAACAAATTGCCGTCGCTGGCGATGACCAACGTGCACGAAGTGCTGGAACGCGTTTGCCAGTTGGTCGAGGCCGAAAGCCAAGGCTGCATCACCCTTGTACGCGACTACGACCCAAGCATTCCGGACGTGTTGATCGACCGTGAACAGATGATCCAGGCCGTGCTCAATATCGTGCGCAACGCCATGCAGGCCATCAGCAGCCAGAACGAGCTGCGCCTGGGCCGCATCAGCCTGCGCACCCGTGCCCTGCGCCAGTTCACCATCGGCCATGTGCGCCACCGCCTGGTCACCAAGGTCGAGATCATCGACAACGGCCCGGGCATTCCTGCAGAACTGCAGGAAACCATCTTCTTTCCCATGGTCAGCGGCCGCCCGGACGGTACCGGGCTGGGCCTGGCCATTACCCAGAACATCATCAGCCAGCACCAGGGTTTGATCGAGTGTGAGAGCCATCCCGGCCACACCACCTTCTCGATCTTTCTGCCTCTGGAACAAGGAGCCCCATCGACATGAGCCGTAGTGAAACTGTCTGGATCGTCGATGACGACCGTTCTATCCGCTGGGTCCTCGAGAAAGCCTTGCAACAGGAAGGCATGACCACCCAGAGCTTCGACAGCGCCGACGGGGTGATGAGCCGCCTGGCGCGCCAGCAGCCGGACGTGATCATCTCCGACATCCGCATGCCCGGCGCCAGTGGCCTGGACTTGCTGGCGCGCATCCGCGAGCAGCACCCGCGCCTGCCGGTGATCATCATGACCGCGCACTCGGACCTGGACAGCGCTGTCGCGTCCTACCAGGGCGGCGCGTTTGAATACTTGCCCAAGCCGTTCGACGTGGACGAGGCGGTGGCGCTGGTCAAGCGCGCCAACCAGCACGCCCAGGAACAGCAGAGCCAGGAAGCCCCACCGGCCCTGACTCGCACCCCGGAAATCATCGGTGAAGCGCCGGCGATGCAGGAAGTGTTTCGCGCCATCGGGCGCTTGAGCCACTCCAACATCACCGTGCTGATCAACGGTGAGTCTGGCACCGGTAAAGAGCTTGTGGCCCATGCGTTGCACCGCCACAGCCCGCGGGCGGCTTCGCCGTTCATCGCGCTGAACATGGCGGCGATTCCCAAGGACTTGATGGAGTCCGAGCTGTTCGGCCATGAAAAAGGCGCGTTTACCGGCGCGGCCAACCTGCGTCGAGGGCGCTTTGAACAGGCGGACGGCGGCACGCTGTTCCTCGATGAAATCGGCGACATGCCGGCCGACACCCAAACCCGCTTACTGCGCGTATTGGCCGACGGTGAGTTCTATCGCGTGGGCGGGCACACGCCGGTCAAGGTCGATGTGCGCATCATCGCAGCGACGCACCAGAACCTCGAAACCCTGGTGCACGCGGGCAAATTCCGTGAGGACTTGTTCCACCGCCTGAACGTTATCCGCATTCACATCCCACGCATGTCGGATCGCCGCGAAGACATTCCGACGCTGGCTCGCCACTTCCTCAGCCGCGCCGCTCAAGAGCTGGCCGTCGAGCCGAAGTTGCTTAAAAGCGAGACCGAGGAGTACCTGAAAAACCTGCCATGGCCAGGCAACGTGCGTCAGCTGGAGAACACCTGCCGCTGGATCACGGTGATGGCATCGGGTCGCGAAGTGCATATCAGCGACCTGCCGCCGGAGCTGCTGAGCCTGCCGCAGGACTCGGCACCCGTGACCAACTGGGAACAGGCGCTGCGCCAGTGGGCTGATCAGGCCTTGGCACGCGGCCAGTCGAACCTGCTCGACAGCGCCGTACCGGCGTTCGAGCGCATCATGATCGAAACCGCCTTGAAGCACACCGCCGGCCGCCGTCGCGACGCCGCCGTGCTGCTGGGTTGGGGCCGCAATACCCTGACGCGCAAGATCAAGGAACTGGGGATGAAGGTCGATGGCGGGGATGATGATGAGGGTGATGAAGGCTGATCACAGCCTTCTCATCCACTGAATATCAAATGTGGGAGGGGGCTTGCCCCCGATTACGGTGTATCAGCCACACACTCGCTGACTGACACACTGCTATCGGGGGCAAGCCCCCTCCCACATTTTGATTGTCTGCACGTTTGGATCGCCACAAGGTTGCGTGACCGTGCACCGCTTCAATGCACCATGAACCGGCATCGGGCACGTATCTAACGCCTGAAACCTCAACCTCGTTGAAAAAATCTTGCACATCGAAAACGCCAAAGCCCCGTATTTCGGGGCTTTGCGCTTTCTGGCAATTTTTTTTGGCACCCATTGCAAGTTCTGGCACGCGCCCTGCAACAACCCTTGTACTACCCAGTTTCGGGGACCTTGGTACAGGCAGGCCGAGAATCCCCTCTTTACACCCGGGGTGCTTGATGCGGATAGCGTCGCGCCCCACACCCGTTTCGGGAACCTCGGTACAGGCAGGCCGGGGATTCCCTCTTTAATACCGAAGCCGTTGGCTTCACCCCGTTTTGGGAGCCCTGGTACAGGCAGGCCGGGAACTCCCTTCTTTACACCCGGGGCTTATGTGGCACAGCGCCCGTAGCCCCAGCCCGTTTTGGGAACCTTGGTACAGGCAGGCCGGGGATTCCCTCTTTTATTCCTCGCGCAGATGGATCTGCAACCGCCAACGGCCATCCGCCTTCTCTCCCTTCCACTCCCCGCGCAACGGCCGAGCCGCCACCAGGTTCAGCAGCAGGCCGCCATCAGTCTTGCGGATGCGCCAGTTCACGTCCTTGTCATTGACCTTGAGTTGCCCGCTGGCGGCTTTGCCCAGCGCGTCAAACAGCAGCGCCACGGTGCCGTCGATATGTTCGCCGTGCAGCTTGGGTTCGCTGTTGAACCACACCACCAGGCCGTCCGCCGCGGTCTCGACGTGTTGCAGCTCGACCGGGTCCGGCGTGGTGAGGCGGCCGATCATCAGGCCGATCATCAACCCGACAATCGCCAATGAGCCCAAAACCCTGGGCAATAGCTTCGGTCTTGGGTCGTCTTCGGGGGTAGAATGCAGCGCATCTTTGCCTTCGGAGCCGTGCATGTTTCACGTCATCCTTTTTCAACCAGAAATTCCGCCGAATACCGGCAACGTTATCAGGCTGTGCGCCAACAGTGGCTGCCACCTGCATTTGATCGAGCCTCTGGGCTTCGACATGGACGACAAGCGCCTGCGCCGCGCCGGGCTGGACTACCACGAGTACGCCACGCTCAAGCGCCATGCGGACCTGGCCAGTTGCCTGGAAAGCCTGGGCCACCCGCGGCTGTTCGCGTTCACCACCAAGGGTTCGCGGCCGTTTCATGACGCCAGCTTTGCCGAAGGCGACGCCTTCCTGTTCGGCCCGGAAAGCCGTGGCCTGCCGGCCGAGGTGCTCGACGCCCTGCCCGACGGCCATCGCCTGCGCTTGCCGATGCGTGAGGGCTGCCGCAGCTTGAACCTGTCCAACACCGTGGCCGTCGCTGTGTACGAAGGCTGGCGCCAACTCGGTTTTAAATAACACACAAAACAAAATGTGGGAGGGGGCTTGCCCCCGATGGCAGAGTGTCAGTCGACAACTATGTGACTGATCCACCGCTATCGGGGGCAAGCCCCCTCCCACATTGGGTACTGCGTCGGGCCCATTACTGAACGGTCGACGAACCTTCTGTTTGCATGCGCTGCAGCTCTTGCGCGTACAGGGCATCGAAGTTCACCGGAGCCAGCATCAGCGCCGGGAACGAGCCACGGGTGACCAGGCTGTCCAGGGTCTCACGGGCATACGGGAACAGAATGTTCGGGCAGAACGCGCCCAGGGTGTGGCTCATCGAAGCTTCGTCCAGGCCCTGGATCAGGAAGATGCCGGCCTGTTGCACTTCAGCGATGAAGGCCACTTCTTCGCCGTTCTTGACGGTGACCGACAGGGTCAGCACGACTTCGTGGAAGTCGCCTTCCAGTGCCTTTTGACGGGTGTTCAGGTCCAGCGCAACGCTTGGGGTCCATTCCTGGCGGAAGATGGCCGGGCTTTTCGGCGCTTCGAACGACAGGTCACGCACGTAGATCCGCTGCAGCGAGAATTGTGGGCCTTGGTCTTGCGCTGCTTCGGTGTTCTGTTGGTCAGTCATCGCAGATCCTTCTTGATCTTGGGGTCTTTTAGGGGTTAGGAGTCAGACGAGCAGCAGCGCATCAAGCTTACCGGCGCGCTCCAGGGCGAACAGGTCATCGCAACCACCGATATGCTTGTCGCCGATCCAGATCTGCGGCACGGACGTGCGTCCCGCTTTCTTGGTCATCTCGGCGCGCACCTGGGGCTTGCCATCGACCTTGATCTCTTCGAAGGCAACGCCCTTTTTCTCCAGCAGAGCCTTGGCTCGCATGCAGTAAGGGCAATAATCGCTGGAATAAACAACAACCTGGCTCATATCACTTCACCAGCGGCAGGTTATCGGCCTTCCAGCTGCCGATACCGCCGGACAGTTTGGCGGCGGTGAAACCGGTCTTGAGCATCTCGCGGGCGTGGGTGCCGGCGTGCTGGCCTTGGGCGTCGACCAGAATGATGGTCTTGGCTTTGTATTTTTCCAGTTCAGGCAAGCGTGCGATCAGCTTGTCCTGCGGAATGTTCAAGGCGCCGACGATATGGCCGGCGGCAAAATCCTTGGCCGGGCGAATATCCACGACAACGGCCTCATCCTTGTTGACCAGCGCGGTCAGCTCCGACGTGCTCAGGCTGCGGCCACCGCGGCTCATTTCATGAGCGATCAGCAGCGCCAGCAGGATGACGAAGGCACCCGCGAGCAGGTAGTGGGCAGTGGCAAATGCAATCAGGTGATCAACCATCAAGGAGGTTCCAGGGCGTTAAAATGGCGGTAAGTATACACAGCCGTCAGGGGGGGCCAACCCCCGTAAAGCGGTGACGTGGTCGGAACTTCGCTTTAAACTGCTACTCCCTTTTAGATTGCCTTCCTTTATTACCGCCGCGAGAGGATCTATGACTACTACGCCTAAACCTTTGGTCCTGATAATTCTCGATGGCTTCGGACACAGTGAAAGCCACCACGACAACGCCGTGTACTCGGCCAAGAAGCCGGTACTCGACCGCCTGACCGCCACAGTACCCAACGGATTGATCTCCGGTTCCGGTATGGACGTAGGCCTGCCGGACGGCCAGATGGGCAACTCGGAAGTCGGCCACATGAACCTCGGCGCCGGACGAGTGGTATACCAAGACTTCACACGCGTGACCAAATCGATCCGTGACGGCGAGTTCTTCGAGAACCCGGCCATTTGCGCGGCGGTGGATAAAGCAGTTGCGGCCGGCAAGGCCGTGCACTTCATGGGACTGCTGTCCGACGGCGGTGTACACAGCCACCAGGACCACCTGGTCGCCATGGCCGAGCTGGCGTTCAAGCGCGGCGCCGACAAAATTTACCTGCACGCTTTCCTCGACGGCCGCGACACCCCGCCAAAAAGCGCCCAGTCGTCCATTGAACTGCTCGACGCCACCTTCGCCGCCCTCGGCAAAGGCCGCATCGCCAGCCTGGTCGGCCGTTACTTCGCGATGGACCGCGATAACCGCTGGGACCGCGTGGCCCAGGCCTACAACCTGATCGTCGACGGCCAGGCCGAATTCAACGCGGCTACCGCCCAGGAAGGCTTGCAAGCCGCCTACGCCCGAGGCGAGAGCGATGAATTCGTCAAAGCCACCACCATCGGCGAGCCAGTGAAAGTCGAAGACGGCGACGCCGTGGTATTCATGAACTTCCGCGCCGACCGTGCCCGTGAGCTGAGCCATGTATTCGTCGATGCCGGCTTCAAGGACTTCGAGCGCGCACGTCAGCCAAAGGCCGAGTTCGTGATGCTCACCCAATACGCCGCCAACATCCCGGCCCCGTCAGCGTTCGCGCCGGGCAGCCTGGAAAACGTGTTGGGCGATTACCTGGCCAAGAACGGCAAGACCCAGCTGCGCATCGCCGAAACCGAAAAATACGCTCACGTCACCTTCTTCTTCTCCGGCGGGCGTGAAGAACCGTTCCCGGGCGAAGAACGCATCCTCATTCCGTCGCCAAAAGTCGCCACCTATGACCTGCAGCCGGAAATGAGCGCGCCGGAAGTGACCGACAAGATCGTCGATGCCATCGAACACCAGCGTTACGACGTGATCGTGGTCAACTACGCCAACGGCGACATGGTTGGCCACAGCGGCAACCTGGAAGCGGCCGTAAAAGCCGTGGAATGCCTGGACCTGTGCGTCGGCCGCATCGTCGACGCCCTGGACAAAGTCGGCGGCGAAGCGCTGATCACCGCTGACCACGGTAACTGCGAGCAGATGTCGGATGAATCCACCGGCCAGGCCCACACCGCGCACACCACCGAGCCCGTGCCGTTCATCTATGTCGGCAAGCGCGACTTCAAAGTGCGGCACGGCGGCGTGCTGGCCGATGTGGCGCCGACCATGTTGATGCTGATGGGGCTGGAGAAGCCGAAGGAAATGACCGGCACTTCGATTCTGGTTTGATCCCCAGCATCACCGCAAAACAGTGTGGGAGGGGGCTTGCCCCCGATTACGGTGGGTCAGCTGACACCTAGGTGGCTTATACACCGCTATCGGGGGCAAGCCCCCTCCCACATTGGATCTCCTGTGTTTGGTAGATATCTTTTCGCCATACCACCGCCACTCGGCACCTATCTTGCCTTCCAGCCCGAATTGGGCGTTTTTTTTGCGGCGCTTGGCGGGCATACTAGGCCGTCCCTTTCCCTGGTGTCGCCCGCCTCTATGCTTCGCGCCTTGATTACCCTCGCTCTAGTCTGCCTGCTCCAACCGGCATTTGCCGATGAGCGCGCACAAACCCAACAACAGTTGGACGCTACGCGTCAGGACATTACCGAGCTGAAGAAACTGCTCGGCAAGCTCCAGGAAGAGAAATCCGGGGTGCAGAAAGACCTGCGCGGTACCGAAACCGAGATGGGCAAGCTCGAGAAGCAGGTCCAGGAGCTACAAAAAGAATTAAAGAAGAGCGAGTCGGAACTGGAGCGACTCGACGCTGAGAAAAAAAAACTCCAGAGCGCACGCGTTGAACAGCAACGCCTGATTGCGATCCAGGCCCGCGCCGCGTACCAGAGCGGCCGCCAGGAATACCTCAAGCTGCTGCTCAACCAGCAGAACCCGGAAAAATTCGCGCGTACCCTTACCTATTACGACTACCTGAGCAAGGCTCGCCTGGCGCAGTTGAAGGGCTTTAACGAAACCCTGCGCCAGCTGGCCAACGTCGAGCAGGAAATTGCCGACCAGCAGTCGCAACTGCTCGACCAGAAAACCGCCCTCGATACCCAGCGCGACCAGCTGGACAAGGTACGCAAAGAGCGCCAGCTAGCCCTGGCCAAGCTCAACGACGACGTGAAAGCCCGCGACGCCAAGCTGCAGGCCCGCGAGCAAGACCAGGCTGACCTGGGCAAAGTGCTCAAAACCATCGAGGAAACCCTGGCTCGCCAGGCACGTGAGGCCGAAGAAGCGCGGCAGAAAGCGCTGATCGCCCAGCAGGAAGCGGAAAAAAAGCGTCAGCGTGAAGCCGAACTGGCCGCCACCACCGACGCTCCGGCCCCACGCAAACCGGCGCACGCAGCGCCTGGCCCGCTGGTTTCCAGCGCCGGCGAGTCGTTCGGCGGACCTTTTGCTTCAGCGCGTGGAAAACTTCCATGGCCTGTTGATGGTCGACTACTGGCACGCTTCGGTGAAACCCGAGGTGACGATACCCGCGCCAAATGGGACGGGGTCATGATCAGCGCTGCCGCCGGCAGCCAGGTTCATGCCGTTCACGGTGGGCGCGTGGTGTTTGCCGATTGGCTGCGCGGTGCCGGTTTGTTGGTGATTCTTGACCACGGTAATGGCTATTTGAGTCTTTACGGCCACAATCAGACTTTACTCAAGTCGGCAGGTGATGTTGTAAAAGCCGGTGAATCCATCTCCACTGTCGGTAACAGTGGTGGCCAGGACACGCCGGCGCTGTACTTCGCTATTCGTCAGCAGGGCCGCCCGAGCGACCCTGCACAATGGTGCCGTTCCCAAGGATAGGGCCGCATCTACATTAGGAGTTCGTTCGACATGCTGCATTTGTCCCGCCTCACATCGCTGGCCCTGACGATCGCCCTGGTGATCGGCGCGCCTCTGGCTTTTGCCGACCAGGCCGCCGGGGCTGCACCCGCTGCCACGGCTGCGACCACCAAGGCCCCGCTGCCGCTGGACGAGCTGCGTACCTTTGCCGAGGTCATGGACCGGATCAAGGCAGCCTATGTCGAACCCGTAGACGATAAAACCCTGCTGGAAAATGCCATTAAAGGCATGCTCAGCAACCTCGACCCGCACTCCGCTTACCTGGGCCCGGAAGATTTTGCCGAGTTGCAGGAAAGCACCAGCGGCGAGTTCGGCGGCCTGGGCATCGAAGTCGGCTCCGAAGACGGCCAGATCAAAGTGGTCTCGCCAATCGACGACACCCCGGCGTCCAAGGCCGGCATCCAGGCCGGCGACCTGATCGTGAAGATCAACGGTCAGCCGACACGCGGCCAGACCATGACCGAAGCGGTCGACAAGATGCGTGGCAAGCTCGGCCAGAAAATCACCCTGACCCTGGTGCGCGACGGCGGCAACCCGTTTGACGTGACGCTGGCCCGCGCGACCATCACGGTCAAGAGCGTGAAGAGCCAACTGCTGGAGTCCGGCTACGGCTACATCCGCATCACCCAGTTCCAGGTCAAGACCGGCGACGAAGTGGCCAAGGCCCTGGCCAAGCTGCGCAAAGACAACGGCAAGAAACTCAACGGCATCGTGCTCGACCTGCGTAACAACCCAGGCGGCGTATTGCAGTCTGCGGTGGAAGTGGTCGACCACTTCATCACCAAGGGCCTGATCGTTTACACCAAAGGCCGCATCGCCAACTCCGAGTTGCGCTTCTCGGCCACCGGCAATGACTTGAGCGAAGGCGTGCCATTGGCTGTATTGATCAACGGCGGCAGCGCCTCGGCGTCGGAAATCGTCGCCGGTGCCCTGCAAGACCAGAAACGCGGCGTGCTGATGGGCACCACCAGCTTCGGCAAAGGCTCGGTACAAACCGTATTGCCGCTGAACAATGACCGCGCATTGAAGATCACCACGGCGCTGTACTACACGCCGAACGGCCGTTCGATTCAGGCGCAGGGCATCGTCCCGGACATCGAAGTGCGTAAAGCCAAGATCACCAACGAGATCGACAGCGAATACTACAAAGAGGCCGACCTGCAAGGTCACCTGGGCAATGGCAACGGCGGTGCCGACCAGCCAACCGGCAGCGGCGCCAAAGCCAAGCCGATGCCGCAGGACGACGATTACCAACTGGCCCAGGCGCTGAGCCTGCTGAAAGGCCTGAGCATCACGCGCAGCCGTTGATATGCGTTTTGCCCTGATCATCGCCCTGCTGTGCAGTCTGGCAGGCGTCGCCCACGCGACGCCTGACGGCGAGCCACACAAAGCCTACCTGACCCTCATCATCGACGACCTGGGGCAAAACCTGCCCCGGGATCGTCGCGTGCTGGCCCTGCCCGGGCCGGTGACCACCGCGGTGATGCCGGACACGCCCCACGCCGCCGAATTCGCCCGCGAAGCGCACAAGGCCGGCAAGATTGTGATCCTGCACATGCCCATGGACCCGGCCACCGGCCCGTTCGCCTGGCACCCCGAGCTGCCGATCGAAGAACTTGGCAAGCGCCTGGACGCCGCGTTCAAGGCCGTGCCCTACACCGCTGGCATCAACAACCATATGGGCAGCCGCATGACTGCCCAACGGGACGCCATGGCCTGGTTGATGGGCGAGCTGCAGCGGCGTAACAAGTTCTTTGTCGACAGCCGCACCAGCGCGCAAACCGTCGCCGCCGCCGAAGCGCAAAAGATTGGTTTGGCGCATGTCTCGCGGGATGTATTCCTCGATGACGAGCGCACCGAGGCGGCCATTACCACGCAGCTGCAAACCGCGATCAAGCTGGCACACAAGCAGGGCTCGGTGGTGATGATCGGCCACCCCTATCCGCAGACGCTGGCGGTGCTGGAGCGCGAGTTGCCCAAGCTCAAGGCTCAGGGCATCGACTGGATTGATATCAAGCTGATGATCAGCGTGCGCGGCAATCAGGCCATGGCCGGGCATGGCAAGAACGGTCAGTACCGTTAGATAAGGTGGCGACATTCCAGTGTGGGAGCGGGCTTGCTCGCGAAGGCGGTGGGTCAGTCAGCCGATTGAGTGGCTGACACTCCGCTTTCGCGAGCAAGCCCGCTCCCACATTTTTGACCGTGGTTTTCCGGCTGATTGCAGTGCGCCTCTGGCTTGCCTGCGATAGCAGTCTTTCAATGACACCTATTTCAGCTGAACCACCGCTATCGCAGGCAAGCCAGCTCCCACAGTAGTTCTTGCCAGTTAGAGGTAGCGCGCCATGATCTCGTCGATTACGCCGTCTTTGCGCAGCTGATCCAGCGCGGCCTGAAGCTTGGCGACCAGTTCGTCCGGCACGTCCTTGTTCAGCGCAAGGTAAAGTTGCGCGCTGTTGAAGCGCAACACGGTCTTGAGCCCCGTCACGCCGACCTGACGCGCCAGGTAGCGCCCAGCCGGATCGCCCGTCGCCCATAGGTCGATCTGGCCATCCATGAGTTTTTGCGCGTTGTCCTGATCGCGTAACACCACCAGCGGATTGAGGCCCTGCTTCTCCAAGGTTTCGGCAATAGCGTCGCCCTTGTAGGCGCCAATCTTGTAGCGACGGGCGTGTTCAAGATCCGCCAGCTCTATCTTGCTGTCGGCCTTGGCCAGCATCACCCAATCGTCCGGGCCGATCGGGCCGACCCACTTGAACAGGGCTTCACGGTCCGGCAGGCGCGCCATCACGAATACGCCATAACCAGGTTTTTCCAGGGCGAGTTTGTAGATTCGCTCCCAAGGAAAACGCAGGGTCAGGTTGTAGGAAATGCCGGCACGCTTGAAGGTCTCGCGCACGATGTCCACGGCGATGCCTTCGATGTTCTCGTCCTTGGCGAAGTTCTTGCCGTTTTTTGCCATGTTGTACGGCGGGAAGTTTTCCGTCAGCAACACCAAAGAGGCGTCAGACGGTTCTTCGGCACGGGCCGAGCCTGCCAAAAGCATGGAAGAACTGGCGAGGGCGAGCAGCAGGTGTTTGAACATGAAAGTTACCGGAATCCATGGCAAGCGCAGAGAGTGCCGCGCGCTCGCCATGGTGTCCAGCAGCGTTTAGCGAACGACGATACCGCGCGCCGCCATGTAGGCCTTGGCCTCCGGAACGGTGTATTCGCCAAAGTGGAAAATGCTTGCCGCCAGCACCGCACTGGCGTGGCCTTCGATCACGCCGTCGGCCAGGTGCTGCAGGTTGCCCACACCGCCGGACGCAATGACCGGAATGCCCAGCGCATCGCTGATGGCGCGGGTCACGCCGAGGTCGAAGCCGTTTTTCATGCCGTCCTGGTCCATGCTGGTCAGCAGTATTTCACCGGCGCCCAGGCCTTCCATCTTCATCGCCCACTCCACCGCGTCCAGCCCGGTAGGTTTACGACCGCCGTGGGTGAAGATCTCCCAACGCGGGGTTTCGCCAGGCCCGGAGACTTTCTTGGCGTCGATGGCGACCACGATGCATTGCGAACCGAAGTGCTGCGCAGCTTCGCCGACAAACTCCGGGTTGAACACGGCGGCGGTGTTGATCGAGACCTTGTCCGCACCGGCATTGAGCAGGTTGCGGATGTCTTGCACGGTGCGCACGCCACCGCCCACGGTCAGCGGAATAAACACCTGGCTGGCCATGCGCTCCACGGTATGCAGCGTGGTGTCACGGCCATCGACGCTGGCGGTGATGTCGAGAAAGGTAATCTCGTCGGCACCTTGCTCATCGTAGCGACGGGCGATTTCCACCGGGTCGCCGGCGTCACGGATGTTGTCGAACTTGACGCCCTTGACCACGCGACCGTTGTCGACGTCCAGGCAAGGGATGATGCGTTTGGCCAGCGCCATGGTCAGTCCTCAGCCGTTGTAGGCATCGCAGTAAGCCTGGGCTTCGGCGACGTCCAGGGTACCTTCATAGATCGCGCGGCCGGTGATGGCGCCGATGATGCCAGGCGCCTTGGCGTCCAGCAGCGATTTGATGTCGCCCAGGTTGTGGATACCACCGGAAGCGATCACTGGAATCTTGGTGGCGGCAGCCAACGCGGCGGTGAACGGCACGTTGCAGCCCTGCATCATGCCGTCTTTGGCGATGTCGGTATAAACGATGGCGGACACGCCGTCGGCTTCGAACTGCTTGGCCAGGTCGATTACCTGCACGGTGCTGATTTCAGCCCAGCCGTCGGTGGCGACGAAACCGTCCTTGGCATCCAGGCCGACAATCACCTTGCCCGGGAACGCGCGGCAGGCTTGGGCAACGAACGCCGGATCTTTTACGGCCTTGGTGCCGATGATCACGTAGCTCACGCCAGCCTTGACGTAGTGCTCGATGGTTTCCAGGGAGCGAATGCCGCCGCCGATCTGGATCGGCAGGTTCGGGTAGCGCTTGGCAATGGCGGTCACCACCTCGCCGTTGACCGGCTGGCCTTCGAAGGCGCCGTTCAAGTCCACCAGATGCAGACGACGGCAGCCACCTTCTACCCATTTGGCAGCCATGCTCACCGGGTCATCGGAGAACACGGTGGAGTCTTCCATGCGGCCTTGGCGCAGGCGTACACAAGCGCCGTCCTTGAGATCGATAGCGGGGATAATCAGCATCTGGCAAACCTTATTCGATATTCAGCAATGCTTGGGAAATCAGGGTTTCTCAAGCGACCACAAGTCGCTTTCGATGCTTTCGAACCTTTCTTTAAGGAGCGTCTGCGTGTCGAAAATCGCCCTGTTGTAATAGTGCGGCGCTACTTCGGTGGTGAACAGTTCAAGAAGCTCGGCGACCTCGAACGAGCCCAACTTGAGCTCAAAGCGGTCTTCCATGAAGCGCTTGATCTTGAGCGTCGCCTCACGCTCCTGTTCGGGCGTGAGGTTCAAGATCGGCACTTTCGGCTTCTTGGCCATTTACCACCGGCCATCCCACGCGGCGAAGTTCTGCAGCAATTGCAGGCCATGGGTATGGCTCTTCTCCGGGTGGAATTGCACGGCAAAACGCGAACCTTCGGCCAGCGCTGCGGCGAAGTCGACGCCGTAGTGCCCGCCACCGACCACCTGACGCGGGTTACCGGCGGCGATGTAGTAGCTGTGCACAAAGTAGAAACGCGCCATGTCCGGGATTTCGTGCCACAGCGGGTGGTCGACGGTGCGACGCACCTCGTTCCAGCCCATGTGCGGGACTTTCAAGTGCTCGCCGTCTTCGTGCAGGTCCTTGCCAAAGAACTTCACCTGGCCTGGAAACAGGCCGATGCAGTCAACGCCGGCGTTCTCTTCGCTGCGCTCAAGCAAGGCTTGCATGCCCACGCAGATGCCGAGGAACGGGCGGTCCTGGCTGACTTCGCGCACCAGGCTGTCAAAGCCCAGGCGGCGGATCTCGGCCATGCAATCGCGAATCGCGCCAACCCCAGGAAATACCACCCGGTCGGCTTCGCGAATCACGTTGGCGTCACTGGTGATCAGCACCTTGCCGGCGCCTACGTGCTCGAGGGCCTTGGCCACCGAGTGCAGGTTACCCATGCCGTAATCGATAACCGCGACCGTCTGCATTACAGAACGCCTTTGGTCGAGGGCATTTGCCCGGCCATGCGGTCATCCAGCTCCACGGCCATGCGCAGCGCGCGGCCGAAAGCCTTGAACACGGTTTCGATCTGGTGGTGGGTGTTGGTGCCGCGCAGGTTGTCGATGTGCAGGCTGACGAGGGCGTGGTTGACGAAGCCCTGGAAGAATTCCTGGAACAGGTCAACGTCGAAGCCGCCCACGGTGGCGCGGGTGTAGGGCACGTGCATCTGCAGGCCTGGGCGGCCGGAGAAGTCGATGACTACGCGCGACAGCGCTTCGTCCAGCGGGACATAGGCGTGGCCGTAGCGACGGATGCCTTTTTTGTCGCCGATGGCTTTGGCAAAAGCCTGGCCCAACGTGATACCGACGTCTTCCACCGTGTGGTGGTCGTCGATATGCAGGTCGCCCTTGCTGACGATATCCAGGTCGATCAGCCCGTGACGGGCGATCTGGTCCAGCATGTGCTCAAGAAAAGGTACACCGATATCAAATCGGGCCTTTCCGGTGCCATCCAGGTTGATCGAGGCTTTGATCTGGGTTTCCAGAGTGTCGCGCTCGACGGACGCCTTACGTTCGGCCATCACCAGCTCCGCAAAATCATTGGGCGAAAAAGGCAGCCATTATAGGGGCGCGGGCGCTAAACAGAAACATCGAAGGGGATAAGACTGATGGAGTGTCGGCGATAGACATGTGCGTACAAGTGCGCGCTCCAGGATGGTGCGCGCGGCATATTAGCCAAATGCCAGCGCCGGCTTCGCTGTAACATGAGCGCTACGTTTGAAACCTGATGAATACTGAACAGTGACGATACCCAGAGTCTTACGGCGCAGCGGCATTCTCCTCCTGTGGGCGCTGACCTACTACGTCACCGGCATGGCCTCGCTGGCCTTTGATGACCCCGTCTCGAAGATGGCGATTATCTGGTTTCCGGCGGGCGTCTCGGTGTCGGCCTTCCTGAGCTCGCGCCGTGCTCACTGGCCGATGCTGTTCCTTGTGTTGTTGATCGCGCGGGTGCTGCTCGGTGCGCACGGCTGGGAGGAGTCACCGGCCGCCATCGCGCTGTCGGCTGAGGCGCTGGCAGGTTCGATTGCCATTGCCTGGCTGGTACGGCGCTTCGCGCGTCGCGGCGACGACCTGCACGCCATCGTGCTGTGGTTGCTGGCGACCGTGGCCATTTGTGGCGTACAGGCGCTGATCAGGAAGGGCTGGCTGATGCTGGCCGGGGAAACATCACCCCATACGCTGATGACCAACTGGATGTCTGGCGTTAACGGCGTGTTCTTTGCGACCGTCGTGGTCATGAACGTGCTGAACAGCAACCTGCGCGAATTTCCCACCAGCGCGCGGGAGAAACTCGCCGGCGCAGGGTGGCTGCTGCTGCTCGCATTGAATACCTGGTACGTCTTCGGGGCCGCGCCGCACTGGCTCACCAGCATGCTGGACACCGATGCCGGCGCCGCGGTGTATTTCATCCTGGCCTGCCTGCCGATCGCCCTCGCCCTTGCTGTTTGCGTGACCTGGCGCAGCCCTGGCGGCTCAATCGCGCTGCTGGTGCTGGGCAGCATCGTGGTCAATTACACCGATCAGAAGACCGGGCCGTTTTATGTGCCGGGCCTGCTCGAAGGCGAGCCTCTGCTGCTTGCGCAAAGCTACTTGTCCATTACCGCCCTGCTGGTGGTGGTGATACGCCTGATGACGCAATCGGCCAAGCCCTACGACCCGCAAACCGGGCGGCTGGGGGGCGACGGCGTGATGTACCAGTTGCATCCCGAAACCGGCGACATCCTCTGGGACGACAACCTTGATTCGCTACTGGATATCGGCACCCGGCCCCTGGGCACCATTGAGCAGGTGCTGGCGCGCGTGCACCCCGAAGACCGCGAAAAACTCAAACAGCACTGGTCGCCGGACACCCGTACCCACGCCTCATCGCTGGCCTTTCGCATCGACAAAGGTAACGGTGACTGGCTGACCCTTTACGACCAAAGCCCCGGCGCCATGCGCGATGCCAGGGGCCAAGTATTTGTCGGCAACTGGCAAAGCAGTCGCTATTGCTGAACCTTTGCCCTTTGCCGACCAGCGTCTACCTGTACGAGTACCTTCATGATTCAGATTGCTTTACTGCTGTTCGGCGTTGAATTCGTCCGATCCAAATTCTGGTTTCTCGGCCTGATCGGTATCGTATGGGGCGTGATGGGCGTTGGCGTGATGATCGACGGCCTGGATGGCGAGTTGTACTTTCCGCTGCGCGCGTTCGGCTTGCTGTTGCTGCTGGAAAGCATTGTCACCCTGAGCGTGGCCGCCAGCGGCGTAGGTACTCAGCGCGCCGTGCTGTATTTCAAGGGCGGGATTTGCTTTTTTGTCGCGGTATTGATCCTCGCCGACAAGGTCTACAGCAACCTGTTGCTGGCGATCATTTTTGGCTTTACCTATTTTGTGATCGGCCTGCTGACCATCACCTCGGCCTGGGTCGTCAGGTTCCCGCGCTGGCGATCATCGTTGATCAGCGGCAGCGCCCAAGTGGTATTCGCCGGGTTGCTGGTCAGCCCCTACCCCATCGCCAACAGTGCCACCGTGTCTTTTTTTCTTGGCGCGCTGATGATCGTCAGTGGCCTGAACACGGTACGCATTGCGCGTCGCGTCAGGCGATTGCGCCATGGCACCTCGACGTTCGAGCTGCTTGCGCCCAGGGATCTGCTATCGGATTTCAAAAAGCTGCCGCCGCAGGAACCGCCGCCGCAGCTTGAGCCGGAGCCTGCCTGCACCGATCCACTGGTGGTGCATATCTGGACGCCGGAAGGCACCGCCAGCGCGACCACCATTCCTCGTCCGATCATCAATCGCTACATCGCGGCCGTGGACGCACAAGGCGTGATTTCAACCGGGCACGCTGCTCTTGAACTGTCGCCGTCGGTGTACTTGAGCCTGTATCCGGTGGCAGACATCGATCGCTCACCGTCAGAATTTTTCCGTATCCTCAAGGCCACCCGCAACAATGACGTGCCGGGCACCTTCCAGCCGGACTACGCCACCGAAGTGGCCAACTGGTGCGATTCGGACCGCAAGATCATTTTTCACCGGTACAGCCGCAAGGCGTTGATTGAGTTTTCCAATAACTATCGCCAACAGGCCACTTACAACCTGACCTACCGCAACTGCTCGAGCAGCGTGGCATTTGCTTTGGAAGCCTCGATGGATGGGGTATTGGCGGAACGCTCGCGACGCTGGCGGTCGGTGTTGCAGACCCTGCTCATGCCGGAACTGTGGATTGCCGCGCAAGTACGCAAGCGCGCCATGACCATGGCCTGGACACCCGGCCTGGTGATGGATTACGCACGAGCCTTGCGGGTGATCGTGCATCCGGTGCCGCGGCCATGGTTTCAACGCATCCCATGGCGCGGTCAATCAACCAAAGCCTTGCCTGACAAGAAGCAGGATTAGCCCGCGCTGGCTGTCCGAGGCCCGCTCACCTTGCGTGAGCGGGCACTGGGGAACGGTCTGTCAGTGGAACAATACCGCGGTCTTCTGCAGGGTCACCCACACACCCCACGCCAACGGAATACCCACCGCCAGCCACGCCACGATGGCCAATGGCACGCTGGCGGAAGAGGCCTTCCACTCCAGCGAGGTAGAGGCAGTGGCGCCTTTGTCATGGCCCAGCGCCTGTTCGGCAGCCAGTTCCGCGTCGGTCATGAAGTACTTGTCGGCCACCGGGCGCACCAGCAGGTTGCAGATGAAACCCAGCACCAGCAGGCCGGCGAGGATGTACAAGGTGATGTCATACGCTGCGGCACGTTCAACGCCGATGCTCAGCTGATACTCACGCAGGTAGTTGACCAGCACCGGGCCCAACACGCCCGCCGCCGCCCAAGCGGTCAACAGGCGACCGTGGATCGCGCCGACCATCTGGGTGCCGAACAGGTCGGCCAGGTAGGCCGGAACGGTCGCAAAACCACCGCCGTACATCGACAGGACGATGCAGAACGCCGCCACGAACAGCGCCACGTTGCCCAGGTGCCCCAGATTCGGGATCAGCGCGTAGAGGGCAAAGCCCAGGGCGAAGAACACGAAGTAGGTATTTTTACGGCCCAGGTAGTCGGAGAACGACGCCCAGAAGAACCGCCCACCGATGTTGAACAGGCTCAACAAGCCGGTGAAGCCTGCGGCGATGGCCGCGATGGACGCCAATTGCCCGGCATCCAGTTGGCCGAACGGCACATCCACACCCAGCAACTTGCCACCGAACACTTCCTGCAGCAGCGGCGACGCCATGCCGAGAATGCCGATACCGGCAGATACGTTCAGGCACAGCACCAGCCACACCAGGCGGAATTGCGGGGTTTTCCACGCCACGTTCACGTGAACGTGACGGTGGGTGATCATCGCATTGGCGGCTTTTTTCACCGGCGCGGTCCAGCCCTCAGGCTTCCAGCCGGTCGGCGGAACGCGGTAGGACAAGGCACCGCCGATCATGAACACGAAGTAGATCACGGCCATGACCACGAAGCTCTGCCACACGCCAACGCTGGTCGGCGAAGCGAAGTGGCCCATCAGGGCGGCTGCCAACGGAGCACCAACCATCGCGCCGCCGCCGAAACCCATGATCGCCATGCCGGTAGCCATGCCGCGTTTGTCCGGGAACCACTTGATCAGGGTCGACACGGGCGAAATGTAGCCCAGGCCCAGGCCGATACCGCCGATCACGCCGGAGCCGATCCACATCAGCCAGATCTGGTGGGTATAGATGCCCAACGCCGAGATCAACAGACCGCCACACCAGCACAAGGCCGATACAACGCCGGCTTTACGTGGCCCGGCATGTTCCAGCCAGCCGCCCCAGATCGCTGCGGAGCAACCCAGGAAGATGAAGAACAGCGTGTAGATCCAGCCCAGCATGGAGATGGGCCAGTCGCATTGGGACGAGAACACTTGTGTGATGAAGCTCATGTCCGGCGCGCAGGCGACCGGTGCAGTGATACCCAGTGCCTTGGACAGCGGCAGCCAAAACACCGAGAACCCGTAGGCCATGCCGATGCAGAGGTGGATGGCCAGAGCGGCCGGTGGCACCAGCCAGCGGTTGAACCCTGGCTTGGCGATAATGCGTTCCTTGGACAGGAACGCAGGCTGTGCGGCATTACTACCCGCCGCAGTGCTTGTGCTCATTGGTGTTTCCCCCAGTTATTAGTATGTGTCCGTCAGGCGCTCTCTCCCTCGGCCTTGCACGCAGAGCGTTGGCCGTTGTTGTTGAGTAAAGCTCCTTTTGAGCGCGACGCTGTGTCGCAGACGACAGACGAACCCGCGCAGATTAGCACCAGTGGATGACAGAAAAACCAAACTGATATCACCTTTTTCACGCAACCTGCTCTGTTGGTCGGCAAAGTCCGATTTTGCTGCGTCTAGATACAATGTAACGATGCATGAACTGACGCAGGCCGTCGGGCGTTATACTCTGCGGCTAAATTTTAAAATCGACATACAAGGACTCGCCCATGAAAGCGTTCGGCAAAATCCTGGGTCTGGTACTTCTCGGGCTGTTGCTGATCATTGTGGCCCTGGGCTTTGCCCTGACCCACCTCTTCGATCCCAACGATTACAAAGACGAGATCCGCCAGATTGCCCGCGACAAGGCCCACATCGAGCTGACGCTCAATGGCGATATCGGTTGGAGCCTGTTCCCCTGGCTGGGCCTGGAATTGCACGAAGCCAGCGTCGCGACCATGACCAACCCGACTCAGCCGTTTGCCGACCTGCAGATGCTCGGCTTGTCGGTGCGCGTGCTGCCGCTGCTGCGCCGTGAAGTGCAGATGAGCGATGTGCGTGTCGAAGGCCTGAACCTGCGCCTCAACCGTGACAAGCAAGGCCACGGCAACTGGGAGGACATCGGCAAGAACGTAACCGAGAAACCGGCCAATGCGCCGGTGCCTGCCCCCGAGCAAACGCCGGCCGAACCTGAACCGGAAAAGCCGCCAAAACCGATCCGTCTGGACATCGACAGCCTGACCATCAACAACGCCCGCGTTGAATACAACGATGAGCAGACCGGCAAGCAGTACAGCGCCGAAAGCATCCAGTTGAGCGCCGGTGCCGTGCACGAAGGCGCGAGCATTCCGCTCAAACTCACGGCATTTCTGGGCAGCAACCAGCCTTTGATGCGCGTCAAGACCGAGTTGAACGGCAACCTGCGCATCCAGCGTGCGCTCCAGCGCTACCAGTTCGAAGACATGAAGCTGAGCGGCGAAGCCACCGGCGAGCCACTGCTGGGCAAGACCGTAACGTTCTCCACCCAGGGCCAACTGCTGGTGGACTTGGCGGCCAACATTGCCGAATGGACCAACCTGAAACTCTCCGCCAACCAGCTGCGCGCCTTGGGTGAACTGAAGGTCAATGACCTGAACAAAACCCCACAGCTCAGCGGTGCCCTGTCCATTGCCCAGTTTGACCTGGCCAAGTTCCTCGACAGCGTCGGCCACCCGTTGCCGCCGATGGCGGCGGGCAGCCTCAGCAAGGTCGAACTGGTCAGCCGTCTCAAGGGCACGCCTACCAGCGCGGCACTGGAAGACTTGAACCTGAAACTCGACAGCAGCACCTTCACCGGCCGCATCGCTGTCGAGGATTTCGCCAAGCAATCCCTGCGCCTGCAACTCAAAGGCGATACCTTCAACGCCGACAACTACCTGCCGGCCAAGTCCGAAACCGCCAAAGGTGCAGCGGCCGCACGCCAGGCCGAAGTGCAGAACAGCGAGGCCGGCGCCATGGCCGCCGGTGGCACCACACCGCTGCCGGACGCACCGACCAAAGGCGCGTGGAGCACCGACAAGCTGTTGCCACTCACGCGTCTGCGCACGCTGGACGTGGACGCCGACCTGGCCTTCGGTCAACTGACCCTGAGCAAGTTGCCGATCCAGAACGCGGCACTCAAAGCCTCCGGCGTCGATGGCCAACTCAAGCTTGATACCCTCAGCGGCGGCCTCTACAACGGCACCTTCCAGGCCAACGGCACACTCGATGTGCGCCAGGACATCCCGGTGCTGGCGCTGCAAACCCACATCAAGCAAGTGCCGGTTGAGCGCATCCTGCAAGCTCAGGGGCAAAACCCGCCGGTAAAAGGCCAGATCACCCTCGACAGCAACCTCAACGGCCGTGGCAACAGCCAGAAGGCGCTGATCGACAGCCTTAACGGCACCGCCAGCTTTGTGATCAATAACGGCGCGCTGCTCAACGCCAACATTGAACAGCAGCTGTGCACCGGCATCGCACTGCTCAACCGCAAGACCTTGAGCACCACGCCACAAGGCAAGGACACGCCGTTCCAGGAACTGCGCGGCAACCTGACCTTGCGCAACGGCGTGGCCAGCAACCCGGACCTGAAAGTGCGTATCCCGGGCCTGACAGTCAACGGCAACGGTGACATCGACCTGCGCGTGCTGGGCATGGATTACCGCGTCGGCATCATCGTCGAAGGCGATACACGCGACGTGCCGGACCCGGCCTGCCAGGTCGGCTCCAACTTCCAGGGCATCGAAGTTCCGCTGCGCTGCCGTGGCCCGCTGGAACTGGGCGCCAAAGCCTGCCGCCTGGACAAGGACGGCTTGACTCAGGTTGCGGTCAAAGCCGCCGGCAACAAACTCAGCGAGAAGCTCGAAGAGAAACTCGACAAGGTCAACCCGCAGTTGAAAGACGCCCTTAAAGGCTTGTTCAAACGATGAGAAACGAGCAGTTTTCACAGGCGGTGCTGGACTGGTACGACCGCCACGGTCGCCATGACCTGCCCTGGCAACAGGGCATTACGCCTTACCGGGTGTGGGTCTCGGAGATCATGCTGCAACAGACCCAGGTCAGCACCGTCCTCAACTACTTCGACCGGTTCATGGCTTCCCTGCCGACGGTCGAAGCCCTGGCCGCCGCGCCGGAAGACGAAGTGCTGCACCTGTGGACCGGCCTGGGTTACTACACCCGCGCACGCAACCTGCAGAAGACCGCCAAAATCGTCGTCGCCCAATACGGTGGCGAGTTTCCCAAGGACGTCGAAAAGCTCACTGAACTGCCCGGCATTGGCTTATCCACTGCCGGTGCGATCGCGAGCCTGAGCATGGGCCTGCGGGCGCCCATCCTCGACGGCAACGTCAAGCGCGTATTGGCGCGCTTTACCGCGCAAGAGGGCTACCCCGGCGAGCCCAAGGTCGCCAAGCAGCTCTGGGCCACCGCAGAGCGCTTTACGCCGCACGATCGCGTCAATGCCTACACCCAGGCGATGATGGACATGGGCGCCACGCTCTGCACCCGCAGCAAACCCAGCTGCCTGCTGTGCCCGCTGGAAAAGGGCTGCGAGGCGCACATGCTCGGTCTGGAGACACGCTACCCAATTCCCAAGCCGCGCAAGACCATCCCGCAAAAGCGCACGCTGATGCCGATGCTGGCTAACGCAGAGGGCGCGATTCTGCTTTACCGCCGCCCTTCCACGGGCCTGTGGGGCGGTTTGTGGAGTTTGCCGGAGCTGGACGACCTCCAAGACCTGGAACACCTGGCCAACCAGCACGCGCTCGCGCTGGGCACGCCGCATGAACTGCCGGGGCTGATCCACACCTTCAGCCATTTTCAGCTGGCCATCGAACCCTGGCTGGTCCAGGTGGAGGAATCCGCCCATCACGTGGCCGAGGCCGACTGGCTCTGGTATAACCTCGCCACCCCGCCGCGCCTGGGCCTTGCCGCCCCGGTAAAAAAACTGCTGAAGCGCGCGGCCGACGTATTGAACGCAGGAGTTCCGTCATGACCCGCACCATCATGTGCCGCAAGTACCACGAAGAATTGCCTGCCCTGGAGCGTGCACCGTTCCCCGGCGCCAAAGGCCAGGACATCTTCGACAATGTCTCCGCCAAAGCCTGGGCCGACTGGCAAAAACACCAGACCCTGCTGATCAACGAAAAACGCCTGAACATGATGAACGCCGAAGACCGCAAATACCTGCAGGGCGAGATGGACAAGTTCTTTTCCGGCGAGGATTACGCCAAGGCCGACGGTTACGTGCCGCCTGCTCAATAATTGATCAAAAATCGGGGTCGGCACGTAAGCGACGGTAATAATTAAATATTTTTTGAAAACTTGCTTGACGACCCCCTGAAAAACCCGTTTAATGCGCCCCGTTGCCCAGATAGCTCAGTCGGTAGAGCAGGGGATTGAAAATCCCCGTGTCGGCGGTTCGATTCCGTCTCTGGGCACCACTAATTAGTTTCAGGTGGTGCAAACGTCATCTGAAACACACAAAAACCCGCCAAGTGCGGGTTTTTTGTTGCCTGGATTTTATGTACACAACCCAGGGCGATCCACTATCGCCCCGAGCCCATGCAACGCCAGTAAGCCGCCCGCCTACTTCAGCAAAAACACCATCAGCGGATTATCGTTCAGCCGCCCTTCAAAGCTTGGCGCTTGCTGCTCCATCGACGTCCCTTTCAATAGCGCTGCCTCCTTGCGCGGCACAATCACCCAGGATGGCCGTGGCAACGTGGTTAATTGTTCAAGCTGATTGCCAGCGACGAACAGCGGCTGTTCATCGTGATCCAGGTTCATCATGTAGCGCACCGCCCAGGTATCGCGCCCCAGATTGACGAACACCAAGGGGCCTGGCTCGGCCACACGCAGCGCTTCAACTTGGGTGACAAACTTGCGCGTATCAAATTGCAGATCCTTGGCGGGGTCTATCACCACCACCAATAGCAGCCATTGCGCCGCCAGTGCGACCACGCTAAGCCACACCAACCGCAATGGACGTCGCCAGGCCATCAGCGCGGCCACTTGCAACACCAGCATCGCGCCAATCATCAGCGGTAACGAAACGTCCGGCCAGTAGCCGTGCTTTTGCCAGGCATGCCGACACACAAACAGCACGACCACGCACAACGCCGGTAGCACCGCGACAAGCCCTTCGTAGCAGCGGCGCACGCCAATCAGCCAATATTGCGCCTGAAGCAGCCCATAGGCGGCGACAGCGGCAAACATCGGCACCATCGGCAAGATGTAATAAGCGCGCTTGAAGTGCGGCACCGAAAGCCCGAGCAAAATCATCAAGCCACAGGCCCCAAGCCGCACCACCAGCTGAATATCGTCATTGACCCAGCGCTCAGACCAGCGATGACGCAGCGCAATCATCGTGGCCAGCGCGAGCGGCACCACCGGGAAGTAGCGGTACAAACTGAGCTTGAAGTAGAAGTAAAACGGCTCGCCACTCTCATCGAGGCGCCCGCTGACCTGCATCCTGAACACCTCATCGGCAAAGGCGTCGCCCCCGCTGAACCGCGCCAGCTTCATCAACACCCACCAGCACGCCACCAGCAACACCAACCCCACAACACCGTGAATCAGCACCTGCTTGACGCGCTCCCCCGGCCGGCCGAGCGCCCAGTACACGCACACCACGCCACACACCTCGATCAATCCAAGCGGCCCGCGAATCGCGAACGCCAGAATAAATAACGGGAACACGGCAAGCTGCCTTACCCGCGAACCCATGCGCTCGCCGCTGTGCAGCAGGTAGAAACTGCCCACACATAGCAATGCGATCATCAGGTCCAGGCACACCGAGCGCGACTTATCGAGCAATTGGGTGGTGAGCAGCGTCAGCAATACCGTCAGCCACGCCCAAGGTCGGCTAAATGGCACCAGCAAGCGATAGATCAGCGCAATCATGCCCGCCGAGGCAAGCGCCGTCGGCAGCACATTCGCGAGGTGGTTGGGCGCCCCGAACACGCGGGCAAACACGAAGCTGAAAAAGGTCGCGGTGCCCGGGTAGTCAGGGTAAGGCTGACCGTAGGTAGTAGGAAAAAGACTCGCGCCATTGCGAAACATTTCCTGCAGGAACAGTGCCCAACGCCCGTCAAACCCTTGGGGCTGCTCATCCCAGATGCCCAAGGTGAACAGCAATAAAGCGATCAGAAACAGGCCCAGGGACTCCAGGCGAAAACGGCTGCGGTGATCCATCGAATATCCTTTCAGTAGGCTGCTCCGACGCCATGGTGCCGACTCAGCCCCTGAATAGCGCCTGAACAAACCCGAACATTTATGGATTTATCGACCAGCGCGCCACACCAGTGCCGGAATCAGCCGGATGTAGACTAGCTCGCCCATCAACTCAACGAGGGTTTGCAGAATCACCGCCGTTGCAGCCAGCCCGCGCACGTCTTCCGGCAAAGCCAGCGCAAGGGGCAAGACCACCAGAGAATTGCGGGTCGAGGCACTGAACGTGACCGCCCGCGCGGTCACGGCAGGCAACGCAAACAACCGCGCAGCCAACGCGCCCATCAACGGCGCCAGCAACAAGAAGCCCACGTACACCGGCATCAGCGGCAATAGCACACCGATATCGCGCACCACCGAGGTGATCTGCGAGCTGATGACCACAAACAGCACCAGCGCCATCGCGGGCACCGGCAGCCAGGCCCAGGCGTCGTTCCAGGCATTGATCACACTGGAGCGCCGCGCCAGGAATGTCGTCAGTACCGCCAGCATCATCGGCAGCACAATCAACAGCACAAACGCCTCCACGAACGGCTCTACTGCCACGACGACAGCGGATTGCGCGCCCAGCATGAAACCCAGGTACACCGGCAGCAGTACCAGTTGCAGCAGTAACAGCACTGGTGTTGCCGCCAACATCAGCCGCGAATCGCCCTTACCGATGTGGGTAAACACCACCACGTAGTCGATGCACGGCGTCAGCAACACCAGCAACGCCCCCACCAACAGCGCCGGGCGCTCCACCAGGCCACGGGTCAAGGCCCACACCAGCAAGGGCACCAGGATGAAATTGGCCAACAGCAGCGCCGAAATAAAGCGCTTGTTGCCCAAGCCCTGGCGCAGGTCCAGAAACGGGATTTGCAGGAACATCGCGTACATCAGCACCGCGATGGCAGGCGTCACCAGTACGCCAAGACCGTGGGCTGCAAGCGGCGCAAGCACGCCGAATGCGGCCGCCAGCAGGACGGCGACGAAGTAGATGAGGATCTGATTGTGTTCGAGGGTGTCGCGGGTCATGGACTGACTTTGGCTGATGAACAGATCGCAAGCCTAAGCACTCAGGGGGCCGAGGTCGAGCATCACGATATTTGTTACGCCCCTGCCGCGCTAAATTTGTTAATTTCGGTTTCTTATAAAAGCGCGTGGCCCTACAGCCCACACCAAAAGCGCAAGGATCAAGCCGCCCTATGAACCTGCCCACTCGACCAGCCCCAGAAGCATTCCGTGAGCCCGCCACCGACGGCTATCCCATCGGCGGCTTCACCTGGCGCCATATCAGAACCGACCCGACACGCCCGGTTGTCATCATCAACGCCGCCACCTCTGTACGCTGCCGTCACTACTCACGCTTCGCCGACTACCTGTTTGCCAACGGCTTGGACGTCATCACGTACGACTACCGAGGCATAGGCGAATCCCGCAGTGGCTCGCTGCGCGGCTTCAAGGCGACGTGGTCGGATTGGGGCGTGCTGGATTTCGAGGCGATGCTGCAGCGCGCGCAACGGGAGTTTCCAGGGCAGCCGATTGACGTGGTCGGTCATAGCTTTGGAGGCTGTGCGGCGGGGCTTGGCGCTTCCGGCGCGGTGATTCGACGCATCGTCACAGTCGGCGCGCAGTTTGCGTACTGGCGCGACTATGAGGCCAGCGGGCGCTGGCGCATGTTTGCCAAGTGGCATGTGGTGATGCCGCTGGTGACCGCGCTGTATGGCTACTTCCCCGGTAAACGCCTGGGCTGGCTGGAGGACACACCGGCCGGCGTGGTGCACGACTGGGGCACGCCAACCCCCAGGTATGAGACGCGCCCCAGCGGGCGGGCGCTGAATGAGCTGCCGTTTGCCCGCGTGAAGGCGCAATTGCTGGCGATCAGCATCACCGATGACCCGTTTGGCACAGTGGCGGCCATTGAGCGTCTGCTGGGCTATTTTGAACACAGCGAGCGCACGCATCTGCGCATAGCACCTGAAGATATTGGCGAAAAAGCCGTCGGGCATTTCGCCTTTTTCCGCAGTGAATATCAGGACCGGCTGTGGCCGATTGCACTGGCGTGGCTGCAACACGGTGAGTTGATGCAAGGCGCACCCGGTCTGCGCGTTTAGAATCCCTTGGGATTTACCCCCAACCTGCGCTTCAATACCCACCCAGACCCAGTACCCAAGGACGTTGAGCCCATGGCCTCGCCGAACAAGCAGCAAAAACGTGCCCACCGGGCAAAGGCCAAGGCCAAGCAAAACCGTACCCAACGCAGTGTGGCGACCAAGCCGGATGCGTTCGCCGGCGATGACAGCCGCATCGACCTTGAGTCGGTAGATTTGACCGAGTTGTTTATGGAGATGCGCACCGCGGGCGAAACCAGCCAGCAGGCACTGTGTGCAGTATTCCTGGCGCATCCGTTGTTGGCGCTGGTGCTGGAGCAGGAAGGCGAAGAAGAGGCCACCGACTTCATTCTCGCGGCACTGATCGAGTACCGGCAATGGGCGACGGACAGTGACGATGAGGCGGCAGCGCTGGCGTGGATCGAGTCGCCGGAGTTTCAGGCCGATTACGTGGCGGCGTCCCAAGCGCTCACCAACTCGCCAGACTGACACAAAACCAAATGTGGGAGCGGGCTTGCCCGCGAAAAGCGGTGGATCAGTCGCCAGATGTGCTGGCTGATCTACCGTAATCGCGGGCAAGCCCGCTCCCACATTTGCATTGCGGTGCATTGAGCACCGCATTTCATTCCATCAATTGAGTACGGCAGCGCCTACCCTCTGCGCCTTGCGACGGCTCGCCACAAACAACCCCGCCAGCACCACCAGCAGGCTCAAAATCCCGGTCGCAATAATCTCGACCCGGTGCGCTTCCTGGAACAGCATGATGGTCAGCGTACCGACGATGAACACCATTACCGCGTAGGTCAGGCCAGGGAACAGCCACATCTTGAATACAATCTTCTCGCCCGCAGCCGTGCGCTTCTGGCGCATGCGCAGTTGCGACACCGCGATCACCAGGTACACCAGCAACGCGATGGCGCCGGAGCTTGCCAACAGGAACTCGAACACCGCCGCCGGGGCGACGTAGTTGGCGAACACGGCCAGGAACGCCGCGCCAGTGGACAACAGCACCGCACAGTAAGGCGTGCCGCTTTTGTTGGTGCGCTTGGACATCGCCAGTGCATCACCGCGACGACCCAGGGAGAACAGCATGCGCGAGGCGGTGTACAACGCCGAATTCAGGCAGCTGGTCACGGCAACCAATACCACCAGGTCGACGATCAGCTTGGCGTTCGGAATGCCCATGCGTTCCAGCACAGTCTGGTAGGAACCTACGGCAGCCAGCGTCGGATCGTTCCATGGCACCAGCGACACAACAATGAAGATCGACAGCAGGTAGAACAAACCAATCCGCCAGATCACCGAGTTGGTGGCCTTGGTGATTTGCTGGCCAGGGTTCTTCGATTCGGCCGCAGCGATGGTGACAATCTCGGTGCCCATGAACGAGAACATGGTGGTCAGGATGGCCGCCAACACCGCGCCCATGCCATTAGGCATAAAGCCTTGGGTGTCGAACAGGTGGGACACACCGCTGACCTGACTGGTCGGCAGGAAGCCGAAAATTGCCGCCAGGCCGAGGATCACAAAGCCCACAATCGCCACGACTTTGATCAGCGCAAACCAGAACTCGAACTCACCGTAGTTTTTCACGCTGAACAAGTTGGTTGCCGTGAGCAGCAACGTGATGATCAAGGTAAAGGCCCAGATCGCCACATCGGGGAACCATGCATTAAGGATGGTCGCAGCGGCGTTGGCTTCCAACGGAATCACCAGCACCCAGAACCACCAGTACAACCAGCCAATGGTGAAACCGGCCCAATGGCCAATCGCGCGGTCGGCATAGGTGGAGAACGAACCGGTATCCGGCGAGGCCACGGCCATTTCGGCGAGCATGCGCATCACCAATACCACCAGCGTACCCGCAGCGGCGTAAGCCAGCAGTACGGCCGGGCCGGCGGCAGCAATCGCGTGGCCGGAGCCAACAAACAAACCGGCACCAATGACGCCGGCAATCGACAGCATGGTGACGTGACGCGGTTTGAGCCCCTGTTCGAGGTCATTGGAGCTTTGCGTACTACTCATTGACACACCTTTACGAGGAATTGCGAAAACGGTCCGCCCGGCCTGCGATCTTTCTCGTGAAAAGAAACCAACGGGGCGTTCTTTATTTTTTACGCAAGATTTGCGCCAAAATGTTACAGAGCCGCGATTGACGCGGGCTGTAGGACAATTCAACGTGAGCTGCAAGTCATTGAGAACAATGGCATTCCGCTATAGCGTTACCGTGCGACCCACATTCGAGACGCTCAGGCGCACCAAAAACACACACAAAAAGTGCGTGACGCCCCACAAAGGGGCTGATATGGACCGTTTGCCCGGTTAACCCTTCCAACACCCGCGCAAAGCTGGCACCATCGCGCCCTTTTTTACGCAAAGCCTGTGGATTTCTCGGGTTCAAACGTCTGTAGGTTGTTGATGGCGCGACACGCTGCTGCGCCGATGCGACACCCTGCCGCAGGCCACCCGTTAACCGTCCGCAGCGCTGTTGGCTGCCATCCGAACGCTATGCTAGCTTGGCGCCTCGCCAGGAAGGCGGCCCAACAGCAGGAATGCAATGAACACAATGAGGACCGCACATGGCCGAGGCCGCGCCCGCGCTTGAAATCCGCAACTTGCATAAACGCTATGGTGAGCTTGAGGTACTTAAAGGTATCTCGCTGACCGCCCGCGACGGCGACGTGATCTCGATCCTGGGTTCCTCCGGTTCCGGCAAGTCCACCTTCCTGCGCTGCATCAATCTGCTGGAAAACCCGCACCAGGGGCAGATCCTGGTCGCCGGCGAAGAGCTCAAGCTCAAGGCCGCGAAAAACGGCGAGCTGATGGCCGCCGACGGCAAACAGATCAACCGCCTGCGCAGCGAAATCGGTTTTGTGTTTCAAAACTTTAATCTGTGGCCGCACATGAGCATCCTCGACAACATCATCGAGGCGCCCCGCCGTGTGCTCGGCCAAAGCAAAGCCGAAGCCACAGAAGTGGCCGAAGCCTTGCTGGCCAAGGTCGGCATCGCTGACAAGCGCCACGCCTACCCTGCGCAACTGTCCGGTGGCCAGCAGCAACGGGCGGCCATTGCGCGCACCCTGGCGATGCAGCCCAAGGTCATCCTGTTCGACGAGCCGACATCGGCGCTTGACCCGGAAATGGTCCAGGAAGTACTTAATGTGATCCGCGCGCTGGCCGAAGAAGGCCGCACCATGCTGTTGGTCACCCATGAAATGGGCTTTGCCCGTCAGGTGTCCAGTGAAGTGGTGTTCCTGCACCAGGGCCTGGTCGAAGAGCAAGGATCGCCACAGCAGGTGTTTGAAAACCCGCTTTCGGCGCGCTGCAAACAATTCATGTCCAGCAACCGCTAACGGAGCAACATGCATGCAGAACTATAAAAAATTCCTTCTGGCCGCGGCCGTTTCGATGGCGTTCAGCGCCACGGCCATGGCAGAAACCTTGAAGATGGGGATCGAAGCGGCCTACCCGCCCTTCAACAATAAAGACGCCAGCGGCAACGTCGTCGGCTTCGACAAAGACATCGGCGACGCCCTGTGCGCGAAGATGAAAGTCGAAAAGTGCGAAGTGTATGTGTCCGACTGGGACGGCATCATCCCGGCCCTGAACGCCAAGAAGTTCGACTTCCTGGTGTCCTCGCTGTCGATCACCGATGAGCGCAAGCAGGCCGTCGACTTCACCGACCCGTACTACTCCAACAAGCTGCAATTCATCGCGCCTAAAGCGACTGCGGACTTCAAGACCGACGCCGCCTACCTGAAGGGCAAGGTCATCGGTGCACAGCGCGCGACGTTGGCCGGTACCTACCTGGAAGACAAGCTGCCGGACACCGAGGCCAAGCTTTACGACACCCAGGAAAACGCCTACCTCGACCTGACGTCCGGCCGCCTTGACGGCATCCTTGCCGACAAATACGTGCAGTACGAATGGCTCAAGAGCAAAGACGGTTCGGCCTATGAATTCAAGGGCGACCCCGTTGTAGAAAGCGACAAGATCGGGATCGCCGTGCGCAAGGGCGACCCGCTGCGCGAGCGCCTGAACAAAGCTTTGGCAGAGATCAAGGCAGACGGCACCTACAAAAAGATCAACGACAAGTACTTCCCGTTCAGCATCGAATGATCTGAACGGCCTGCCCGACGCGCTGCTTGAGCGCGTCGGCTTTTAGCAATGCCTGCCGCGATATGAAAACACCATGAATTTCGATCTCTACGGATTCGGCCCGGCGCTCGCCGCCGGCGCGCTGATGACCGTCAAACTGGCACTCACGGCTTTATGCCTGGGGCTGGTGCTGGGCCTTGCCGGCGCCTTGGCCAAGACGTCCCCGTACAAGCCGTTGCAATGGCTTGGCGGCGTTTACTCGACCATCGTTCGCGGCGTGCCGGAACTGTTGTGGGTGTTGCTGATTTATTTCGGCACGATCAATGCGATGCGCAGCCTGGGTGAAATGCTCGGCATCCCCGACCTGTCGCTCAGCGCTTTCGCGGCCGGCGTGATCGCCTTGGGCCTGTGTTTCGGGGCCTACGCCACCGAGGTGTTACGTGGCGCGATCATCGCTATTCCCAAGGGCCATCGCGAAGCCGGTGTGGCATTGGGCCTGTCGAAGTTTCGCATCTTCACCCGTCTGATCATGCCGCAGATGTGGCGCATAGCCCTGCCGGGCCTGGGCAACTTGTTCCTGATCCTGATGAAAGACACCGCGCTGGTCACCGTCATTGGCCTGGAAGAAATCATGCGCCACGCCCAGATCGCGGTCACCGTCACCAAACAGCCGTTCACCTTCTATCTGGTTGCCGCGTTCATTTACCTGGGGCTGACGTCGCTGTCGATGGTCGCTATGCACGTGCTGGAAAAACGCGCCGCCCGCGGCTTCGTGAGGACGACGTAATGGAATGGGAAGTCATCTATAAGTGGCTGCCGAAGTTTATCCAGGGCGCCATTCTGACCCTGGAACTGGTTGGCATTGCCGTGATTCTCGGGCTGATCCTGGCGATCCCGCTGGGTATCGCTCGCTCGTCCAAGCGCTGGTATGTGCGTTCGCTGCCCTATGCGTATATCTTCTTTTTTCGCGGCACCCCGTTGCTGGTGCAGTTGTTCCTGGTCTATTACGGCCTGGCCCAATTCGACGCCGTGCGCGCAAGCTTCATGTGGACGTATCTGCGCGACCCTTTCTGGTGTGCCACGGCCACCATGACCCTGCACACGGCGGCTTATATCGCCGAGATATTGCGCGGCGCCATCCAGGCTATCCCGCCGGGCGAAATCGAAGCAGCGCGCGCGCTGGGCATGTCCAAGCCGAAAACGCTGTTCTATATCATCCTGCCGCGTGCGGCCCGCATCGGCCTGCCGGCCTACAGCAACGAAGTCATTTTGATGCTCAAGGCCAGCTCGCTCGCGAGCACGGTGACCTTGCTGGAGCTGACCGGCATGGCCAGGACCATCATTGCGCGCAACTACCTGACAGTTGAGATGTTCTTCACCGCCGGCGTGTTCTACCTGCTGATTTCCTACATCCTGGTACGCGGCTTCAAACTGCTCGAACGCTGGTTGCGCGTCGATGCTTGCCAGGGACGTTGAGGCGCGCTTCGCGGCGCTGGATGCGTTCCTGATCGAGCACCAAGGGCTGTGGCGACCACGGCCCTTTACGCATCTGCAATTACCCTGGGAACGCGAGTATCCCGAGCTTGCCCAGTGGTTACGCCAGCGCACGTTGGCCGATGCCGAAAGCTGTCACAACTGGCCTCACGACCTGCCGGCGCCCGCGCCTTTTCCACAGCTGGCCGAACAGGCGCTTCAGCTCAGTGCCGTGGACAGGTTACCGACACGGGCGCTGGAGCCGGCGCGTCATCGACTGAATGTCGACGTGCCGGGTCGCAAATGGCAACAGATAGAAGCTTTCGGCGCCGCACTCAACTTTACCCACACGCCCGGCCATTGGTTGGACTGGTGCGCCGGCAAAGGTCACCTTGGCCGCCGCCTGCTGCAACCCGGCCAACAGCTGACATGCCTGGAACACGACCCGGCGCTGATCGCCTCCGGCCAGGCATTAAGCGACCACCACCGCTTGCCCGTCACCCATCGCCTGCAAGACGTGATGGCCCAGGTGGCACTCAGCCCCGAACACACACCCGTCGCCCTGCATGCCTGCGGCGACCTGCACGTGCGCCTGCTGCAACTGGCCAGCGCGGCCGGTTGCAAGCAACTGGCACTGGCGCCCTGCTGTTACAACCGCATCAACGCCGACAGCTATCAAGCCGTATCCAGTGCCGCACGCGCATCGCCATTACGGCTATCGATTGATGACCTGGGCCTGCCGTTGAGCGAAACCGTCACTGCCGGCAACCGCGTACGCCAACAGCGGGATATCTCCATGGCCCGACGCCTGGGCTTCGATCAGTTACAGCGGCAATTGCGCGACTGCGATGACTATTTGCCCACGCCTTCCTTGCCCGCCCGCTGGCTGGATCAACCTTTCGCAGACTATTGCCAAGCACTGGCGAGCCTTAAAGGCTTATCCACAGGTGAACAGGATTGGCAGGCGCTGGAAGCGCAGGGCTGGCGCCGGCTGGCCGAGGTCAGAAACCTGGAGTTGGTGCGTGGGTTGTTTCGGCGCCCATTGGAGATGTGGCTGGTGCTGGACCGGGCACTTTTTCTGCTCGAACAGGGCTACAACGTTGAGATAGGCAGCTTCTGCGAAGCCACGCTGACCCCGCGCAATTTGATCGTGGTGGCTGAGCGCGATTAAAGGGCAAATTTTCCTACACGCGCCCTGTGGATAAGTCTGTTGATGAATTCTTTACGAGCGCTGTAACTATCAGCGCTACAGGCCAAAAGCCAAGCTGGTCATTTTTTGTTCACATTATAAAATGCACGCAAAACAGGCAGTTGCAGCGTGTTGAGAACGGCTCCACAAAATGGCTGTTTCGTGACACCCACGACCAACCGATTGTGCATAAGCATCGGGCGTAAAGCATATAAACCACGCTTAAGCCGTTCTTTTGGGCGCCTTCAACAACCGGCAAATTTCGTTGATATCGTCGCTGGCCAGGTGTTTCGCAACGTTATCCAACGGGTCGGCGGCAAACGCCAGCGCCTCGTTGATCGCCACGTCACGGTGAACCTCCAGCGGAGCCTTGCCGAGGTGCTGTTTGAAGGCCTCAACCATGTCCAGGCTGAATGCATTGCTCTCATCCACCTGATTGACCACCACATGCACGGCAGGCGGGCGCTCACCGGCAAGGTGCGGCGCAAGCAATACATCCAAGTGATCGAGCGTGCCAAGGCACGCGGCATCCGCCTGCACAATCACCAACACCACGTCGGCAACGTTCAGCGCTTGATGAAAGTAGACGTTGTTGCCAGCCGGCGTATCGATGATCACCGTTTGCCGCTCGCTCAGGCCCAGCGACAAGAGGCGTTGAGCCAGCCAGGTCGGCTCGTGCTTGAGCCAGCGCTCGAGATTTTCCTGCTGCTGGACATCGATATCGCCAAAGGTGAGCACTTGGCAACCGGCGAAACCGAGCTGTTGCAACGGGCTCCACTGCCCATGCTCCAGGCTGGTACGGCCGATACCGGGAAGCGCCGCGCTGACGCCGAAGTGATGGTGCAAGGCGTTCTGCGGGTCCAGGTCCAGCGCTACCACCGATTCGCCGTGGCGCTGCAGGCCGCTGCTCAAGGCTGTGGCCAATGTGCTTCGGCCGACACCCCCATTCATCGACACCAGCGCGACGATTTTCGGGCGCAGTGCTGCCAGATCAATGGCTTGAGCGTGTGCGTGGGGGGATGGGTCAGAAGGCACGCTGCCGAAAAAGTGCATGCGCGCATTGATGCCTTGGGCATCGTGGGTGACGTTTTTGCCGAACAACGTCAAAAGCTCTTCACTCAGGCTCATGGCCTACTCCTCACGACGCAGCGTCAAGACGTGAAGGTCGGCAAGCAGGCACTTACCGCAGGTCTTATTATTGGCGTCTTGTGACGCATTCTGTGACAGGTGCGGCGAAGTGTCATTATTTTGATGTTTTGACTGGTTGTTTTTTAGACAAACGGTAAATAGTCAAATTAATGGCCGTGAGCCTTTTAACGCATTCTCGCGCTCAACGCACGACACAGCGCATTTACGTCCTGGCATCCGACGCTATCAAGCACCGGGTCGAGCGGGTCTCGACCGTAAGCCTGCGCTTCGCTGAACGAGGGATCGCGTTGAACCGTGCCCAACACGGCATCACCCAGGCGCAATTTGAAAACGCCCGCCATGTCCTGGCTGAACGCGTGAGCGCCGTCCACCTGATTGATCACGTAAAACCGTTGAGGCGGCGATTCACTTGCAAGGTAGGGCGCGAGCACTTCGTCCATCTTGGCCAATCGGCGAAACGAAGCCGCGTCGGGCTGAACCACCACCAGCACCGCATCCGCCACCGACATTGCCTGGCCGAGATACACCGTGTTGCCCGCAGGGACGTCGATGACCACCGTGTCCTGGCCATTGAGCCCGAGGCCGGCCAAACGCTTGCCGAGAAAATCGAGGTCCTGCCCCAGCCAACGATTCAGGCTTTGTTGCTGCACGGCGTCGGTTTCACCAAAGCTGACCAGCCGGCACCCGGCAAACCCTCGTTTGGGCAAGGCGTGCCAGGTTTGATTGAGCAAGCTGGTCGCCCCCAGGCCAGGTAGATCAAACCCCGGGCACAAGTGATGACGCAGCGCGTTTTGCGGGTCCAGGTCCAGCGCCAGCGCTGGATGCCCCTGACGCTGCAAACCGCTGGCAAGCGCGGCGGCCAACGTGCTGCGCCCAACGCCGCCGGTAGCAGAAACCACCACCACGACCTTGGGCGCCGAGGCGTGCGAATACACCTCGCCACGCGGGCTTTCTACTACTTGGGGTGGGTGAGCAGAAGCGGCCGTGCCTTGGTTCAATTGATCCAGCAAACGCTGCAAAGGCTCGGCCACCGAGGGCTCGCGCAAACAGGGTTCAGCCAGCGCGGTGTAAAGTTTTGAAATGTGATCTGCACGCCCCACTGACTGCTCCTCCCGTTCTCATCGCTGATCAATTAAGGCGCGCATTGTGTGATATCACACTGATGGTGTCAGTATTTTGGTGTTTGTAACGAATTCCTTTCAGATGAGCGGCATGGCGCCATTTTTATGGCTACAAGCCAACACCTAAATATTATGTTTTAAATCAACGCACTCAGTATTATTTGTGTGTTTTTTGACCAGCTCGTGATCCATGACAACCGCTCTCAAACCTCTTTCGTATCAGCAAGTACATAAATCTCAGGCCAACACATAACGAGACAAAACCGAGTTTGCGAGACACAGCCCAGATACCTGCAAGGCATTCAATGACCTCACGCCACCATTGACGCCCCAGAGGACAGCACCATGAACCCGAACAACTGGAAACACTGCATTGCCTTAGGCCTGCTTGCCTTGACCTTCGGCGCCCATGCCGAGGCAAGCCAAAAGCCGGACATCCAACGCGTACTGTCAACCACCGAAGACGCCCGCTCGGGCTGCGGCGTGGTGAATGCGCGAATGACCTACCTGGATTCGAAGGGCCAGACACAGGTGTTGGACTACATGAAATTTACCGACACTTGCGGGGACGGAAATTGAGGCCGATTTGAGGCCCCGGAGACGACGAAAAAGCAGTGATCGCAAAAAAACCTTCGCCTCTGCAAAAATAGTCAGAATTCAGGGGTTTACAGATGCTTGCCAATCGCTATAATCGTCGCCCTAACACGCCGGTATAGCTCAGTTGGTAGAGCAACTGACTTGTAATCAGTAGGTCCCGGGTTCGACTCCTGGTGCCGGCACCACATTAGGCTCCATTACATTCTACTGAATGCTCTGGAAGCCCCGAAAACCCGCCCTTTGGCGGGTTTTTTCGTTCCAGGACCCTCTGTCGGGATCCAACAAAATCCCCCTTCCCCGAGGGTATGTTAGGGGTACTGCGATTTTCCGGTCAGGAGCGCGTACCCCTATGCCACGTCTAGCGATCCCCCTCAGCGACCTGCAATGCCGCACGGCCAAAACCCGCGAACGCGCCTACAAACTGTTCGACGGCGGCGGCATGTACCTTTTCGTTAAACCCAATGGCGTGAAGACCTGGCGCTTGAAGTACACCAAGCCCAGCGGCAAGGAAGGTACGCTCATCATCGGCAATTACCCCATCGTTACCCTTTCCGTCGCACGGCGTAAGCGAGACGAAGCCAAGGCGTTGCTGCTAGACAACCTCGACCCAATGGAAGAAAAAAAGAAGGCCAAGATCGTAGCCCAGCGTGCGGCATTGCTTTTCGAAACCGTTGCCCTGGAGTGGCACGCCGACATGTCCCGTCGCTGGACCGAAGGACACGCAAAAACCGTGATGAGCCGACTGCGTACCCACGTCTTCCCGCTGATCGGCCAACGACCCATCGCTGAACTCGATACCCATGACCTGCTAGAGATCACCCAGCGCATCAAGGAACGCGGCACCATGGATGTGGCGTTAAGGGTACAGAACTACTTATCCACCATCATGCGCGGGGCCAAAAGGGCTCGGCAGATCACCATGAATCCTGCACTGGATCTGGCAGGCTCGATTCACGCGCCGCGCACAGTCCATCGCCCGGCCCTCTCTCTCAACCGCCTACCCGAACTGCTACACCGTATCGACAACTACAACGGCCGCGAGCTGACGCGTCTCGCCGTCCTGTTGACGCTGCACGTATTCGTCCGCTCCAGCGAACTGCGCTTCGCTCGATGGAGTGAGTTCGACTTCCAACGCGCCATGTGGGAAATCCCCGATACGCGCGCACCGATTGAAGGGGTACGCAACTCCACACGCGGGACCAAGATGAACGGCGACATTCAAATGGTTCCTCTATCGCCGCAGGTCATCGAAATACTGGAGCGCCTGCGCAGCCTCAGTCGCTTTTCAGAGTTGGTGCTACCGGGCGATCACAAGTACTGGAAGCCCATGTCCGAGAATACGGTGAACACCATGCTCCGCAACGTCGGCTATGACACCAGCAAGGACGTGTGCGGCCACGGCTTCAGGACCATGCCCTGTAGCGCTCTGCTGGAGTCCGGGTTATGGACCGACGCAGCCATCGAAAGACAAATGAGCCACAAGGAACGCAACCGTGTGCGTGCCGCGTATATCCACAAGGCCGAATTCCTCGAACAGCGCAGGCTGATCATGGCGTGGTGGAGCAACTACATCGACGCCAACCGCCATGGGCATGTGACACCACACGAATTCGCTCACCCGGTCGGCGACAACATCACCGCCCTACAAAAGCGTGGCGCATCCAAACGTGGGTAAGCCAATGAGATCACCGCAGTCCGCCCTTCCACGCGGGTCCATCCAAGCGGGGCTGCAAAGCCGCCCTGCTTGGATGGACCTCACTTAAAAAATCTAAAACCCACGCAACTGTCTGTGGAAAACCACGGATTTCCACCGGTGGATAATTTCATCCACAGCCGCAGAATTCCCGAAAATCCGAGCCTTGACCCAAATTATCCACAGGCGTAGAAAAGATCGGGCAAGCGCTGTCGTTGACAGCAACCCAGGTAGCCAGAACCTTTAAGGCTACGCCACACCGTGGTGGTTCTCCCAAAGTGCGATTAGCGTCCGGCGGCTCGCACGGTCACATCGATGTGATGGATGCCTACTTTTACCAGTGTGCCCACTGCGGCAACTCATCCCCTTTCATAGCTGTCCTGCAGCAACCTATCCGCTTGGCCATTTCCTTGCGCCAACCTGCGCCCGTCTCTTTCTCCCGGAAAGAGACGGGCGCTCCTACCGCTGCTGCAGCCCAACTCGTACACGGCATTGCGGCATTCCCCCTTGTGACAATCGGCGTGACAAACACCGAAGTCACCAGCAACAGCGTTGCAGATGATGGTGCCGCAGCCCAAGGAATGGACTGCACCTGACTGACAGTCAGGCATGCCCCTGTCATCGCCTCACTGCCTTCTCCTGACTCAGGATCTCGCGGCACCGGTCTCGTCAGCTAGTGCAGCCTCCACCCGCCCACCGGAATCGGTGTTCAGGAGGCCAGATCATGAGATGCCCAAGCTCCCGGTCGTAAAGAGCCGCCAGTCCCGCGTTAGTGGACAACCCTCACAGGTCGCAGGGGCCTTGATCCCTGATAACACTCAACATCCTTGGCGGGATGACGTGGGGAAAGTTTTAAAAGTTTTGGCTTCGAGAGGAGTTTGATCATGGCATTGGTAGGCAGACGGGATGGGCGAAATTTTGGCTATGGCCGGCAACTGAGCTATGCCGGACCGCAAGCGCTGCGCGACCTGTTTGGCGGCGGGCATTACGGCACGATCAAGGCGCACGGTGATCGTTGGCAGGCGTTTGTACGCTGGTGTCGGTCGGAGGATGGACCAGGGTTTAACGATGCACGACAAATTGATCGGCAGACCTTGCTGGACTACGCCGGACATCTGCGCCAGCAAGTTGAACAAGGTGACCTCGCCATCACCACCGCGCAAAACCGGCTGTCCAGCGTAAACCGGACAATGGCTGCGCTTCGCGGTGATCAGTATGTGAAAGTGCCGAGCCCGAGTAAGGCGCTGGGAATGCGCCGCACCGGTGTTCGTCGTTCAGTGCCACAAGGCCAAGACCGCGAACAGATGAAGTGGATCGTCGACGCGCTTTGCGAAAACCAGCAGCCACGCGCGGCGGCCATCGCTCAGTTAGCGCGAGCCACCGGTATGCGCTTGCGCGAGGCGATTTTGGCCGACCTTCCCCGTCTAAAACGTGAAGCCAAGCAATTCGGCAAGATCAACATCCAGGACGGCACCAAAGGTGGCCGTTCAGGCGCGTCAGCACCTCGTTGCATTACGGTAGATGATCATATTCGTGACGCCCTGAGGTTTGCCGAAAAGGTCTCGCCCGACGGTAGCCGCAACCTACTTGCACCGAACGAACGCTACCTCGATTTCTTGCAGGGAATCGTCCGCCCCGCACGGGACATCCTCCATAAGCACCACCTCAAAGGCTTCCACGAATTACGGGCAGTCTATGCGTGCGAACGCTATGAGCAAATCACCCACCATCCCGCCCCTATCAACGGTGGCCATTGCTATCAACTCGACCGACGCCTAGATCAGGATGCCCGAGTACAAATCAGCTATGAGCTGGGGCACGACCGTATCGTCGTGGTGGCCGCTTACATTGGTGGTCGAGCATGAGCACCGCATTCGATATGGATCTGTTCCTGGCGGGCGTCCTGACCGGGTCGCATACCACGCGCCAACGCCACCTGCGCCAGGCGAAGGCTATCCAAACAGCGATCACTGAGCGCTGGCAACGCGACAATCCATGGACTTGGCAGAGAAAGCACCTTGCGTGGTTTTTGAATCACCACCTAAACCTGCACACCGAATCGACGCGCTATTACTATTTGCTGACCATGCAATTACTCACTCATCGCTTAGGAAAACACTGGCAGTTCAACCGCTAAACGAAGGTCAGAAAACGGCTGTGGATTCAACTGGTCGTTGCAGCCGTTGGATATATTTTTGAGCTAAGGCGTGAATAGGGACTTGCTCCCCTTCTGACGATACGCACGCCGGTAGAGGCCAATAAAATCAAGCGCACTGGTAAAATGAACAAGCCTGTAACGGTCTCAGGCGGCCTATTTTTTGCCCTAAATCTGCCCTAATCCCCAGCACCGACGCTAGCCTCTACCCGGGTTCGCTGTTCGGCTGATCCGACGCTTATCAAATCCAACTCGACAAGCTCGTAAAAACCAGACTACTGTATATATGAACAGCAAAACCATGATCGCGGATCGGTACGAAATCGAAGTCTCTGATTGGCGTTGCCGAATGCCCCATACGACCATCCGTCGAATGAACCTTCAGGCTTTCTTAGCGTTTCCGTCCTAACGCGATTTTCTACGAATTAATAATTTGACAGCGGGCTTGACGTGGCGATAATCGCGAGCCACTTTGTGTAAGCAATGTGCGTATCCTGTGGATAACTTGCATTGGTTACGTGCACCGCTGATCTTCTGAAAGGAGCAGCTTATGACCAGCGTATTTTTTAGTGAATCAAGCGCGATGGTTCAGGCGCGAAATTTGTTCGGAACCCGAACAGACCAGGCCCTTGTAAAAGACGAGGTTACCTCGCCAGCCAGCCGTGACCCCTACGAGGCTATTCGTCGAGCTAGTGAGCGGATGAACGCCGGACAGACCATTTTCACCCTCGGTGAAAATCACACTACTCAAGATGAACAGGAAGTTCGACGCCATGCCGGACTGCTTTCCGCGATCTAAAACGCTTCCTCCGCAGTCGCCGCTATTTTGGGTCACGCATAAAGATCGGTATCTCCGTCAACAGCTTATCGCTGACATTCAGGAAGATACCGGTCGCGATCTCATTGTCTATTTCACCGAATGCGAGCAATCAGGCGCGCAAATCGACATGGGCGACGATGTGCTTTTCGCGGAGTTGCTGCGAGGCTCCCTCGGAAAGCCAATTGACTTACTGCTTGAGACCAACGGCGGCTATACCGATCCGACTGAGAAAATCTGCTCCCTGCTTCAGCAGGCGGCTCCAAACCTGCGGGTTATCGTTCCCAGAAGAGCGAAAAGCAATGGCACGGTAATCGCCATGTGCGGCTCGACGATCATGATGGGTGTTGAATCGGAATTGGGCCCAATTGATCCGTTCTACAACGGGGTTCCTGTAGATTTCATTCTCAATGCGCCTCCGGGCTCGTTCAACCCAATTGAGTACCAGCTCGCCTCCACTACTCGCGGCCAAACAGAAAAACTTGCGCGCGAGCTTCTGTCGCGAGGAATGATGTCGCATCTGGGGCCGGAAGATATAAATGAAACGATATCGAAAATGGCGACCAGGGGGCACTACCACTCCCACGGATCCGTCATAGATATGCGTGAAGCAGCCCTGCTCAAATTGAACGTTACAGAGCACGCAATGGACGACGCTCTTTGGCAGAAACTTTGGCTGCTCAGAACTATGTACCAATACGACTGCCTACAATCGGGCTACGCAAAGATCTTCGAAGCTCAAAAACTGAGCAGCGCCGTTAAGGTTGCCCCTCGTCCTGCACCCTAAGGCCCCAGTGAGCTCGTCATGAGCTCACTGGATCCCCCTAATATGCCCGACATCATGTGCCGTAGCGCCCCCCATATCGCCGGCATGAGCTCTGATGGGCGGCGATCGGCCAGAAGCGGACGTCCGCCGGTGGCTGCTTTCGACCCGGTAGCAGTAGGCAAAGATCGGCCAAAAGCATCTAGCCAGCCACCGACTAGATTGCAGACCCTCTTTTACGCGGCGAAAAGCGCTGGTTTCGGATCAGTTGGGGAGCGCCAATAGCGTTGTGGATACGCAGAATTTGAGGAACTCAATGCTCGGGAAGATACAATGGATGCGAAACACTTAAAAATCCTGGAGAGCAGCGCGTCGCCGTATGAGCGAACGCGCAGTTCCCTTGAAATCACAACGACCTTCAACGGCGCGAATAGGTTCTATTAGTCTGATTTTAGGTCGGTGTCGATGAAAACCTCAGGCAGATAGTTCTGTATCAACCCAAGGTGGACACCTATTCTTGAGCTATGAGTGCTCCGGGTTTCCCTCCACGCTCGCGGCGTTGAGCAATGGTGATTCCGCTAAGTAATTGCCGCGCAGTCTCCTCGTGGAAACAAAGACCACGCCGCGGTACCATCGGTATACCTTTAGCCTTGATCATGGCTCCTCCACTAATGCCCTTTGGGCGTGGAGAGGTTTGCCATCTGCCGCCAATTACCGTCTGGTTTTCATACGCGAGAGCTATGTGAATGTTCCGATCCAGGCCCAGCTTCAAATAATCTTCTTGGTCAAGCTCGCGCGAAGGAAAACATTCTCTTTTAGCATTAGCTTGATTTCCGGACGTATTAGATTTCTTCGAGCGGAAGCCTGCGGCCATATAAACACAGCCAACATCATCAGACTGCTCCAAATCTACATCCTCCAGCGTCAATGCTATCCGCTTGAACTCATCTGGTACTTCTGACTGTATGTGAAATACAGACGCATCTATAGGATCATCAGCATGAGTTCCTGACTTACCTCTAGCACTGCTAAATCTATCGCCCCCGAAAGTACATAGTAGCTCTCCCTTGGTGACAGCCATGCATAACTGATTAATACCAATATCATCGAACACATGTGATGCACTCAGAACGAAGTACTCGCTACCAATCTGAAAGGCAACACCAGAGCCGGTCTGCTCAAATTTATTTTTTTTCAGAGTGTGGTAGATCGGCAGTACCGCTGACTCGATCCTCTGAGGTAGATCCAGAGCTATTCCCACCTGCCGCCCCATTAACGCAAGGGCAAATTGAACTCTTGGATCTGTCAAGTCGATATCGACCTTCATTATTAATCCCTTGAATAAACTAGTGCTGATCCCTGCAGCAGGATCAACGAAAGACATCCTTTATGGAGGTGCTGTATCACATAGTCAAGTCGACGCGGCCCTAAGGACCGCTCTCTGTTTCTCATACTCAGCGACTTCAGAATACATGGACTTCGGGGTAGCTCGTTTTGAGGGTGAACACGTCGCTATTTAGCTCCATCTCGCGGACCACGGCTTCGTAGTTGATGTAATCCGCCAACGAGGCTGGGATCTGCGTGCCTCTTCGATGAGCTGCTGTGCGTAGTCGGCGCGTTAGCAACATACCCTCCCAGGCTGGTCAAGAAGGTCTTGAAACTGGTTAGGTCGAATAGAGCCCCATGCTCGCCTTGGTCCAGTGCCTCACTTGGCAACCTGATACTGAAAACCCAGATAGAAATCGTGCCTGTGGATCGTCCATGAATAGCTGTTTGGGCAAGAGGACGTCTTGATTCGTCTGAGCTAAGTAGCCATCATCGCTACGTTTCATACGTTAAATGCTCATATAGCTTAAGAGAGAACGCATCGTGTCAGAGCTTGCAAAACGGGAAGAAAATGGAGGAAGTGGCGAAAGTTTAACGCAGTCTATCTTGCTATCGCGATTCTGGGTTCTGAAGCGGTCGGCTGACGTCGACGGCGCAGACTTCCTCGTACAACGACAATCTGACGAACTGGATGAGGTCCGTCGCCGCGCGCATGACATAGAAATCCTGGGAATCGTCCAGTCGAAGTACTTCGAAAAATCAAACCAAGTGAAAGTGCAAAAACTTTACGTTTTGGACAAAGATCAACCACGCAAGGAGTTTTTCTGTAGCTTACATACCCACGACGAAGAAGGCGAACATGTGCATTACTTCTTCTCTGCTCAAGATATCGTTAATGAATTCGAGACTTCACCTTGCGGGGAGTATTACTGGTTCGCGCTGACCAAGGAACGCCAGTACACAGAATATAAGAACCCAAAAAATCGATTCATCCTCGATAAGATTGAAAGCGGAATGAATCAAGCGGAGGGAAGCGCGAACAAGGGCTTCATTCAGAATAAACTTAAGGTATTCGCAAGACCGACGATGCACTTTCAGAATGTACCGGATTTTCAGTACACACTTATGATCGTCGACGAAGTTCGTGTGGTTACGGCAAAAAACATGATGACTTCTAATAGCCGCCTATTGGAAGCAAGGCGCGACCTTTACGAAAATCAGGGCGACTTCTACTGGGGTGACGACTACACCGGATGCCAGTTCCTCGCTGTATCAATTCTGGCGCACCATTTCGACGGGGACCTTCCGGAAGATGCACCGGTCGCAGCACTGCGTGGTCTGTTAATGGATCTGGACGCAGATTCTACGTACGTGATCAAGAGTGGGATACTTCGCGAACTCATCGAAAATCCTGAACAGCAACAAAACAGCTTACAGGAACTAGAAGCCAAATTCGGCGTTGACTCAGAAGCTGGCGATATTGCGTATTTTGAAGTAATAAGCATGCTCGGCACAATACTAAGTATTCGGTGTAAGAACGGCGTTGAGTCTGTTGTGGATACTGCCGGGAGCAACAAAGATATCGTTGGGACTCTCAACTTAGCTAGAATTTTCCTTCCAGGAATCGAGCGTAACGCTGAGCCTACCAGTAAAAAGTTGGCAATAAGGTTGTCTGTCGAGCGTGATGCGCACACCGGAAAAGTTGTTCGAGTTCTTGATACTTTCGATATGCATAAAATCCACTAGGTTTAGGCGTGCAACGGAGGGCGTAATAGTATGCATTCATGGCGGGTAATTGCGCAGGATTGCCCGGCCATGTGCATTCGACCAGACCAACCATTTTGCATCGAATTTGACTTGAACGCTTCGTCGATATGAAGGCAGAGAGGGGCAAAAGCGTCTAGTTTACGAAGGTTATGGCTCAGGGTATTGATACCAACCTTCACGGGCGCTAGCCTGAACAACCTCTGATCGCCACCATCGAAGGGTTGGCGGTCAACACTGCGATCTGCGCCCCCCCACACATAGGATATTGTTATGGCAACTACCATGTACTTTGAAGAAACGATCAAGGTAATAGAAACTCAATGGATGTAGAAATCGGTCGATCATCTTTCTACCCAGAAGATAGCATCTACATTAATGTCGATGGAAAATTGGTAATAATGGATCGAGCAACTGCCAAAAGATTTGTTGAAGCGGTCGTATCAGTCGGTTTATATCATGGGTTTACTGAATAACCAGAAGCTAGATCCCAGTTCTAGCTATTAGCTACCTCTGCTGGGTGAGTCATAGTGACAACGTGCTGACATCTCAAAAATCCCGAGTTCGATTCCACCGAGAGCCATAACTAGCTGATTTATTTATAGTTACTAGTTGGGGTACGCCGAATTTTCCAGCGAACTCCAGACGCCCGAAAAACCTAGTCTCGCCGAAACATACCGTTCGTCTGGTGCCGGCACCATATAAGACGAAGCCCTCACAGCAATGTGAGGGCTTTGTCGTTTCTGGGGTAAGCATCAGCTCCCTCGCTACACACACAGCCGGCCACATCGACCGTGATGTCGTTCGTCTCTGCGCTCATTTGCGCCCCCTCCCTTGGCTGAAGCCTTATCCCCTATCAATAGCTTTTGGTCCGGCTGAAAAACGACTTTGCCCTACCGAATGATTGATGGAGAATGCGCCACGGCAAGGAACGCTGCACTTGAGCGGCCCGTCATGCACACATTTCATCATTCAATTACCAAGGGAGCGGTGCGTGATTAATCGCGACAATTCATTCGACCTGATCAGGCACCTAGCGGCGCTGGCAGTTCTTGTAAGCCACCACTACGTACTTTCCGGCCAGCAAGAACCCATGTTGCAGGGCTACAACTCGTTAGGGGCGATTGCCGTATTGGCATTCTTCGCCATATCCGGCTTCCTCATCACTCAAAGCTTTCTAAATACTCGCAGCTTCTACCACTACATGGAGAAGCGAATCGCGCGAATTTTTCCTGCATTGATCGGCTGTGCATTTGTGATGGTGTACCTCTGCGGGCCTGCATTCAGCACAAACGGTTTGGGCTATGCATTCAGCCTGGAGTCGTTGACAGACTTTTTGAAAGTGTCGGCGTTTGGCCGCGCGGACATAGGCGACATTACCAGCACCTTCATATTTAAAGATTCGTTCAACGGAAGCTTGTGGTCGCTGAAAATTGAATTTGGCTGCTACGTGCTGCTCGCGTTGGCGCTGCTGGTATTGCGCAGGGCAGCCGTGCCGCTGATCATCGCACTTGCCTTTTGCATAACCACCTACCTATGCAGCACGTCAGCACACCCGATGGCACCGAAGCTACTGGTGTACTCAACCGTCGGGATTGTATTCTTCGTAGGGTCTTCGCTGTATTTCTATCGAGCTGCATTCAGCAGCGTGAAAGCGAAACTATTGATCGGCGTTCTGTCGGCAGCACTTGTTCTGGTCTCCCTGAACACACCGTTGGTTATGGTGTTTGCAAGCATCGGAGTGAGTCTTCTGGTGCTGTCACTTGGGACGTTGTGCAAAGATCGAATCATTAAATCTCGATTCGATATTTCGTATGGGATGTATCTCTACGCCTTCCCCGTGCAGCAACTCATGATCAATACGACGGCGCTGAGTTTCTACGCTTCCATGCTGGCAACCGTGGCAGTTGTCATCGTGCTGGCCAGCCTGTCGTGGCTGTTTATCGAGAAGCCTGCGCTGAACTATGTGCATCGAAGATCCCGACACCAGGAAAGCGCTGCCACAATGGCATAGAGCAGTTTCACGCTGTGATGGTTTGAACTTCGCGGCCTGTTGCCTGGGGATTTCTGGCTTTCGACACGACTGACGCTCGGCTGCGAACTCAGCGACCACGCTTGAGAATCCGATTTTGAGGCAGGCGCCAAAAGCGCCACGCCGTCGTTAAATCAACGAACGTGATAGCTCTCACTCGATAGGGGCGTCTCACCAATAACTGCACTTCAGGCGTCACCCCTTGGTGATGGTAAAGGCGGTGAAGGTGGGAGTCGCCCTGCAATGCTGGGCAATAGGATGTGAATGTGGGGGCCGGGGTGGCGCGATCGCGGGCAAGCCCGGCTCCCACGGGGATCGACGTGGGGCTTTTTTCAGTGCCCCGCGCTTTGGCCGCCGTCCACGTGCAGGATCTCGCCGGTGACGAACCCGGCGTTCTCCAGGTAGATAATTGCCTGGGCGATATCACTCGCTTCGCCCATGTGCCCGACCGGATGCAGGTTGCCCAATGCCGCGTGGGTTTCTTCGCCGTGCATCGGCGTCTTGATGATCCCGGGGCTCACCGCGTTCACGCGAATGCCGCGTTTGGCGTATTCGATTGCCAGGGATTTGGTCGCTGCGCTCAAGCCGCCTTTGGTCAGCGAGGCCAGCACCGACGGCACACCGTCAATGGCGTGGTCCACCAGGCTGGTGGTGATGTTGACGATGTGCCCGGCGCCCTGTTTGAGCATTTCGCTGATCGCCAGCTGGGTGATGTAGAAGAACCCGTTGAGGTTCACGCCCAGCACGTTCTTGTAGTCTTCGTGGGTGTAGCGGGTGAAGGGTTTGGCGACGAAGATACCGGCGTTGTTGACCAGGCTGTCGATGCGGCCAAAGTGCGCCACGCCTTCGCGGATTACGCGCTCGGCGGTGGCCGGGTCGGCGATATCGCCGGCCACGGTAAGAATCTCCGGATCCGTCGACGGCGTGATCGACCGCGAAGTGGCAACCACCCGGTAACCCAGCTGGCGGTAAGCCTCGACCGCAGCAGCGCCAAGGCCCTGGGATGCGCCGGTAATCACAACGACTTTTTTCGAATTGCTCATGATGAAACCTCTGTATGGAAAGTGAGATGGTTCAAGCAGCCACGGCGGACATTTCCCGCAGCATCTGTTCGTAATAACTGACTGATTGCGACCCGCAGACCAGCTGACGACCATTGAGGACCATGGCCGGCACGGCGTTGATGCCGCGCTCGCGGTAGAACGCTTCAAGCTCGCGCACTTCATTGGCGCAGTCGGCAGAGGCCAGCACCCTTCGTGCGTCATCAATGTCCAGCCCGGCCTCGGCGGCTAAACGTGCGAGGATTTCGTGATCGCTGAGGTTCTGACCGTCGGTGAAAAAACCGCGCAACAGCACCTTTTTCAACACGATCTGCCGCCCTAGCGGCAACGCCCACAGCAGCAGCCGATGCGCATCGAAGGTGTTATAGAAGTGGCTGCGTTTTTCCAGGTCAAAGGTGAAACCGATGGCTTCGCCGCGCTCGATCAACATCCTTTTGCCGCTGGCGACGTCTTCAGCGCTGCGCCCGTATTTGCGCATCATGTGGGCGACGGCGTTTTCGCCCTCGGCCGGCATGTCAGGGTTGAGTTCGAAGGGTTTAAAGGTCAGTTCAACCTTGACGTCGCCCGCCAGGTTGGCGATGGCTTGCTCCAACGCAGTAGCGCCCAGGGCGCACCACGGGCAGACCACATCGGAGATGAAGTCGATGGTGACGGGCGTGCTCATGACGGATTTTCCGCGAGCTGTTTACGGTATTGAGTGGTGGTGACGCCGGCGTAGCCCCAGTTATCGGTATCGACTTCTTCGATGACGATGTGGGTCAAGTCGGGGCGTTTATTGAGCACGCGTTCGAGGGTTTCGGTGAATTCGGCAATGACCTGGGCTTTTTGCTCCGGGGTAACGCCGTCACGGGTAATGCGCAGGCTGACAAAGGGCATGGCAGTGGCTCCAGTGGCCGGCCATCGGAGTGATGGGCGGGCAAGTGGGCCTAATTTAGGCGTGCGCCTGATGGGGATAAAGATGGGCTGGAGTACTTCATTAGTGACGCGGTGTAACAGATGTATTAGGTAATACCTCCAAGTATCGCGCCTGGTGCTTTTTTCGGTATAACCGACAGCTCTGCGTTGGGACCGGACTTCCATGAACGCCCTGAAACTGATCTGTCTGCTCGTCATTTTCCCGCTATTGCTCGCTGCCCTCGGTGTCTGGGAGCGCGAACGTGCTGCCGAGGCATCCACCAGCATCATCGTCTACAGCGCCAAGGTGAACGCCGCTAAACAGCAGTTGCAGGCGCTGGCGGCGCAAGATCCAGCGGCGCTGGTCGACCTGGGCAAAGAGAAAATCAGCGTGCAACTGGCGCTCTCGCGCCTGGTTAACGTTGAAGCCGAGCTGCCGACTGCTCATCGCCTAAACCGCGCCCTGCGCGAGCTGGCACCGTGGGTGATCGGCCTGGGGTTGCTCGCGGCGTGCATCGGCCTGGCCGCGCTGGCCGGCACTCAGTGGGCAGGGCAACGCGCGCAGCAGTCGCGGGAGAAATTGCTGCAGGTGTTCTCCCTGGGCAGTCGGCTGTTGCCTTTTGGGCTGGTAAGCCACGTGGTGGCAATGGCCGCGACGTTGGCGTTGGTGCTGATTTACGAAGGCCTGGCGATGTGGCATGTGGGACGCCTGGGCAGCGGCGAAGTCAAGTTGATGGCGACACTGGGCGTGTTGGCCGCTTTCAGTGTGTATTCAATCTGGTCACTGCTTAAACAACTGCGCTACATGCTGGGGATGTTCAAGCCCGAACCGCTGCAGATGTTCGGGCAGGCCGTTACACCCCAGCAGGCACCCGCGTTATGGCGCCATGTGCGCGAACTGGCCGGCCAACTGGGTGCATTGGCGCCGGATCATATTGTGGTGAGCCTGGCCCAGGGCTTTTACGTGACCTCCAGCGAAGCCAGTGTAATGCCCGCCGAAACGCGATTGCGCGGGCGCACCTTGCATGTGCCGCTGCTGCACCTGGGCCTGCTGAGCCGTGAAGAAGTCGGCGCGGTGATCGGCCACGAACTGGCGCACTTTGTGGGTGAAGACACCGAGTACAGCCTGCATTTTCTGCCGATCTACGACGGCGTCGACCGCAGCCTGCGGGCGCTGCTGGAAACCATGCACGCCAGCGACCTGATCCAGGGTTGGCTCATGCGCCCTTCGTTCATGTTCGGCCTGTTTTTCATGCAGCGATTCGATCACGCGGTAAATCACTGGAGCCGAGAACGCGAGTTGCTGGCAGATGCTGCCGGCGCCCGGTTAGTGGGGAACGCGGCGGCGGCCTCGGCGTTGTTGCGAATCTCGGTGCTGCATGCCCACATCGAGCAGGCGTTGCTGACGCTGTGTGACACGGCCACAGAGGATGACTTGCCGGGCGCGGTGCTGACCGCATTGCGCGACACACCCTTGCAGCTGCCGCCCGAAGCGCTGGACATTCACCAACCGCACCCGACCGACTCTCACCCATCAAATGGCGAACGCTTGCAAGCCTTACAAGTGCACGTGGAAGACGCCGTGCACAGCGCCACGCGCGCGGTGGATGTAGCTGCTGCGAATGCGCAAATCGATGCGTGTTTCAGTGCGCCGCTTAGCGTGCGGGTACAACTTTCGCGCGACCTGAATGCGCTGGCAGAGACCGAAAACACTGCGCAAACCGAGCTGTTGGAAACCATGGTGACGTCCACTACAGGCGAATGCTCGCTGCATGAAGGCGGCCGGTGGCGGGGCACGCTGATGGCGGTGTTGGCAGTGCCGTTCGTGTTGCTGGGGTTGGCCATCATGAGTCGGCCCTGGCTTTCCCCGGAAAAATTCAAAGGCACCCCGCTATCGGCCGTGGGCGCCGGCGCGGCGATCGGCAGCATCGCGCTGATCTTTTTATGGATGGGCATCCGCCGCTTCAAGCGCGCACCGCAAACCGCGCTGCGCCTGACGCCGGAGCATTTTGTGTTCGCCAACCTGAAGCACCCCTTGCCCATCGAACACATTGCCGATGTCAGCCTGCAATTTGCCCAAGGCGTCTGGGTCACGGTAGAACTGACGCCCGAAGCGCCGTTACCCGAGCGATGTAAAACCGCATTCGGCGTACCCGGAGCGCGGGTCAACAAGAAGAAACGCCAAGTGCTGCTGCAGATGGCCCAACTGTGCATCGATAACCAGAAAATCGAGCCTTACGAAGGGTTGACGATGATGCTCAACTACCTGAATGCCTCGCTCGCCCGCAAAATTTTGCAAAACCGCCAAGACTGAAGTGCAGGCATAAAAAAACCCCGAACCAGTCGGGGTTTTTGATCGCCTGAAATCAGGCGCGACGCCAAATCAATTAGAAAACGTTGATCGGGTAATCGGCGAACAGACGGATTTCGTTACCGCCTACGTTGTAGTTGCTGGCGTTGCTGGAGACGCGCAACCAGGACGCACGAGCGCGCAGGCTCAGGTCTTTGGCTGGGCCGCTCTGAACGACGTATTTGAACTGGTTGAAGATTTCACGCTCGGTGCCACTGCCGCGGTTGGAGCCGTCGTCAATGTTGGTGCCGCGCACGTAAGCAATGTTGTAGGTCAGGCCAGGCACGCCGAAGGCGCTGAAGTCCAGGCCGTAGCCTGCTTGCCAGGAGCGCTCGTCCTTACCGTTGAAGTCGGACCAGTAGGAGTTGGCCAGCAAGATGGTGTTGCCGCCATCGCCGATGCCGCCAGCGTTGCGGTAGCCGCCGTACAGATAACCGGTGTCGCCGGTGCTGCGCTGGTGAGCAACGGTGAAGCTGTGCGGGCCAACAGCCCAAGTAGCGCCCAGGCTCCAGATTTTGTTGTCGCGAGCGTCGGCGTCACCTTGGTTTTCAAGGGCGAAGCTCTTGTCCAGCTTGGTTTTGTAGCCGTTGAAGTCAAAGGTCAACGATTGCTTCTCTGGCAGGGCCAGTACGTAGTTGACGTTGACGTATTGCTTCTTCAGCACATCTTGCATGTCGGAGGCGTACAGCGCGGCCGACAGGCTTTCGGTGAATTTGTAGCTACCACCGATGTAATCAATGCTTTTCAGGCGACCGCTGTCGGTGCCTTCGGCGCTCTTGCGCGCTTCCTTGGTGAAGTGACCAGCGTCCAGTTGCAGGCCGGCGATCTCTTTGGAAACGATCGAGGTACCTGTGTAGGTTTCCGACAACAGGCGGGAGTTGTCGTACTGCAGAACAGGGACTGCCGGGAACTGATCACCGTACTTCAGCACAGTGTTGGAAACCCGGAATTTGACGGCTGCGCCGCCCTTGGCCAGATCGTCGGCAGGTGCGCCGTTACGTGTCGTGCCATCCGCGCGCGTGGTGGCTGCGCCTTCTTTAAAGAAGTCGATACCGCCCGCGCCTGCGCGGCCTCGGCCACCATCCAGGCGAATGGCGTATTGGCCGATCACGTCAACACCCACACCGACGGTGCCTTGGGTGAAGCCGGATTCAAATTTACCGATGAAGCCCTGGCCCCACTCGGCTTTGTCTTGCTTGCCGTTTTTGTAGTCACGGCTGATGTAGGCGTTACGTGCTGCGATGTTCAGGTGGCTGTCGTCAACAAAACCCTTGGATTGCTCCTGGTCGTTTGCCATTGCCTGAGTAGCGCTCAAAATCCCCAGAGCGATCAGACCCATCCGTTGCTTCAACATTTCTTATATTCCTTATTACTGGTTGAGTACGCGCTGTGACACCAGGCTCCGTGTCGCTTTTCTGGTGTCGACTTTTTCCGGAAAAAACAAAGCCCGCGGACGACTGAACTGCCGCGGGCCTTTTTTTATTGGATAAGTCATGGCGGTTAGCCACAGGCGTTGGGCGCAATCCTATGCGCGCGTTGAACTATGTGTCAATTTCGTGAATCGTCTGTATTTAGGCGAAATAATTCTAAGCAACGGCCTACAGCGCTTGTGTGAAAGCCAGAAAATCGCTTTTAGGCGCTAAAAAAACACATCGAGTAACACTTTCCAAAGCCTACATTTTTGGGAATACATAACGCGCGCAAATGCAAAGCATTACCATTAACGCGCACATTCCTTCCCGAACTTTTTTGGATAGATTCCTCCATGCCAGTCTCTCGCCTGACGCCCATTACCCTTGGGCTTTCTGCTCTGCTGTCTGCTGGTTTTGCCTGCGCCACCACGATTTTGCCGCAAACCTCGATCAGCACCGAAGTTGACGAAGACGACCCACGCGTCAAAGAGACCCACACCGCCACCCGCACTGCCACGTCGGTGCGTTATGTGCCGCAGGCCATCGATTCGGTAAAAACCGAAACCCTACGCGCCTACGGCACCAACGATCTGGGCCAGGCGTTAAGCGGCATTCCCAACGTAAGCAGCGGCGCCGACACGCGCTTCGACAGCCTGCGCATTCGTGGTTTCGACGCAAGCAACGACTTCTACCTGGACGGCATTCGCGACGACAGCCAATACGTGCGCGACCTGCATAACATCGAACGCATTGAGGTGCTCAAAGGCCCGGCAGCCGTGCTGTACGGGCGCGGCGGTCAGGGCGGGATCGTCAACCGCGTGAGCAAATTGCCCACCGCGGGTCACCCCTCCAGCATCGAAGCCCAGGGCGGCAGCCATGATTTGCGCAGCCTGTATGCCGACCTCAGCACCGACCCCACAGACGACATCAGCCTGCGCCTGAACATGGGCAACCAGGACAACAACAGTTTTCGCGATGGCGTCAGTGGCAATCGCCAGCTGTTTGCGCCATCGATGAGCTGGCAACTGACGCCCGACCTCAATTGGTTGGTGCAATACGAATACAGCCGTTACAACCGCACGCCGGACCGCGGTATTCCCGGAGTCAACGGGCGCCCGGCAGACGTGAGCCGCAGCGCCACCTATTTTGATAGCCGCGATTACATCGACGACAAGTCTCAGTCGCTGCGCTCCAGGCTCGCTTATGAACTCAACGCCAACTGGCAACTGCGCCACACCTTGGGCGTGTTCAAGCTCGACAGCGATTTCGACAACACCTACCAGACCGGCTACGACCCGAAAACCAACAAGGTCACGCGCCAGCGCTGGCAGCAGGAGTTGACCACCCGCAATGTATTCAACAACCTCGAGCTGGAAGGCGCTTTCGACACCTTCGGCCTGGAGCACCGCCTGCTCACCGGCCTGGAGCTGGGCAACCAGCGCCGCGACCCGAAACTGTATACCGCCACCGCCGTCAATCGTGGCGGCCAAGCCGTGCCGAGCCTGGATCTCAACCAGCCCAACCGCCACCTGAGCCACAACGGGCCGATGAGTCTTTCAAGTTACAACCACACCGAAGTCGAAAGTCGCGCCGTGTACGTGCAGGACCAACTGCGCCTCAACGATCAATGGCAACTGCTGGCTGGCCTGCGCTATGACCATTTCGAAGTGGACACCACCAGCAAGGTGCTCAACACCCGGCAAGCTGTCGAAAGCCGCAGCACCAGCCCGCGCGTCGGCCTGGTATGGACGCCGCTGGAACATCACTCGTTTTATGCCTCGTGGAGCAAAACCTTCTCCCCCGCGGGCGGTGGCCTGATCGGTATCACGCCCAATGCCGCTGGCAGCGTCAACGACCTGAGCCCTGAACTGACCAAACAGAAGGAAATCGGCGTGAAGAGTGACTGGCTCGATGACCGCCTGAGCACCACCCTCGCCGTGTACGAGCTTGAGCTTTATAACCGCCGCACCAGCGACCCGCTCGACCGTACCATCACCCTGCTCACAGGCATGCAACGCTCGCGCGGCGTGGAACTGACGGCCACCGGCAAGCTCGTCGGCAATTGGTATGTGCGTGGTGGTATCGGCCTGCAGGATGCCAAGGTCGAGAAGGACAACAATGGCTTTGAAGGCAAGCGCATCAGCGATGTGGCCAAGCGTAATGGCAGCTTGTTTATCACCTGGAAACCCGAGATGGGCTGGTACGCCGAAACCGGTCTGACCCTGGTGGGTGACCGTTACGCCGATAACCTCAACACCGTGGCGCTGCCAGGTTATGGGCGGTGGGACGCGTTGGCCGGGTTCCGCCAGAAGGAATGGGACGTACGCGCGGCGCTGAATAATATTGCCGATAAAAACTATTACGCCTCGGCCACCAGTGCGGCGCAGATCCAGCCGGGCGAGCCACGTAGCCTGGTTGTAACGGGCACCTACAGTTTCTAAAACCTCACACCCTGATGTGCGAGCGGGCTTGGCTGCGATGCCATCGCAGGCAAGCCCGCTGCCATCACTGATCTCAGTGCTCGTTAGTTTTTCAACAATTCACACAACGCGCGCACTTCATCCTCACTGAACAGCCCCGCCGGGTAACGTTCACTCATCACGCGGCGCAGGTCAGCTTGCCTGACCCGTCGCGAGCCGTTTGCCTTCAACCAGAGCGCCAACGCACGGATCGCATCACCGTTGACCCGCGTGGGGTGGAACGGGCGCGTGTAGATCAGGTTGATATCGGCATTCATTTCAGCGCTCTCTCCTACTGCGTGAGCGGCTAACTTACTCAAGGTTTGTGACAGAACTGCGCAGTCATCGCCTCGAGTCACTGTGACGACATCGATACAAGAGCTATGCCAATGTCCCGTATTTACAGGCATTCGGACACAAAAAAGCCCGCGGCCGTGCAGGGCCGCGGGCTTGCTATTCGCGCTACGAACGGGTAGCGCCGGGCTGTGGCCCAGACGCTGTTACAACTGCACTCAGTTTTTGTGCGGCGCCGGTTGTTGTTGGGTCAGGCAATGGATATTGCCGCCACCCAGTAACAGTTCGCGCCCCGGCACCATCACCACTTCGTGCTGCGGGAACAGGCTCTGCAGAATCTGCTTGGCCTGACTGTCCAACGGGTCGTCGAAGCTTGGCGCGATGATGCCGCCGTTGACGATCAGGAAGTTCACGTAGGAACCGGCCAACCGCACGCTTGGGTTACGTTCCTGGCTACCGTCCACCGGGTCGACGCCGGCGCACTCTTCTTCGGTGGCATACAACGGCCCCGGGATCGGCATTTTGTGCACTATGAATGCGCGCCCCTGGGCGTCGGTGCTGCTTTGCAGCACGTCCATGGCAGCGTGGCAACGCGCGTAGTTCGGGTCTTGCGGGTCGTCGGTCCACGCCAGCAGCACTTCGCCCGGGCGCACATAGCAGCAGAAGTTATCCACATGACCATCGGTTTCGTCATTGAACAGCCCGTCCGGCAACCAGATGATCTTATCCACAGCCAGATTGGCGCTGAGCACCGCTTCGATGGCCGCGCGATCCAGGTGCGGATTGCGGTTGCGATTCAACAGGCATTCTTCGGTGGTGATCAATGTGCCTTCGCCGTCCACATGGATCGAGCCACCTTCCAGCACGAAGCCTTCGGTGCGGTAGCGCGGCGCACGTTCGATCTCGAGAATCTTGCCGCCTACCTGCGAATCGCGGTTCCACGGCGCGTACAGGCCGCCATCGAAACCGCCCCAAGCATTGAAATCCCAGTTCACGCCGCGCACTTCGCCGCTGTTGTTGATCACGAAGGTTGGGCCGGTGTCGCGCACCCAAGCGTCATCGCTGGACATTTCCACCACCCGGATGTTCGGCACGTCCAACCGCGCGCGCGTGTTTTCGTATTGCCCGGCCGAGACGCCCACCGTCACCGGCTCAAAGCGTGCGATGGCCTTGGCCACCGCCACGTGCGCAGCCTGCGCGGGCTTACCCCCCAGGCGCCAGTTGTCCGGCCGCTCAGGCCAGATCATCCAGGTTTGAGTCTGTGGTGCCCATTCGGCGGGCATGTAGAAGCCATCGGCGCGAGGTGTGCTGTGCAGGGTGGTCATGGCGTTCAGGGCTCCGAATGGGGTGAAAGACCGACTTTATAACGGATAGAAATCGGCTTTAAAAGGTAAAAAAGATGGAAATCACAAAACATCACGGCTAATAACCGATAACAATCGACTATTACAACTGCTCATCCAGCACCTTCGACAACATGTCGACGAAGAAGTCCACGCTGCGTTTGGACGTAACCATCGGCGGCTTGATCTTGAGGATATTGAGGTAGTCACCCGTGGGCTGCATGAAAATACCCAGTTCCCGTAACCGGTCACACAGCAACGCCGTTTCTTCGGTGGCCGGTTCAAGCGTATGGCGATCACGCACCAACTCCAGCCCCAGATAGAAGCCGGAGCCATGAACAGCGCCGACCAGTGGGTGACGATCGATCAACTGCTCCAAGCGCGCCTTGAAATGCCCGCCCACCACCTGGGCGTTTTCCCACAGCTTTTCTTCCTGCATCACGTCCAGCACGGCCATCCCGATCTGACAGCTGACCGGACTGCCCCCCGACGACGAGAAGAAATACCCTTCGGCCTCCAACGCCTCGGCGATTTCGCGCCGGGTGATCACCGCGCCCAACGGCTGGCCGTTCCCCATGCCCTTGGCCATGGTGATGATGTCCGGCACCACGCCCTGCTCTTCAAAACCCCAGAAAAAGTGGCCCATGCGCCCATACCCCACCTGCACCTCATCGGCGATGCACACGCCGCCCTGGGCGCGCACCCGCGCGTACACCTGCTGCAAATAACCCGGCGGCAGTGAAATACCCCCCGCATTGCCGTAGACCGGTTCGCATATGAACCCTGCCAACTGGCGTTTACTCGCGGCGATTTTCGCCAGGTTGTGGTCCACGCTTCGCACGTAATCCGGCGCACTGTCCGGCCCACGGAACTCGCCGCGGTAGGTGTTCGGCGCGGTCACCGGGTGCACCCAGTCCGGGCGGCTGCTCAATGCCTGCGGGTTGTCGGCAATCGAGGTCGACACCGCATCCGCCGCCACCGACCAGCCGTGGTACGCCTCCAGCACGCTGAGCATGTCGCGCCCGCCGCTGTAGGCCCAGGCCAGGCGGATCGCCAGGTCATTGGCCTCGGTGCCGCTGTTGACCAGAAACACCCGGTCCATGCCCTCTGGCGCCAATGCCAGCAAACGCTCGGAAAACTCGGCAATCGCCGCATAGTGAAAGCGCGAGTTGGTGTTGAGCAGCGACCATTGCCGCGCCGCCACCGCCGCCATGCGCGGGTGGCCATGGCCCAGCACGGCGACATTGTTGAGCATGTCCAGGTAGGAACGGCCCTGCATGTCGATCAGGTGGTTGCGCCAGCCACGCTCGATGCGCGGTGGGTCGACGTAATAGTGCTTCTGCGAGCGAGCGAAACTGGCATCCCGACGCGCCAGCAGAGCTTCGGCGTCCAGCTCCGTCTCGGCATCACAGGCCAGCCCCAGCAACGCAGCCGGCGACGGGCAGAGGGCTTGCCACGCCGGCGCCCTGGACGGGGTGCAGAACAACGGCGGCTCGAGCTCGGCACGGCATAACTGTACGGTGAGCGGGGCGTGCACCTCACCGAGCAGTTGCCCCTTCACCACCACCGAACCCGGTTTCAAAGCGGTTCTCGCGCCGCCTATACGCAGGCTCAGTTGAGCGTCATGCAAGCACAGCAGACCATCGTCGCCTTGGCGCAACGTACCGCCAAAGGGCGCTTCCAATACGGTGCCATGAGGCAGATGCAACTCCACGTGAAGCGGGAAAGTCTGCGGCTCGACGGCACTGTCGGCACGCGTTCGCGACAACCGATATTGCCCATACCGACTGGCCGCCAGCCCATGCACGGTCGCCGCTTCATCCAATAACCGGCGGTCCATGCCGGGCAACTCCCAATTGCCGGCCTCGAAATGCGGGCTGAGTACACCCAGGTCGATCAGCGCGAACTCACGCCCTACCAGGCCCGGCAGCAATGGTGCAAAGTCTTGGCCGGCCATCGGCGGCAACGCTTGTGCGACACAACTCAGGATCGCCGCCTCCATCAGCGCAAACGGCACCGAGGTCGCCACATGAAAAATTTCCCACTCGTGCTCGGCATTTTTCAGCAGGTAAGTGTTGTCAGGATCAAGGCGTTGCTGCTGTTCGCTGCTGAGCACCAGCACCGCCGCGCGCGCCACAATCAGTGGCCACAACGCCTGTAATTCTTCGCGCAGCAATGGCGTCACCGCATGGCAGGCCTGGACCGCCGGCAGGATGGCAAACGGGTCTCCATCGGCATGGTGCAACAGCGCCGCGCAGGTCACCGACAGGTCGGCAATGCGCCAGGTGTGCACCAGGTCGCCGAAATCAATCACGCCCTGGACCTGCCAACGCCGCTGGGCGTCGCGCTGCCAAACGACGTTGTCATCGGTGATGTCCAGGTGCACGGCTTGCCACGGCAGGTGATCGGCCAAAGGCTGAAGGCGCGTGTGTGCGTGGTTGGCCGCGCGCTCGATGGCGTCGCGGTGCGGCAGGTTATCCAGGCTGGCCAGCAGGTGCATGATCAGTGCATGGGCGTGGCGCGGGTCCCATTGCAACGTGCGGTCCAGGCCCGGGTGCTCGAAATGCTCAAGTGCGCGGCTGACTTGTCCACACAGCTCACCAAAGCCTGCGATCACGTCACGGCCCAGGTGCGGCAGATGCGTCAGGGGCTGGCCGTCGATATAGTCCAGCAGCCGCAGGTGCACGGTTTGCCCGCCCACGGTGACGCTCAGCACGTCTTCCCCGGTCAGAGCGCGGTTCACCCTGGGCACGCGCACGTGCGCTTGCAGGTCATTGAGGGCGGCGTGCTGGGCCTGCAGTTCAATGGTGGCGTAGTCGCCCCGGCAGATCTTCAGAACGAAGCGGCCACGCTCGCTGTCAACTCGGTAATTGAGGTCTTGTTGGCTGCCCAGCGACTGCAACGCGCCCGTCAAACCGTAATGTTGCTCGAGCAATTGCGCGGCTTGATCGGCGCTTATTTGTGGGCAAGGCAAACTGGCACGATTGATCAACGTGGCGAGCAACATGGTGGCGACCTCTGCTTTTTCAGGCGCTTATATCGCCATTGTTCGGGGCTGTTAATCAACCCCTCATGCATACCGGGCTTGCGCCGTCCCGATTCACAACTCAAGCTATGCCAACCTCGCCAAGTCTTCGTCTAAGGAAAAGGCCCTCGACATGCGTATTCTCATCACCGGCGGTGCCGGTTTTATCGGTTCCGCCCTGGTTCGTCACCTGATTCAAAACACCGAGCACGACGTGCTCAATCTGGACAAACTCACCTACGCCGGCAACCTGGAATCGCTGACCAGCATTGCGTCCAATAGCCGCTATGAGTTCGTGCAGGCCGATATCATCGACCAGGCTGCGGTCAGCGCCGTGATTGCGCGCTTTAAGCCTGAGGCAATCATGCACCTGGCAGCCGAGTCGCATGTCGACCGCTCCATTGATGGCCCGTCGGATTTCATCCAGACCAACATCGTCGGCACTTACAGCCTGCTGGAAGCCACTCGCGCTTACTGGCAAACGCTGGAAGAGCCGGCCAAGAGCGCGTTTCGCTTTCACCACATCTCCACCGATGAGGTTTATGGCGACCTGCACGGCGTGGACGACCTGTTCACTGAAACCACGCCTTACGCGCCCAGCTCGCCGTACTCGGCCAGCAAGGCGGCGTCCGACCACCTGGTCCGCGCGTGGCAGCGTACTTACGGCCTGCCGGTGCTGCTGACCAACTGCTCGAACAACTACGGGCCGTTCCACTTCCCCGAAAAACTGATCCCGCTGGTCATCCTCAACGCCCTCGCCGGCAAGCAACTGCCGGTCTACGGTGATGGCTTGCAAGTGCGCGATTGGCTGTTCGTCGAAGATCACGCTCGCGCGCTGTTGAAAGTGGTTACCGAAGGTGTGGTCGGCGAGACCTACAATATCGGCGGCCACAACGAACAGAAGAATATCGACGTGGTACGCGGCATTTGTGGCCTGCTCGAAGAACTGGCACCCAATCGCCCGGCGGGCGTGGAAAAATTCACCGACCTGATCACTTTCGTCAAGGATCGCCCGGGCCACGATCAGCGCTACGCGATCGATGCCAGCAAGATCGAGCACGACCTGGGTTGGGTGCCCGAAGAAACCTTCGAAACCGGCCTGCGCAAAACGGTGCAGTGGTACCTCGATAACCTCGACTGGTGCCGCCGCGTCCAGGACGGCAGCTATCAGGGTGAGCGCCTGGGTAACACCGAGCCAAAAGACCTGATCGCATAACAACAGCATCACGCACCACAGCTAGGCATAATGCGCCTGTCCCCACAGGCGCATGATTCCCATGACTCCACCCCTTCCGCGAAGACCCCGCTGGCGCAGCCTCGCCCTGTTGGCGTTGTGCCTGGCACCGCTGCTGTGGCCGCTGGAACACCTGGCCGAGCGCTATTACCGCAGCGAACTGGCCGGTCAAAACCGCCAGACCCTCGACCTCTACGTCGCCAACCTGCTCGGCACCCTGCACCGCTATGAAGTGCTGCCCCAGATTCTGGGTGACTTGCCGGCCCTGCGCACCGCGCTGGATGCGCCCGATGTCAGCACCAACCTGGTCAACGCCAACCTGTTGCTCAAGAACGTCGCCGCCCAGGCCGGGGTGGAAGTGATGTACCTGATGGACACCACCGGCAAAACGCTCGCCGCCTCCAATTGGGACAAGCAGGACAGCTTTGTCGGGCGCAACTTCTCGTTTCGCCCCTATTTCAGCGAAGCCATGGCCGGGCGCCTGGGCCGTTTTTTCGGACTGGGCACCACGTCGGCCAAACGCGGCTACTTCTTCGCCGCCGCCGTGCGCGATGGCGACACGATCATCGGTGTGCTGGTGGTCAAGGTTGACCTGGACCATACCGAAAGCCTGTGGGGCAAAACCCCGGAACAACTGCTGGTGACGGACCACAACGGCGTGGTGATCCTTACATCGCGCCCGCAATGGCGATTCCGTGCGACACGGCCGCTGACCGCCGAAGAGCGCCAAGCCATCATCGCGATCCAGCCCTACCCGACGCGCGACCCCCAGCCGCTGGCCTTGAGTACGACGGCATGGCTGCGCCAATCCTCAGCCATTGCCGAAACCGGCTGGACGGTGGAAATTCTGGCGCCGCGCTCGCTGATCAATCGCCCGGTGCGCACGGTGGTAGCGGTCGGCGGCGCCACATTGCTGGTACTGATGCTGCTGCTGGGCTTGATGATGCAGCGCCGTCGCCATTATCTGGAACGCATCGCGTTTGAAGCCAAGGCGCGCCGCGAACTGGAAGCCCGCGTGATCGAGCGCACCAGCGACCTTGAAGGCCTCAACCGTCGCCTGAAACAGGAAGTGCTTGAGCGCGAACACGCCCAGCAGGAGCTGGTTCGCGCCCAGGACGACCTAGTGCAAGCCGGCAAGCTGTCAGCGTTGGGGACCATGTCGGCGAGCATCAGCCACGAACTCAATCAACCGCTCGCGGCGATTCGCAGCTACGCAGAAAACGCCGAGATCCTGCTCGACCACGAGCGCACCAATGACGCTCGCGGCAACCTCAAACTGATCAGCGAACTGACCGGGCGCATGGCCTCGATCATCGCGCATCTGCGCGCGTTCGCCCGTCGCGACCGCCACGCACCGGAAAGCGTGGCCCTGCAACCGGCGCTGGACGATGCACTGGCGTTGCTGGCCAAGCGGCGACGGTCGATGGAAGTGGAGCTGATCCGCGATTTGCCAGAAGCAACCCTGTGGGTACAAGCCGGCGAAACGCGTCTGCGCCAGGTACTCGGCAACTTGCTGGCCAACGCCCTCGACGCTCTCACCGAAAAAGGCCCGCCGCGCAAACTCTGGTTGAGTGCCCAAACCACCGAACAGGGCGTCAACCTGTACATTCGCGACAACGGTCCAGGCTTTTGCATGGAAGCCCTGGGCCGCGCCAGCGAGCCGTTCTACACCACCAAGACGCGCACCCAGGGCCTTGGGCTGGGGCTGGCAATTTGTGACACGTTGATGCGTGCCTTTGGTGGCGAATTGCTGTTTGCCAACCACAAGGAAGGCGGCGCGCTGTTAACCTTGAAATTGCGTGCCGGCTCGCCGGGCGTCAGTCTGCAACCGTCCGAGGACCGCAGTGTATGAGTATCGATAACCAGATTCAGGTGGTGTTGATCGACGACGATCCACACCTGCGTCAGGCCCTGTGCCAGACCCTGGACCTGGCCGGGCTGAACGTCCTGACCCTGGGCGAAGCCACCGGCCTCACTGCGCGCCTGTCGCGGGACTGGCCGGGCGTGGTGGTCAGCGACATCCGCATGCCCGGCATGGACGGCCTTGAGTTGCTCGCCGAACTGCACGGCCAGGACCCGGAACTGCCGGTGCTGTTGATCACCGGCCACGGCGACGTGCCGCTGGCGGTGCAAGCCATGCGGGCCGGCGCTTATGATTTCCTTGAAAAACCCTTCGCCAGCGATGCCCTGCTCGACAGCGTGCGTCGCGCCCTGGCCCTGCGCCGTCTGGTGCTGGACAACCGCAGCCTGCGCCTGGCCCTCAGTGACCGTCAGCAATTGAGCACGCGCCTGGTCGGGCATTCGCCGCAAATGCTGCGCCTGCGCGAGCAGATCGGCGCCCTGGCCGCGACCCGCGCCGACGTGCTGATCCTCGGCGAAACCGGCGCCGGCAAAGAGGTGGTGGCGCGCGCGCTGCACGACCTGTCCAGCCGACGCAGCGGGCCGTTTGTGGCGATCAACGCCGGCGCACTGGCCGAATCAGTGGTCGAGAGCGAGCTGTTCGGCCATGAGCCGGGAGCGTTTACCGGCGCGCAGAAACGCCGTATCGGCAAATTCGAATTCGCCAATGGCGGCACGCTGTTTCTCGATGAAATCGAAAGCATGAGCCTGGACGTGCAGGTCAAGCTGTTGCGCCTGTTGCAGGAGCGCGTGGTGGAACGCCTGGGGGGCAATCAACTGATCCCGCTGGATATCCGCATCATCGCTGCCACCAAGGAAGACCTGCGCCAAGCTGCCGATCAGGGACGCTTTCGCGCTGACTTGTATTACCGCCTCAATGTTGCACCGCTGCGCATTCCACCGTTGCGCGAGCGCGGCGAGGATGCCTTGATGCTGTTTCAACACTTCGCCGACGAGGCCAGCAGCCGTCACGGCCTGCCGCTTAACGAACTGCAACCGGGCCAGCGCGCGCTGCTGCTGCGTCATAGTTGGCCCGGCAATGTGCGCGAACTTCAGAATGCGGCAGAACGCTTTGCCCTGGGGCTCGAGCTGGCACTGGACGCCACGGCGGACAACCCTGCCGCTGGCGTCCTGACTTCCACGCCCGGCGGCCTGAGCGAACAGGTCGAGCAGTTCGAAAAAAGCCTGATCGCCGCCGAGCTGACCCGCCCTCACAGCTCGGTGCGCAGCCTCGCGGAAGCCTTGGGCATACCGCGCAAAACCCTGCACGACAAACTGCGCAAGCACGGCCTGAACTTCGCCGACAGCGCCAACCACAGCGCCGACGACGAATGACCCTGCCCACTCGCCAAGAGGCCGCCATGAGCCGCGACAGCCGTTACCTGGAATCCATCCTTCACCACGACATCCCGCTTACCCGGGAAATGGGTCTCAAGGTGCTCGACTGGCAACACGGCCAGTTGCAGCTGCACCTGCCCTTGCAAGCCAATATCAACCACAAGAGCACCATGTTTGGCGGCAGCCTGTATTGCGGCGCCGTGCTGGCGGGCTGGGGTTGGCTGCACCTGCAATTGCGCGAAGAAGGCATAGAAGACGGGCATATCGTGATTCAGGAAGGGCAGATCAGCTATCCGCTGCCAGTCACACGGGATGCGACGGTGGTGTGTCGAGCGCCGGAGGAGAAGGTGTGGAAGCGTTTTGTGGCGACGTATAACCGTTATGGCCGGGCGCGGCTGACGCTGGAGACGTGGATCGTGAATGAGGGGAGTGAGGAGCGCGCGGTGGCGTTTACTGGCCAGTACGTCTTGCACCGTTAACCGTCAAACCCCAAAAAAATATGAGCGCTGGATTGCCACGGTGTCTACACAACTTCCGAATGGCGCCCCCATCCTCCGTGGCGAGCGGGCTTGCCCCGCGTTGCGCTGCGAAGCAGCCCTAAAACCTGAAACGGCGGTCGGCCGGCAGAGCGCGGTGTTCTTAGTGGGGCCGCATCGCAGCCCAACGCGGGGCAAGCCCGCTCGCCACGAAAGCTCGTCTGTTACCTATTTAGTGTTTATCGGAAGCTATGTTGAGGCGCCGCGATAGCGATCTGACAGTCACAGCGTGAGTGGCTGCTCTACCGAAATCGCAGGCAAGCCAGCTCCCACATTGAATCTAGGCCAGGCTCAGGATCTCGCCAGGGTCAGCAAGCGCTCGCGCCATGCGGCCTTGGCCGGCAGCGCCAAAAAGAACGGGTTCAGCAGCGATTCCCGCGCCGGATAGCTGAACGGCTTACCACTCAACTCCAACACCTCGCCGCCCGCGCCTTCCAACACGCCTTGGGCCGCTGCGGTGTCCCACTGCGACGTCGGCGCCAAACGTGGATAGCAATCGGCACTGCCTTCGGCCAACAGGCAGAATTTCAGCGAGCTGCCGATATTCGCCAGCTTCAACGCTCCCAGGCCTTCGCTCAAGCCGTGCAGCAGGCGCTCCTGCTCAGGGCTGCTGTGGCGACGGCTGGCAACCACGGTGAAGGCTTCACCTGCTGCCGGCGTCTGGCGTACCTGAATCTGCTTGGGTGCCTCGTTCACATCAGAACGCCACGCCCCCAGCCCCGCGCCTCCGAAGTAGCAACGGCCACTGGTCGGCATCGATACCACACCAAACACCACGCGGCCTTGTTCGATCAAGGCGATATTGACGGTGAATTCTTCGCTGCCAGAGATAAATTCCTTGGTGCCATCCAGCGGGTCAACCAGCCACCAGCGCTGCCAGCCCGCACGCACACTCTGGTCGATATCCGCGTCTTCTTCGGACAACACCGGAATGCTCGGGTCGAGTGCGGTAAGGCCGGCGAGAATCAGATGGTGAGCGGCCAGGTCCGCTGCCGTCACCGGCGAGTCATCCGACTTGGAGCTGACCTCCACGTCGGCGCGCCAATACGGCAGGATCACTTCACCCGCCTGACGGGCCAGCTCAATCACAGGCGCAATAAACGGGTGACCTAAAAACAGTTCGCTCATGCGATAAACGCTCCACGCTGGGTTAACAGGTCTCGTACCAGATACAGTGCCGCCAGGGCGCGCCCCTCGCTGAACTGCTCGTTTTGCGCAAGCTGCGACAGCTCGCGCAGGTTAACCCGATCAACCCGCATCGGCTCAGGCTCATCGCCCTCCAGGCGCTCTTCGTACAGATCGGTGGCCAACACCACCTGGATTTTCTGGCTCATGTAGCCGGGCGACAACGACAGCTCGGTAATGTGCTCCAACTGACGCGCGCCATAACCGGCCTCTTCCTTGAGTTCACGGTTGGCCGCCGCCAGCACGTCTTCGCCGGGTTCGATCAGCCCCTTGGGCAACGACACCTCATATTCATCGGTGCCGCCGCAGTACTCCTCCACCAGCAACGCATGATCGTCGTCAATCATCGCCACGATCATCACCGCGCCGTAGCCGGCACCGCGGCCTACCAGGCGCTCGTAGGTCCGTTCAACGCCATTGGAAAAGCGCAATTGCACTTCCTCCACGCGGAACAAACGGCTACTGGCGACTATTTCGCGGGCGAGGACGGTGGGTTTCTGGCGCATAAGCGGCTCCTTGGCGTGATCGGGTTACTATACCGTGGCTTTTCCGATTGTCTGTGTCGGATATCTTTACTTACATGAGAACGCCCCATGCCCTCTTTGCCCTGGCACGCCATCGATACCGTCCTGCTGGACATGGACGGCACCTTGCTCGACCTGCATTTCGACAACCATTTCTGGATGGAGCACCTGCCCCAGCGCTACGCCGAGCTGCACGGCGTAAGCCGGGCCATGGCCGATAGGGAACTGCAGCCACTGTTCGAGCGTAACGCGGGACAGTTGCAATGGTATTGCCTGGACTTCTGGAGCACGGAACTGAATATTCCGGTGCGCGAACTCAAGCTGGAAACGGCCCACCTGATTGCCCTGCGCCCGGACGCGGATACCTTTCTGGCGGCGATCAAGCAGGCCGGCAAGCGCGTGATTCTGATCACCAACGCTCATCGTGACTCGCTGTCCTTGAAGTTGGAACGCATTGAACTGGCGCCGTATTTCGAGCGGTTGATCAGCTCCCATGACTATGGTTTTGCCAAGGAGAACCCGCAATTCTGGGATGCCCTGCAAGCGGACATCCAATTCGACCCGGCGCGCAGCCTGTTTATTGATGACACCTTGCCGATCCTGCGCAGTGCCCGGGATTTTGGCGTGGGGCATCTGCTGGCAGTGAAAGAACCGGACAGCAAGAAGGGGCCAAAGGACACAGCAGAGTTTGCGGCGGTGGGGGATTACCGGGATCTGATCGCCGGGCTCTAATCAAAAGTGGGAACGGGCTTGTGTGAGCGCCGGGCTTGCCCGCGATATAGGCACCTCGGTGTATCAATGACACCGAGGTGATGCTATCGCAGGCAAGCCAGCTCCCACACAATCCCGCTCCCACCGTTGGGCCAGCGTATTACTCAGGAATGCGCAGTGTCTGTCCTGGGTAAATTTTGTTCACATCTTTGAGCAACGGCTTGTTGGCCTCAAAGATCTTGTTGTACTGGTTGGCGTTGCCGTACACCGCCAGGGAAATCGCGCTCAGCGTGTCGCCCTTTTTCACGACGACGAAACGGGCCGCTGTCACAGCCGGGCCGGTCACGGTGATCTGGTCTTCTACACTGCCAACACCTGCGATGTTGCCTGCAGCCAGGATGATTTTTTCTTTTTCTTCCTGAGAGGCAACTTCACCCTTCACGGTGACCTTGTCGCCATCAACGGTTGCGGTGATATTCGGGTTTCCGAGCCCGACATCGCTGATGTGCTTTTTCAACTCATCACTTGCGTTGGCGTTACCCGGCGTCAACAGGTCAATAAGCTTCTCGCCTGCTTCCTTAACAAAGCTAAAAATACTCATGGTGCGCTCTCCTTGGGTTTTTAAGTTCCAGATGCCCAAGACTAGACCAGTCCTGCTGTCTTGGGTTCCAGGCCGACCAAAGACCCAAACGCGCTAGAATCCCCCGCCATTGGAATAAGCCCGGAGCGAAGATGGACATCAAACAGCTGAAATTCCTCATCGCCCTCGACGAGACGCGCCACTTCGGTCAGGCGGCCGCGCGCTGCCATATCACCCAGCCGACCCTGTCGATGCGCTTGCGTAACCTGGAAGAAGAGCTGGACTTGCCGCTGGTCAATCGCGGTCAGCGCTTTGAAGGCTTTACCGCGCCGGGCGAGCGCGTGCTGGCGTGGGCGCGCACGGTGCTGGCGGCCTATGACGGCTTGCAGGCCGAAGCAGCGGCCTGTCGCGGCAATTTGGTCGGCACCCTGCGCCTGGGTGTGGTGCCGTTGTCGAGCTTCGATCCCTTGGCCTTGATGCAGCAACTGCATAAAGAGCATCCGAGCCTGCGCTTTGAACTGTCGGCATTGAGCTCCGAACAAATCCTCGAACAGCTGGCGAGCAACCGCCTGGACCTCGGCGTGTCCTACCTGGAGCGCCTGGATAACGAGCGCTTCGACTCGCTGGCCTTGGGCGAAACCCGCATGGGCCTGCTCTACGACCAGCGTTTTTTCAGCTTCGGCGACAGGCCGTTGAGCTGGGAAGCGCTGATCGAACTGCCGCTGGGCATGCTCACCAGCGGCATGCATTTCCGTCAGTCCATCGACCATAATTTCCACAGCCGCGGGCTCAACCCGCAACCGCTGTTGCAAACCGACGCGGTGCATCAATTGTTACAAGCCGTGCACGGCGGCCTGTGCTGCGCGGTGATGCCATTGGACGGCGGCCTGGATGCACTGACTGAGCACCTGCGCCTGCAACCCATTGAAGACGCCCACACGTTGGCTCGCCTGGGGCTGATCATGCGTCGCAGCGCACCGCGTTCGGCATTGGCGGAAGCCTGTTTCGCACTGTTTCAAAAATCGCAGCAAGAGCCTTGATCGACGCCATCTATCGATAGATCAGTACTGGCGATTAGACGCGACCCTTTGTCGCGCCTAGTCTAAACACTGATCAATCCGCCGGTGGTACTGCCACATGAACGCCAAGCGCCCAGTCTGCGCGGCGCCCGCCCTAGAAACGCCCGCGCCCGCCTCCAGCCAGAGCTACCAGTTTTGCAACCTCAAACACACAGAAGTCGCCAGCACAGCGTTGGCGGAAGAAGTGGCATTGGCGATTGCCTATAACGACATCAGCCAGGCGGTCATGTTGGTGACGCCAACGGACCTGGAAGATTTCATCGTCGGCTTCAGCATCGGCAGCGGCATTATCGCCGACGTTAGCGACATATATGACCTGAAACTCAGCGGTTCGGGCTCGACCCAATACGCTCAGGTGCAAATTTCCAGCCGTGCCTTCTGGAACCTCAAGCAGCAGCGCCGCCAATTGGCGGGCACCAGTGGCTGCGGTTTGTGCGGTGTCGAGGCGGTGGAGCAAGCCCTGCCAGACCTTCAAGTGCTGCCCGGCGCGCCCTTGCCACCTGCCGAATGGCTCGACGGCCTGCGCCAGCGCATCAGCGCGTTCCAGCCGTTGGGCCAGTACAGCGGCGCAGTGCATGCGGCGGTGTTTATGAATAATCAGGGCGAATTGCTGATGGGTCGCGAAGACATCGGCCGGCATAACGCCCTGGATAAGTTGATCGGCGCCTTGATCCGCCAAAAGATTCCGACCGACGGCGGCCTGGCGATTGTCACCAGTCGCTGCAGCCTCGAATTAATCCAGAAAGTTCTGCGCGCGGGCATCCAGACCCTGGTCAGCCTGTCGTCGCCTACCGGCCTGGCCTTGCAATGGGCCCGCCGACACAACCTCAATCTCATCCACCTGCCGCAGAAAAGTGCGCCGCGGGTCTACAGCCCTGCGATGGAGAACCAGTCATGAGCCAGCACCACCAAGCCGACCAAACCCCGACTCCGCGCTACAAGCCCTACAAAGGCCCGGCTGGCGGCTGGGGCGCACTGATCAGCGTGGCGCAGGCCTGGTTGACCAGCGACAACGCGCTGAAAAACCTGCGCATGATGCTCAAGACCAACCAGAACGGCGGCTTCGACTGCCCGGGCTGCGCCTGGGGCGATTCGCCGGAAAGCGGCATGGTCAAGTTCTGCGAAAACGGCGCCAAGGCGGTCAACTGGGAAGCCACCAAACGCCGCGTGGATGCCGCTTTTTTTGCCAAGCACAGCGTCACCGCACTGCTGGAGCAAAGCGACTATTGGCTCGAATACCAGGGCCGCCTGACCGAGCCGATGCGCTATGACGCCGCAACTGACCGCTACACGCCGATCAGCTGGGAAGCGGCGTTCGACCTGGTCGGCAAGCACCTCAACGCACTGCCAAGCCCGGACATGGCCGAGTTCTACACCTCGGGCCGCGCCAGCAACGAGGCGGCTTACTTGTATCAGCTGTTTGTGCGCGCCTACGGCACCAACAACTTCCCGGACTGCTCAAACATGTGCCACGAAGCCAGCGGCGTGGCCCTGGCGCAAAGCGTGGGGGTGGGCAAAGGCACCGTGACCTTTGACGATTTCGAACACGCCGATGCGATTTTCGTGTGGGGCCAGAACCCCGGCACCAACCATCCGCGCATGCTCGAACCGCTGCGTGAGGCAGTTAAACGCGGCGCCCAGGTGGTGTGCATCAACCCGCTGAAAGAGCGCGGCCTGGAACGTTTCCAGCACCCGCAACACCCGCTGGAAATGCTCACCAACGGCGACAAGCCGACCAACACCGCCTATTTCCGCCCGGCACTGGGCGGCGACATGGCCATCCTGCGCGGCATGGCCAAGTTCCTGCTGCTGTGGGAACGCCAGGCCCAGGCCGAAGGCAAAGAAGCCGTGTTCGATCACGACTTCCTCAACGAACACACCACCAACGTGCTGGAGTACCTCGGCCAGATCGACGACACCTCGTGGGATGAGATCGTCGAGCAGTCCGGCCTGACCCTGGTGGAGATCGAGCAAGCGGCGCGCATGTACGCCAAAGGCAAGAACGTGATCATGTGCTGGGCGATGGGCATCACCCAGCACCGCCACTCGGTGCCGACCATTCAGGAAATCGCCAACCTGATGCTGCTGCGCGGCAACATCGGCCGCCCAGGCGCCGGCTTGTGCCCGGTGCGCGGCCACAGCAACGTGCAGGGCGACCGCACCATGGGCATCAACGAGCGCCCACCGGTGGCATTCCTCGATTCCCTGGAACGGCGCTTCCAGTTCCAGGTGCCGCGCCACAGTGGCCATAACGTTGTGGAAGCCATCCACGCGATGCTCGAAGGCCGCTCCAAAGTGTTTATCGGCCTGGGCGGCAACTTCGCCCAAGCCACGCCCGATAGCCCGCGCACCTTTGAAGCACTGCGCAGCTGCGACCTGACCGTGCAGATCAGCACCAAGCTCAACCGCAGCCATTTGATGCACGGTAAAGACGCGCTGATCCTGCCGTGCCTGGGCCGTACCGACATCGATATCCAGGCCGACGGCCCGCAAGCGGTGACGGTGGAAGACTCGTTCAGCATGGTTCACGGCTCCAACGGCCAACTGCAGCCACTGTCGAAGCTGATGAAATCCGAGCCTGCGATTCTTGCCGGCATTGCTGCCGCAACCCTGGGCAGCAAACCCGTGGACTGGAACTGGCTGGTCGCCGACTACGGGCGCATCCGCGACCTCATCGCCGACACCATCCCAGGCTTCAAGGACTTCAACGAGCGCATCAAACACCCGGGCGGTTTCTACCTGGGCAACTCCGCTGGCGCACGCCGCTGGAACACGCCCTCGGGCCGCGCCAATTTCCGCCCGAACGTGCTGCCCAAAGACCTGATCCACGAACGCACCCACGCCACGGGCCGGGTGCCGGACCTGATCATGCAGTCGATGCGCTCTCACGATCAGTACAACACCACCATTTACGGCCTGGACGACCGCTACCGTGGCGTGAAAGGTCAGCGTGACGTGCTGTTCGTGAATGAAGCCGACATCATCCGCCTGGGCTTCAAGCCCGGGCAGAAAGCCGACATCGTTTCGCTGTGGGAAGACGGCCGTGAACGCCGAGTGAAGGGCTTTACGTTGCTGGCGTTTGATATTCCCGCAGGGCAGGCAGCCGCTTACTACCCGGAAGTGAACCCGCTGGTGCCACTGGAGAGCACTGGCGATGGCAGCCATACGCCGACGTCGAAGTTTGTGGCGATCCGTCTGGAAGCGGCGAGTGCGACCGGCTTGATCATGGCGCGCTCGGCCTGACCGGGATTGTTGTGACGGGCGCGCTTGTTGCGGCACCGGGCCCGTTGTGGCGAGCGGGCTTGCCCCGCGTTGGGCTGCGTAGCAGCCCCTTGTCCAGGCACTGCGTTCTGACTGAAAGAATGCGCTGACAATTATCAGGGGCCGCTTCGCAGCCCAACGCGGGGCAAGCCCGCTCACCGCAACAAGCCGCTCGCCACGACTACTGAAAATCCAAGGCACAAAAAAGGCCGCTTTTGCATAAAAGCGGCCGTTCCGAAGTAGCTAAAGACTCGCAAAATCCACTTAAGTTCCCCATACAAAACAGTAACTTAGAGAATTGTATACAACCTGCACCACTGGTCGGTTTTCGATTGTCAGCATCCCGATACAACCTCAGGATCGCGCCGTCATCCTCTTGAGGTCTCTCTATGAAGTTTTCCTCGATTCTCTTGTTGTCCCTTGGCCTGGTCAGTGGCGCAGCCATGGCCGGTGGCACCACCGAAGCCGGTGTGGGCGGCGCATTGGGCGGGGTTCTAGGTTCGGTTGTCGGCCAGCAGGTCGGCGGTAACACCGGTTCGGCCATCGGCGCAGCGCTGGGCGGCGCGGGCGGCAGTGCAGTCGGCGCTGACAAGCGCAGCCGTGGTGAAGCAGCCATTGGCGGCGCACTCGGCGCGGCGGGCGGCAACGTGGTAGGCCGCAGCATGGGTGGCAACACCGGCAGCCTGATCGGCGCAGCCGCAGGCGGCGGTGCAGGTGGTGCGCTGGGCAACTACATGGGCAACAAGAGCGATGACGACGACCGTCGCTATCGCGGTCGGGATAACCGTCGTTATGACCGTGATGACCATCGTGGCCGTGGCCATGCGTATGGGCATCGCAAGAACAAGCATCACTACCGTAATCATCGGTAAGGTCTAGAGACACTGCTGGACCAATGTGGGAGCGGGCTTGCCCGCGATAGCGTAGTGTCGGAAGCGCATCCAACCCTGACGCACCGTTATCGCAGGCAAGCCAGCTCCCACATTGATTTTCGCTGATGACACAGGTTGTGTTACACCACCAACCGCTGCAACGCCTCGCGCAATCGCCCCGGAATCGTCACCGGCTGGTTCGACGCCCGGTCCACAAAGACATGCACAAAGCGCCCCGCCGCACAGGCATCCTCTTCGCCTGACTTGAACACCGCCAACTCATACTGCACCGAGCTGTTACCCAACTTGCCCACGCGCAGGCCAATCTCTATGCGATCGGGAAACGCGATCGACGCAAAGTAATCGCACGCCGAACTCACCACAAACCCCACCACTTCACCGTCGTGAATATCCAGCCCACCCTCTTCAATCAGGTAAGTATTCACCGCCGTGTCGAAGTAGCTGTAGTAGGTGACATTGTTCACGTGACCATACACATCGTTATCGTGCCAACGCGTGATGATCGGTTGGAAGTGACGGTAGTCAGCGCGTTGCGGCATCGAATCAGACATGTGCAGCTCTCCTCAGTGGATTTACAGGTCGTTCAGATGAGCTTGGGCCCATTCACGCACCTCGGCGTAGGGATACGCCTCCAGCGCAGCAAAGCCCGGAATACCGCGCGCCTTCAACTTGGTAAACAGCGGCACGCTGATACCCCCCAGGAATCGTGTCAACCGCTCCGCGCCCGGCAGTTGCCCGGTGTGCTCATGGTGCCTGTGGATAAAATCACCGCACAGCGCCATGAAGTTTTTATCCACAAGCGCTGGCAAACTCGGGGGCGGCGGTAGATGCGCCACATGGCCATGACATACCGAGCAATGCCCGCAGCGCAGCGGCGCGTTTTCATCGCCAAAGTAGTGGGCCAAACGCTGACCCAGGCAATCCTCGGTGGCAAACAGATCGAGCATGGCATGGATCCGCGCCACCTCCGTCACCTCGTGCTGCTTGAAGCCTGTGTATAACTCCTCGCTCAACACCTGTGGATCGAACTCGGTGTGCAGCAAGCTGTAAACCTCCGTCATCTGCTTGCTTTCCAGCTCGATCAGGCCCTGCTCCTGGAAGTAATCGAGCGCTTTTACCACCCGGCTACGCTCGGCATTGTGCTGTTGGTACAGCGCGTCGAAATCCACGGTCGCCCAGGTTCTGGCGCGACTGCATACCTGAATGATCGCCGCGACAAACTGCTGGCGCTCGCCGGAAAAACGCGCCAGCAAGGCTTCGGGTTCGATCAGGTATTTGAAGCGGTACTCGGCGTAAAAAGCATAACGCGGCGCAATCACGCCCTTGAGCTCCAATTGCACCAGCAGCGTTTTCAATGGCAGCTCGCGGATGTTGCTGTGGTCCGACAGCGACCTCAACAAGAACTCCCACTGCCCCTCGCCGCGCGCCGCCTGCAACTCCTCCAGCACACGGAGAATGCCCGCCTGCTCCGGCGTGTCGCCGTACACGAAGTTTTCCAGCACATTGAGGCTGTCGCGGTTGGCCAACACCAGGCAATCGGATGGCTGCCCGTCCCGCCCTGCACGGCCGATTTCCTGGCTGTAGTTCTCAATGGATTTAGGCAGGTCGAAGTGCACCACGTTGCGGATGTCGCTTTTATCGATGCCCATGCCGAATGCGATGGTGGCGACGATGCAATTGGAGCGCCCACCCATAAAACGCTGCTGGATACCCTCGCGTTTGTCGTGGGGCAAACCGGCGTGATAAGCCTCGGCCTGAATGCCGTTGCGGTTCAGATGTTCGGCGATCTGCTCAGCGGTTTTCTGCAAGGTGACGTAGACGATACTCGGCTGATTGGCTCGCTCGCTCATCCATTCGACCAGGCGCCGACGTTTGTCATGTCCGCTCACCGGCTCCACCAGCAAGTTGAGATTGGGCCGGTAAAAGCCTGTGGTGATGACATCGTCCGGCGCAATGGCGAACTTCGCCTGCATGTCGGCAATCACCTTGGGCGTCGCCGTAGCCGTCAGCAGCAGCGCTTGTGGGATATTGAACTGACGCTGGTAGTCCGGCAGCTTCAAATAGTCCGGACGGAAGTTGTGGCCCCACTCGGAAATACAGTGCGCCTCGTCCACCACCAACAGCGAGATCTGCACGCTTTGCAGAAAGTTACGGAAGCGCTCGTTCTTCAAGCGCTCCACGGAAATCATCAGAATTTTCAGCTCGCCCGAACGCGCACGGGCCATCACATCATTGGCGTCCTCGCGGCTCTGCGCCGAATCAATACTGCCGGCGCAAATGCCGTGGCGCTGCAGAAAACCCAGCTGGTCCTGCATCAACGCCAACAACGGCGACACCACCAGCGTCAGGTGCGGCAGCAGCACCGCCGACAGCTGATAACACAACGACTTGCCCGAGCCGGTGGGGAAAATAGCCGCGGCCGAACGACCGGCCAGGACGGCGCTGACCGCCTCTTCCTGGCCCAAACGAAACTGTGGATAACCAAAGACCTGTTGGAGGGTGTTGTGCATAAGCTGTCACTCCATTGACCGCTGAACGAGCGCAAAACATAGACCAGCGCGCTCAGCGAATCGAGAAAGGTCACAAGGAAAAAAGAGACAGGATGATACAGGGGTAGAGGATGGCCCAGGGCCGACGTGGGATGTTTCGCGCGGATTTGTCGGAGCACTAAGAACCAGATGTGGGAGCTGCATTTTAGATCCGCTCTACCTGCTGACTTAGCAGTTGTGCGTTTGATTTTATCCCGCCTGCGAACCGAAACATTGCGCTACGATCAAGCCTTGCGCCCCAAGAGTACGCTGCAATGAGCGAACCGACGTTTGAGCAAAAACAGGATCACTACCGCAAGATCCGTCGCTCCAATTGGTTGGCCAGTCTGCGCCTGGAAAGATTCGACACCCAGCCGACCGATTTCGACAAACCTCTGCCGACCCGCGAAGCCGTGCTTGCCAAGTACCGCGCCGTCGCCTCTTATCCCACTGAGACTCACTGATCGTTCCTCACGCTCTGCGTGGGAACGATCCAAATGATTGAACCATATGTTTATTGCTCGAAATAACGCTGACTTCTAAGGCTCGCTCCGTCGCTATCAATACGGCGACGAGCGTGGTCACTCGAACAACAGCAGAGATAAACGTGCCAATTTTTTTGGCGTATTTCTTTGATTTTTTCGGAGTGCCCTTTTATGACAACGCTCAATGTCCCTACCAATCGCTATCGCCTCCTACGCACCAACTTCACCGACACCCACCCTCTCGTCATCGATACCGAAGCCACCGCCGAAGACACCCAGTCCGCCGGACACCAGCGCATCCGCGCTGCCACCGACTTACTGGAAACTTTCCCCTGCCTGACCTTCGAACACGCCGACCTCAAAGATATCTCTCACATCATCAATGCCCTATATCTGCTGGTGCAGGATGGCTGTGATCTGATGGAAGCTGCGCAGCACGTTCAACTGCAACCGGCAGTCGAAATACAGCCACAACCCATCCAACCACTGAGCTAAACCTGTGGGAGAGGGCTTGCCCGCGATGGCGGCATGTCAGGCAATATTTCCATACCTGACACGCCACCATCGCGGACAAGCCCGGGTCCCACATTGGGTGGGTGTTACCAAAAAATCACTGTCAAACCGCAAATGCCGGAAAGCTCTGTGGGAAGCAGACAAAGACGATGTAGCCCTCTTCCCAAACTGCTTAAAACAGCTATCTCACCCTCTACATAACCTCCCTTCACATGACCGAAACTAGTGACCTCTCCACTGCCCCGGCAAAAACCCGTGAATATCGAAAGGACTCAATACATCGGCCACTATGGCGTCACCTTCACAATGATTCGCCTCACTGTTGTGCCTGACAGTCGGCATGCCTTGGCTAACCTGTGCCTGCTTGAAGCGAAAACAGCTGCGCGGAAAGTGCGTGATCAGATACGCAGCTTGTACGAGAAAATGTTGGCCCGAGATTTACCCTGCGAGAGAGCAGTCGCGATTTCCCAAACGCTGAGACGGAGCCAGGCCGACCGGTTAAACGATCAAAACGTGTTCATCAAACAAATAATTTCCGGAGCGATTAAAGCCCCGGGGATAGCTATATCTACGGTAACGGCTGGCTTAGTTGGCGATACGATTTCCGGCAAGCTTCGCAGGTATCACGCAGGTGACATCATCATCGGATTGGACGCAAATGTGAAAGGAGGAATCGGGCCTCAGCGGTCAACACTCTCAATGCATGTCTACTCAGACGAGTCTTGATCACATGGACCTGTACCTTCAATCCGCGATTTTTCTCCTTATCTATATGGTGATGCATTACCAGATCACCGACCCCACGCTTAGAAAGCGCTTCGCCATCACCTGTCTCACCACAGGTCTCACTTTGACGTTCCTGCTACCCTACATAGCGGTGATCTTCAGAATGCCATTCCTACCGGTCTTCATATTCTTGTTAGGGTTGCTACTCTTCATCACCCGAAACACATTCCGCCGACAATGCAACCATCCCCCTCACCCACTTCTGCGTGCTCCCACCATGAACCTGGCCCCCAACTTCCCCGAAGACCCCGTCATGCAGCAGCTCCTGCAATTGCTGCACGAAGAAATCGGCCTGCCGAAGCACAAGACCCTTCGCCTTGAAACCTCGCTCAACTTCGACCTTGGCTGCGACCGCGCCGAGGCCAAGCAATTTATGGAAGCGCTGGAGCAGGATTTTGCCGTCGACCTGGGCGACTACGACGCTTATCGTTACTTCCAGCCGCCGGTGTTCGATGTGTTCCTCAAGCGCCGCGCCAAGGGCCGGGGCGATAAGATCCCGCTGACCATCGGCATGCTCTACCTGGCTATCAAAACCCATAGCTGGGACACGCAAACCCTGGAAAACCTCAGCTGATCCCAAGAACACTGAGGTTCAAATGTGGGAGCGGGCTTGCTCGCGAAGGCGGTGTGTCAGGCAGAGTATTTCTCACTGGTCCACCGCATTCGCGAGCAAGCCCGCTCCCACATGGGTTCTGCGTTAATCTGGCCAATTACTGACATACCAAGGACCGTACATGGACGTATTAATGGGCCTGCTGGCCGCCCTGCTCTGGGGTGGCACGGACTTTCTTGTGGGTCTCAATGCCCGGGCTGTCGGCGTTAAACGCGCGGTGTACTTCGGCCAAGCCCTCGGTTTCCTGATCATGACTCTGCTGCTGGCCATCTTCCCGGCGTACCTGTTCAAATCCCTCAATAGCCCGTTGAGCGTCTGGCTCCTGGGCATCGCGGCCGCGCTGCTCACCGTCTCCGGTGCCCTCGCGCTGTCCAAGGCTTTCGCCCTGGGCAAAGCGGCCATCGTCGCGCCGCTGGTGACGTCGTACGGCGTGGTCACGACGCTGCTGTCCTGGGCCAGCGGTGAGCACATCAGCCTGATCCAACTTGGCTGCATCGGCGTGTGCGTCGTCGGCGTGATCCTCTCCAGCATCCACAAGGACAACGGCGTCCCGCACAACCACCCACGCCTGTCCATTGCCTACGCCATGCTCGCCGCCTTGCTGTATGGCACCAGCTTCTGGCTGCAAGGTCGCTACACGCTGCCGGCACTGGGACCGATCACCATGTTGTGGCTCGGTTACCTGGTAGGCCTGTGCGTGCTGGTGGTGATGGTATTGAAGATCAAGGACGGGCTGAAAATCCCACCGCTGAAAAACTGCGCGACATTGACCGGTGCGAGCTTGATGAACCTCGGGGGTTTCTCGGCGTTTTCGTGGGGGGCGATGGCGGGGTCGGTTTCGGTGGTGACGGTGATCAGTACATTGTCGGGTGGGATTGCGGCGGTGCTGGGATTTGTGTTTTTCAAGGAACGGTTGTCGGTGGTGCAAGTGTTGGGCGTTGCATTAGTGCTGGCCGGCGCAGTGGTTTTGCACATCGCCGACTGACCTTTCGCGCATAAAAAAGCCGCCCACTGGGGGCGGTTTTTTAACAGCTTTTGAACCTTACAACTTCGGCCCGGCCGCCTTGATCGCGTCGCTCACTTCAAACTTCTTGAAGTTCTCGATGAACAGACCCGCCAGCGCTTTCGCCGCTTCGTCGTAGGCAGCCTTGTCAGACCAGGTGTTACGTGGGTTCAACAGGCCAGTCTCAACGCCCGGTACGGCCAATGGCACGTCGAGGTTGATGGTGTCCAGGTGTTCGGTCTCGGCACCGATCAACGCGCCGCTCTGGATCGCTGCGATCACGCCGCGAGTGGTCGGGATGTTGAAGCGTTTGCCGACGCCGTAGCCGCCGCCGGTCCAGCCGGTGTTGACCAGGTAGACCTTGGAGCCGAAGCCGCGCACGCGCTTGATCAGCAGCTCTGCGTATTCGCCGGCCGGGCGTGGGAAGAACGGCGCGCCGAAGCAGGTGGAGAAGGTCGACTTGATGCCGCTGCCCGAACCCATTTCGGTCGAGCCCACCAGCGCGGTGTAGCCGGACAGGAAGTGGTAGGCCGCTTGTTCTTCGCTGAGGATCGACACAGGCGGCAGCACGCCGGTCAGGTCGCAGGTCAGGAAGATTACCGCGTTTGGCTCACCGCCCAGGTTCTTCTCGGAACGCTTGGCAACGTGCTCCAGCGGGTAGGCGGCACGGCTGTTCTGGGTCAGGCTGACGTTGGTGTAGTCGGCGTGCTTGGCATCGTCGATCACCACGTTTTCGAGCACGGTGCCGTGCTTGATGGCTTTCCAGATAACCGGCTCGTTCTTCTCGGAGAGGTCGATGCACTTGGCATAGCAACCGCCTTCGATGTTGAACACCACGCCTTCGCCCCAGCCGTGTTCGTCGTCACCGATCAGGTAACGGCTTTCGTCGGCGGACAGGGTGGTTTTACCAGTGCCCGACAGACCGAAGAACAGGGTCACGTCGCCTTCTTCGCCGATGTTGGCGGCGCAGTGCATTGGCAACACATCAGCAGCCGGCAGCAGGAAGTTCTGCACCGAGAACATGGCTTTTTTCATTTCACCGGCGTAACGCATGCCGGCGATCAGGACTTTTTTCTGTGCGAAGTTGAGGATCACGCAACCGTCGGAGTTAGTGCCGTCACGCTCTGGCACACATTCGAAATTGGCCACGTTAAGCACTTGCCACTCATCACGGCCGGCCGGGTTGTACTGAGCCGGGTTGATGAACAGGCAACGACCGAACAGGTTCTGCCAGGCAGTCTGGGTGGTCATTTTCACGGCCAGGTAGTGGTCTTCTGCAGCCCCTACGTGAACGTGGGAAACGAAATGCTCTTGCGCGTTGTTGAATGCTTCTACGCGGCTCCACAGCGCATCGAACTTGTCGGCTGGGAACTTGCGGTTGATCGGGCCCCAGGCGATGGCGTCCTGGGTGGAAGGCTCTTCAACGATGAAGCGGTCGACCGGAGAACGGCCGGTACGGTGACCGGTTTCTACGACCAGCGCGCCAGTATCGGCAAGCACGCCTTCACCGCGCTGCAGGGCTTCTTTGACCAGATCGTCAACACTCAGATCGGTGTATACGGCGTTATTGGCTTGCGTCATGAGGTTCCCCGTCGGCCTATGGCCGAGTGCTCCAAACGTTTTGTAGTAGAAAGTTGCGCACTACTACCGCGAAAAAAGTGGGCCGGATTATGCCAGAAAAGCCCAAAAAGAGTAGGGCCCTCCCGTCAGAACTGCGCTAATCCGGCGTTCGTCAGGTGATTTACCTGTGCTTAAACGTTTTAGTGGCGGGTGTCGGAAGGGGTGTCGATGCCTGCGCCCGCGAACAATTGGGCTACATCGGCAGCGTCGAACAGGTAACGCTGGTTGCAGAACTGGCAGTCGATCTCGATATTGCCACCGTGTTCCACCACCAGGTTCTGCGCATCTTCCAGGCCCAGGCTGACCAAGGCATTCGCCGAGCGTTCACGCGAGCAGCTGCAACGGAAGCGCAGGCCCTGTTCGTCGAACAGGCGCACGGCCTCTTCGTGGTACAGGCGATGCAGAATGGTTTCGTTATCCAGGCCCAGCAGCTCTTCTGCGGTCAGGGTGCCCGCCAGGGCGGTCAGCTTGCGCCAGCTGTCAGTGCGCTCGTCGTCGTCCTTGATGCGGTCGGCCGGCAGTTGTTGCAGCAGCAGGCCACGGGCGCGCTTGCCGTCGGCATTGAGCCAGAACTTGGTGCCGACCTGCTGAGACATCACGAAATAGTTGGTGAAGCAGTCCGACAAGGTTTCGCCGTCGAGATCGACGATGCCCTGGTAGCGCTGGCCTTCCGTCGGGTCGACGGTGATCGCCAATACGCCGTTGGCCATCAAGTCGGACAACGTGGCGTCCGGCGCGATCAGGTCGGCGTCGTAACGGGCCAGGCCACGAATTTCGCGCTCACTGGAGCACTCGATCATCAGCATCGGCACCGGGCCTTCGGAACGCGCCTGCAAAATCAGCAAACCGTCGAACTTCATGGTGCCCACCAGCAGCGATGCCGCCGCCATCAGTTCACCGAGCAACTGCGCAACCGGCTCCGGATAGGGATGCTTGGCGAGGACTTCGGCATAGCTGCGCTCCAGCGAGACCAGTTCGCCGCGGGCATCGTTCTCGTCGAAGATGAAGCGTTGGGTGAAGTCGGTATCCGGTAGATCAGTCATAGGTCTGGGTATCTGAATTGATGACAAAATGATTACAAGGTTTATAAAATTAAACGCTTTAGCACCATATTGGTGCGGCTTTCTCCTGGAAACGGAGGGCTAAATAGAGCGAAGAGGAACAGTTTATGAACAATCCGGGTTTGTTCCAAGCCAAGTGGAACCTCCGGCGATGGGCTCTGTGCAATCTACTCGCTATCGGACTGCTGTGTTTTTGGCTGTGGCCCACGGGCCAGATGCTGTGTGTGATTTTCGACGAATGGCTGTTTCACCTGCTCAATGATCCGCTGGCGAGTCATTCGACATGGCTGCATGTGTGGGCTGTGGCCAGTTTGCGGCCATTTGACGCGGTGGTCGGCGTGATCTTGCTGTCGCTGCTGATTCGCGGAGATTGGGTGTTCAAGGCGATTGAAGTGCGCCAGGCATTCTTCGGTTTTTTCGGGATTCTGCTGCTGTTGCTGTTCATCCGCATGCTGTTTTCCAAACTCGCAGCGCAGATGGGCTGGCAGCACAGCAGCCCGTCGATGGTGATCAGCGGGGCGATTCATATGAGTGACTACTTCCCTGGGCTGGAAAAAACCTGGGAGCTGAAGGACCGTTCGAGCCAGAGCTTCCCGGGCGATCATGCATCGGTATTGCTGATCTGGGGCATGTTCATGACGGTGTTTGCCAAGCGCATCGGCCAAGTGCTGGTGATTTGGGGCTTGGCGCTGTTGTTCATGATGCCGCGGCTGGTGGCAGGCGCCCACTGGGGGCAAGACGATTATATCGGCGGGGTATTGCTGGCGCTGTTGGCGCTGGGCTGGGGGTATTACACGCCGTTTGCGGCGAAGGTGTCGAATGGGTTGCTGCGACTGACGGCGCCGATCTTCGGTTTGCTCGGTAGGCTGCCGGTGATCGGGCGGTTGAGCGTCATACGCACCGCGGCGTAACGCCACAGGCTTATTGTGAGAGCGGGCTTGCTCGCGAAAGCGCAGTGTCAGGTTAAGCATTTTTCACTGACCGACCGCCTTCGCGAGCAAGCCCGCTCCCACATTTGGGTCTGCGTATTGCTGGAGATTTGCGCCATCACTCGTCATTACCACTGCCGCGAAACTTGAACAAATCGCGACGCTGCTTCTTGCTCGGCTTGCCATCGGTCGTCATACCGGTAGCCCCGGCCTTGCGCATGGCGACCGCATTTTCGCGTTTGGCGATACTGGCCTCGGTTTCGGTGTACAACGCCTGCGCTTCGGGCGCGCCGCGGCGCACAACGGATAAGGCTTGCACCACGACAGTCTTTTCATCAAATCCTGCCCGAATCTGTAGCTCATCACCGACGCGCGGCTCCTTGCCCGGCTTGCAGCGTTCGCCGCGATGGTGCACTTTGCCGCTTTCGAGCGCGGCCTTCGCCAGGGCGCGGGTTTTAAAGAAGCGCGCTGCCCACAGCCACTTGTCCAAACGGACTTTTTCTTCCTCTTCCTGCTTTTGAGCCACTTGAATTCCTCGCTCTGAAAAATGTCGCAACTTTACCGTTGAAGCCCTTCGACGCATAAACCCCAACGCTCACCTAAGATACGCCAGGCACCACCCTGTTTTCGCGAGGATACGCTGTGACCGACTTCCCCATTTCACTCACCTCGCCAAACCAGCGTTGCGTGGGTTGCCAGCAAAGCGAACCCCTGGGTTTCGATTTCGCATTCGCCTATCAGCCTATCGTAGATCTTCGGGACCATTCGATCTTCGCCCACGAGGCGTTGGTGCGAGGCCCGCAAGGCGAAGGTGCGCTGTCGGTGCTGGGCCAGGTCAACTCAAGCAATCGTTACCGCTTTGACCAGCGGTGTCGTACCCAAGCGATTGCCGGGGCCGCTGCCTTGGGTATGCAAACTCATCTTTCGATCAATTTCATGCCCAATGCGGTTTACCGGCCCGAGCTGTGTATTCGCAGCACGCTGGAGGCGGCCCGCGCGCACAACTTTCCGCTGAACCAGCTGATTTTTGAAACGCTGGAAAGCGAGCACGTAGATAACTATCGCCATTTGACCAATATTCTGCGTGAATACCGCGAATTCGGCTTCAAGACCGCCATCGACGATTTCGGTGCCGGCTATTCGGGGCTGAACCTGCTGGCCGATTTCCAACCTGACCTGATCAAACTCGACATGGCGCTGATTCGCGATGTCGACCAGGATCGTGTCCGTCAGGTAATCGTCCAGGGGATTGTCACAATCTGTGAGCAGTTGGGCGTTACTGTCATTGCCGAAGGCATCGAAAGTGCCGGCGAGCGCGACTTCCTGTCCGACTGCGGAATATTTCTGATGCAGGGTTACTGGTTCGCCAGGCCTGCATTCAAAGCCCTGGCCGAGGTTTCACCACAGGCCTGGGCGAACTGATCGGTTACCCATATTGAAGACATTTGACCATTTGACCGTTGTGGGTCTGCGTGAGTGGGTGGCACTTCCCGACTTGGGAGTGGCTGGCCTGCGCGCAAAGATCGACACCGGTGCCAGTACCTCGAGCCTGCACGCCACCGATATCGAGCCATTTGAGCGCGACGGTGAGAAGTGGGTGCGCTTTACCGCGCACCTGGGCAGCGTGGTGCAACTGCGTCACCGCCGCTGCGAGGCGCCGGTGGTGACGATGAAAACCATCAAGAGCTCCAACGGCCATGCGCAGGTGCGCTATGTGATCAGCACCACCCTCGCGCTGGGTGATCGGGTGTGGCGAGTGGAATTCACTCTCGCCTGTCGCAAGGCCATGCGTTACCGCCTGTTGCTGGGCTCCAAGGCGCTGATTGACGGCCACTTGGTGGTCAGTCCAGGCGTCAAGTACGTTCAAGACAAGCCGGTGTTCCCGGTCTCTACTATTTCTGCCCCAGGTGCTGCATGAAGATTGCTGTGCTGTCGCGAAACCCGCGTCTGTATTCCACCCGCCGCCTGGTCGAGGCCGGCACCGAACGTGGCCACGAAATGGTGGTGATCGACACGTTGCGTGCCTATATGAACATTGCCAGCCACAAGCCGCAGATCCATTACCGGGGCAAACCGCTGGAAGGCTTTGATGCGGTGATCCCGCGTATCGGTGCCTCGGTGACTTTTTATGGCTGCGCGGTGTTGCGCCAGTTTGAAATGATGGGCGTATTCCCCCTCAACGAATCGGTAGCCATTGCCCGCTCACGCGACAAACTGCGCTCATTGCAATTGCTCTCGCGGCGCGGTATCGGCCTGCCGGTGACCGGCTTTGCCCACTCCCCCGATGACATTCCCGACCTGATCGACATGGTCAACGGCGCACCGCTGGTGATCAAAGTGCTGGAAGGCACCCAAGGCATCGGCGTGGTGCTGTGCGAAACCGCGACCGCTGCTGAATCGGTGATCGAGGCATTCATGGGCCTCAAGCAGAACATCATGGTGCAGGAATACATCAAGGAAGCCGGCGGTGCGGACATCCGCTGCTTCGTGGTGGGTGACAAGGTAATTGCGGCAATGAAACGTCAGGCCAAGCCGGGGGAATTCCGCTCCAACCTGCACCGTGGCGGCAGTGCCAGCCTGATCAAGATCACCCCGGAAGAACGCATGACCGCGCTGCGGGCGGCCAAAGTGATGGGGCTGGCGGTAGCGGGTGTGGATATCCTGCGGTCAAACCATGGGCCGTTGGTGATGGAAGTGAACTCATCGCCGGGTCTGGAAGGGATTGAGACCACTACCGGGAAGGATGTAGCGGGGATCATCATTCAGCATTTGGAAAAGAATGGTGGGCCGAATATGACGCGGACCAAGGGTAAGGGCTGAACACGCTCAGTTTCAAACACCACAAAACACTGTGGGAGCGGGCTTGCTCGCGAAGGCGTCGGATCAGTCAATACATCTGTCGACTGACACACTGCCTTCGCGAGCAAGCCCGCTCCCACATTTGATTTCTGTTGTGTCTCAGACCGCGTCTCTAGGCAACATCAGGCCAAGCGGCAACCGCACTCGCGCTTCCAGACCACCCTCCTCCCGGTTACGCAGCTCGACATTGCCGCCATGCATCGAGGCAATCCGCCGCACAATCGCCAACCCCAAGCCCGTGCCCTTGCCGCCCCGGGCACGGTCACCACGGGTGAACGGATTGAAGATGCCTTCCAGCTCTGCCGGGTCTATCCCCGTGCCGCGGTCCATCACACTCAACACCACATAAGGCGCAGTGCTGTCGCCGGACACATACGCCGCCACTTCCACATCGGAACCGGCATGGTGCAAGGCGTTGCCAATGAGGTTGTTGAGCAGGCGTTTCATCGATACCCGACGCAACGCAAACGGCTGAATAGGCTCCAGGCGCATGCGTACCTGTTCGCCGTTCTGGTTGTAGGGCGCCACCACCTCACGCACCAGGTCCGTCAGGTCGACTTCCTCGACCACCTCGTCGCGGCCATCGCGGATAAACGCCAGGAACTGGTCGAGAATCGCGTCCATGTCCTCGATGTCACGCACCATGTCATCCGTGAGGTCGTTGTGGTTGCCCATCAACTCCAGGGACAACCGCAACCGTGTCAACGGTGTGCGCAGGTCGTGGGACACGCCCGCCAGCATCAGCTCGCGTTCGCGGCCGGCCTGTTCAACGTCTTCCGCCATCTGGTTGAAGGCGCCGTACACTTCGGTCATCTCGCTGGGCGTATCGCTGACCGGCAGGCGCACACTGCGCCCCTGCCCCAGTTGGCGCGCGGCAAAGACCAGGCGTTTGAGTGGCTGGTTGAGCTGGCGCACGAAAATCCAGGCGGACGCCGTTGAAAGCAAGCCAATTGCCAGGAACCAGCCCAGCACGTTCCAGATCTTCTGTCCCCGCAACGGGTGCGGGTACAGCGGCACTTTGATCCACGCGTCGCCCAGGCTCGGCGCCCTCACCCACAGCGCAGGCGAAACATGCATGCGCAATCGCACCTCGGTGTCGTCCCCCAGCTCAGCCTGCATCTGGCGCTGATAAATCTCGCTGTAAGGCCAATGCTGCTCGCCTTCGGGTACACCGGCGCCGTCGACTCGAATCAGCGTCGATGCCTTGGCCACCTTTTCACGGTTTTCGGGATCGACGGCCCAATAGGCACGAAGCGTCAGGGCGACGCCGTGGCTGTACTGCCGATCCACCAGCACGTCTTCGTTCATCAACAGATAAACCAGCGTCAGTGCCTTGGAAAACAGAACGACGATCAGCACCAGCCAAAGGGTGCGTGAAAAGAAACTTTGCGGGAACCACAACGGGGTTTTCATAGGAAACGGCTGGACACCTTGCAGAAACGAGCGGCGCTCGCAGAATTGCAGACGCCGGGCATCCCGTTGACTCTCATGGAGTCAAACGCCGGATGCCCGCGCCTGCAAATCATCGGTCACTTGGTTGCGGTGCCATCCGGCACGAACACATAACCCACACCCCACACCGTCTGGATATAGCGCGGCTTGGACGGATCCGGCTCGATCATGCGGCGCAGACGGGAAATCTGCACGTCGATGGAACGCTCCAATGCATCCCACTCCCGGCCACGGGCCAGGTTCATCAGTTTGTCGCGCGTCAGCGGCTGGCGAGCGTTCATCACCAGAGCCTTGAGCACGGCGAACTCACCGGTGGTCAGCATGTGCACTTCTTCGCCACGCTTGAGCTCACGGGTGGCCAGCGACAGTTCATAGTCGCCAAAGGTGACGCTTTCGTCTTCGCTGCCTGGCGCGCCGGGTACCGGGGCTGCCTGACGGCGCAACACGGCTTTGACCCGGGCCATCAGCTCGTCCGGGTTGAACGGCTTGGCCAGGTAATCATCAGCGCCCAGCTCAAGGCCCTTGATGCGGCTCAACTCATCACCCTTGGCGGTAAGCATGATGATGGGGATCTGGTTGTTCGCACCGCGCAGGCGTTTGCAGGCGGTGAGGCCGTCTTCACCGGGCAGCATCAGGTCGAGTACGACCAGATTGAACACTTCGCGCCCCAACAGGCGGTCCATCTGCTCGGTGTTTGGCACCGCGCGGGCACGGTAGCCCTTGGAGTTGAAAAAACGCTCCAGCAGGCTGCTCAGCCCCGGGTCGTCATCAACGATGAGAATTTTTTCGCCTTCAGCAGTTTGTGCAGTGCTGCTCATTAGATGCTCCTCTTATCTCGGCGCGCATTATGGCGTAGCTGCCGTTATACGCACCGTGTGCATTGTTAGCAGATTTTTCCTCTACCGCCAGCGAACCCGCCCCCTGCAACCTTCGGCGCAATCCCCCCCAGCTGCAGAACGCTGGTTATAATGCGCCGCCTTTGCGCTGAGCAATGTCAGACTTTACTGCTTGCTGCCTCGCTATTTTTTACCGCGGCGGGCAGCAATTTTCCGATTTCGAGGGTCAACAGGCTGCCTTTTGACCCAGGTAGCGGCGCCAGTCGGGCCGCTCAACCAGCCTTGCAACGCCTTGTTTTCCGGGCGTGCGAGCTGCTTTCAGAATTTCAGGTGGTTTTATGGACAGCATCAACAGCCGCATCGCCGAGGAACTCGGCGTACGCCCACAACAGGTCGAAGCGGCCGTCGCTCTACTGGATGAAGGCTCCACGGTGCCTTTCATCGCCCGTTACCGTAAAGAAGTGACCGGCAGCCTCGACGACATCCAGCTGCGGCACCTGGAAGAGCGCTTGCGCTACCTGCGAGAACTCGACGAACGGCGCATCAGCATCCTCGCCAGCATCGAGGAACAAGGCAAGCTGACCCCGCAACTGGAACGCGACATCAAGCTCGCCGACACCAAGACCCGCCTCGAAGACCTTTACCTGCCGTACAAACAGAAGCGCCGCACCAAGGGCCAGATCGCCCTGGAAGCCGGCCTGGGCGACTTGGCGGACGGCTTGTTCAACGACCCGTCGCTGACCCCGGAAACCGAAGCCGCGCGCTTCATCAACGCGGAAAAAGGCGTCGCCGACGTCAAGGCGGCCCTCGAAGGCGCCAAGTACATCCTCATGGAGCGTTTCGCCGAAGACGCCAACCTGTTGGAAAAACTGCGTAACTACCTGAAACAGGAAGCCACCCTCAGCGCCCGCGTCATCGCTGGCAAAGAAGAGGAAGGCGCCAAGTTCCGCGACTATTTCGAGCACGACGAACCGCTCAAGAGCATGCCGTCGCACCGCGCACTGGCCATTTTCCGCGGCCGCAACGAAGGCATTCTCAGCTCCGCGCTGAAGGTCGGCGACGAGCTGCCGGGCACCATGCACCCGTGCGAAGGCATGATTGGTCAGCAATTCGGCATCCAGAATCAGAACCGCCCGGCGGACAAGTGGCTCGGTGAAGTCGTGCGCTGGACCTGGAAGGTCAAGCTCTACACCCACCTGGAAACCGACCTGCTCGGTGAGCTGCGCGACGGCGCCGAAACCGAAGCGATCAATGTTTTCGCCCACAACCTGCACGACCTGCTGCTGGCCGCCCCGGCCGGCCCGCGCGCGACTCTGGGCCTCGACCCGGGTCTGCGCACCGGCTGCAAAGTGGCCGTGGTCGACGCCACGGGCAAGCTGCTGGACCACGCCACCGTGTATCCGCATGTGCCGCACAACAAGTGGGACCAGACCCTCGCCATCCTGGCTGCGCTGTGCGCCAAGCACGCCGTGGACCTGATCGCCATCGGCAACGGCACCGCCAGCCGTGAAACCGACAAGCTGGCCGCCGAGCTGATCAAAAAATACCCAGCCATGAAGATGACCAAAGTCATGGTCTCCGAGGCCGGCGCGTCGGTGTACTCGGCGTCGGAACTGGCCTCCAAGGAATTCCCGGACCTCGACGTATCGATCCGTGGCGCCGTCTCCATTGCTCGCCGCCTGCAAGACCCGCTGGCCGAGCTGGTGAAGATCGACCCTAAATCCATCGGTGTCGGCCAGTACCAGCACGATGTGTCGCAGCTGAAACTGGCACGCGGTCTGGATGCGGTGGTGGAAGACTGCGTGAACAAGGTCGGCGTGGATGTGAACACTGCCTCGGTCGCGCTGCTGGCCCGTATTTCCGGCCTCAACTCAACGCTGGCGCAGAACATCGTCACCCACCGCGACGAGAACGGCGCGTTCAAAACCCGCGCGGCGCTGAAAAAGGTCGCACGCCTGGGCGAAAAAACCTTTGAACAGGCCGCCGGCTTCCTACGCGTAATGAACGGCGACAATCCGCTGGACGCTTCGGCGGTTCACCCGGAAGCCTACCCGCTGGTACAGCGCATTGCTGCCGAGACCGACCGCGACATCCGCTCGCTGATCGGCGACGCCGCGTTCCTCAAGCGCCTGGATCCAAAGAAGTACACCGACGAAACCTTCGGCGTGCCGACCATCACCGACATTCTGCAAGAGCTGGAAAAACCTGGCCGTGACCCGCGTCCCGAGTTCAAGACCGCCGAGTTCCAGGACGGCGTCGAAGACCTCAAGGACCTGCAACTGGGCATGATCCTCGAAGGCGTGGTCACCAACGTGACCAACTTCGGCGCCTTCGTGGATATCGGCGTGCATCAGGACGGTTTGGTGCATATCTCCGCGCTTTCGGAGAAGTTCATCAAAGACCCTCGCGAAGCGGTGAAAGCCGGTGACGTGGTCAAGGTCAAGGTCATGGAAGTCGACATTCCACGCAAACGCGTTGGCCTGTCGATGCGCATGAGCGACACCCCCGGCGAGAAAGTCGACGGTGCCCGTGGCGCTCGCCCAGGCTCGGCGCCACGCCAGTCGCAGAACAACGCACCGCGCAAGGAAACTGCCACCGCAGCGCCAAGCAACAACGCCATGGCGTCGCTGTTTGCCAATGCCAAACAGTTGAAGAAACGCTGATGCAAATCCCGGCCGGTTTGACCCAGAGCGCGTTCAGCGAGCTGATCGGCTGTCGCCTGCAACGCCTGGACGAGGGCGTTGCCGAGGTGGCCCTGACCCTGGAGCCGCAGCTGCGCAACCGTGCAGGCAAGCTCCACGGCGGGGCGATTTTCAGCCTGGTGGACATCACCATGGGGCTGGCCTGTTCCAGCGCCCACGGTTTCGACCAGCAGAGCGCGACCATCGAATGCAAAATCAACTATATCCGTGCCGTGTCCGATGGTGACGTGCTGTGCACCAGCCGTGTTATCCACGCGGGTCGGCGCACATTGGTGGTCGAAGCGGAGGTGTATCAGGACGACAAACTGGTCGCAAAAGCACAAGGCACATTCGCTGTCCTATAGCTCCCCGCCCTCGATTTGAGTTAATTTCGGCGCTGCGACAACAGCGTCGGAATTTTCTTGCTGCGCTATAGCCCAATTCATGGAGTGAAGTAGGCTTTTTCAAAGCGGGTCAAATCGACTCAAAACCAGGCGATAACGCCAGTTTTAACTTCACCCTTGTAGACCGTCCTGCCCACCCCCATATTGGGGCGACTGACGCGTGAAGGAATCCAACTTGAGCGAACTTCTCAACCGCCGCCTGGCCTTGCTCGGCAAGCGCGAACACCTCTCCCTGCTAGAGCAGTGCTTGCACGGCATCGAGCGCGAATGCCTACGCGTCACCGGTGAGGGTCGCCTGGCACAAACGCCGCACCCCGAAGCCCTGGGCGCCGCGTTGACCAACGAATTGATCACCACCGACTACTCGGAATCGCTGCTGGAGTTTATTACCCCAGCCCTGCCCAACCCGGCCGATACCCTGAGCAGCCTGGACAAGATCCATCGCTTTGCCTACAGCAAACTCGGCAACGAGTACCTGTGGAGCCCTTCGATGCCGTGCCCGCTGCCGGCTGAGGAAGATATTCCGATTGCCTACTATGGCACCTCCAATATCGGCCAGCTCAAGTACGTTTACCGCAAGGGCCTGGCCCTGCGTTACGGCAAGACCATGCAGTGCATCGCCGGCATTCACTACAACTTTTCCCTGCCGGAGCAGTTGTGGCCCTTGCTCAAGGAGACTGAAGGTTTCGTCGGTACCGACCGCGACTACCAGTCCACGGCCTACATTGCATTGATCCGTAACTTCCGCCGCTACAGCTGGCTGCTGATGTACCTGTTCGGTGCCTCGCCGGCCCTGGACGCAGGTTTCCTGCGCGGTCGCTCGCACCAGTTGGAAGTGCTGGACGCCGACACGCTTTACCTGCCGTACGCCACCAGCTTGCGCATGAGCGACCTGGGTTACCAGAGCAACGCCCAGGCCGGCCTCACGCCGTGCTACAACGACCTGGCCAGCTACACCGACAGCCTGCGCGAAGCGGTGGCAACGCCCTACGCGCCTTATGTCGAAGTTGGCACCCATAAGGATGGTGAGTGGGTTCAGCTCAACACCAACATCCTGCAGATCGAAAACGAGTACTACTCCAACATTCGCCCCAAGCGCGTGACCTACACCGGCGAGCGCCCCATCCAGGCGCTGATGGCCCGTGGCATCCAGTACATCGAAGTGCGTTGCCTGGACATTAACCCGTTCCTGCCCATGGGCATTGACTTGCCGGAGTCGCGCTTCCTCGATGCATTCCTGCTGTATTGCGCACTGAACGACAGCCCGCTGTTCGCCAACAACGAGTGCGGCAATGCCACCTCCAACTTCCTCAGCGTGGTCAAGGAAGGCCGCCGTCCGGGCCTGCAATTGCAGCGTCAGGGCCAGCCTGTGGACATGAAGGAATGGGCCACCGAGCTGCTGGAGCACATTGCGCCGTTGGCAGCGTTGCTGGATCAGAGCCATGGCATGACCGAGCACAGCGAGGCGCTGGACGCTCAACTGGCGAAGGTCAAGGATCCATCCCTGACGCCATCGGCCCAAGTGCTGGCGGCGATGGCCGAACGCAAGGAAAGCTTTGCGCAGTTCTCGCTGCACCAGAGCGAGGTGCACGCCGAGCATTTCCGTAAAGAGCCGCTGCCGGCCGAAGAACAGGCGCGCTTTGAAGAACTGGCGCGCACGTCGCTGGCGCAACAGGCGGAACTGGAGCAGAACGAGGTCGGCGACTTCGATGTGTTCGTCGGGTCGTACCAGGCGAGCATCCTGGCAATCAGTAACTAACTGAGGCCGAACCCGGCTCGAAATGTGGGAGGGGGCTTGCCCCCGATAGCAGAGTGTCAGTCACCCATCAGTGACTGATCCACCGCCATCGGGGGCAAGCCTCCTCCCACATTTTTGCTCTCATCAAGCTCAAGATTTGCTTCAGCCTTTCTTCACATAAGCTAATTCGAAAACGTTATTTATTTTCGGGTTCTTAGATCATTTAGTCTCCTCACACGCCGACCCTCGGCCGCCTGATTGAGGAGCTTCCCCTTGAAACTGCTTACCCCTCTGCGCCTCTTGGCCGCATTGTCCCTGGCCGGTGCCAGCCTGTTTGCCCAGGCGGCAGATGTCACCATCGCTTATCAAACCACCGTGGACCCGGCGAAAGTCGCCCAGGCCGACGGCGCGTACGAAAAAGCCACTAACGCCAAGATCGATTGGCGCAAATTCGACAATGGCGCCGACATCATCGCTGCCATCGCCTCCGGCGACGTGCAGATCGGCTACCTCGGTTCCAGCCCGCTGACCGCTGCCGTGACCCGCAAAGTCCCAGTGGAAACCTTCCTTGTCGCCACCCAGATCGGCGGCGCCGAAGCCTTGGTGGCGCGCAACGGTTCAGGGATCAACAGCCCGCAGGACCTGATCGGCAAAAAGATCGCCGTGCCGTTCGTGTCCACCGGCCACTACAGCCTGTTGGCCGCGCTGAAGCACTGGAACATCGACCCTTCGAAGGTGACCATCCTCAACCTCGCGCCGCCGGCCATCATCGCCGCCTGGAAGCGCGGTGACATCGACGCCACCTACGTGTGGGACCCCGCCCTGGGCGTGGCCAAGGAAAACGGCAAGGTGCTGATCACCTCCGGCGAACTGGCCAAGTTCGGCGCGCCAACCTTCGACGCGTGGATCGTGCGCAAAGACTTCGCCGAGAAGCACCCGGAAATCGTCACCGCCTTCGCCAAAGTCACGCTGGACGCCTACGCCGCGTACCGCAAAGACCCACAAGCGTGGCTCGCCGACACAGGCAACGTCGACAAGCTGGTCAAGCTTTCCGGCGCCAAGGCCAGTGACATCCCGCTGCTGCTGCAAGGCAACGTCTACCCGCTGGCCGCTGATCAGGTGACCCTGCTGGGCGCCCCGACCACCAAGGCTGTGACCGACACCGCCGCGTTTCTCAAGGAGCAAGGCAAGGTCGACGCCGTGCTGCCGGACTACGCCCCTTACGTCAGCGCCAAGTTCATCACTAACTGATTCAAGGAGTTCATTGCGATGGCCTTGCTACAACTGGAGCGCATCAGCGCACAGTACCCAGGCGCCACAGAACCGGTACTGTCTGATATTTCACTCGACCTTGGGCCCCAGCAATTGCTGGTAGCCCTCGGCCCGTCCGGCAGTGGCAAGACCTCGCTGTTGAACCTGATTGCCGGTTTCGTCGAACCCTCTGCCGGGCGCATCACCCTCGATGGCGTGCCGGTCAAAGGCCCCAGCGCCGAGCGCGGCGTAGTGTTCCAGGACGACGCCCTGCTGCCCTGGCAGGACGTGCTGGCCAACGTCGGCTTCGGCCTCGAACTGGCTGGCGTGCCCAAGGCACAACGCGAAGTACGCGCCCGGGAAATGCTCGCGCTGGTCGACCTCGCCGGCTTCGACAGTCGTCGTATCTGGCAACTCTCCGGCGGCCAGAAACAGCGCGTGGGCCTGGCCCGCGCGCTGGCGGCCGACCCGCGTGTGCTGCTGATGGACGAACCCTTTGGCGCCCTCGATGCCTTCACCCGCGAACAGATGCAGGAGTTGCTGCTGCAAGTCTGGCGGCGCACGGCCAAGCCGGTGTTCCTGATCACCCATGACATCGAAGAGGCGGTGTTCCTCGCCACCGATTTGATCCTGTTGGCGCCTAACCCGGGCCAGATCGTCGAGCGCCTGCACCTGGACTTCGGCCAGCGCTACGCCGCCGGTGAATCGGCGCGCGCGATCAAGTCCGACCCGCGCTTTATCGAAACCCGCGAGCACGTGCTGGGCAAAGTGTTCTCGCAACGGCAGGTGTCCGCATGAGCAGTTACGAACTCCCCGCCACCGCCGCCAAGCCGGTGGCTCACGCCGTTATTCCAGTGCGTCGCAGCCTGAGCACACGCTGGATCAGCGTGCTCACTTTGGTTGCCTTGTTGGCACTCTGGTGGGCGGTGACTGCCACCGGTTTGATCGAACCGCTGTTCCTGCCGCCACCGTCCGCCGTGCTGCAAAAAGGCTGGCTACTGGCGACCACTGGCTACATGGATTCCACCCTGTGGCAGCACTTGGGCGCGAGCCTGCAGCGCATCGGCCTGGGCCTGGGTTTTGCGGTGCTGACCGCCGTGCCGGTGGGCATTGCCATCGGTGCCAACCGTATCGCGCGCGGCATTCTCGACCCGCTGATTGAGTTCTACCGGCCGATTCCACCGCTGGCCTATCTGCCACTGATTGTGATCTGGTGCGGCATCGGCGAGCTGTCCAAAGTGCTGCTGATTTATCTCGCGATCTTCGCGCCTATCGCCATCGCCACTGCCACCGGCGTGCGCACCGTCGACCCGGCCAAGCTGCGGGCTGCGCAATCGTTGGGCGCCACCCGTGCCCAATTGATTCGCCACGTGATCCTGCCCAGCGCCCTGCCCGACATCCTCACCGGTGTGCGCATCGGCCTGGGCGTAGGCTGGTCGACCTTGGTTGCGGCCGAGTTGATCGCCGCCACCAGCGGCCTGGGTTTTATGGTGCAGTCGGCGGCGCAGTTCCTGGTCACCGATGTGGTGGTGCTGGGGATTCTGGTGATCGCCCTGATTGCTTTCGCCATGGAAATGGGCCTGCGTGCCCTGCAGCGTAAATGGGTGCCCTGGCATGGCCAGGCACATTGAGTGAGAAGAGCATGAGCAGCCTGACCGTTACGCCTTTAAGCACCGCCCTGGGCGCCCAGATCAGTGGCGTCGATATCACCCAGCCGCTGAACCTGGAACAGCGCGACGCCATTGAGCAGGCGTTGCTCACCCACTCGGTGCTGTTTTTCCGTGGCCAAGCCGTTACCCCGCAGCAACAGGCGCGGTTCGCGGCAAATTTTGGCGACCTGCACATCCACCCAATTTACCCCAACGTGCCGGAGCAGCCCGAAGTGCTGATCCTGGATACCGCCGTGACCGACGTGCGTGACAACGCCGTGTGGCACACCGACGTGACCTTCCTGCCCACTCCGGCCCTCGGCGCGGTGCTCAGCGCCAAGCTGCTGCCGGCGTTTGGTGGCGACACGTTGTGGGCCAGTGGCATTGCGGCGTATGAGGCGCTGTCTGAGCCATTCAAGCGCCTGCTCGATGGCCTGACGGCGACTCATGACTTCACCAAATCCTTCCCGCTGGAGCGCTTTGGCAACACCGCCGAAGACCTGGCGCGCTGGGAAGAAACCCGCAAGAAAAACCCGCCGCTGTCGCACCCGGTAGTGCGCACGCACCCGGTGAGTGGGCGCAAGTCGCTGTTTGTCAGCGATGGGTTTACCACCAAGATCAATGAGCTGGAGCCGGCTGAAAGCGAAGCCATTCTCAAGCTGTTGTTTGCTCATGCGACACGGCCGGAGTTCACCATCCGCTGGCGCTGGCAGGAGAACGACGTGGCCTTCTGGGACAACCGCGTGACCCAGCATTACGCGGTCGATGACTACCGGCCACAACGGCGAGTGATGCACCGCGCGACAATTCTGGGCGACGTGCCCTTTTAAGCCAGACACAACCTTCATCGACTGACCCACCGCCATCGCGGGCAAGCCCGGCTCCCACAGTGATCGAGTCGTAGCGAATACATTTGCCACGCTGAAGAGCAAAAATGTGGGAGGGGGCTTGCCCCCGATAGCTCTGGGTCAGTCAACGGGTCACGTGACTGCCACCGCCATCGGGGGCAAGCCCCCTTCCACATTGACCCGGTGCTATCAGGTTATTCAGCGGTCGATCACTACCGGCCGCAGCGGCGAGTGATGCACCGCGCGACGATTCTAGGGGATGTGCCGTTCTCGCCACACTGCACATAAAATGTGGGAGGGGGCTTGCCCCCGATAGCTTTGGGTCAGTCAACGGGTCACGTGACTGCCACCGCCATCGGGGGCAAGCCCCCTCCCACATTGACCCGGTGCTATCAAGTTATTCAGCGGTCGATGACTACCGGCCACAACGGCGAGTGATGCACCGCGCGATGACTCTTGGGGATGTGCCGTTCTAGTCGCCACACTGCACATAAAATGTGGGAGGGGGCTTGCCACCGATAGCTCTGGGTCAGTCAACGGGTCAAGTGACTGCCACCGCCATCGGGGGCAAGCCCCCTCCCACACTGACCCGGTGCTATCAGGTTATTCAGCGGTCGATCATTACGGCCACAGCGGCGACTGATGCACCGCGCGACGACTCTTGGGGACGTGCCGTTCTAGTCGCCACACTGCACATAAAATGTGGGAGGGGGCTTGCCCCCGATAGCTCTGGGTCAGTCAACGGGTTACGCGACTGACACCGCCATCGGGGGCAAGCCCCCTCCCACATTGACCCGGTGCTATCAGGTTATTCAGCGGTCGATGGTTTTTCCCACAGGTTGATCCCGCCTTCCTGGGCAAACCGATCGATTTCCGCCAGTTCCTCAGCACTGAAACTCAAGTTCTGCAGCGCCCCGACGTTTTCAATAATCTGCTCCGGCCGGCTTGCACCGATCAGCGCACTGGTCACCCGTGGGTCACGCAGGGTCCAGGCCAGCGCCAGTTGCGCCAGGCTCTGGCCACGACGCTTGGCAATTTCGTTCAGCGCACGCACGTGGGCGATGTTGGTTTCGGACAAGTGCTTGGCCTGCAGCGAACCACCCCCTGGGCGATTAACCCGCGCATCCGCCGGCACGCCATTGAGGTACTTGTCGGTGAGCAAACCCTGGGCCAGCGGCGTGAAGGCAATCACGCCGGTACCGAGTTCTTCGGTGGTGTCCAGCAGGTCTTTTTCCACCCAGCGGTTGAGCAGGTTGTAGGCCGGTTGGTGGATCAGCAGCGGCACTTTCCATTCCTGGAGCAGCGCAGCCATCTCGCGGGTTTTCACGCCGGAATAAGACGAGATACCGATGTACAACGCCTTGCCCTGTTGCACGGCGGTGGCGAGGGCGCTGGCGGTTTCTTCCAGTGGGGTGTCGGCATCAAAACGGTGGGAGTAGAAAATATCCACGTAGTCGACGCCCAGGCGTTGCAGGCTCTGGTCCAGGCTCGCCAATACGTATTTGCGCGAACCGCCGCCCTGACCGTAAGGGCCGGGCCACATGTCCCAGCCGGCCTTGCTGGAGATGATCAGTTCGTCGCGATAGTGCTTGAAGTCTTCGCGCAGCAAACGGCCGAAGTTGATCTCGGCGCTGCCATAGGGCGGGCCGTAGTTGTTGGCCAGGTCGAAGTGGTTGATCCCCAGGTCGAACGCGGTGCGCAGCAACGCGCGCTGGGTGTCGATCGGGGTGCTGTCGCCAAAGTTGTGCCACAGCCCCAGGGACAGTGCGGGCAGCACCAATCCACTGCGGCCTACGCGGCGATAAGGGATAGATTCATAGCGGTTTTCGGCAGCAATGTACGTCATCGAATCCTCTCTGGGCTTAGGGGCAAATAAGGCCTGGGAATAAGGTTATTCCCAGGCCTTTTAAGCCGCTGAATCGCTTAACTATGCCCGTCTCTTTTACAGCAATTTCCTACCAAAGTGGAACGACGTAGCTCACATAGAAGCGGTTTTCATCTTGCACGGTGGCGCCGGTAATGTCCGGGCTGGCGTGGGCATTTTTCCAGGTCACGCCCAGGCCCTTGAGAGTGCCGGTGGGTACCTGGTAGGCCACCGCGATGTTGCGTTCCCATTCGCTGGTGTCGCCCTGCGCAGTGCGGATGTCATCGCCGTGGGCATACGCGGCCGAGAATGTCAGGCCGGTGAGGCCCAGCTTGCCGAAGTCATATTTGTATTGCGCCAGCCAGGTACGCTCGCCGGCGTGCTGGAATTTGTTCAGCTGCATGTTGGTCAGCGCCGGCGTGTCCGCACCTGAACCTGGGCCTTGGCGTGCGTCACCACTGTTCAAGCCCGAATCCAGGTACGGGAAGTCGCTGTCACCGCTGTTTTTCTGGATACCGAGGCCCACCGTATGGCCGTCCAGGCTGTAGCTCTCCAGCAAGCTGGCGGTGGTCTGATTGATGCGGCCTTTGCTGGTGCCGTCACCGTAGAGGCCGGCCCCGGCGAAGTTTTTGTCGCCATCGGCGTTGGCGCCCACACCCAGGCTGCGGAACACGCGCACGTCGGTGTCGATGGCGCCCACAGACAACGCATCATGCCGTTTGGCGCCGAGGAAGAACTGCTGGTAATAATCCTCAAGGTTGGAATACCACAGGCTGACGGTGGTGTTCTGAATGCCGGTGTAGTCCGCACCGCCGAACAGGAAGCGGTCACTCTCTTTGGTGCCACCGGCGGTGATCATGCCTTGGTCGCCGGTTTCGTTGCGGATCTTGGTCTTGAAGATATCGCCGCCGGTGAAGGTGAAATCGGTAAGGTCCTTGGACACCAGCTGCACACCGGTGTTGGTCTGCTGGTACAGGCGCCCGTCGGTGTTGGCCAGCACCGGGTTGTTGCCGTACAGCGTGCCCACGCGCAGCTCATCCTTGGCAAAGCGCATCTTGAATGTGGGGCTCAGTACACCAAACTGGTCGGCGGATTTGCCGTTGTCCAACGGGAACATGCTGCCGGGGTAGCGCCCTTGGTGGTCCTTGTCATTGAGGTCACCACCGGAGTCCAGTTTCAAGCCATAGAAGGCCTGCAGATCGAGGCCAAAACCAACTGGCCCATCGGTGTAGCCCGACTTGAAGTTGAACTCGAAACCCTGACCCCAATCACGAATGCTGTGGGCCTTGGCGTTGCTGTTCACCACATCACGCCCTTGCTGGTTGAGGTAGCGGTTGAGCAAGGTCACATCGGCGTGGCTGTCGTCGATAAAATCGGCGTGGGCGGACAGCATAAAGCTCGCCATGGCGACACCCACCACGGGGCTTATTAACGTCTTCATTGTTACCGGTCTCCGTCACTGTTCTGAAATGAAAGCGTCAAACGCTTCACACAATTACGCAGTGGCCAGATGACAGTTACGCGTCAAACCGGGGCTTGAACGAATGAAATTAAATTTAAGAGAGCCCCGTAGGACGGGGCTTTGCGGGCGTTTTCGTGGGAGCGGGCTTGCCCACGATGCAGCCAGCTCGGTGTATCTCAACACCGAGCTGATGTGATCGCGGGCAAGCACAGGGGACTAGCGCACCAAGTGCAGGAACTGCAGGTGACGCTCGTACTGGTCGAGGATGTCGTTGATGATCTGCTCCTTGGTGTAGCCCACCAAATCGTAGTCCTGGCTGCCCTCGCTCAGGTGCACTTCCGCGCGGTAATAGCGACGGTTATTGAGCTGCTTGGAGCCCATGCCGCCGCGCGCAAACGACGGCGTGAAATAGCCACGCATCTGCACTTGATACACGAACGGGTGCTCTTCACCGTGGCCGATTTCCAGGCTGACGCTGTCGTTGGACGGGTCGGGCTGGGTGACGACGCTGAGGCCTTTCTCGACAAACACCGCCGTCACTTCTTCGATCGCCGGGCGCACCGTGGTCTCAAGGAACCGGTACACCTCATCGCGCGATGGGAAATGCACCGCCTGGCTCAAGCGCTGGCGCCAACCGCCGGTGCCCTTGCGTGAGCCCGATACCGGCGCCAGCGAATGCAACTGGGCAATCTGCTTTTGCGATTCGAGGTAGAACGCCTTGTGCAGCCCCCACATCATCAACAGCAGGATCAGCGAGAACGGCAACGAGGTCAGCACCACCGCCGATTTCAGCGAATCGATGCTGCCGGCAAACAGCAAGGCACTGGTGACCAACGCAGTCATTGCGCCCCAGAACACGCGCAGCCATTTAGGCCCGTCTTCATCGGCGTTACCGCCTTTGGACGACAAGGTCGACAGCACCACGGTGCCAGAGTCGGCCGAGGTGACGAAGAACACGAAGCTGATGAACACCGTGACCGCGATGACCGTCTTGCTCCATGGGTAGGTTTCCAGCAGCAAGTAAAGGCTCATCGACGGGTCATCGATGGCCGACTGGCCGAGGGCGGTCAAGCCGTGGTTGAGCACTTGGTCGATGGCGCTGTTGCCGAAGATCGACATCCACGCCAGGGTAAAGCCCAGCGGGATCAGCAGCACGCCGAACACGAACTCGCGGATGGTACGGCCACGGGAAATACGCGCGATGAACAGGCCCACGAACGGCGACCATGCAATCCACCAGGCCCAGTAGAACACCGTCCAACCGCCCAGCCAGTCGCTGGGTTTGTCGTAGGCGTACACATCGAAACTCTTGGTCGGCAAGGCGCCGAGGTAGTCGCCGATGTTCTGGATCAGGGTGTTGAGCAAGTGCTGGGTGGGCCCGGCGAACAACACAAACAGCAGCAGCGCGCAGGCCAGCAGCATGTTGATGTCGGACATCACCCGCACGCCCTTGTCGACACCGGAGACGGCGACGAGGATCGCGGCGCCCATCATCAGCGTGATCAGGCCAACCTGAATCCATTGGGTGTGGGCAATGCCGAACAGGTAATCCAGCCCGGAATTGAGGTGCAACACGCCAAAGCCCATGTCGGCGCCCAGGCCAAACACGGTAGCGATGATGCCAAAGCCATCCACTGCGTAGCCGATGGGGCCGTTGATGCGCTTGCCGATCAGCGGGTACAGCGCCGAGCGCAGCGCCAGCGGCAGGTTATGCCGGTAGGCGAAATACGCCAGGGCCATGCCAACAAACGCGAAGACGCCCCAGCCGTGCAGGCCCCAGTGCAGAAACAGGATCTGCATGGCCTGGCGCGCGGCATCGGCGTTCATCGGCGCGCCTTGGGGCGGCTGCACCAGGTGCGTCAGCGGCTCGGACACGCAGAAGAAGAACAGCGTGATGCTGATCCCGGCGGCGAACAGCATGCCGGCCCAGGACAGGTAGCTGAATTCGGGCTCGTCGTGGTCGGCACCGAGTTTTATCTTGCCGTAGCCCGATAACGCGGTGACCACCACGAAGACCAGATACAGCGTCATCGCGAGCATGTAGTACCAGCCGACCGTGTTGGCCGCCCAGTTTTGCGCAGCCAGCAGCCAGGCACCGGCCTGTTGCGGGATAGCGATGACCGTGATGCCGAATAGCAGGATGAAACTGGCGGCAAAGTAGAAAACGGGCGCATTCATGCGCACCATGCCGCTGGATGGGGTGGACGATGCACTCATGAACGATGCACCCCGAGGGTGTCGGATGTGGCTGTAAATAACGGACTCAGCAAAGGTAAGCCTCCTGTTGTGAGCGGGCAGCGAACCACCGGTTTAACTTGAACGAACATTCAAGTTAAACATGAATAGGCGGTTTGGGACTAATCGCAGGGCTGAGTGGTAGGTCATTCCTACACTAGCTCAGGGATTGGTATGACGGGTGCGCGAGGTAAATCGTTCAGCGATTTCGGGGAGAAACCTTCTCGGATTTGCAATGCGATCCAATGTGGGAGCTGGCTTGCCTGCGATGGAGGTGGGTCAGCAACAAGTCTGTCGCCTGATACACCGCTATCGCAGGCAAGCCAGCTCCCACCTTCGATCAGCGCGTGGCTCAAAAACTATTTCTGCGCTCCATCCTCATGCTGCAAATTCGCCTGCGTGATATTCGCCCCCGCCGGCACACTGCGGGTCAGCCACACGTTGCCGCCAATCGTCGAGCCCTTGCCGATGGTGATCCGCCCCAGAATCGTCGCCCCGGCGTAAATCACCACATCATCCTCAACGATCGGATGGCGTGGATGACCCTTTTGCAGCTGCCCGTCTTCATCTGCCGGGAAGCGCTTGGCGCCCAGCGTCACCGCTTGGTAGATGCGCACCCGCTCGCCGATGATCGCGGTTTCGCCGATCACCACGCCCGTCCCATGATCGATAAAGAAACTCGGGCCGATCTGCGCGCCCGGGTGAATGTCGATACCCGTGGCCGAGTGCGCGATCTCCGCGCTGATCCGCGCCAGCAGCGGCAGCCCGGCGCGGTACAGATGGTGCGCCAGGCGATGGTGAATCACCGCCAGAATCCCTGGATAGCACAACAGCACTTCATCCACACTGCGCGCGGCCGGGTCGCCGTGGTAGGCGGCCAGCACGTCGGTGTCCAGCAGGCTGCGCAGTGAAGGCAGGGCAAGGGCAAAATCCTGGATCAGGCGGATCGCCAGGGCATCGACCTCGCTGTCGTCCTGGCCGCCCTGGCGTGCGGCGTAGCGCAGCTCCAGGCGCGCCTGGCCGAGCAGGGCATTCAAGGCGACGTCGAGGGTGTGGCCGACGTAAAAGTCTTCACTCTCTTCACGCAAGTCCACCGGCCCCAGGCGCATCGGAAACAACGCGCCGCACAGCGACTCAAGAATCTGCGCCACGGCTTCGCGCGACGGCAATTCGCGGCCGCCGTGCTCGCCACTCAAGCGGCCATTGCGCGTTCGCCACTGATCCCGGGCGCTGCGCAGCTGGCTGACGATGGTCTGCAATTGCCAATGGCTGGAACGCTCACTCACGGTATTCACTCCTGACGAATTGCCCATCACTTTACGGTATGCACCCTGACGGCCCTTAAGAACCAATGATGTGATGCTAAGAACTAACCGACATAAGCGATTGGCGGTTGCCCGATGAAAAGTGCCTGCCTATAGTCGCCCAATCACTTAGCCACTGTGCGTCGCCATGATCAAACAACAGCTCGACCGTTTTAACCGCCTGGACCTGCTGGGCGGTGCCACTGCCCTGGAAAAACTTGAGCGGCTGTCGGCCTGGCTGGGCAGGGACATCTACGTCAAGCGCGACGACACCACGCCACTGGCCATGGGCGGCAACAAGCTGCGCAAACTCGAATACCTGGCAGCCGACGCCCTCGCCCAGGGTGCCGACACCCTGGTGACCGCTGGCGCGATCCAGTCCAACCATGTGCGCCAAACTGCTGCGCTGGCCGCCAAGTTGGGCCTGGGTTGCGTGGCACTGCTGGAAAACCCGACCGGCACCGAAGACCCGAACTACCTGGGCAACGGCAATCGCCTGTTGCTGGAGCTGTTTGACGCCAAAGTAGAACGGGTCGAGAACCTCGACAACGTTGACGACCAACTCAATGCCCTCGCCGATCGCCTGCGCAGCAACGGCAAGAAGCCGTACCTGGTGCCTATCGGCGGCTCGAATGCACTCGGGGCGCTGGGTTACGTACGCGCCGGGCTGGAGTTAGCCGGGCAGATCGAAGCCAGCGGCATTGAGTTCGCTGCCGTGGTACTCGCCTCCGGCAGTGCGGGCACCCACAGTGGCCTCGCCCTGGCGTTGAGCGAAGTACTGCCAACATTGCCCGTGGTGGGCATCACCGTGTCGCGCACCGAGCAAGCTCAGTTCCCGAAAGTGCAAGGCCTGGCCGAACGCACCGCCGAGTTGCTAGGCGTGGGCGTTCCCGACGCGTTCAAAGTGATCCTGTGGGACGAATATTTCGGCCCGCGCTACGGCGAACCGAACGCCGGCACCCTGGCAGCGGTCAAGTTACTGGCAAGCCAGGAAGGCCTGCTGCTGGACCCGGTGTATACGGGCAAGGCCATGGCCGGCCTGCTCGATGGTATTGGGCGGCAGCGGTTTGAGGACGGGCCGATTATTTTCCTGCACACCGGCGGAGCGCCAGCGTTGTTTGCGTATGACACCGCGTTTAATTGAATAAACGCAGATCAGAAGGTGTGAGCGGTCTTGCTCGCGAATACGAAGTGTCAGCCCATCCATTCGGCGGCTGATACACCCCATTCGCGAGCAAGCCGGCTCTCACACTAGATTGATTGCATATTCCATTAACGAATAACAAATTTAATTTATATTATTTTCAAGTCTTAGAAACTGGCTTTATAGTCGCGCCGAAGGCGAAGACGCGCTTCGCGCTTTAAGGCAGGATACGACTACTGCGTCACCTGCTTCGCTCAACATAAAAAACACAGGGGCTGTTCATGACTATTTCTGTACTGCGTCGCACGTTGCTGGTTGGCACATTGGGCTTGGCACTTGGGGCTGGTCTGATGGGCCAAGCCATCGCTGGTGAACAGCTGGACACCATCAAGAAGGCCGGCGAGATCAAGATCGGCCTGGAAGGCACCTACCCGCCGTTCAGCTTCGTCGATGAAAGCGGCAAGCTCAGCGGTTTCGAAGTCGAGCTGTCCGAAGCGCTGGCCAAAGAGCTGGGCGTCAAGGTCAAGCTGCAAGCCACACCGTGGGACGGCATCCTCGCGGCCCTGGAATCCAAGCGCCTGGACGCAGTGGTCAACCAGGTGACCATCTCCGAGGAGCGCAAGAAGAAGTACGACTTCTCCAAGCCCTACACCGTTTCCGGTATCCAGGCGCTGGTGCTGAAGAAAAACGTTGACGCCATCAAGACCGCCGACGACCTGGCCGGCAAGAAAGTCGGCGTAGGCCTGGGCACCAACTACGAACAATGGCTCAAGGACAACCAACCCAAAGCCATCATCAAGACCTACAACGATGACCCTACCAAGTTCCAGGACCTGCGCATCGGCCGCATCGACGCCATCCTGATCGACCGTCTGGCCGCCCTGGAATACGCCAAGAAAGCCCCGGACACTGCTGCCGCTGGCGATGCTTTCTCCCGTCAGGAAGCCGGCATTGCCCTGCGCAAAGGCGAGCCTGAACTGCTCGACGCCGTGAACAAGGCCCTCGACAAACTGCGTGCCGACGGCACCTTGAAGAAGCTGTCCGAGAAATACTTCAACGCTGACGTCACTCAATAATGGAAGCAGGTTTCCAACTCGCGCTGGACTCCGCGCCCTTTCTGCTCAAGGGCGCGTACTACACGGTGATTCTTAGCCTTGGCGGGATGTTTTTCGGCTTGCTGCTGGGCTTCGGCCTGGCCTTGATGCGTTTGTCGCGCTTCAAACTGGTCAGTTGGATCGCCCGCGTCTACGTGTCGTTCTTTCGCGGCACGCCCTTGCTGGTGCAGCTGTTCCTGATCTACTACGGCTTACCGCAAGTGGGCATCGAGCTGGACCCGATCCCGGCCGCCATGATTGGCTTTTCGCTGAACATGGCGGCTTACGCCTGTGAAATCCTGCGCGCCGCCATCAGCTCCATCGAGCGCGGCCAATGGGAAGCTGCAGCCAGTATCGGCATGACCCGCGCGCAGACCCTGCGCCGGGCCATCCTGCCGCAGGCCATGCGCACGGCCTTGCCGCCGTTGGGCAACAGCTTTATTTCGCTGGTAAAAGACACGGCGCTGGCCGCTACCATCCAGGTGCCCGAGCTGTTCCGCCAGGCCCAATTGGTGTCCGCGCGCACCTTCGAAATCTTCACCATGTATCTCTCCGCTGCCCTGATCTACTGGATTTTGGCAAGCATCCTGGCGCATTTTCAGAACCGCCTGGAAGACCGGGTCAACCGGCATGACCTGGAGTCTTGAAGCATGATCGTGGTTGAAAAACTGACCAAACAATTCAAGGGTCAGGTGGTACTCAACGGGATCGACCTTGAGGTCAAGGAAGGCGAAGTTGTCGCCATCATTGGCCCCAGTGGTTCCGGCAAGACCACCTTCCTGCGCTGCCTGAATTTCCTCGAAGAACCCACCAGTGGTCGTATCAAGGTGGGTGACATCGAGATCGACAGCAGCAAGCCGCTCAACCAGCAACAAGGCCTGGTGCGGCGCCTGCGCCAGCACGTGGGTTTTGTGTTCCAGAACTTCAACCTGTTCCCGCACCGCACCGCGCTGGAAAACGTCATCGAAGGCCCGATGGTGGTCAAGAAGATGCCGCGCGAAGCAGCCACCGAACTGGGCCGTACGCTGCTGGCCAGGGTCGGCCTGGCGGGCAAGGAAGGGGCTTACCCGCGGCGCTTGTCCGGTGGCCAGCAACAGCGCGTGGCAATTGCCCGTGCATTGGCCATGGAGCCGGAGGTGATTCTGTTTGACGAACCCACCTCGGCACTCGACCCGGAGTTGGTCGGTGAAGTATTGGCAACCATCCGCAGCCTGGCCGAAGAAAACCGCACCATGGTCATCGTCACCCACGAAATGAGCTTCGCCCGGGATGTGGCCAACCGGGTGATCTTCTTCGACAAGGGCGTGATCGTCGAACAGGGCGAAGCCAAGGCGCTGTTTGCCAACCCCAAGGAAGAACGGACCAAGCAGTTCCTGAGCAAGTTTCTGGCCCACTAACACCCCGCAAAACCTAGGTGGGAGCTGGCTTGCCTGCGATGCAGGCACCTCGGTGTGTCAGTCACACCGCAGCAATGCTATCGCAGGCAAGCCAGCTCCCACCTAAGCGCGTTCCTACATAAAATCCTCGCGATAACGAATAAAACGCACCGCCGCACCCACCTTAAAATCCCCCGCCTCGTCAGCTCTTTCTGAATCTGCTCCAACCCGCCGTTTAGCCCTTTGCCGCCATTGACGCCCGCCGGCCAACCCTCTTATCTAGGGCGCAGAGGATTGGATCCTATCCCGGCTATTCACTGAATCGTTCCTTTCGGCACCCTGCGCACACTCGCGCCACGGGCACCGGAACGATTGCTGCTGGCTGCATCAAGGAGATTACTTATGACGCGCACTGCACCCTCGGCCATGCTCACCGCCCCGACGCTGCCCCAGGCTAATCGATACGGTATCAACGCCCTCGCCGCCGCCCAACTGCAGGTGGATATCGCCCCCTACCCCGGCATGGAGGAAGGCGACCTGATCGAGCTGTTCTGGAACAACTGCTTTGCCGACTCCCGGCGCGTGAGCGCGTGCAAAATCGGCACCCCCACCCGCCTGCGCATCCCGCACAGCTTTGTGCAGGATGGCTCGGCGCAGATTCACTACCAGGTCATGCAGATCGGCCACGGCCCGGCCCGTTCGGCAGTCACGCACGTGCGGGTCAAGACCTGCCCACCCGGCGGCCAGCCGTCGCCTCGGTTCAGTGACGAAAACCAGAACCTTGCGCCCGTCAGCCTGCCCGACATGATCCGCCGCTACGGCATCAACGGTGCCCAGGTGCGACGCGGCATTCCGCTGAGCATCGAGCCGTACGCGCATATGACCACTGGCGACGCCATTACCCTGCGTTGGGGCGACGTGCGTCTGGACCTGCCGACGATCCAGCGCAAGGACGTCGGTCTGACAGTGCAGGTGTGGGTGCCCTCTGCGGTGATTGTCGAAGCGGGCGACGACTGCCGGCTGGACGTGACGTACTGCATTCTGGATCGCGTTGGCAATAATTCGCGCTGGGCACCCGCGCGCACGTTGAACATCGCCGCCTGCTCCTCGCAGGCGCCAGCCCGCCCGGCCGGGGCCGCGTCGACCTATCAACCACGTCAGCCCGGTTCTCCCTGCGAACCTGGGTAACAGACCTTCTATGCATATTCCTAGAAGTTAGTTTATTTAAAGATTTAACACGCTTAGGGTATATGCACCGGACCACCGGACATCTCTGATTTTTCTGTTTTTATTTCATTGAATGCGAGGTCGGTATGGTCAGAATTACCCCGGTGCATAACGCCAGGGCATTACGTGCAGCCAAGGAGCGGCGCTGATGTCTAACTTGGCTCTAACACCCCCCCAGAGTGATCTGGACGTAGCCCCACTGCTGTTGCCGGCAGCTGTGCTGCGCGACGACGCACAAGCGTTGAGCGCAGCACACGAACTGGCTCAGGCCGCGCGCATGCAAGCGGCCAAGCGCGACCAGCAGCGCAAGCTGCCCTGGGCGCAGCTTGAGCAGTTCACCCGCAGCGGGCTGGGCAGTATTTCCATTCCCCGTGAATACGGCGGCCCACAGGTATCGTTCGTGACCCTGGCCGAGGTGTTCGCGATCATCAGCGCGGCGGACCCGGCCCTCGGGCAGATCCCGCAAAACCACTTCGGCATCCTGTATCTGCTGCAGGGCACTGCCACCGAACGCCAGAAAAAGCAGCTGTTCCAGAGCGTCCTCGACGGCTGGCGCATCGGTAATGGCGGCCCGGAACGCGGCACCAAAAACACCCTGGAACTCAAAGCGCGGCTCACCGCCGAAGGCGACGGCTACGTGGTCAGCGGCCAGAAGTTCTACTCCACCGGCGCGCTGTTTGCCCATTGGGTGGCGGTGAAGGCGTTGAACGATGACGGCAAACAAGTCATGGCCTTTGTGCGCCGTGGCACGCAAGGGCTGCGCATCGTTGACGATTGGTCGGGCTTCGGCCAGCGCACCACCGCCAGCGGCACCGTGCTGCTTGACCGGGTACCGGTGGACGCCGAACTGGTGATAGAGAACTGGCGCATCGGCGAAAGCCCGAACATCCAGGGCGCCATCTCGCAATTGATCCAGGCGGCCATCGACGCCGGCATCGCCCGCGGCGCCCTCGATGACACCATCGCCTTCGTGCGTGAACGCTCGCGCCCATGGATCGACGCCAAGGTCGAACGCGCCAGCGATGACCTGTATGTGATCGCCGATATCGGCAAGCTGAACATCGAACTGCATGCCGCCCAAGCCCTGTTGCGCAAGGCCGGCAAGGTGCTGGACGAGGTCAGCGCTGCACCGATCACCGCGCAATCCGCCGCGCGCGCGTCAATTGCCGTGGCCGAAGCGAAAGTGCTGACCACCGAAGTGTCGCTGCTGGTCAGCGAAAAGCTCTTCGAACTGGCCGGCAGTCGCGCCACCCTCGCCGAATTCAACCTCGACCGCCATTGGCGCAACGCCCGCGTGCACACCCTGCACGACCCGGTGCGCTGGAAGTATCACGCCATCGGCGCCTATCGCCTGAACGGCACGTTGCCGGCTCGTCATTCCTGGATCTGACCGACCAGACATCTGGAGAACATCATGACTTTCTCTACAAACGTCGCGGTTATCACCAGCGACGAACAAGCCCTTATTGTCGCCAGCGACCTGGCCGAAGACTTGGGTCGCGACAGCGCTCAGCGCGACCGTGAACGCCGCCTGCCCCTGCCCGAGCTGGACGTGTTTTCGCGCTCCGGCCTGTGGGGCATCAGCGTGCCGAAGGAACACGGTGGCGCGGGTGTGTCCAACGTCACCCTGGCCAAAGTCATTGCGCTGATTGCCCAGGCGGACGCCTCGCTGGGCCAGATCCCGCAAAACCATTTCTATGCCCTGGAAGTGCTGCGCGTGAATGGCAGCCCGGCCCAGCAGAAACGCCTGTACGCCGAAGTGCTCGCAGGCCAACGTTTCGGCAACGCCTTGGCGGAGCTGGGTACCAAAACTGCCCATGACCGGGTGACCAAAATCACCCGCGACGGCGACGGTTTTCGTATCACCGGCCGCAAGTTCTACTCCACCGGCGCCATCTACGCCCAACGCATCCCCACCTCGGTGGTGGATGAACACGGCGTGCAGCAACTGGCATTTGTGCCGCGCGACAGCGAAGGCCTGACGGTCATCGACGACTGGAGCGGCTTCGGCCAGCGCACCACCGGCAGCGGCTCCGTGGTGTTTGACAACGTGTGGGTCGCCGCCCAGGACGTGGTCCCGTTCCAGAGCGCTTTCGAGCGCCCGACCACGGTCGGCCCGCTGGCGCAGATCCTTCACGCTGCCATCGACACCGGCATCGCCCGCGCCGCCTTCGAGGATGCGCTGCATTTTGTGCGCACCAAGACCCGGCCGTGGATCGACTCCGGCAACGACAAGGCCACTGAAGACCCGCTCACCTTGAAAAGCTTCGGCCACCTGAGCATCCGCCTGCACGCCGCCGAGGCATTGCTGGAACGCTCCGGTGAGTTCCTCGACCGCGCCCAGGCCGACAGCACTGCCGAAACCGTCGCGGCAGCCTCCATCGCCGTCGCCGAAGTGCGCGCCTTGAGCACTGAAATTTCCCTGGCCGCCGGCAGCACCTTGTTCGAACTGGCCGGCAGCCAGGCGACCCTGGCCGAACATGGCCTTGACCGCCACTGGCGCAACGCCCGCGTACACACCCTGCACGACCCGGTGCGCTGGAAGTACTTTGCTGTGGGCAATTACTACCTCAACGATGAAAACCCGCCACTGCGGGGGACCATTTAATGGCGAAGAAAAAAATCCTGCTCAATGCCTTCAACATGAATTGCATCGGGCACATCAACCATGGCCTGTGGACGCATCCACGGGACACCTCGACGCAGTACAAGACCCTCCAATACTGGACCGACCTGGCGCAGACCCTGGAGCGCGGGCTGTTCGACGGCTTGTTCATCGCCGACATCGTCGGCGTGTACGACGTTTACCAGAACGCCATCGACGTGCCGCTCAAGGAGTCGATCCAGCTGCCGGTCAACGACCCGTTGCTGCTGGTCTCGGCCATGGCAGCCGTCACCCAAAACCTTGGCTTCGGCCTCACCGCCAACCTCACCTACGAGCCGCCGTATCTGTTCGCCCGACGCATGTCCACCCTCGACCACCTGAGCCGTGGCCGAGTCGGCTGGAACATCGTCACCGGCTACCTCGACAGCGCCGCCAAGGCCATGGGCCTGACCGAACAGGTCGAGCATGACCGGCGCTACGACCAGGCCGATGAATACCTGCAAGTGCTGTACAAACTCTGGGAAGGCAGCTGGGAAGACGACGCGGTCATCAACGACCCACAGCAACGGGTCTATGCGCAGCCCGGCAAGGTGCACAAGGTTGAGCACCACGGCGAGTTCTATCAGGTCGAGGGTTACCACCTTTGCGAGCCGTCGCCGCAACGCACGCCGGTGCTGTTCCAGGCCGGCAGCTCGGAGCGTGGCTTGCTGTTCGCCGGGCGCCATGCCGAATGCGTATTCATCAGCGGGCAGAACAAGGCCGCCACCAAAGTCCAGGTGGACAAGGTGCGCGCCAGTGCGGCGCAGGCGGGGCGCAACCCGGATGACATCAAGGTGTTCATGGGCCTCAACGTGATCGTGGGCGCCACCGAAGAGCTGGCCTGGGCCAAGCACGCCGAGTACGTGAGCTATGCCAGCCCGGAAGCCGGAGTGGCGCACTTCTCGGCCTCCACGGCGATCGACTTTGCTCAATACGAAATCGATGAGCCGATCCAGTACGTGAAGAGCAACGCGATTCAGTCGGCCACCAAGAACCTGCAAAACAACGATTGGACGCGGCGCAAATTGCTTGAGCAGCACGCCCTCGGCGGGCGCTACATCACCTTGGTCGGCTCGCCCGAACAAGTGGCTGACGAGCTGGAATCGTGGATCAGCGAAACCGGGCTGGATGGCTTCAACCTGACGCGCATTGTCACGCCGGAAAGCTATGTCGATTTCATCGACCTGGTGGTGCCGGAACTGCAGAAGCGTGGGTCGTACAAGACCGCTTATGAAACCGGCACCTTGCGCGAAAAAGTCTTCCAGGGCGGCGCTCGCCTACCCGAACAACACACCGGCTCCACTTACCGACACTGAACCAAAACTGTGGGAGCTGGCTTGCCTGCGATGGCGGTGAGCCAGCAAACCATATGTGGCTGACAGACCGCTATCGCAGGCAAGCCAGCTCCCACAGGTGACCACATTGTTCTTATAAACACCTTATGACTGGAAATCGATTATGAAAAAAACACGGCTCTCCCACCCAGTCAAAGCACTGGCCCTGGCCTTCGGCTTATTCAGCGCCAGCGTTTTCGCCGCTGACGCACCGCTGAAAGTCGGCACCACCGCCGCCTTCGCGATTCCCTTGGAAGCTGCCGTCGCCGAAGCCGACAAGCAAGGCTTGAAGGTCGAACTGGTGGAGTTCACCGACTGGATCGCGCCCAACGTCAGCCTCGCCGCCGGCGACATCGACGTGAACTACTTCCAGCACATCCCGTTCCTGGAAAACGCCAAGGCTGCCGCCGGGTTCGACCTGGTGCCGTATGCGCCGGGCATCATCAATAACGTTGGCCTGTATTCCAAGAAGTACAAAAGCTTCAACGACCTGCCTCAGGGCGCCAGCGTGGCGATCGCCAACGACCCGATCAACAGCGGTCGCGGCCTGCAACTGCTGGCCAAGGCCGGTTTGATCACGCTCAAGCCGGGTGTGGGTTACAAGGCCACCGAAGAAGACATCATCGCCAACCCGAAGAAGATCAAGATCCTGCAAGTGGAAGCCGTGCAGCTGGTGCGCGCCTATGACGACGCCGATCTGGTGCAGGGCTACCCGGCCTACATCCGCCTGTCCAAGACCTTCGATGCCGAGTCGGCGTTGCTGTTCGACGGCCTCGATCACCCGGAATACGTGATCCAGTTTGTGATCCAGCCCAAAAGCAAAACCGACCCGCGCGTGATCAAGTTCGTCGACATCTACCAGCATTCGCCGGTGGTACGCGCCGCGCTGGATAAATCCCTCGGCAAGCTCTACCAAGTCGGTTGGGAAGATAAAAAATGACCGCCGCCAACGCCCAACTGCGCGACGTGGGCACCGCGCCCAGGGACGCCAAGCAGACAGCGCTGCACCCGGACCTGAACCGTGCCCATGTGCGGTTCATCAACCTGGGCAAAACCTATGACGCCAGCGTGCATGCCTTGCAAGGCATTGACCTTGCGATCCAGCGCGGTGAGGTGTTCGGCATCATCGGCCGCAGCGGCGCCGGCAAATCCTCGCTGATCCGCACCATCAACCGCCTGGAGCAACCCAGCAGCGGGCGCGTGCTGATCGATCAGGTGGACATCGGCGAGTACGACGAAGACCGTCTGGTCGCGTTGCGTCGGCGCATCGGCATGATCTTCCAGCACTTCAACCTGATGTCGGCCAAAACGGTGTGGCAGAACGTCGAGCTGCCGCTGAAGGTCGCCGGCGTGCCCAAGCTGCAGCGCGAGCAAAAGGTGCGTGAGCTGCTTGAACTGGTGGGTTTGCAGGACAAGCACAAGGCTTATCCCGCGCAGCTGTCCGGCGGGCAGAAACAGCGCGTCGGCATTGCCTGTTCGCTGGTGCACGACCCACAGATTCTGCTGTGCGACGAAGCCACCTCGGCACTCGACCCGGAAACCACCCAGTCGATTCTCGGCCTGCTGCGCGACATCAACAAACGCCTGGGCCTGACCATCGTGTTGATCACCCACGAGATGGCGGTGATCCGCGAAATCTGCGACCGCGTGGTGGTGCTTGAGCACGGTCGAATCGTGGAGCAAGGCCCGGTGTGGCAAGTATTCGGCAACCCGCAGCATGAGGTCAGCAAAACCCTGCTGGCGCCGCTGCAACACGGGCTGCCGGAAGAACTGCAAAACCGCCTGCAACCCACCCAGACATCGGCCGACGCCGCGTTGGTGCTGCGTTTGCAGTTCACCGGCAGCGCCACCGACGAACCCGACCTGGCCGCGCTGTTCGGCGCCCTTGGCGGACGCGTGCGCTTGCTGCAAGGCGGCGTGGAACGGATCCAGGGCCACGCCTTGGGGCAATTACTGCTGGCGGTCAATGGCTCGCCACACAACGCACAAGCACTGCGCACCCTGGCCGGGCGTTGGGCGCAACAGGTGGAGGTGCTGGGCTATGTGGTTTGATCGTTTATTGCAGGGCGCCATCGACACCCTGTTGATGGTTGGCGTGTCGTCGTTGATCGCGCTGTTGGTGGGTATTCCGCTGGCGGTGTTTCTGGTCACCAGCGACAAGGGCGGCATCTACCAGGCACCGGCGCTGAACCGCGTGCTCGGCGCGTTCGTCAATCTGTTCCGCTCCATTCCGTTTCTGATCCTGATGGTGGCGCTGATCCCGTTCACCCGGCTGATCGTCGGCACCACCTACGGCGTGTGGGCGGCCGTTGTGCCGCTGACCATCGCCGCCACGCCGTTTTTCGCGCGGATCGCCGAGGTGAGCCTGCGCGAAGTGGACCACGGTTTGATCGAAGCCGCGCAGGCCATGGGCTGCCGCCGCTGGCACATCATCTGGCACGTGCTGTTGCCGGAAGCGCTGCCGGGGATTGTGGGCGGGTTCACGATCACGCTGGTGACCATGATCAACTCGTCAGCCATGGCGGGCGCCATCGGCGCAGGCGGCTTGGGTGACATTGCCTACCGCTACGGCTATCAGCGTTTCGATACGCAGATCATGCTCACCGTGATTGTGTTGCTGGTGGTTCTCGTCGCGGTGATTCAGTTGGGCGGCGATCGCCTGGCTCGGGTGCTGAACAAGCGGTGAGGTATAGTCGGGCGATCTCAGCGCCCGGTATTTCCCCCCATGACCCTCAAGCCCGACGACCTCAACCAGATCACTTCCATCACCCTCGGCCACTACAACAAGGTGGCCGAGGACTTCCGTGAAGGCACCCGCGATCACGATGTCAGCCAGAACATCGACGCGCTGCTGCGCCATATCCAGGGTACAGCACCGTTTACCGTGCTGGATTTCGGCTGCGGGCCGGGGCGTGATCTGCAGACGTTTACACGCATGGGCCATATTGCCGTCGGGCTCGATGGCTCCGAACGGTTTGCGCAAATGGCCCGCGAGGACAGTGGCTGTGAAGTGCTGCTGCAGGACTTTCTCAAGTTGGACCTGCCGACCGAACGCTTCGACGGGGTGTTTGCCAACGCGGTGTTGTTCCATATTCCCAAGCAGGAGCTGCCACGGGTGCTCAAGCAGTTGCAGGGTGCGCTGAAGCCTGGCGGCGTGCTGTTCAGTTCCAACCCGCGCGGTGAAAACCTGGAAGGCTGGAACGGGCCCAGGTATGGGTCTTATCACGACCTCGCGGCTTGGCAGGCACTGCTGACGGCGGCCGGGTTTGTGGAGCTGGAGCATTACTACCGGCCGGCCGGGTTGCCTCGGGAACAACAGCCTTGGTTGGCGAGTGTGTGGCGCAAACTGTAGATGTTCGTCGTCTGGCCCGGCTCTATCGCCGGCAAGCCCGCTCCCCCATTTGGAATGCATTTCCATGTGGGAGCGGGCTTGCTCGCGAAGGCGTCAGCGGCCCCGCTAATCCACCTGATACACCCTAGGTTTCTCACCCTCGACCAACGCCGTCACACTCTTTCCCGCATACCCTTCTTTGTCCCCTGCAGCAAAATTCGCCACCAACCGCGTGCCATCGGCAAACGTGGTCTGCTGCACCTGCCGATCGGCCGTCAGCCAACGAAAATCGGTCATTGCCTGTGTCGCCAAGCGCTCATGCAACGGCCGAAAAAACCGGTCCTGGCGCTGTATCAGCGGTATGCGCTGCTTCAGGGTCGCGGCACTCAGGTGATACAGCGGCGGCACGTTGTACAGCAGTTGGGCCAGCTCGTTCTCAGCCCGCACATTGCTCAGCTTCAGGCTGTCGAACAGCCAATGGTGAGTGGTGATGACCGAGCCGTGGAACACCGCCTGATACAACGGCAAGCGCATGGACGGGTCGAAATACACGGTGCGAAATGGCTCATTCAACGGCACCGTTTTGAAGAACACCGCCGGTTGCTCCGGCGGATACCAGTTGCCGACGTAGTAGGGCGATTGTTTATCCTTGGTCATCGCGCGATCACCCCAGCCGAGCACTGGCGTCTGCATGCCGTGGGCAAACAGAATGCCTTGGGCAGTGACCGCATTGCCGTCTTCGGAACCGGCGGGCAGCTTGAGCACCGTGTTGAGCCAGCGTGACGCGTCGATATTGCCTTCAGCGTTTTGCGCCTGGGTCATTTCGGCGCCATTGCGGTAGCTGTCAAAGACCATGCTGGTCGCATAGGCATCCAGGAACCAGGCGTTGAAACCAGCCTTGGCTTGCACCGCTTTCACCCGCGCTTCCAGTAACGGCCGCACGCAGCGCGGGTCGGTGTAGTGGCCGGATTGTTGAAAGCCGGTCTTGAGTTTGCCGTCTTTCAAGATGATGGCGCAGTCGCGATAAGCCGTGCTGCCCAGGTGGGCGGTGGTCCAGTCGGGGTTTTCGGTGGTGGACAAGGCCGTTTCATAGGAATCGTACGGCGCCATCAGGTAACCCGCCTTGACGCCCGCCTGAATCGCTTCGGGGTGCCAGAGGCCGCCTTCCCAGCCTTCGCCCAGGGTCAGCAGCAGGCGCTTCAACCCAGCATCTTGCAGCGCCTTGACGGTCTGGGCCGACAGCGTGCTGCCCCAGGTCTCGGGGCTGTGGCTCAAGGCGCCGGCAAACGCTGTGGCCAGTTCACGGCGCAGTACGCCATAACCGTCAGCCAGCTTGAGCATGTCCGGCTCGTCGGTGGCCTGCCAGGTTTGCCGGGCCTTTTTGTTGATCGCCGCGTTGAGCCCACGCAGCAAAACCGTCTTTTGGTAGCGATCCAACGTGCCGGCCTGCGTCAGCACCTGCGTGGCCTCTTTGTCCAGCAAACCCTTGAGTTCGTGGCCGCGCAGCACCTTCACCAGCAGCGGCCAGTCGCGCACATCCTCCGGCCCTAACAGGTCATTGCCCCACAGATAGACGTGGCTGGCACCCAGCAGCTTTTCAGCCTCGGGGGTCTGGCGCAGCTTGTCCGCCAGCGGTTCATAACGCCCCTGCGCCACCAGCCACTGGCGGTAGCGCTTGGCCCCGGCCAACGGGTCGGCATCGCCCAGGTGCAGGCGCAGGGTCATCGGCGCGGCGGCCTCAAGACGGGTGAATTCATGCGCCATTGAAAGCGCCAGCCCGCCACCGTCTGCCTGCCATTGCAGGTGGTTGTTATAGGGGTTGGTGAGCAACCAGTTAAGCGTGAAACGGCCATGATCCACGCCCCATAACGGCAGGCTGAGATCCTGCGTGGTATTAACCTCGCCTTGATCCAGCAAAAACGAGTTCCACACGGCGTTGCCGGCGGGCACGTAATGCCCTTCGGCCAAGGGCCAGATCAAGCCTTTGCCCATCGCCTCGGCGGGTTGGCGCAGCAGCGCCAATTGGCCCGGCTCGCGCGCGTTGATGGTCAGGACAAGGTCGCGCTGCTCAAGGCGCGCGCTCAGCTGGTAGGCGCCGCTGTCCCACTGCCAGGTGGCTTGCCCGGCATCGGCCTGCACACCGGTGACTGCGTGCGCCGCCACACCGCTGGAAGCCTGCACTGCGGCCTCGCCCGCCGGGGTAACGCGCAGCGCCAGCGTGGCGGGGTCGAGTTCGACCCGCCAGAGGGCGTTTTCCAGCACGGTGCCAGCGAAGAGTCGGGGAGACAGCAACAGGCAAAAAATCAGCACTAAACGGCGCATGACACGGGCCTTCCAAAACGGAAACAGGCCCGGAGGGTAAAGCACTTAATGCCAGACAACTGTAGGGAAAGTGTTTCCAGGAGCCTTCCCACATCCTTGCAGGAAGGCGCCGAGGGTCAGGCCTGTTCTTTTTTCGGCTCGCGAATCTTGTACCAGGCCACATAAAGCGCTGGCAGGAACAACAGCGTCAGCAAGGTGGCGATGATGATCCCGCCAATCATCGCGTAGGCCATCGGTCCCCAGAACACTTCCCGCGCAATCGGGATCATGCCCAGGCTGGCTGCCGCAGCGGTCAGCAGGATAGGACGGCGCCGGTGCTCGGTGGCTTCCACCACGGCATCCCAAGGCGTGTAGCCGTCGCGCTCGTAGGCATCGATCTGCGTCACCAGAATCACCGAGTTGCGGATGATGATGCCGATCAGCGCCAGAATGCCGAGGATCGCCACGAAGCCCATGGGCGTGCCCGTGGGGATCAGCGCCAGCACCACGCCGATCAGCCCGAGCGGCGCGACACTGGCGACCAGGAACATCTTCTGCACACTGTGCAGCTGGATCATCAGGAACGTGGCCATCAGGAACAGCATCAACGGCACCACTTTGGCGATGGGGCCTTGGGCCTTGCCGCTTTCTTCGACGGTGCCGCCGGTGGCGACTTTGTAGCCTACCGGCAGGCCGGCGCTGAACGTGTCGATTTCGGGCTTGAGTTGCTTGACCAGGTCGGTCGGTTGCATCTCATCACGCACCGAAGCCTTGACGGTGATGGTTGGCTTGCGGTCGCGCCGCCACACCAGCGGCTGCTCCAACTCATACCGCACGGTGGCGAAGGCCAGCAGCGGAATCGAGGTGCCATTGGGCGTGACAATCTGCAGGTTCTGCAAGGTTTCCGGGGTGCCGCGCTCGGCGTCTTCGGCGCGGCCGACCACGTTGATCAGGTAGATATCGTCGTGCACTTGGGTCACCGATGCACCGCTGACCACGCTGTTCATCAACTGCGCCACGTCTTCCGACGACAGCCCCAATTGCCGCGCCTTGTCTTGGGCGATGTCCACGCGCAGCACTTTGCCCGGCTCGTTCCAGTCGTAAATGATCTCGCCCAGGTGGGTGTTTTTATCCAGCAAGGTCGCCAGTTCAATGGCGTGCTTGCGCACCTGATCGGTGTCCTTGCCAGACACGCGATACTGGATCGGCCGCCCGACCGGCGGGCCCATTTCCAGGGGCTGCACATAACTGCCGATGCCGACAAAGTCATCGCGCAGGCGTTTTTGCAGGCGCGCAATCAACGCGCCGCGCTCTTCCAGACCTTTGCTGACGATCACCAACTGCGCGTAGTAGGGGTTTTCCAATTGCTGGTCGAGGGGCAGGTAGAAACGAATCGCACCCTGGCCGATATAGGTGCTCCAGCGCGCAATATCCGGATCGTCCTTGATGATCGCCTCAAGGCGGTCGACCGCCTTGCGCGTTTCGTTGATCGAGGCGTTTTGCGGCAGGTTGAGGTCGACGAGAATTTCCGGGCGATCCGATGACGGGAAAAACTGGTTCTGCACAAACTGCATGGAGAACACCGACGCCGCAAACAGCCCCACGGTGATGCCGATGGCCCACCAGCGGTTGCGCATGGCCCAGAGCATGCCGCCATTGAATGCGCGACCGATGCGCCCAGGCTCTTTGTTTTCGGGCTTAACGTTGGCGCTGAGGATATGCACGCCAATCACCGGCGCAAACAGCACCGCCACCACCCACGACACCAGCATCGCCACGGCAATCACCGCAAACAGCGTGAAGGTGTACTCGCCCGCCGAGCTGGCGTTGAGGCCGATAGGCACAAAGCCGGCGACGGTCACCAGCGTGCCGGTGAGCATCGGGAACGCGGTCGAGGTATAGGCGTAGGTCGCCGCCTGTTCTTTGGTTTCGCCTTTTTCCAGGCGCGTGATCATCATCTCCACGGTGATCATCGCGTCATCCACCAACAGGCCGAGGGCGATGATCAACGCGCCCAGCGACACGCGCTGCATGGTGATGCCGCTGTATTCCATGAACACGAACACCAGCGCCAGCACCAACGGAATCGAGCACGCCACCACCAACCCGGCACGCATGCCGAGGCTGATAAAGCTCACCACCAGCACGATGATGACGGCTTCAAACAGCGCGCTGGTAAAGCCGCCGACGGCCTCCTCCACCACCTCTGCCTGGTCGGAGACTTTGTGCACGCCAACGCCCACCGGCAGGTCAGCCGTCAACTCATCCATGCGTGTGTGCAGGGCCTTGCCGAAGGACTGGATATTGCCGCCCTTCTGCATGGCAATCGCCAAGCCAATGGCCGGCTTGCCATTGAAACGGAACATCGGCCGCGCCGGATCGACGTAGCCACGGCTGATGTCGGCAATGTCGGCCAAACGGTAAAAACGGTCATTGAGGCGCAGGTTGACGTTGGCCAGGTCCTTTTCGGAGGCAAACTGCCCCGAGGTGCGCACCGAAATCCGCTCCGGCCCGGCCTCGATTACCCCGGCCGGGGTCACCGCGTTCTGCGACTGCAGGCTCTGTACGACCTGGCGCTGGTCAATCCCCAATGCTGCCAGTTTGCGCGTGGAGAAGTTCAGGTAGATCACTTCGTCCTGCTGGCCGATCATCTCGACCTTGCCCAGGCCCGGCACCGAGCGGATTTCGGCGCGCACTTGCTCGACGTAATCACGCAGTTGGCGCATCGACAGGCCGTCACCGGTAAACGCGTAGACCGAACCGAACACGTCACCGAATTCATCGTTGAACGACGGCCCCTGCAAGCCCTGGGGGAAAGTGCCGCGAATGTCATCGATCTTCTTGCGCACCTGGTACCAGATATCCGGAATCGCCTTGGCGCTGGTGGTGTCTTTGAGGAACACGAACACCGTGGACTCGCCCGGTCGCGTGTAGCTTTTCACGTAGTCGAGGGAGTCGAGTTCTTCGAGTTTTTTCTCGATGCGGTCAGTGACCTGCTTGAGGGTTTCTTCCTGGGTCGCACCCGGCCAGCGGGTCTGGATCACCATGGTTTTGATGGTGAACGAGGGGTCTTCCTCGCGGCCAAGGTTCATGTAGGAGAACACGCCCATCAGCAGCGCGACGAACATCAGGTACCAGACGAAGGACTGATGCTTGAGGGCCCAGTCGGATAAGTTGAAGCTCCCTTTCATCGCGGGCTGTCCTCGTCGATTTTGACTTTTTGCCCAGGCTTCAGGCTGTTCACGCCAGCGGTGACAATGCGCTCGCCGGGGTTGACGCCGCCATTGAGCACGGCGCTGTCGGCGTCGCGGCTGACCACCGTGACGTCACGCGGCTGCACGGTCTGGCTGTGGGTGTCGAGCAGCCAGATGCGGGTCTTGCCATCAACTTCCTGCAAGGCGCTCACCGGCAGTTGGATGCGGGGTGCGATGGCGGTGCTCAAGGTCACGCTGATAGCGGTGCCCAGGCGGAAGGCTGGCGGTGTTTCGGTCAGGGTCAATCGCGCACGCCGGGTGCGCGTTGCGCTTTGGGCCTGGGGTTCGATCTCACGCACGATGGCGGTGGTGTTGACGCTCGGGTCGAGTTGGCCAGCAACCACAAACACCACATCGGTGGGCAGGCGCTCAGCCAGACCGGCCGGCAGGTCGATTACCGCTTCCTTGATGTCCGGGCGCGCGAGGGTCACCACTTGCTGGCCGGCGCTGACGACCTGGCCAGCCTCGGCGTTCCAGGCGGTGACGATACCGGCGTGGTCGGTGCGCAGTTCGGCGTAGTTGAGCTGGTCCTTGGCCTGGTTGACCGAAGCCTTGGCCTGGTCGAGGGTGGCCTGGGTGGTTTTCAGGTCGGTCTGGGCCACGTCCAGTTGAGCCTGGGCGCCGACACCACGGTTGAACAATTCCTGCTGGCGGCGGGCGTTGGCCTGGGCGTTGATGAACTGCGCCTGCACGCGGGCGAGGTCGCCTTGGGCGGCGCGCAATTGGTTTTGCTGATCGGTGGGATCGAGCACGGCAAGCAAGGCGCCCTTCTCCACTTCAGCACCCACGTCCACCGCGCGGCGCGCGATACGGCCGGGTACGCGAAAGCCCAGGTTACTTTCATAGCGGGCCTGGATGGTGCCGGCGAAGCGGCCGAGGTTTTCCTGGTCTTCGGCTTTGACTTCCATCGACAACACCGGGCGCACGGGCTCGGGCGGCGGTTCTTTCTTGGAGCAGGCGGCCAACAACAGGCTGGCGGCGAGCAGAGCCGTCAGGCGCTTCATGGCTGGGCTCCTTGCTGGGCGATCTCGACCAGCATGCCGGGGTGCAACAATTGCCCGCCGGCCACCACGACTTTTTCGCCGCCTTTAAGCCCCTCGCCAATAATGACTTTGCCGGTGAGGTAACGCGCCACGCTGACCTTGTGCAATTGCGCCTTGCCGTCACCGTCGATCAGCCACACGGCGGGTTCGTTGAGGTCTTTGGTCAAGGCCGACCACGGCAGCTCGATGCTGGCCTTGGCCGGGCCGTTGGCGGTGGCGCTGACCACCGAGCCCAACTGCATGCCCTTGGGCAGCGATTGCAGGGCGATTTTGACTTGCACGGTGCCGGTATTGGCCGCCACCGCCGGCGTGACCTCGCGAACCTTGCCCACGGCCTTGATGTTCGGGTTGTCCAGCAGGCTGACCGTGATCGGTGCATCCGGCGGCGGCTCTACCAGCAGCGATTCATAGACATTGAACACCGCATCACGATCGCCATCGGTGGCCAGGCTGAAAATCGGCACGGTGGCCTGCACAACCTGGCCGACTTCCGCCTGGCGCGCGGTAATCACACCGGGCGCATCGGCGATCAGCGAGGTATAGCCGAGTTGTTCACGGGCGTTGGCGAGCTGGGCTTGCGCGGCGGCCAGGGCGCTTTGGCTGCTGCGCAGCGCGGCCTGGGCGGCGTCGTATTCGCTGCGGCTGGTGTAGCCCTTGGGCAGCAGTTTTTCCTGGCGAACGAAGGCGGCGGCGGTTTGCTTGACGCGTGCCTGCTCAGCCACGACCTGGGCCTGCGCGGAATCGACGTTGGTCTGCAGGTCCTTGGGATCGAGCTTGGCCAGCACTTGCTTGGCGGTCACACGGTCACCCACGTCGACCATGCGCTGGATGATTTTGCCACCCACGCGAAAGGACAAATCGGTTTGCACACGGGCCTGGATATCGCCGGTCAGGGTGACTGCCGCGGCAAAATCCGCCGGCTGCACAGTCTGCACAAAAACCCGCGAATGCGCCTTGGGCTCGGCCTTTTCCTGACCACAGCCGCTCAGCAGCGCCAAGAGGCCAAGGCTGAGTAAAACTATCGAAGTGCGACCGCCCATGCAGGCTCCTTTTGCGTGATGCCGACTTGCCAGTGTGTATGCGACTGTGAGCTTAGATCAGGGTTCCTTATCTGCATGGAGGATCCCATACTCCAATGGTTCCCACGTCGACTGAATACCTATGTTGAAAACCCTGGCGGTGGCCAATTACCGCTCGATCAATAAATTGGTGGTGCCCCTGGACCGGCTGAACCTGGTCACCGGCCCCAATGGCAGCGGCAAGTCCAACCTGTATCGCGCCTTGCGCCTGCTGGCGGAAACCGCCCAAGGCGGCGTCATTAATGCGCTGGCCCGTGAAGGCGGGCTGGATTCAACCTTCTGGGCCGGGCCGGAAACCATCAGCCGGCGCATGCGTGAGGGCGAGGTGCCGGTGGAGCCTACCGTACGCCAACGCGTGAAACGCTTGCGCCTTGGGTTCGCCGGGGAGGATTTCAGTTATGCAATTTCCCTTGGGCTGCCGGAAACGACCTCGTCGTACTTTTCACTCGACCCAGAAGTGAAAAAGGAATGCATCTGGGCCGGCCACATTTACCGCCCCGCCAGCCTTTTGGTGCAACGCTGCGGACCGATGGTTCGGGCCCGAGACGGGCGCACCTGGGATGTCGTGGCCCAGCACACGCCCAATTACCACAGCCTGTTCGATCAGGTGGGCAGCCTGCGCGGCTCGCCGGAGGTGTTGCTGCTGCGCGAAAGCATTCGTGGCTGGCGCTTTTATGATCACTTTCGCAGCGACGTGGACGCGCCCGTTCGCCAACCACAATTAGGCACGCGCACGCCGGTGTTGCACCACGACGGGCGCGATTTGGCCGCGGCGTTGCAGACCATCCGCGAAATCGGCGACCCCGAGGCATTGCAGCGTGCGGTCAGCGATGCATTCCCCGGCGCACGCCTGAATATCCAGCCGTTGCAGGGCGGGCGCTTTGCGATTGAGTTTTATCAGGAAGGCTTGCTGCGGCCATTGTCGGCGGCCGAGCTGTCGGACGGCACCTTGCGTTATCTGCTGTTGATCGCGGCGCTGCTCACGCCAAGGCCGCCGACCATGATGGTACTGAACGAGCCGGAAACCAGCCTGCACCCGGATTTGCTGCCGGCGCTGGCGCGTTTGATTATCCAGGCATCCCAGCATTGCCAGGTGTGGGTGGTGTCGCATGCCAGCCGGTTGATTGCGGCGTTGCAGCAGGATGAAGGGTGTAATTCGATTGTGTTGGAGAAGGTGATGGGCGAGACACGGATTGTGGGGCAAGGGATGTTGGATGCGCCGGCGTGGCATTGGCCGGAATAAGTGGTGATTGCACCGGCCTCTTCGCGGGCAAGCCCGCTCCCACATTAGCCAGTATTCCAAGGTTGGAACTCGGTCAAAGGTGGCAGCGGGCTTGCCTGCGATAGGGGTAGAAGGTGGCATTGGCCGGAGTAGGTGCAGTGACTGCACTGGCCTCTTCGCGGTCAAGGCCGCTCCCACATTAGCCTGCATTCCAAGGTGGGAACTCGGTCAAAGGTGGGAGCTGGCTTGCCTGCGATAGCGGTGTGACAGTCAGCGCGGGATCAACCCTGCCACTTACCGCCCTCAACAATCACACTCTCAGGCTTGGTGTCATCGCTCAGCTCTTTACGCACATATTGGTCGTACAGCTTGAGCAGGAACTTCTCCTCACCCAACTTCGCCAACTCGGTATTCACCCAGTCGCGCAGTTCGATGTTGCCCTTCTTCACGGCTGGCGCAATCGGTGCTTCATCACCGAGTTTCTCTTCCAGCACGCGGTAGCCCGGGTTCTGCTTGGCCCAGCTGAACAGCACCAGGTTGTCTTGCGCGTACGCATCGCCACGCCCGGCCGACAGCGCCTGCAGCGACTCGGAGTTTTTCTCGAACTTGAGCAGCTTCCAGTCCGGGTGGTTTTTGGTCAGCCAGATATCGGCGGTGGTGCCGGTGGTGACGATGGTGGTGCGGGTGGCCAGGTCGTCCAGGCTTTTCACCGAGCTGTCCTGCGGCACCAAAGCCTGTACCGCCACTTTCAGGTTGGGATTGGTGAAGTCCACCGCTTCCTTGCGCTCCGGCGTTACGGTCATGTTGGCAAGGATCAGGTCGACCTTGTCGCTCTGCAGGAACGGAATACGGCTGGCCGGTTCGACGGCGACGAATTCCACCTTGTTTTCATCGCCCAACAGGTCCTTGGCGAATTGGCGGCCGATGTCGGTATCAAAGCCGACGTAACGACCGGCTTCGTTCACAAAACCGAATGGCGGTTTGTCGGTGAATACGCCGACGATCAGCTTGTCCCGCGCCTTGATCTTGTCGATGTAGCTGGCGGCCGCAGCCGCAGGTTTGGCAGGCTCTTCGGCCTTTTTATCGCAGCCGGCCAGTAAGGCGACGGCAAACAGTGGCAGCAGTAGTTTTTTCATATCAGCTCCAATTCCTTGGTTTTCTTGGGCAGTGTTGAAACAAAGGAGAACTTCTCCAGGAACTGCTGCGCGCGTGCGGTTTGCGGGTTCGTAAAGAATTCTTCGGGGGTGTTGTGCTCAAGGATGCGACCGGCCTCCATGAACACCACGCGGTCGGCGACGGCGCGGGCGAAGGCCATTTCATGGGTGACGATCAACAAGGTCATGCCGTCGCGGGCCAGACCTTGAATCACTTCCAGCACTTCCTTGACCATTTCCGGGTCGAGGGCGGCGGTGACTTCGTCAAACAGCATCACTTGCGGGTTCATGCACAGCGAACGGACGATGGCGATGCGTTGCTGCTGACCACCGGACAGCTGGCGTGGGAAGGCGTCGCGCTTGTCGGCCAGGCCAACGCGTTCGAGTAATTTTTCCGCTTGGGCACGGGCTTCGCGAGGCGCGCGTTTTTGCACTTTCAGTGGGCCGAGCAGGATGTTGTCGAGCACGCTCATGTGCGGGAACAGGTGGTAACTCTGGAACACCATGCCCACGTCCTGGCGCACCTGGCGCCAATCGGTATTTTTGTCCAGCAGCTCTTTGCCGGCAAAACGCAGGCTGCCGCTGTGCGCCACTTCCAGGCCGTTGAGGCAGCGCAGCAAGGTGCTTTTGCCGCAGCCGCTGGGGCCGAGGATCACCACCACCTCGCCGCTTTGCACGCTCAGGTCGATGCCCTTGAGCACCTGCTGCTCGCCGAAGAATTTGTTGAAAGCCTGGAACTCGATCAATGCGCTCATGCTTGGGCCCAGCGCCGTTCCAGCACCTTGGAGGCGGCTGACAACGGGTAGCAGATAAAGAAGAAAAACAGGAACAGCACGCCGTAGATCAGTACTGACTCATAGGTGCGTTCGATGATTTGCTGGCCAACCTTGATCACGTCCACCACGCCGATCAGCACCGCCAACGAGCTGGTCTTGATGATGCGCGTGTAGACGTTGATGGTTGGCGGCGTCATGCGCTTGAGGGCCTGGGGCAGCAGCACGTAGCCGTACAGCTGCGGGTCGGACAGGCCAATCGACAACCCGGCCTCGCGCTGGCCACGCGGCAACGAATGCAGCGCGCCACGGACCACTTCGCCGACCTCGCTGGCGCCCCACAATGACAGCACCAGCACCGCGCACCAGAAGCTCGGAATGCTCAAGCCAAAGAAAATCGGCAGGCCGAAAAACAGCAGGTACAACCACACCAGCACCGGGATCGCGCGAAACAGCTCCAGGTACACCCGCAGCACCGCGTTGATCAGCGTGTTATTGAGCGTGCGCAGCACGCCGTACAGCACGCCGCCGACGGTGCTGAAGGCAATGCTCAAAAATGAAATCGACAGCGTTTGTGCAGCGCCCTTGCCCAGTTGCGGCAACGACACCCACAACAACTCAAGACCCGAACTGGCCATGCTGGAGCCTCCTTTCCAGGCGGCTGAGCAGCAGCGACAGCGGCAAAAACAACAGCACGCAGATCAGCGTCAGCACGGCGAGCATTTCGTAGGTTTTGTAGTAGAGCGCGATGTAGCTCTTGGTGGTGTAGAGAATCTCCGGCACCGCCACGGCCGACACCACCGTGGTCTCCTTGAGCAGAAAGATGAAATTGGCGAACAGCGCCGGCAGGCTGAGGATGCCGGCTTGAGGCAGGATCACATGGCGCAGCAGCTGCCAGTCGGACAGGCCGATGGACTTGCCCGACTCGATCTGCGCCAGCGGCACCGCCTCCACACCGGCGCGCAGCACTTCGGTGAGGTAGGCGCCGCCGAGGAAGGTCATGGTGATGATCGCCGCCCAGAACCCGGAGATATTGAACCCCAGCGCCGGTAAGGCGAAGTACACAAAAAACAGTTGGATCAGCAGCGGCGTGTTGCGCGCCAGCTCCACATACAGCGCCACCAGGCGCGACAGGTACGGCGTGCGAAACACCAGCAGCGCGGCGTTGATCAGTGCCACCAGCAACGAGGTGGCAATGGCGATCAGGCCCACTTGCAGCGTCACCCCAACGGCGCTGAGAAACGCCGGCAGGGTGCTGAGGATAAAAGCGAAATCGAAGGTCATCTTGAGTCCATGACGCCGCAAGGGTAATGCAGCGGGCGCAGTCCGGTCCGGCGTGGGTAACGCCGGGTAGCGCGAACTTTAAAGGTATAAAAAGCAAAATTTAAATACCCAAATAGCATATTGATATCACCCAAAAAGATAACCGCCGGATTCGCGGGTTGTCCGGGTGACGGCTAGGGTTGGGGGGTCTGAGATTCGAGGGATTGAACCATGAACGAAGTGAAACCGATTGATCCGCAGGAGCTGGTGAAGTGGTTGATGGCGTTGCGCCGGGCGATCAATACACAGAACAGGTAAGCCTGCGCCAATCAAATGTGGGAGGGGGCTTGCCCCCGATAGCGGTATGTCAGCCACAGATGCATTGACTGAACCCCTGCTATCGGGGGCAAGCCCCCTCCCACATTTTTATTGCATTCCAAACTCCAGGCATAAAAAACGCCGACGCTATGTGAGCCGTCGGCGTTCAAACCTTGAAGGGGGTTTTGTTTACATCAGAACGCAGGCACTACCGCGCCTTTGTACTTGGAATCGATGAACGCTTTGACTTCAGGGCTGGTCAGGGCCTTGGCCAGCTTCTGGATAGCGTCGCTGTCCTTGTTGTCCGGGCGTGCCACCAGGAAGTTCACGTACGGCGACTTGGCGTCTTCGATGATCAGTGCGTCTTTGGCTGGGTTCAGGCCAGCTTCCAGCGCGTAGTTGGTGTTGATCAAGTCCAGGTCAACCTGGTCCAGCACGCGTGGCAGCAGCGCCGATTCCAGCTCTTTGAATTTCAGGTGTTTCGGGTTGCTGGCGATGTCTTTCGGCGTGGCCAGGGCGTTGCTTGGGTCTTTGAGGGTGATCACACCGGCTTTCTGCAGCAGCAACAGGGCGCGGCCGCTGTTGGAGCCTTCGTTCGGGATGGCCACGGTGGCGCCGTCCTTCAACTCAGAAATGTTCTTGATCTTTTTCGAGTAACCGCCAAAAGGCTCAACGTGCACACCGATCACAGTGACCAGGTTGGTGCCCTTGCCCTTGTTGAAGTTTTCCAGGTACGGCAGGGTCTGAAAGTAGTTGGCGTCCAGACGCTTCTCGGCCACTTGCACGTTAGGTTGCACGTAGTCGGTGAATACTTTGATCTCCAGGTCCACGCCTTCTTTGGCCAGGGTCGGTTTGACCAGTTCAAGGATCTCGGCGTGCGGGATCGGCGTCGCGGCAACCACCAATTTCTCGTTGGCCCGGGCGAAGCTTGCAGTCAGGGCAGCCGCCAGTGCGGTAAACAACAGAACCTTTTTCATGCAGTGTCCTTATCGAAATTCCGGGGCGTCTCTGACGACCGTTTTTATGGTGTGCCAGCGAAGTGCTATCGCGGCGTGGAGTGGACAATACCTAGATTTTTTATTCCCGAACAATATCTTTTATTCACTTTGATATTCCATTTTGCTCATGTAGCTGCTGTTCATTTAGAAAGCCGAGCAAGGTTTGCCGCTCGGCGGCGCTGGCACTCGCGAAGATCCGCTGCACCTGTTCCAGTGGCGAGCCCGCCACCGGCAGGTTGAGATGTTCGGGCAAAATCTCATCACCACTGCTCACGAGCAACGCAAAGTGAATAACGTTTTCCAGTTCGCGGGTATTGCCCGGCCAGCTGTGGAGTTCCAACACACGCTGGGCGGCATCACTGATCAGCGGCACCGGCAGGTCCAGGCGCTGGCTGTAGATGCCGAGAAAATACTCGGCCAGGGACAGGATGTCGCCGACCCGCTCACGCAAAGCCGGCAGGTCGAGCCGGCCTTCACTCAAGTAATGGAACAGGCGCTCATGAAACTTGCCCGCCGCCACCGCCTGGGCCAGGTCGATGCTGGTCGCCGCCACCAGGCGCACATCCACCGGGCTGGGCTGGTGGGCGCCGACACGGGTGACTTCGTGATTTTCCAGGGCGGCGAGCAATTTCACCTGGATCGGCAACGGCAAGTCGCCGATCTCATCCAGGTACAAGGTGCCGCCGTTGGCCGACCCGAACCACCCGGCCCGGCTGCTCGCCGCGCCGCTGTGGCTGCCGGCCGCGTAGCCAAACAGTTCGGCGTCGGCGTAAGTGGGGCTGATCGCGCCGCAGTTGACCGAGACAAACAACCCGGTGCGGTCGCTGCCACGGTGGATATGCCGCGCCAGCAGTTCCTTGCCGCTGCCGGTCTCACCGCGAATCAACACCGGCAAGGCGCGCGGCGCCAGGCTTTCCAGGTCTTCACGCAATTGGCGCGAGCGCGGGTCGACAAACACCAGGGCCTTGGCACGGATGCTCAGCGGGCTTTTTTCGGCGTCGGGGAAGGTCAGCAAGGGCTGGCCGTAGGTTTCATGCAGACTCATGGCAGGCTCCCGCCCCAAATCCACTCAGGGACGGGGCGTTGAAAAATGTTCAGGCAGTACGCCGGGCGTGGTGCTCAAGGCGATTTTGCAGGCGATAGAGGTAGGCGAAGCCCTGCTCCCAGCGCTGGTGGCCGGACTTCACATTGATATGGCCGGCGCCGGACAGAATCCCGGCCTCCGCGCCCCAATTGCGCGCCAGTTCCAGGGCCCGCGGGGCGCTGACGGCGCTGTCGTTGTCGGAGCTGACCATTTGGCTGGGAAACGGCAGCAGGTCGCTCGGGATCGGTGCGAAGTTGCGCAAGGCCGGTGAGCAGGCCGGGCGTTCGACATCCGCCGGAGCCACCAGCAAAGCACCGCGGACTTGACGCAGAAAGTGCACCGGCGCAGTGGCGGCCCAATGCGCGACGGTGATGCAACCCAGGCTATGGGCGATCAGGATCACCGGCGTGCTGTCGGCGGCGATGGCCTCGGCGAGTGCGGCCACCCAGTCTTCGCGACGCGGCGTCAGCCAATCGGCCTGCTCCACCCGCGCGCTGTTGGGCAGGCTGTTCTGCCAATGGGTTTGCCAATGATCTTCTGGCGATCCTTGCCAGCCCGGCACGATCAGATAACGAATCGACTCGCTGTGCATGGGTGTGCCCTCCTGCAGCGTTTAACGTTGCTGACCAGTATAGGGACGGGGGTTATATTCGTTAAGGAATAAGAAGCTATTTATTAATAACCAAAAACTCAAAGACGCAGAAGATCAAAAGGTGGGAGCGGGCTGGCTCGCGAAGGCGGTTTATCAGTCAGCGCATCTGCTACTGACCCACCGTATTCGCGAGCAAGCCCGCTCCCACATAGACCTCATTTCGCATCGAGCTTCAATGAAATCTCAGGCAAAAAAAAAGGCCGCACCCTGCCAAGGAGACGGCCAAAAAATTGTCGCGGCATTTGAAACTAACGTGCAGTAATCACCGACAACTTGGTAATCCCCGCGCGTTCGATAGACGCCATGGCTCGCGCCACTTCGCCGTAGTTCACGCCATTGTCAGCCTGCAGTTGCACCCGCACATCGGGGTCCTTGGCCTTGGCCGCCTGCAGATTGAACTCCAGCAGGTCCGGCTGGATTTCGTCCTTGTTGATAAACAGTTTGCCGGCGCCGTCGATACTCACCACCAGCGGGTCTTTCTGCTCAACCGGCGCCACGGCTTCGGTCTTGGGCAGGTTGATCGGGATCGCGTTGGTCAACAGCGGCGCAGTGACGATAAACACCACCAGCAGTACCAGCATCACGTCCACCAGCGGCGTCACGTTGATCTCGCTCAGCACCTCGTCACTGTCTTGCGTGGAAAAGGCCATCTCAGGACGCCTCCTTCACTTTCTGCGGGTTGCCGGCTGCGTTCTTGGTCAGCGCAGGGTGCAACAGCACGCGGAAAGAGTTTTTCTGCGCCAGGCTGTAGAAATCGTGGGCAAAGTCGTCAAGGTCAGCAGCCGTCAGCTTCAAACGACGCAGGAAATAGTTGTAGACCAGCACCGCCGGCACCGCGACGGCAATACCGACACCGGTGGCCACCAGCGCCGCACCAATCGGGCCGGCCACGGTTTCCAGGCTGGCGGAGCCGGCGGCGCTGATGCCTTTCAACGCTTCCATGATCCCCCACACGGTGCCGAACAGGCCGATAAACGGCGAGGTGCTGCCGATACTGGCGACCACGGCCAGGCCGGTTTCCAGCGAGCGACGCTCACGCACGATCTGCTGACGCAGGGCGCGTTCGAGGCGGTCCTGGTGGTTGATGGCCTGGCTCAGGTCCGCAGCGTGCGGCGCGTCACCCACCTGGATCGCGGCATAACCGGCCTGGGCCACACGCGCTGCGGCGCCGGGCTGGGTGTCGGCCAGTTCGGCGGCCGAGTCGAGACTCGACGCCGCCCAGAACTGTTTGTGGAATTTGCGATCCTGGGCCTTGAGGCGACCGAACTGCACGCCCTTGAGCAAGGCGAAGCCCCAGGTGGCGACTGAAAAGGCCACCAGCAGCCAGATCACCGCGCTTTCGATGGATTCAAGTGGAGATGCTAATGCCATGATGTTTTCCCTCTGTGCAGGTCGCGACGTGTCCAACACACCGCTGCCGAATAGTTAGTGAATCTTGAAATCGATCGGTACGCTGACCCAGCCGTCCTGGGCCACATCGCCCTGCTTGGCCGGCACGAAGCTCCAACGCTTCACGGCGGTCAGTGCGGCGTCATCGAGTTGCTGACGACCGCTGCTTTTCTGAATCTGGATCTCGCCCGGCTTGCCGCTGGCCAACACATGCACCCTGAGCAACACCGTGCCTTCCCATCCGCGACGCTGGGCCAGTGACGGGTACTCCGGCGCCGGGTTCTTCAGGTACGCGGCGTTTGCCGAAGCGGGTGTAACCGGTGCCGGCGAGGGTGGCGCGGCTGGCGCGGGCGGTGCAGGTGGCGCCGGCGTCGGTGGCGCGGGCGGCTGCTCGACCGGTTTCGGTGCAGGCTTGGGCTCGGGCTTGGGCACCGGCTTGGGTTTAGGCTTGGGAATCGGTTTTGGCGGCGCCGGCTTGGCGGCCAATTCATCCACAACCGGCGGCGGTGGCTCGACCACAGGTGGCGGTGGCGGCACGGGCGGTGGTGGTTCAACCACCGGCGGCGCCGGCTGGGAAAATTCGATCGTCATCGGCGGGATTTCCGGCGGCACAATCGGCAACACCGGCGTCGGCTTCTGGCTCACCCAATAGATCACCGCGCCGTGCAGCGCCAACACCAGTAAGCCGAGCAGAAGCCCTTCGCGACGGCTCGAGAAGCGCTTCGGGGTTTTCTGCAAACGCAATTGCCCCAACGGCGCGCGATGCGGCCGGCCAAGGTCGACCAACTCACCACCCGGTGCCTGGCGCCATTGCGCCTCGGGTGCACTGGCGGCGGTCTGGACATTGCCCATTGATTCACTCCCTACGGTTTTCACACAAAAAAACCGACAGGCCTGCCTTGGCGGCCGTCGAGGGCTGAATCATCGGGGCCAGACGCTTATCTCTTAAAGTAATCTTTAAAGTTATACATAGATCTAAATTGAATATGAGAAACATCCTGAAACGCCAAAGCCACGGCCGGCGCGGCCTGTGGCGAAGGCGCGGTTTTTCGATGCATTTCAGGCATAAAAAATATTCAGTAAAGGCATCGAATGCGGCGGGTGGGCTTGCCCCGCGCGGGGTTGCACAGCAGACCCACCGGGAAAAAAACGCGGTGTCAGGTAGATCGGTTGGGCAGGTTTTGAGGCGGCTACACAGCCCAACGCGGGGCAAGGCCGCTCGCCAGGAACATGGCGCTCGGCGACTGCTTTACGCTGGGCTGTTGGCGCATAACGCGAGCAATTGACGTTGCAACGTCTGCCCGGCTGCGCCCAACCCGCTGCGGCCATATAACGCCAGGCGCACGCCTTGCACCGCGGGCAAACCACTGTCCTCGCCGAGCACCACGTGCCCCGGTTGCACTACCCGGCGTGGTAACAGGCTGATACCGAGCCCCGCCGCCACTGCCGAACACACACTGGCCAGGCCGGCGCTGGAATAGCCGATGCGCCAGCGCCAGCCGCCCACTTCCAGGTGATGCAGCATTTCATTGCGGTACAACCCACCCACCGGAAACGCCACCAAGGGCAACGGGTCGCGGCCCAGGGACGGCATGCTGCGGCTGTCGACCCAGCACAGGGGCTCCGGCCACGACGCCAGGCAGTCGTCGCTGGCACCCATTTGCTTGACCAGCAACACGTCGAACTCACCTGCACGGTATTGACGCTGCAGCTCCGGGCCGAGGCCGCTGGTGACTTCCAGGCGCACGCGCGGATAGGCCACCACAAACGACGACAGCAACGGCATCAGCCGTTCAGCGGCAAAGTCCTCTGGCACCCCCAGGCGCAGCACGCCGTCGCTTTGCTGAGTGATCAGCACGTCGGCAGCCTCTTCATGCAGCGCGAGGATGCGCCGCGCGTACGCCAGCAAGCGCTCACCCTCGGCGGTGGCCACCACGCGGCGCTGATCGCGGTCGAGCAACTGGCACGCCACGGCCTCTTCCAGGCGGCGGATCTGCTGGCTCACGGTGGACTGGGTCACGTGCAGGCGCTCGGCGGCGCGGGTGAAATTGCCGCAATCCACCACGGCGACAAAACTGCGTAACAACACGGGGTCGAACATGGCGCTTCACCATTGCGTTTGCCACTGATTGGCATGGTTATATTTAATTTCAGAATACCTCGCGAGCTGCCCATACTGCCTGCCTCTTTTGCACACCGGAAAGGTCCTGCATGCCGCTCAACCCTTCATTTATGAGCAGACTCGCCGGTTGGGGCCTGCTGGTAGTGCTTGGCCTGAACCTACGGCCGATCCTCAGTTCCATCAGCCCATTGCTCGGCGAGATTCGCCAGGCCACGGGCCTGAGTTTCCAGAGCAGCGCCCTGCTCACCAGCCTGCCGGTGGTGTGCATGGGCCTGGTGGCGCTGGTCGGCGTGCGCGTAGAGGCACGACTGGGCGAGCGGCGCGGTATTGCCCTGGGCTTGATGATGATTCTGCTGGCGTGCCTGGCGCGCTGGTTGATGGGCCAGGCGTCGGCGTTACTGGTCACAGCCTTGCTCGGCGGCGCCGGTGTGGCGCTGATCCAGGCGTTGGTACCGGCGATGATCAAGCGTGAATTCCATCACCGTGTGCCGGTGGCGATGGGCGTGTATTCGGCGTCGTTGATGGCCGGTGGCGGGCTGGCCGCGCTGCTCAGCCCGGTGGTGGCCACGCACTTCCAGCAATGGCAGGCGGGGTTGGGCGTGTGGCTGCTGCCGGCGCTGGGGGCGTTGCTGCTGTGGGCGTGTTTGCCGTTGGGTGCGCCGCGCAATCCTCACATGGCCCCCACGTTCAAAGGCCTGCGCAATCGTCGCGCGTGGCTGCTGGCGCTGTATTTCGGTTTGGTGAACTGCGGCTACATGAGCATGGTGGCGTGGCTGCCTGCGTACTATCAGCAACTGGGCTGGGGCGTGTTGCCGAGCGGTTCGCTGCTGGCCTTCATGACCATCTTCCAGGTGATCGCCGCGCTGTTGATGCCGGTGCTGGCGCAACGCGGAGTCGACCGTCGTCCGCTGCTGGGCATCAGCCTGTTGGCGCAAACCATCGGCTACCTCGGCCTGATCATCGCGCCGCTGGACTATCCGCACCTGTGGGTGGCGCTGTGCGGCTTCGGCCTGGGCGCGTGTTTCGCCCTGAGCCTGCTGCTGACCCTCGACCATCACCGCGACCCACGCCAAGCCGGGCAACTGGCCGCCTTCGTGCAAGGCGTGGGCTTTCTGATCAACGCGATTTCACCGTGGCTGACCGGCTGGCTGCGCCAACTCACCGGCGGCTTTGTCAGCGCCTGGGTGGTGCTGACGGTGACCGCGGTGGCGATGCTGCTGGTGACACGGGTGTTCAGCCCGGCCACCTATCGCAGCGCATCAGAAGTCGTAGCGCCCAGTCACGCCTAAAGTGCGCGGTGTGCCCAGCAGGCCTTCGTAGCCGCCGTTGCCGCCGGTCCACAGGGTGGTGTAGTAGGTTTTGTCGAAGGCGTTTTTCAGCCACAACGACACGTCCCACTGCCCTTGCTGATAGTTGCCGCGCAGGCCGGTGGAGAGGTTCACCACGGCGTAGGCGGGGATCTGCCCGTAGTCGGAATCCTCGACGGTGCCCACTGCTTTGGAGCGGAACGCGTAGCTGGCAGTCACGTAGGGTTCGAAGCCGTTATCCAGGTTCCACTTGTACTCACCGTTGGCGTTGGCGATCCACTTGGACGCGCCGACCACCTGGTGGCCGGTCAGGTCGCAGGACGCCGGCGCACCGGGGCGCAGGCTGACTTCCGGTGGGCACGGCGCATCCTTGTAAGACAGGTAACTCACATCGTTGAACGAGCCGTTGAGGTTCAGCGTCAGGCCCTTGAGCGGCACCAGCGTGCTTTCCACTTCAACACCGCGCGAGCGCACGGAGCCAGCGTTGGTGAGGTACTGCACGCGGTTGTCCTGGTCGTAGGCGTTGGTCTGGTAGCCGTTGACCTGGGTCCAGAACAGGTTGGCATTGAGCTGCAGGCGGCGGTCCCACAGCGTGCTCTTGAAGCCCAGCTCGGCGTTGTTGGCGCGCTCGGTGCCGATCAACAGTGAGTCGGCCCCGGCGGTCGGCGCGGAGCCCACGGCCAGGTTGACCCCACCGGACTTCTCGCCATGAGACAAGGTCGCGTAGCCCAGCAGGTTCTCATTGAAGTGATAGCTGAGGTTCAGCAGCCCGGACGGCGTTGCGCTGTACTGGCTGAGGTCGCCCGAGTCGTACACCCCGGCACGCCCGCGCCGCGCCGTGGCTGCCGCGCCGGTCACCGCCGCGCCCCCCACTGGCGCATTGCGCGTGACCCAGGCACTTTTCTCTTCATAGGTGCCGCGCAGGCCGGCCGTGAAATCCAGGCGCTCGGTGAGGTGCCAGGTGCCTTGGGCGAACAGGGCAAAACTGTCGGTGCGGATATGCCCGTTGCCGACGCTGCTCACATTGTTCAACGCGCCGGTTGGCGTGCCGTTCCAGATATCCGCCTTGGGCCCGTAGTAGGCAAAGGATTTGTTATCCAGCGAATTGCCGAAGTAATAAGCGCCCAGCACGTAGTCGAAGAAGCCACCGGTAGGCGAGGCCAGGCGGAACTCCTGGGACCACTGTTTATCTTCCACCGACACCCCGGCGTTATACGCCGCCGGGACATTGAGGCCGTCATCGTTGCGCGGGGTGAAATTCCACCAGCGATACGAGCTGACCGAGGTCAGGGTGAAGTCGCTGGGCAGGGTCCAGTTGGCCTCCACAGACGTGCCGCCCTGGAACACGGTAACGTGCTGGTCGTTGTCCAGATTGACCTTGCGGTGAGTGCCATCCACCAGTGTCGCTCCCGCCGCCGTTGCCCGCGATTGATACAGATTGGTGCCATTGATGGTCGGCCCGGTGCTGTACAGCACGCGGGTGCCGGCGCTGGAATCTTCCTCGTTGTAGTCGCCGATCCAGCGCAGGTTGAATGTCTCGCTGGGCTTGTACAGCAGCTGCCCGCGAAAGCCCTGGCGTGAGCCGCCGTTGAGGTCGTGGCCGTTGTATTCGTTCTTGATGTCGCCGTCGCTGCGCGTGCGATAAGCCGAAAAACGCCCGGCGAGGTCATCGGTGAGCGGGCCGGAAATAGTGCCCTTGGTCTGGAAATAACCGTCCTCGCCCAACGAGGTTTCAATGCTGCGTTCCGGGGTAAAACTTGGCGCGCGGGTGCTGATATTGATCACGCCTGCGGTGGTGTTTTTGCCGAACAGCGTGCCTTGCGGGCCACGCAACACTTCAAGCTGTTCGATGTCCATCAAATCGAACACCGCCATGCCCGGTCGGCCGAGGTACACGTTGTCGATGTACAGCCCCACGCTGCCTTCCAGGCCGTCGCTGGCCGGGTTGTTGCCCAAGCCGCGAATCGACACGCTGGACTGGCGCGCATGCATGTAGGCAACGTTGACGCTGGGCACCAGTTGCTGCAAATCCTGAATCCGATAGACCCGCTGACTCTCCAGCGCCTGGCCGCCAATCACGCTCATGGGCGTGGGCACCTCCTGGGCGCTTTCGGTGCGCCGACGCGCGGTCACCGTGACCGTCTCAAGCTGGCCGCTGGCGTTTTCGCCCTTGCTTTCCGGCGCGGGCGTTTCGGCGGCCTGGGTCGGCGACCAACTGGTGCTGCCGGCCAGTAACATGGCCATCGGCAAGGACTTCAACAGACTCATAAGCGGCTCCGGACCCCGGAAATATCCCTTATCGAATATTCCATTAGGTTATTTATTTATGTTTTTACGAACATTTACTGCATAAGAGATAGCCTTTATAAGGAGTCGACCTAATGCATAGCCAATGCATTTCCCGGATATTTTTGATGTGAAAAATGCATATCGATCTGCGCCAACTTCGCCACTTCATCGCCCTCGCTGAACAGCGCAGTTTTGTCGCGGCAGCGTTGGCCGTGAACCTCTCGCAGTCGGCCTTCAGCCGCAGCATCCAGGCGCTGGAACACAGTGCCGGGTGCCAACTCGTGGACCGTGGCCGCAAGGACCTGGCGCCCACCAAGCAAGGCCAGGTGCTGCTCGAACATGCGCGTCGGCTGGTCAGCGGCGCGCAGCAACTGGCCAACGAGATCAGCCAGTTCAATGGCCTTGAGGCCGGTGAATTGCGCTTCGGCTGCGGTCCGGCACCGGCGGCCGGGTTGATCCCGCGCGCCATCGGCAGTTTTATCGGGCGTTACCCCAAGGCGCGCGTGCAGTTCCAGGTGGATGACTGGCAAAGCCTGAGCAAGCGCCTGCTCAGCGAAGAGTTCGAATTTTTCGTCGCCGATACCCGCCACTTCGAAGCCAACCCGGACTATCACACCCACCGCCTGCGCGCGCGGCGCTGGTATTTCTGCTGCCGCGCCGGGCATCCGTTGGCCGCGCGCAGCAGCGTGAGCGCCGCCGAGCTGATGAGTTATCCACTGGCCGTGACCATCCGCCCGCCGAACCTGCGCAAGGTCATTGTCGACCTCAGCGGCCGGCCGGACTACCTGCCCAATGTGGAATGCGAAAACGGCTACAGCCTGATGGGCGTGGTGCTGCGTTCGGACGCCATCGGCATCGTCAGCGCCAACAGCGATGTGCTGCACATGGCGCGGGGCGAGTTGGTGTGTTTGACCATTGATGGGCTGGCGGAAGACCTGGAGGAGCGTTACACCCGCTATGGCATTGTCAGCCGCGCGGGGTATCGATTGTCGCCGCTGGCCGAAGCGATGATCGAGCAGATCAAGCAGATTGATGAGTTGGATGAGGATGTGTGTGCATTGGAGAATGTCGCTGTTTGAGTAAACGCCTTCGCGAGCGAGCCCGCTCCTACAGTTGAACGCATTCCAATGTGGGAGCGGGCTTGCTCGCGAAGGCGTCAGCAGTAGCACCCATGCATTCCCTGCATAAAACCCAGTCCTCAAATGCACTTGCCAGTGCCCCTGCGAACAGCGAAAACCGTCACCTTTGTTCTGTTCGGTGAAGCCCCATGTCCCAACCCAACCCCGTGCGCAACGTGCTCTACATCATGTGCGACCAACTGCGCCGCGATTACCTGTCGTGCTACGGCCATGCGCATTTGCACACGCCGAATATCGACCGCTTGGCCGCTGCCGGCGTGCGCTTCAGCCGGGCCTACACCCAGGGCACCATTTGTGGGCCGTCGCGAATGTCGGCCTACACCGGGCGCTATGTCAGCAGCCATCAGGTGGCGTGGAACGCGGTGCCGCTGCCGCTGGAAGAGCTGACGATTGGCGATTACCTGCGCCCCCATGGCATCCGCACTGCCCTGGTCGGCAAGACCCACGCCACGCCGAATCTGGACGCCCTGCAACGTCTGAATATCGCCCCCGACAGCGCGCAGGCCGAGCCGCTGAATGAGGTCGGGTTTGACGCGTACATGCGCCACGACGGCATTTACCCTGACAGCCCACTGTTCGAGGACAAACGCGAGTCCGCCCCGTACACCCATTACCTGCGTGAACAAGGCTACGACGGCAGCAACCCGTGGCATGAATGGGCCAATGCCGCCGCCGGTGAAAACGGTGAAATCCTCAGCGGCTGGCACATGCGTCACTCAGGCAAGCCTGCGCGCGTGGCGCAGGAGCATTCGGAAACGGTCTACACCACCGACCGCGCCATCGATTTTATCGCCGAACAAGGCGAGCAGCCGTGGTGCCTGCACCTGTCCTACATCAAGCCGCACTGGCCCTATATCGCTGCGGCGCCGTACCACGCGCTGTATGGCGCCGAGCATGTTCAGGCGCCCATTCAACCTGAACACACCAGCGATCACCCGGTTTACCACGCCTTCCGCCAGCACCAGGAGAGCCTGAATTTCTCCCGTGATGAGGTGCGGCTGACGGTGATCCCGACCTACATGGGGCTGATCAAACAGGTCGACGATCAACTCGGGCGGCTGTTCGATTTTCTGCAAAGCAACGGCCGTTGGGACGACACGCTGATCGTGTTCACCAGCGACCACGGCGACTTTCTCGGCGACCACTTCCTCGGTGAAAAGGAGTTCTTGCTGGAGCCTGCGGTGGGCGTCCCGCTGATCGTGCGCGACCCGCGCGCCAGCGCCGACATCAGCCGTGGTTCAGTGGACGCACGCCTGGTGGAAACCATCGACGCCCTGCCGACCTTCATCGACGCCCTGGGTTTGCCGGCGGCTGACCACCGCCTGGAGGGCCGTTCGCTGATCCCGCTGCTGCACGGCAAAGACATCACTTGGCGCAACTACGCCATCGCCGAATACGACTATGCGTTCCAGGCCCCGGCCCGCGAGCGTCTGGAACAGCCCATCGACCGTTGCCGCATGACCATGGTGCGCAGCGAGCGCTGGAAGTACCTGGCGTATGACGGCTTTCGCCCACAGCTGTTTGATCTTCACAATGACCCGCAGGAATTACACGACCTGGGTGCCGATCCGGCCTATGCGGCGGTGCGCGAAATGCACCTGGGCTATCTGTTCGAGTGGCTGCGTGGGTTGAAGCGGCGCACCACTATCAGCCACGCGGAGATTGATCAGCGTGGCCAAGGGTTTCGTTATGGTGAGCCGGAGGCGGAAAAAGTGGTGCAGATAGGCGTCTGGTAAACACCACAAACCAATGTGGGAGCGGGCTTGCTCGCGAATGCAGCCTGTCAGTTGATACTTAGATCGACTGACACTGCGCATTCGCGAGCAAGCCCGCTCCCACATTTTTGATCTCCAAACTTAGCCTAGAGCCCCTTTGTCGTCTGGCTACGCTGCCCCTGCACACCTACCGGCACGTCGCCCTTGAGCGTTACCCGGCGCACGATGCGTTCCTGGGTGCCGTAGTCATCCACCGCGTAATGCTGGGTGGCGCGGTTGTCCCAGATCGCCACATCGCCGGCGTTCCAGCGCCAGCGCACGGTGTTTTCCAGGCGGGTGACGTGGCTTTGCAGCAGATTGAACAGCTGCGTCGAGTCCGCCTGGGAATAGCCTTTGAGGCGCTTGACGAAGTGCCCCAGCAGCAAGGTTTTCTCGCCGCTGACCGGGTGCACGCGCACCACCGGGTGTTCGGTCTCGTACACCGTGGAGGTGAACACCTTGCGGTATTCCTCAAGCTTTTCGACCGATACATCCGGCTTGCGCCCGGCGTAGTCGTACTCGTTGCTGTGAATCGCCCACAGGGTGTCGGCCAGGGCGCGCAGCTCGACGCTGAGGTCGTTGTAGGCGCTGGACGTGTTGGCCCACACGGTGTCGCCGCCGGATTTTGGCGCCAGCACCGACCGCAGGATCGAGGCTTTCGGGTAGGCGTCAACGAAGGTCACGTCAGTGTGCCAGGAGTTGGCGCGCTGGCCGCGCGTGCCATCCAGTTCCAGCAGGAACCGCGTGCCGTCGCGCACCGGCACGGTCGGGTGGGCAATCGGCTCACCGAGCAAGTGAGCGAAGGCTTCCTGGCTCTGGTCGTCGAGGTGGGTCTGCTCGCGAAAGAAGATCACTTTGTACTGCACCAGCGCTTGCTGGATCGCGTCGACGGTGGCGGCATCCAGGTCACCGGACAGTTTGATGCCACGGATCTCGGCGCCGATGCGGCCAGCGACCGGGTGGATGTCCAGCGCCTGGGCGACGGGTTGAACAGCTAATGCGGCGTTGCTCATGGTGAAGACCCTCATGTGCCTGCTGATGGTGGGGATGCCTTCCGGCAACGCTCTATTGATATGCATTTTAGATCTAGCAAATGAATCAATGCTTCGTTGACGGAATAAGAGCTTGCATTTAAAACCTCAGCTCCCTCGGTCGCAAATGCCTTCGACCTATTTTTCAGATGCCGGGAAAGCATATGGATCTTCGCCAACTGCGCTACTTCATCGCCCTCAACGAACACCGCAGTTTCGTGCGTGCAGCGGACGCCATGGGCATCACCCAGCCCGCCTTCAGCCGCAGCATTCAAGGGCTGGAGCAAGAGTTCGGCTGTGTGCTGGTCGATCGCGGCAACAAGGATCTGCGCCCCACGCCCGAGGGCCAGGTGGTGCTGCAACACGCCTTGAGCCTGGTGCACGGCGCCGCCCTGCTGAGCAGTGAAGTGACGCGCATGACCAAACTCGACGCCGGTGACCTGCGCTTTGGCACCGGGCCGGCGCCGGCCGTGAAACTGGTGCCGGATGCGGTGGCGCGGTTCATCGGTGCGCACCCGAAAATCCGCACCAGTTTCCAGGTGGACAATTGGGAGAAACTCAGCCGCGCCCTGAGCCGTGAAGAGATCGAATTCTTTATCGCCGACATTCGCCAGTTCGAAGCCGACCCGAACTTCCAGACACGCGCACTGACGCCCAAGCGCGGGGTGTTTTTTTGCCGACCGGGGCATCCGTTATTGGCCAAGGACAGCTTGTCGACCAACGACATGTTCGACTACCCGCTGGCCTCACCGCTGATCTCCCAGGGCATCCGAAAATTGTTGGCGAACCTGAGTGGGCGCATGGACTTTTCACCGAGCATTCAGACCGAGCATTTCCCGGCGCTGGTGAAGATCGTGCTGCAGTCCGATGCGATTGGCGTGGGCACTGAAGAAGCGTTTGCCGAAGACATCGCCCAGGGCTCGCTGGTGCTGCTGCACTGGCGCAACCTGCCGCAGAACCTGGAGACCATGAGCGCGCGCTGCGGGATTGTCAGCCGCACCGGGTCGCGGTTGTCGCCGGCGGCGAAGGCGATGATTGAGACGCTGGTGGAGGTGGACAGGCAGCAGGTGAGTGTGGCGGTTTGAAGGCCTCATCGCGGGCAAGCCCGCTCGCCCAGTTGGAAGGCGTTCCCCTGTGGGAGCGGGCTCGCCTGCGATAGCGATAACCCAGCCACCACCAGGCTCAGCGCCCCGCCGCCGCCAGATTGGGCGCCACCCAATCGCCCACCTGAAACGGCTTGCGGATCAGCCGCTCTTTGGACGCCAAGTCCACCGCGTCTTGCAATTTGCCGAGGAACACCGGGTCCAGGGTCGAGGGGAAAATCTCGCTGAGTTTCTGGTCTTTCAGATCGTTGGTCAGGATCACCGGCGGGTAACTGGCCAGCCCCGACACCAGGTCGATGTAAGCCTGCTTGTTGTTGTCATCGGTCAACCACTGCACCGCCTGCTGCTGGGCCTTGAGCAACGTGGCCACGGCTTGCGGGTGTTCATCCACAAACTTGGCACTGCCCACCAGCACCGCCTGCACGCTGCCGGCGCCACCGATGTCCTTGGTGGTCAGCGGTATCTCGGCCAGGCCCTTGGCTTGCAGCGCCGTGAGACCTGAACCGCCCCAGGTGGCGTCAATCTGTTTGGCGGCCAGGGCGGCAATGGCGGCGCTGAAGTCCAGGTTGATGACTTTCAGATCCTTCTCACTCAAACCCTGGCTGGCCAGCGCGGTGTCGAATGACAACTGGCTGGCCGTGCCGCGGAACACGGCGACGCGCTTGCCCTTGAGGTCTTGCAAGGTCTTGATGCCGGAGCCTGGCACCACGGCGAGGTAATGCTTGACGCCGCGCGCCGAGGCACTGAGCAAGCGCGTGTCCAGGCCATTGGAGCGACCGATGATCGCCGCCAGGTCGCCCAGGTAAGCCAGGTCCACCTGGCCGTTGGCAAAGGCCTCATTGATCACCGGGCCTGCGCCCTTGAAATAATTCCATTGAATCTTGATGCCCTGATCGGCAAAGGCCTTTTCGAAGATTTGCTGGCTTTGCAGTACATCGGTTACCCCGCCGCCGCTGTGCTGGCTGCCCGCACTGAGGTCGGGCACGGCGATGCGAATTTCCGTGAGATCGGCAGCCTGCACCAACCCGGCCAGGGCAGTGCCGACGAACAGGCTGATCAGACGTTTGAAGGGCAGTTTCATAAGCGCAGCTCCTGGTGGGCGACGGTCGCCTGGGGAGCAGAAAGTAGGCACAGGCCGATCAAAACTTTAAATACTATAAATTCACAATTTAATAGCTTTTGGGACTATGCGAGCTAAAACGCAGGCTCCAGAGGGATATGCATAAACAGCATCGAAAATATTCTTCGAATGCATTGGATGCGTGTCGGACAGAGGCTTTAAATGATTTTTCTTATCTCACAATCATCTTGTTTGCATTTTTCTAAGATCGAAATCACATAACGCCCACGGCGACAACGGAGGTCCTCCATGGCCCGAATTTCACTTCTGAGCCTACCTCTGGCGGCCCCCGGCAAAGACGCCGCGCCGCGTTGGCCGAAGCTGAGCGAACGCCTCATACCCTGGCTGCTGCCGCTGGCACTGTTTGCGCTGTGGTGGCTGGCCAGCCGCAATCACTGGATGAGCCAGCAGATTCTGCCGCCGCCCTCGCTGGTCTGGAGCACCGCAGTGGAACTGGCCGGCGGCGAGTTGTGGAGCCATCTGGCGATCAGCGTGCAGCGTTTGTTCTGGGGGCTGCTGGCCGGTGTCGGCGCAGGCGCGCTGTTGGGCGCGCTATTGGGGTTCAGCGCCCGGGCGGAGCGCCTGATATTTCCAACCTTCAGCGCGCTGTCGCAAGTGCCGACCCTGGCATGGATTCCGCTGTTCATGGTGTTTTTCGGCATTGGCGAAACGCTGAAACTGGTGGTGCTGGTCAAGGCAATCGTCGTGCCCGTCACCCTGCATACCCTGGTCGGCGTGCGTGATGCCCAGCCCAACCTGCGCGAAGCCGCTCGCGTGCTGCGCCTGCCCCCGCACCTGTTGATCCGCCGCCTGATCCTGCCCGCCGCGCTGCCGGCATTCATGGCCGGTGTACGCCTGGCCCTGGCAGCGGGCTGGACGTCGTTGCTGGCGGTGGAGTTGTTGGCGTCCAGTGAAGGCATCGGCTACCTGATGGTCTGGGCGCGCCAGTTGTTCATGCTCGACATCGTGTTCGTGTGCATCGTGGTCATCGGCGTGCTGGGCGTGGTGATGGATCGTGGCATCGGCTGGCTGGATCGCAAATGGGTGCACTGGCCGCACCCGGCCACCGCGCAGATTCGTCGCGGGCCGCGCTATCAAGGCTGGCAGCGCCTGCAACCGTGGTTACTGCCGTTGCTGTTGGTAGCGCTGTGGCAGATGGCGACGCAGCATGGCTGGGTGGACGCCAATATTCTGGTCAGCCCATGGGCGGTGCTGCAAACCACTGGCGCCGGCGTGCTGGATGGCAGCCTGTCCGGCGCCGTGGTCAAAAGCCTGGGCCGCACACTGGGCGGCCTGCTGCTGGGCGGCGGCCTGGGCTTTGCCATGGGCCTGTGGCTGGGGCTGTCGCGGCGCAGTGAGCGCGTACTCGGCCCGACCTTGGCCGCGCTGCGCCAGATCGCGATTTTTGCCTGGGTGCCTTTGCTTACCGCGTGGTTTGGCCTGGGCGAGTTGGCCAAGTCAGTATTTATCGCACTCGCCGCGTTTTTCCCGCTGTTTATCGCCACCCAACGCAGCGTGCTCAACCTGTCGCCGCAACTGCGCGAAGCGGCGCAAGTGCTGCGCCTGAACCTGTTCCAGCGCCTGCGCCGTCTGGTGTTGCCGGGCGCGGCGGCGGGGATTTTCGCCGGCCTGCGCCTGAGCCTGATCTACGCCTGGCTCGGCACCATCGGCGCGGAATACTTCATGCCGTCCAATGGCGGCATCGGCAGCCTGATGATCGGCGCCCAACAGCTGCTGCGCATGGACGTGATCATGAGCGGCATGCTGCTGGTCGGCCTTACCGGCGCCACGCTCAATTTTATCGGCCAACGCATCGAAACCCGCGCCACCCGCTGGAGACACGCATGAACGCACCTATCGTCCGCTTCAACCATGTGGGCAAGTCCTTCGACGTCGACGGCTTCGAGCTGGAGGCTATTCGCGAATTCAACCTGGAGATTGCCGAGGGCGAATTCGTCGCGATTGTCGGCTCCAGCGGCTGCGGCAAATCCACCCTGCTGCGCCTGTTGGTGGGGCTCGACACGCAGTTTCGCGGCGACATCCAGGTCGACGGTAAGGCCGTAAACGGCATCGGCGGCGAGCGCGGCATTGTGTTCCAGGAGCACCGCCTGTTCCCCTGGCTGACCGTGGCGCAAAACATTGGCCTGGGCCTGGTCAACGAGCCGCTGAGCGAAGCCGAGCGCAACCGGCGCATCAGCGACTTTATCGAGCTGGTGGGCCTGAGCGACTTTACCCGCGCCTATCCCCATCAGCTGTCCGGCGGCATGGCGCAGCGGGTGGCGATCGCCCGTGGCCTGGTCGCCAGCCCGCGCATCCTGCTGCTGGACGAGCCGTTCGGCGCCCTCGACGCGCTGACCCGCCAACAAATGCAGGACGAGCTGTTGGCGATCCGCGCGCGCGCCAAGATCACCACGGTGTTGGTGACCCACGACGTGGAAGAGGCGATTTTCCTCGCCGACCGCGTGGTGGTGATGGAGCCTCGGCCTGGGCGGATCAAGCAAATCGTCGATATCGCCCTGCCCCATCCGCGCCAGCGCAGCAGCTTCGAGTTCCACCAGCTGCGCGAAGAACTGCTGCATGAACTGATCAGCGATGACCACTATCAGCCGCCGGTGCGCGAACAGATTCGCGACCTGCCGCTGGCCTTTATTGCCTGCTGAAGAGGAGTGCCGTGATGCCGCTACGTCCCAATTTTCTCGTGATCCTGGCCGATGACATGGGTTTTTCCGACCTCGGTGCGTTCGGCGGGGAAATCTCTACGCCGCACCTGGATGCCCTGGCGCTCAAGGGTCTGCGCCTGACTGACTTCCACACCGCGCCGACCTGCTCCCCTACGCGTTCGATGCTGCTGACCGGCACCGACCATCACATCGCCGGCATCGGCACCATGGCCGAGGCGCTTACGCCGGAGCTGATCGGCAAACCGGGTTACGAGGGCTACCTCAACGACAACGTCGTGGCGCTGCCGGAGCTGCTGCGCGAGGCCGGTTACCAGACCTTGATGAGCGGCAAATGGCACCTGGGCCTCACCGCCGAACGGGCGCCGCATGCGCGGGGTTTCGAGCGGTCGTTTTCACTGTTGCCCGGCGCGGCCAACCACTATGGTTTCGAGCCAACCTACGACGACGACACGCCAGGCCTGCTCAAATCCACCCCGGCGCTGTACATCGAGGACGACACCTTCGTCGAGCAACTGCCGGAGGGGTTCTATTCCTCCGATGCGTTTGGCGACAAGCTGCTGCAGTACCTCAAGGAGCGCGACCAGGCGCGGCCGTTCTTCGCTTACCTGCCGTTTTCGGCGCCGCATTGGCCGTTGCAGGCGCCGGCGGACATTGTCGAAAAATACCGTGGCCGCTACGACGCCGGTCCCGAAGCGCTGCGCCTGGAACGCCTGGAAAAGCTCAAGGCGCTGGGGTTGATCGACGCCGATGTCGAGCCCCACCCGCTGATCGAGCTGAACACCCAATGGGCGGCCTTGAGCGATGAACAGCGCCAGCTCTCGGCCCGCGCGATGGAAGTGTATGCGGCGATGGTGGAGCGCATGGACTGGAACATCGGCCGGGTGGTGGAGTACCTGCGCCGCCAGGGGCAACTGGACAACACCTTCATCGTGTTCATGTCCGATAACGGCGCCGAGGGCGCGCTGCTGGAAGCTTTCCCCAAGTTCGGGCCGCAGTTGCTGACCTATCTCAACCAGCATTACGACAACAGCCTGGAGAACATCGGCCGCGCCAACTCTTACGTCTGGTACGGGCCGTCATGGGCGCAGGTGGCGACCGCGCCGTCGCGGCTGTTCAAGGCGTTTACCACCGAGGGCGGCATTCGGGTGCCGGCGCTGGTGCACTACCCGCCACTGGCGCTCAACGGGCGCATCAGCCATGGGTTTGGCACGGTGATGGATATTACGCCGACGATTCTGGACCTTGCCGGTGTACGCCACCCCGGCAAGCACTGGCGCGGCAAGCCGGTGGCGCCGTTGCGGGGCAAGTCGTGGCTGGGCTTTTTGTCCGGCGAGACCGCCCAGGTGCACGACGAACATACCGTCACCGGCTGGGAGCTCTTCGGCCGCCGCGCGATTCGCCAGGGCCAGTGGAAAGCCGTGTACATCCCAGGCCCGGTAGGGCCGGCGACGTGGCAACTGTATGACCTGGGCCAGGACCCCGGAGAAATCCATGATCTGGCTTCAAGCCACCCGGACAAACTCGACACCCTGATCGGCCACTGGCAGCAGTACGTGGACGAAACCGGCGTGGTGCTCAGCGCGTCGCCGTTTCAGCCGGATTGAGCCCGGCCTGTGTGCGGGCCTGCGGTTCCAGGCGGTTGGCCCGCGCGAAGGTACCGAAATCGTTGAAGCGCACGCCCATCTCGCGCATCACCTTGTGCGCCACGCTGGCAGTCATCTGGCGGATGTAAAACGGCTCTTTCACCACAAAATGGTGGATGCCATGGGTGCTGCCGAAGTTGAAGCAAAACGCCTGCAGCGGCCACATCCACCAAGGGTTGAGCACCTGGGTTTGCTGGATCACGTTGCCCAGCTCCACATCACCGTAGTAGTGCATGTTGGAGCTGACAAAGTGCAGGCAGAAGGTGCGCAGCACGTTGGGGCCGATGATCACCACAGCAGCGATGTCGATCACCTGCATCACCTGCAAGGTGTCGTCTGACCAGGCGATCGGCGCGCCCATCAGGCTGGCGACACCATTGGCCGCATGAAAGCCCAAAAACACATACCACGCGCCCCAGTGCAGCAGCGCCAAGGGCGCGTACACCAACAGGGAGCGCTTGAGGATGTTGAATGTGTGCTTCCAGGTCCGGGCGCGCAGCATGCGGATGAACGCCGACATGAGGTTGTCACCCACCATCAACAACCGCGCGAGGCCCCACGGTTCGCCATTGGTGATGGCGCGTTCTTCCATATCGGTCTCGGTGCCGGACACCTTGTGGTGATTGAGGTGCAAATGCCGGCGTATCCACGGGTTGATGGTGCTCGGCCGCGCCAGCCAAACCAGGCCCATCATCAGGTTGTGGGGCAGGCGTTGCTTGCGAAAGTACATGCTGTGGATCAGGTCATGTTCCAGCTCGTGGGTCAGCGAGGCGAGGAAGGCATTGAGCAGCAGGCAAACCCACCACGCCATGTGGCCGGTGATGTAGAGCGCCGCCGAGCCGAGCATGCCCAGCAAGGCAAACGCCAGAATGCCCGCGCCCAGGGCGTCCTGGTGCCGCAGCCAGGGGTGCTGCTGGCGTAATCTGGCCCCTTCGGCGAGCACCACGTCACGGATATGCGCCGAACGCTGTTGTGCGTTCATCTGCTGGGGACTTGCAGAAGTACCGTCCATGCTTCCATCCTCTTGGTGATTGATCGATGCATCCTGGCCCAAGCGGTGCGCCAGGGCATCAGCCCCACACGCCAACCTGTTGACCGCAAGCGCCAATCGTCATGCCCGAAGCCACTTCCCTCGCCAGCTGGACCCGCGCCCTGCGCAAGCAGCTCGACGCCCTGGACCTCGACAGCGCCGCGCTGTGCGCGCAAGCCGGGCTCGACCCGCAGCAGATGGACGACCCCAACGCCCGCTATCCGTTGTCGGCCACCACGCGGTTATGGGCACTGGCCGTGCAGGCCAGCGGCGACCCGGCCATCGGCTTGCGGGTGTCGCGATTTGTCAGCCCGACCACCTTTCATGCGCTGGGTTATGCGTTGGTGGCCAGCGGCAGCCTGCGCGAGGTGTTCGAGCGGATCGTGCGTTATCACCAGGTGGTCAGCGATGCGCTGACGCTGGAGCTTAGTCGAGAGGGCGAGCGCTATTGCTTTCGCCTGCTGCAACCCGCCGGCAGCCCGGCACCGGCGCTGGAAGCGATTGATGCGTTTGCAGCGATCTATGTGCGCACCTGCCGAAATCGGCTGGGCCGTGAGTACGCGCCGCTGGCGGTATACCTGCAACGCCCGGAGCCGGCCGACCCCACGCCGTGGCACACGGTGTTTCGCGCACCGGTGTTCTTTGGCGCCGAGGAAGACCGCCTGGAGTTTGCCGCGCGAGACTTCGACAGCCACTTGGATGACGCCAACCCGGAGTTGGCCGAACACAATGAAACCGTGCTCAAACGCACCCTCGCCCAGCTGCAACCGCTGACCTGGGAGCGCAAGGTGCGCGCGGCCATCGAGGCGCAATTGCCGGAGGGTGAGCCGAGCGCCGAACGGATCGCCCAGGCGTTGCATTTGAGTTTGCGCAGCTTGCAACGGCATCTGGCCGATGAGGGCTGCCGGTTTGACGCGTTGCTCAATGAGTGTCGGGAAAATCTCGCGCTGCTGCACTTGCGGGACCCGCAGTGTTCATTGGCCGAAATCAGCCATTTGCTTGGGTTTGCCGATACCAGCAGTTTCAATCGCGCGTTCAAGCGCTGGACGGGAATGACACCGGGGCAGTTTCGGGATGGGTTGCGCTAGGTAGGGCCTCTTCGGGGGCAAGCCCCCTCCCACATTTTGATGTGTGAATGCAGTCAAGGGTGGGAGCGGGCTTGCCCGCGAAGGCGGTGGATCAGGCCATGAAAATCCTGGATCAATCAGCGCTTTCGGGGGCAAGCCCCCTCCCACATTTTGATGTGTGAATGCAGTCAAAGGTGGGAGCGGGCTTGCCCGCGAAGGCAGTGGATCCGGCCATGCAATCCTGGATCAATCAGCGCTTTCGGGGGCAAGCCCCCTCCCACATTTTGATGTGTGAATGCAGTCAAAGGTGGGAGCGCGCTTGCCCGCGAAGGCGGTGGATCAGGCTATGCACATCCTGGATCAATCAGCACCTTCGGGGGCAAGCCCCCTCCCACATTTTTGATGTGTGAATGCAGTCAAAGGTGGGAGCGGGCTTGCCCGCGAAGGCGGTGGATCCGGCCATGCAATCCTGTATCAATCAGCGCCTTCGGGGGCAAGCCCCCTCCCACATTTTGATGTGTGAATGCAGTCAAAGGTGGGAGCGGGCTTGCTCGCGAAGGCGGTGGATCAGGCCATGCAACCCAGGATCAATCAACGCCTTCCGAGGCAAGCCCCCTCCCACATTTTCATGTGTGAATGCAGTCAAAGGTGGGAGCGGGCTTGCCCGCGAAGGCGGTGGATCAGGCCATGCACTCCTGGAACAATCAGCGCCTTCGGGGGCAAGCCCCCTCCCACATTTTGATATGTGAATGCAGTCAAAGCTGGGAGCGGGCTTGCCCGCGAAGGCAGTGGATCAGGCCATGCACATCCTGGATCAATCAGCACCTTCGGGGGCAAGCCCCCTCCCACATTTTGATGTGTGAATGCAGTCAAAAGTGGGAGCGGGCTTGCTCGCGAAGGCGGTGGATCCGGCCATGCAATCCTGGATCAATCAGCGCCTTCGGGGGCAAGCCCCCTCCCACATTTTGATGTGTGAATGCAGGCAAAGGTGGGAGCGGGCTTGCTCGCGAAGGCGGTGGATCAGGCCATGCACATCCTGGATCAATCAGCGCCCACGATCGCGGCGCAGTAACTTTCTTGCCCGCGTCGCCAACGCCTTGGCATCAAACGGCTTGAGCAAATAATCATCTTCATGCAATTCCAACCCGCGCAGCCGGTCTTCAATCCCGCCCGGCGTGGTCAGGAACAACACCGGCGTCTCGCCCTTCAACCGAATAGCCTGCTGCAACTTCCAGGCGTTCAAGCCCGGCAACATCACATCCAGAATCACCAGCTCGTACTCGGTACTCTCCACGAAGCGCAACGCTGCCATGCCATTGGCTGCGACCTCCACGGTGTAGCCGGCCTCGTTCAAACCCCGCGCCATCCGCTGTGCCTCTTCGGTTTCATGTTCCACTAACAGCACGCGCATAACACACCTCGATTGATCAGGCTTGCAGGCTAACACCCTCAGGTGTGCGCCGCCTCACGCAAGCGATGAGCATCGAGGATTTCAATTTCCCCATAGCCCAGGCGCACGACGCCTTGGGCTTGCAAGTCCTTGAGCAAGGCGTTGGTGGTCTGGCGTGACAGGCTCAACATCGCCGCCAGGTCTTCCTGGGGCAGTTGCAGCACACGTTTTGACTGCCCGGTATCGCCGTAACCTTCAACAATCATCAGTAAACGGTGCGCCAGCCGCACAGAGGCCGGCATCAGGCTCAGGTGCTCGATATTGATAAAACTCAGGCGCAGCTTCTGGCTCATCAGCAAGGCCAGGTCGCGCCAGTACGGCGGGGACTCGTCAAGGATGTTCAGCAACGCCTGCTGCGGCACCTGCAACAGCGTGCACGGCCCCACGGCGCAGGCGTCGTGGGTACGCGGCAAGCCATCGAACAGGCAGATTTCGCCGAACCAATATGGCCGCTCTACCAGGCTCAATAGCGCTTCCTTACCGTGTTCGTTCACCGCGCTGATGCGCAGCGTGCCGTCGAGCACGGCATACAGGCCACAAGGCGGGTCGCCGCGCTTGAACAGGTATTGCCCCGCCGCCAGCTGGCGCTGCCGGGCACTGGTCAGCAGGCTATGCTGAAAAGAGGCAGGCAAGTGACTGAACCAATGACCACTGGCCAGCTGCGAGCGCCATTTCTCTGTGTCCATGCGAACTCCGAAGATTGTCGCCCAGCTGACAGTCAGTCACAGGCCGGCAAGGCATGATCAAACATCCTACAGGAGGAACAACAATGAAAAGCCTCGTCGAGCACCTCAGTCAATACGCCGCCTACCACCGCGACCCGCGCAATATCGCCAGCCACTTTGTCGGCATCCCGTTAATCGTCGTCGCCGTGGCGGTGCTGCTTTCACGTCCTGAATGGCCGGTCGGCAGCTTGTGGATATCTCCAGCGGTGATCCTCGCGTTGTTCTCGGCCGGGTTTTACCTGCGCCTGGAACTGGCGCTGGGCGTGCTGATGACGCTGCTGATGGGCTTGTCAGTCTGGGCCGGGCATGTATTGGCGGCGCAGAGCACGCTGGTGTGGCTCAGCAGCGGCATAGGGATGTTTGTGGTGGGCTGGGTGATTCAGTTTATCGGCCACTATTACGAGGGCAGGAAGCCCGCGTTTGTGGACGACGTGTCGGGGCTGATCGTCGGGCCACTGTTTGTGGTCGCGGAGTTGGCGTTTTTGCTGGGGTTGCGGCATGACCTCAAGGAGCAGATTGAGGCGCGGTCCGGCCCGGTAGAACGCCGCGATCTAAAGCCGAGCAAGGTCTGAATGTGGGAGCTGGCTTGCCTGCGATGCAGGCACCTCGGTGTGTCAGTCACACCGCAGTGATGCTATCGCAGGCAAGCCAGCTCCCACACAAGCCCGCTCCCGCATGGGTATTGCGGTGTCTTCAAGCTTTTTGCCAGACCTTGGGCTTGAAGAACAGGGTCTCGCCACGCGCCAGACCGGTCAGGCTGTCGTGGTCCTTTACCACTTCAGCTTCGATCAGTTCGCTCTGGCCTTCGACCTTCAGCGTTACCCGAGTGGTAGCGCCCAACGGCCGAATATCACGCACTTCAGCCGCGTGGTGATCTTCCAGTTCATGGCGCGACAACGACACTTCATGCGGGCGGAACAGCACGTGCTTGTCTTCACCCAAATGCAGGCGGTTGGAATCACCCAGGAAGTGGTACACAAAATCGCTGGCCGGGTTCTCGTAGACTTCGCCCGGTGAACCGATCTGTTCGATCACGCCCTTGTTCATCACCACAATGCGGTCGGCGACTTCCATGGCCTCTTCCTGGTCGTGGGTCACGAACACCGAGGTCAGGTTGATGTCTTCGTGCAGACGCGCCAGCCAGCGGCGCAGCTCTTTACGCACCTTGGCGTCGAGGGCGCCGAACGGTTCGTCCAGCAGCAGCACTTTGGGCTCGACCGCCAGGGCGCGGGCCAGGGCAATACGCTGGCGCTGGCCACCGGAGAGTTGTTCCGGGTAGCGATCAGACAGCCAATCCAGTTGCACCATGTTCAGCAGCTCGTGAACCTTGACCGCAATCTGGCTTTCGTTCGGGCGCTGGTTTTTCGGCTTCATGCGCAGGCCGAAAGCGACGTTGTCGAACACGGTCATGTGGCGGAACAATGCGTAGTGCTGGAACACAAACCCCACGTTGCGATCACGCACGTCGTGGCCGGACACGTCTTCACCGTGGAACACGATGCTGCCGTCATCCGGAGTTTCCAGGCCGGCAATGATGCGCAGCAAGGTGGTCTTGCCGCAGCCGGACGGGCCCAGCAACGCCACCAGCTCGCCACTCTGGATGTCCAGATTGATGCTGTTCAGGGCCTTGAAGGCGTTGAAATTCTTGCTGACATTACGGACTTCAATCGACATGACTTATTCCTCACCGGCGCTTTTGCGCAGGCGGTTGATACGGTTCTCGCTCCACTGCTTGAGCAGCAGGATGAAGAGCGCCAGGATCAGCAACAGGCTCGCGACGGCAAACGCGGCAACGTGGTTGTATTCGTTGTAGAGGATCTCGACATGCAGCGGCAGGGTGTTGGTCACGCCGCGAATATGGCCGGACACCACCGACACCGCGCCGAACTCACCCATCGCCCGTGCGGTACACAGCACCACGCCGTAGATCAGGCCCCACTTGATGTTCGGCACAGTCACGTGCCAGAACATCTGCCAGCCATTGGCACCGAGCAGGCGCGCGGCCTCTTCTTCCTGGGTGCCCTGCTCCTGCATCAGCGGGATCAGTTCACGGGCCACGAACGGCACCGTCACGAAGATGGTCGCCAGCACAATGCCCGGCAAGGCGAAGACGATCTGGATGTCGTGATCTTGCAGCCACGGGCCGAAGAAGCCCTGGGCGCCGAACATCAGCACGTAGACCAGACCGGCAATCACCGGCGACACCGAGAACGGCAGGTCGATCAGCGTGACCAGGATGCTCTTGCCACGGAACGAGTATTTGCTCACGCACCAGGCGGCGCTGACGCCGAACACCACGTTGAGCGGCACCGAAATCACCACGGCGATCACCGTCAGCTTCAGTGCCGACAGCGCATCGGGTTCCAGGATCGCGGTGAAGAACGCGCCAAGGCCGTTTTTCAAACCCTGGGACACCACGATAAACAGCGGCAGCAGCAGGAACAGGAAGAACACCAGCCAGCCGAGGCTGATCAGGATGCGTCGCGACACTGCGCTGCCACGACGGGCGGCGTTGGCCGAAGACGCGGCGGAAATAGACGATTGGGACATGTTCCGCGCCTCCTTATGGGTGTTCGATGCGCCGCTGCAGCAAGTTGATCAGCAGCAGCAAAACAAAGGAAACCACCAGCATCAGCACACCGATGGAGGTGGCGCCGTGGTAGTCGTACTGGTCGAGCTTGACCATGATCAGCAGCGGCAGGATTTCGGTTTTCATCGGCATGTTGCCCGCGATGAAAATCACCGAGCCGTATTCACCAACGCCACGGGCGAAGGCCAGTGCGAAGCCGGTCAGCCAGGCGGGCAGCAACGCAGGCACGAGGATGTAGCGGAACACCTGCAATGGCTTGGCGCCCAGGCAGGCGGCGGCTTCTTCGATTTCCCGGGGGATATCGGCCAACACCGGCTGCACCGTGCGCACCACGAATGGCAGCGTGACGAAGGTCAGCGCCAGGGTGATGCCCAGCGGGGTGTAAGCGATTTTGAAGCCCAGGTCCGCGGCGAACTGGCCGACCAGGCCGGTGGGGGTGTAGAGCGCAGTCAGTGCGATACCGGCGACAGCGGTGGGCAGGGCGAACGGCAGGTCGATCATCGCATCGATGATTTTGCGGCCGGGGAAGGTGTAGCGCACCAGCACCCAGGCCAGCAGCGTGCCGATCACGCCGTTGATGATGGCGGCATACAGCGCCGTGCCGAAGCTCAGTTTCAACGCCGCCAGCACACGCGGTGCCGAGATGATGTTCCAGAACTGATCCCAAGTGAGTTGAGCGGCATGTACAAACATCGCCGCCAGGGGGATGAGTACGATCAGGCTGAGGTACACCACGGTGTAGCCCAGCGTCAGCCCGAAGCCGGGTATGACGGGGGAAATACGACGCGACATAAGAGTCCTTGGTTAAAGGGTAGAAACCACTGTAGGAGCGCACTCTCTGCGGGACTTGGCTTTTCTGTGGGAGCCGGGCTTGCCCGCGATGCAGGCACCTCGGTGTGTCAGACACACCGCGGTGATGCTATCGCAGGCAAGCCAGCTCCCACAGAAGCCCAGCGCCTACAGAAAATCAGGCTCCTACAGTTTAATTTGGCTTACTGCGCCGAGTAGATCTGGTCGAACACGCCACCGTCATTGAAGAATTTCGGTTGGGCAGTTTTCCAGCCGCCGAAGTCTTTGTCGATAGTCACCAGGTCCAGTTTCGGGAACTGCTGGGCGTATTTGGCGGCGACTTTCTCATCGCGTGGGCGGTAGAAGTTTTTCGCCGCAATCTCCTGGCCAGCCGGGCTGTACAGGTGCTTGAGGTATTCGGTGGCGATTTCGGTGTTGCCCTTTTTCTCGGCGTTCTTGTCGACCACGGCCACTGGCGGCTCGGCGAGGATCGACAGCGAAGGCACGACGATGTCGAACTTGTCGGCGCCACCGTCTTCTTTCAGCGCCAGGAACGCTTCGTTTTCCCAAGCCAGCAACACATCACCCTGGCCATTGTTGACGAAGGTAATGGTCGAACCGCGAGCGCCGGTGTCGAGGATCGGCACGTGCTTGAACAGCTCCTTCACGTATTCCTGGGCCTTGGCTTCGCTGCCGCCGGCTTTCAGGCCATAGGCCCAGGCGGCGAGGAAGTTCCAGCGGGCGCCGCCGGAGGTTTTCGGGTTCGGGGTGATGACGGAAACGTCTTTCTTGATCAGGTCGCCCCAATCCTTGATGCCTTTAGGGTTGCCTTTGCGCACCAGGAACACGATGGTCGAGGTGTAGGGCGTGCTGGCGTCCGGCAGGCGGGTTTGCCAGTTTTCCGGCAGGGTCTTGCCCAATTTGGCGATTTCGTCGATGTCGCCGGCCAGGGCCAGGGTCACCACATCGGCGCGCAGGCCGTCGATCACCGCGCGGCCTTGCTTGCCCGAACCACCGTGTGATTGCTGGATCTTGACGTTGTCGCCGGGGTGGGACTGTTTCCAGAAGGTGGTGAACTCAGCGTTGTAGTCCTGGTACAGCTCACGGGTCGGGTCATACGAGACGTTGAGCAACTCGTAGTCTTTGGCAACAGCGGAACCGGCAAACACGGCACTGGCCAGTGCGGCCAGGGCGTAACGGCGAATCGACGACATAGAAGGCTCCTGAAATTCTGGGGTGTTGGCTTTTTCTTATAGTTGCGGGTCTAGCATGCGAATCGCCGTTGTTGCTCAGCTCGGTTTGTTACCCGGGTTCTGCAAACGGAATTTTTCCTTGCGTTCGATCTGGACCACTTGGGCGTTATGCACAGTGATTTCCACCGCGCCAAACCGCAGGTCGCGCAAGGCGCTCTGGATCTCACGCAAAATGGCTGCTTCGTCCTGGCCGTCGACGCTACGTAGAGATGCGCTCATGGTCTCGCTCCTGAAATGAATAGTGCCTGGCAGTGGCGGCACTGCTTGCGGCGTGAGGGCGATAGTAGATAAGCGCGGATATTCTTAAAAATACTATTTAAGAATGTTTATATAACCAGAAAGAATTTTCTGGCAGGACGTGGGGTTGCGAAGGTTTTGGTACTGAAAATACTGATACCCAGGCGCTGCTTAACCCTGTGGGAGCCGGGCTTGCCCGCGATGGCGATGTGTCAGGTACGAAATATTTCGCCTGAAAGGCCCTCATCGCGGGCAAGCCCGGCTCCCACATTGACCGAGTTTTGCCTATCGGATAGCAGGTGCCCGCTGCCAATCAATCTCCTGTGCCGGCATCGGCCGCCCAAACCAGTACCCCTGCCCCATATCGCATGCCTGCTCCAACAAGAACCGCGCCTGTTCCACTTGCTCGATGCCTTCGGCGTGCACCTGCATGCCCATGCTTTTCGCCAGGGCGATCACCACGCGCACAATCGCCGCATCGTCCTCATCCCATGGCAGCCCGGCGACAAAACCCTGGTCGATCTTGAGCTTCTGCACCGGCAGGCGCTTGAGGCGCAGCAGTGACGAATAGCCGGTGCCAAAATCGTCGATGGCCAGGCGCAAGCCCAGCTCTCGCAGGCGGTGCAGCTGCTCAAGGGCAACTTCCGGATCGTCCATTACCGCGCTTTCGGTGACCTCCAACTCAAGAAACGCCGGATCGAGGCCGGTGGCGTGCAGCACCTGGGCGACTTGCTCGTACAGCTCGCGCCGGGCAAACAGCCGGCTGGAGACATTTACCGCGATAAAACTCAACGGCGCGCCATCGGCCAGCCATTGGCACATCTGGCGGCAGGCCTGGTCCATGACCCAGGCGTCGATGTCGGCAATCAGCCCGGTACGTTCGGCGATGGGGATGAAATCGCCGGGTGGCACCAGACCGCGCTCCGGATGCTGCCAACGCACCAGCGCTTCGACGCCGATCAGGCGGCTGCCCTGCAGGTGGTGCACCGGCTGGTAATACACGCGCAGCTCGTGCTGGTCGAGGGCGCGGCGCAGTTCGCTGGCGATTTCCACGCGGTTCTGTGCATGGGCGGTCAGCTCTTCGGTGTACAGCGCGTAGCTTTCGCGCCCGGCACTCTTGGCCTTGAACAGCGCGGAATCGGCATTGCGCAGCAACTGCTGGGCGCTCAGGGCATCGCTGGGGAACAGGCTGATACCGATGCTGGCGCTGATAAACAGTTGATGGCCGTCAAAGATGAACGGCTGCTTCATCGCATCGAGCATGCGCTGGGCCAGCGCGGCGGCCTGCACCACCTGTGGACAACTTTCGGCGAGCACGGCGAACTCGTCGCCGCCCAGGCGCGCCAGGGTCACGCCGGGGCCGAACAGGCCCTTGAGCCGCTCGCCGACCGCTTTGAGCAACTGGTCGCCGACGTTATGGCCGAGGCTGTCGTTGATGATCTTGAAGTGATCCAGGTCCAGCAACAGCAAGGCACAGCCGCGTTTGTGCACTTGCGCCGAGGCCAGCGCCTGCTCGGCGCGGTCGGTGAACAGCAGGCGGTTGGGCAGGTCGGTGAGCGGGTCGTGATGGGCGAGGTGCGCCAATTCGTGCTCGGAATCCTTGATTGCGCTGATATCGGAAAACACCGCGACGTAATGGCTGACCTTGCCTTGGTCATCCTGAATGACGCGGATGGTTTGCCACTGTGGATAAATTTCGCCGCTTTTGCGCCGGTTCCAGATTTCGCCGCTCCATTCGCCGGTGCGTTCCAGGGTCTGGAACATCTGTTGATAAAAATTCGACGAATGGCGCCCGGACTTGAACAAGCTTGGTCGCTCGCCCATGACATCTTCGCGGCGATAGCCGGTGATCTCGATAAACGCCCGATTGACGTGCACGATCAGCCCCTGGGCGTCGGTGACCAGCACGCCTTCGCGGGTGCAATCGAACACGGCAGCCGCCTGGCGCAGGCGCTCGCGGTTTTCTTTCAGCGGCTGCTGCAGCTGGTGAGCACGGGCAAAACGGGCGCAAATCAGCGACAGGGTCAGCGCGCTGAGCCCCACCCAGACATAGCCGCGCACCTGCAGCCAGCGCTCCAATTCCCAAGGGTCATCGAGAAAGTCGATCAATAGATGATGGCTGAGCTGGAGCCACGCAATGGAAACCAGCAGGTATACCAGCCCCACACGCAGGGCACCTCGGTATGAAAACAGCATATGGTCAGTAATCCTTACCAAAAAACAAAATCGCCCTACAAAGGCTGCGGATTATAGAATAAGAAACATCCAGTCACTTCTATCTGAAAGGGCGGCTGGTTTTCTCTGTAGGCTTAGTGATAATGCGTGAGCTGCTTTTTTCTTTATCTGAGGGCCATACAGCCTATGTGGTACAACGGTTTTCTTGACTTGTCAGCCTGGCAACTGGTGGCAGTCACTCTGTTGATGACCCACGTGACCATCGTTGGGGTCACGGTTTATCTGCACCGCTATTCAGCCCATCGCTCCTTGGAGCTCAATGCCGGCCTGAAACACTTCTTCCGCTTCTGGCTGTGGCTGACCACGGCGCAGAACACCCGCGAGTGGACCGCCATCCACCGCAAACACCACGCCAAATGCGAAACCGTCGACGACCCGCACAGCCCGGTCGTCAAAGGCCTGTCCACCGTGTTGCGCAAAGGCGCCGAGCTGTACCGCGCCGAAGCCGAAAACCCGGAGACCCTGCGCATCTACGGCAAGAACTGCCCGGACGACTGGATCGAGCGCAAAATCTATACGCCTTACCCGCTGCTGGGCGTGGCGATCATGGGCGTCATCGACCTGATGCTGTTCGGCACCATCGGCATCACCATCTGGGCGATCCAGATGATGTGGATTCCGTTCTGGGCTGCCGGCGTGATCAACGGCCTGGGGCATGCCGTGGGCTATCGCAACTTCGAATGCCGTGACGCGGCGACCAACCTGGTGCCGTGGGGCATCATCGTCGGCGGCGAAGAGCTGCACAACAATCACCACACCTACCCCAATTCGGCCAAGCTGTCAGTGAAGAAGTGGGAGTTCGACCTGGGTTGGGCGTGGATCAAAGTCTTCAGCTTCCTGCGCCTGGCCAATGTGCAGCGCGTTGCCCCCATCGCCCACCGTGTCGAAGGCAAAGGCCATCTGGACATGGACACCGCCATGGCGATCCTCAACAACCGCTTCCAGATCATGGCCCAGTACCGCAAGTTGGTAATCGGTCCGCTGGTCAAGCAAGAGCTGGAAAAGGTCGATCACTCGGTGCGTCACCAGTTCCACCGGGCCAAACGCCTGCTGTCGCGTGAAACCAGCTTGCTCGATGACCGCCACCACGTGCGTATCCAGAGCCTGCTGGAACACAGCCATGCGCTCACCGTGATCTACGAGAAGCGCCTGGCGCTGCAGCAGATCTGGCTGAAAACCAGCTCCAATGGCCACGACATGCTGGCCGCGATCAAGGAATGGGTGCACGAGGCCGAGGCCAGCGGCATTCAGTCCCTGCGCGATTTTGCCCACCAATTGAAGACCTACTCGCTGCGTCCTGCAACGGTCTGATCAGGCATTCACAGCCCGCTCGTACGAGTGGGCTGGCCGAAGGCGGCAGGGTTGGCCCTGGCAGGCGGGCTTGCTGTGGCAAACCTGCTCGCCACAGCAAGCCCCTCGCCACAAGGGGCACCCTCGCCGCCGTAAAACTAATCACTAAAACCAGCCTATTCACCACGAAAATCGGCCTACAACCGGTTTCTGACGTCATTTCTTAGTCAAGCTGTTCACGGAACTTCACCGCAATTCCCCTCTCTCAAAGAACACTTCGCCATCATGGTGACCCCTTGTAGTGACCGCTGCTCCATCCTGCGGCGCGCCCAGAGAGAGTTGTACCGATGGTCCACGAAAAGCCTTACTTGCCCGATGCCCCCACAGCTGAGCCTGCCCGCCCGGCTGCGGCGGCAACCTTGTTGGCGCTCATGCACGCACAGGGTGAAGTCGAGCGGCTGAGTGAGCGCGAGCAACTGCTCAGCTCACTGCTGGTCAGCGTGAATGCCGTGCTGTGGGCCATCGACTGGGAAACGCGCCAAGTGCTGTACGTGAGCCCGGCCTACGAGCGAGTGTTTGGCCGTTCGGCCGGTCTGCTATTGGCCGACCACCGCGAATGGCGCAACAGCATTCACCCCGAAGACCTCGATTACGCTGAATACAGCCTCGCCCGCGTGCTGGAGCAAGGCGCCGTGGAGGACCGCGAGTACCGCATCATTACCGCCGACGGGCAGATTCGCTGGCTGAGCGACAAATGCTATATCAACCAGCAGGTCGAGCCCGGCAAGCCGGTGATCGTGGTCGGCATGGCCGAAGACATCACCGAAAAGAAACAAATGGAGTTGGAACTGCACCGACTCGCCACCACCGACGTACTGACCCAGAGCAGCAATCGGAGGCACTTTTTCGAATGCGCCAACCTGGCCTTCGACAGCGCTTGCGCTCAGGGCACACCGCTGGCGTTCCTGTTGCTGGACATTGATGACTTCAAAGAGGTCAACGACAGTTACGGCCACCTGGAGGGCGATCAGGTGTTGCGGCGTATCGCCGAGAGCGGTCGCAGCGTACTGCGCCGTGGCGACCTGTTCGGGCGCATCGGTGGCGAAGAATTCGCCGCCGTGCTGCCCGGTTGTGCGCCGCACATGGCGTTGCAAGTGGCCGAGCGGTTGGGCAAGGAAATCCAGGCGCTGAGTTTCAGCTACGAAGGGCGGCAATTCACCGTCACCGTCAGCCAGGGCCTGGCCACCCTGCGCGAAGAAGATGCGTCTCTGGACGGCCTGTTCGCGCGCGCTGATGCGGCGATGTACGAGGCCAAACGCCAAGGCAAGAACCGCGTCATAGCGAGTTAACGCCGCTCAAACGATGGGAGCGGGCTGGCTCCCACACGCGACCGCGTTGCTGGCTAGGCCTTGCGTACCCGAGTCAACTCCGACAACCCGACCCTCAGCAAGCGCGCCGTTTTGCTGCTGGCCAGCTCTTCCAACCCTTCACGCTCGGTCAAGCGCGCCATCTGCGCCGCCAGGTTCATCACCAGCGATTCTCGCAAATACACCCCGCCTTCGAGTGAGTAGATCGACGCAATCAACTGGCGTAGCTCCAACGGCAAGCGCCAACGTGTGCGCAATGCCGAACCATAGGCCGCACCGTAGGTATCCAGAGACTCGCCAATGGCTTCGTCATCCAACGCCCCGCCGCCCTGACGCCAGTCTTCCAGGCAACGCAACAACGCCAAGTCGCCCAACCGGTGCAGGATGCCGGCGCTGTAGCAGCGCTCGTGGTCCAACTCCAGCATGCGCGCCAGGCGGCGGGCATAGTCGGCAGTGTCTTGGGACAGTTGCCAGTGGCGCTCGGCATAGGCCACCAGCGCCGGATCGCCCAGCACCACATTGTGCTTGAGGGCCAGGCCCAGAATCAGGTTCATGCTCTGCCCGGCCGCCAGTGTGTGCAGCGCGGCCGACAGGGTTTGCACCGGCGTACCGTGATGGCCGGCGCTGTTGGCGGCGGCGATCAATACGGCCGTTATTTGCGGGTCCATGCGCACCTGGTCTTCCAGGCGTTCGAGGTCCAGGCCATCCGGCGTGAGGCTGTGCTCTACGGCGTCTTTTACATCCACCCGCAACGGCGCGCCGTCAGAGGCTTCGCGGCGGCGCTCCAGGAACACCGGCAACGTCATGCCCGGCGCCAGCGGCGCAATTTCGCAGTACACGCTTTCGCCTTCGTTGAGCAGCAGGTCTTGCAGGCGCTGTGTCAGGCCTTCCATGTTCAGTGGTTTGGTCAGGTACGCCGTCGGCGCCAGAGGCAAGGCTTCGCGCACGCTGGCGCTGTCATTGCGACTGCTCAACAGAATGAAGGGCAGCGAACGGCGCTTCTGGCGCACGCTGCGCAGCAGGCTCAGGCCATCGACGCCGGGCAGCTCCCAATCCGCGAGAATCAGGTCGTAGGTTTTTTCTCGCAACAGCGTGGCTGCTTGCTGCCCATCAGCACACACGTCCAGCCGTGCGTCGCAGCGCACATTCAACAGCACTTGCTTGAGCAGATCCCGCGACCAAGGGTCCGCCTCGGCAATCAACACTCGGGGTACAGCCGGTAAATCAACAGCAGTCATCCAGCACGCTCCATCGGCAATGCTGCAACCTTAGACAATCACGCTGCCTACGTACAATGAACAAGGCCTGAATGTGCTGCATCGGGCACAAAAAAACCCGCCGAGGCGGGTTTTTTCTGTCGATCAAATCAGGTTCCGCTTACAGCTCGGAGAAACATTCTTCAATGATCGCCAAGCCTTTGTCCAACTGCTCGTCCGGCGAGGTCAGCGGGACCAGTACGCGCAATACGTTACCGTAGGTGCCGCAGGACAGCAGGATCAGGCCCTTGTCACGCGCCTTGGCCACCACGGAGGCGACGGCTGCAGCGTTCGGCTTGTGGCTGTCGCCACCTTCGAACAGCTCGACCGCAATCATCGCGCCCAGGGCACGCACTTCACCGATTACCGGGTACTTGGCTTGAATGGCTTTGAGGCCAGTCACCAGGCGCTCGCCGACAGCCTTGCAGCGGTCCAGCAGGTGCTCTTCTTCAAACACTTCCATCACCGCCAACGCAGCGGCGCACGCGATCGGGCTACCGGCATAGGTGCCGCCCAGGCCGCCTGGGGCGATGGCGTCCATGTATTCCGCCTTGCCGCACACACCGGCCAACGGGAAGCCGCCAGCGATGGATTTGGCGAAGGTGGTGAGGTCGGCGGCGACGCCCATCTGCTCCATGGCGAAAAACGTACCGGTACGGCCGGCACCGGTTTGCACTTCGTCGGCGATCAGCAGGATGCCGTGCTTGTCGCACAGTTCGCGCAGGCGCTTCATGAAGGATTTAGGCGCGACGTAGAAACCGCCTTCGCCCTGCACCGGCTCGATGATGATGGCAGCGATATCACGCGGCTCGGCATCGTTTTTGAAGATGCGTTCGATGCTGGCGATGGCGTCGTCATCGCTCACACCGTGCAGTTCGTTCGGGAAAAGAGCGCGGAACACGCCGCCTGGCATCAGGCCCATGCCGGCCGAGTACGGCACGACTTTGCCGGTGAGGCCCAGGGTCATCATGGTGCGGCCGTGGTAAGCGCCGGTGAAGGCGATCACGCCGGCGCGGCCCGTGGCGGCACGCGCGATCTTCACGGCGTTTTCAACCGCTTCGGAACCGGTGGTGACCAGCAGGGTTTTCTTGGCGAAGTCGCCTGGTACCTTGGCGTTGATTTTTTCGCACAGTTCCACGTAAGGCTCGTAGGCCAGAACCTGGAAGCAGGTGTGGGTCAGCTTGTTCAGTTGCTCGGTCACGGCGGCGATGATTTTCGGGTGCACGTGGCCGGTGTTCAGCACAGCGATACCGCCGGCGAAGTCGATGAACTCGCGACCTTCAACGTCGGTCACGGTGGCGTTCTTCGCGGATTCAGCGAAGATCGGGTGAATCTGGCCAACACCGCGCGGTACAGCGGCTTCGCGGCGTTTCATCAGGGATGCGTTGGTCTTGCTCATAAAGTCCTCATTCGCCACTCATCGGGTGGCGTGGTCCAAGGAATACGTGGCGGGGAGGCAACTACGGCAGCATGCGATGATCGACTGCCACAGCTTTCCCGGCCACTACGAATAACGGTGTGAAACACGCAAAGGGGCAGCGCTCTCGTGCCCTCTGCGTTTGCCGCAAGCTCTTGCCGGTCAGATGCCCAGGCAGAGGTATTTGATTTCCAGGTAATCCTCGATCCCGTACTTGGAGCCTTCACGGCCCAGGCCCGACGCCTTGATGCCGCCGAACGGCGCCACTTCGTTGGAGATCAACCCAGTATTGACGCCGACCATGCCGTATTCCAGGGCTTCAGCCACACGGAACACACGGCCCAGGTCGCGGGCGTAGAAATAGGAAGCCAGGCCAAACTCGGTGTCGTTGGACATCGCGATCACTTCGGCTTCGTCTTTGAAGCGGAACAATGGCGCCAGCGGGCCGAAGGTTTCTTCCTTCGCCACGGCGGCATTTTTCGGCACGTCGACCAGAATGGTCGGCTCGAAGAAATTGCCTTCCATCACCTTGCCACCGGCCAGCAGCTTGGCGCCTTTGCTCAGGGCATCAGCGATGTGCTCCTGAACCTTGGCCACGGCTTTTTCGTCGATCAGCGGGCCAGTCGTGGTGCCGTCTTCCAGACCGTTGCCGATCTTGAGTTTGGCCACGGCCACTTTGAGTTTCTCGGCGAACGCGTCGTACACCGAATCCTGGATGTACAGGCGGTTGGCGCAGACGCAGGTCTGGCCGTTGTTGCGGTATTTGGAAATGATCGCGCCTTCGACGGCCTTATCCAGGTCCGCGTCGTCGAACACAATAAACGGCGCGTTGCCGCCCAGTTCCAGCGAGACCTTCTTGATGTCCTTGGCGCATTCGGCCATCAGCTGGCGACCGATTTCGGTGGAGCCGGTGAAGGACAATTTACGCACGATCGGGTTGCTGGTCAGCTCGCCGCCGATGTCGCCGGCACTGCCGGTGACCACGCTGAGCACGCCTTTAGGGATACCGGCACGGTGCGCCAGCTCAACCAGGGCCAGGGCCGAGAACGGCGTTTGCGAAGCCGGCTTGATCACCATGGTGCAACCGGCGGCCAGGGCCGGGCCGGCTTTACGGGTGATCATCGCGGCCGGGAAGTTCCACGGGGTAATTGCAGCGGTCACGCCGATGGGCTGCTTGATCACGATCAGGCGCTTGTCGGGCTGGTGGCCGGGAATCACATCACCGTAGATGCGCTTGGCTTCTTCGGCGAACCACTCGATAAAGGAAGCGGCGTAGACGATTTCGCCCTTGGCTTCGGCCAGCGGCTTGCCTTGTTCCAGGGTCATCAGGCGACCGAGGTCGTCCTGGTTTTCGATCAGCAGCTCGAACCAACGGCGCAGCTTGTTGGCGCGCTCCTTGGCGGTCAGTGCACGCCAGGCCGGCAGCGCCTTGTCGGCGGCTTCGATGGCGCGGCGGGTTTCGGCGGCGCCCATCTTCGGCACGGTGCCGAGAATCTCGCCCGTGGCCGGGTTGTTGACCTTGATGGTTTGACCGTTGTCCGCATCGACCCAAGCGCCATCGATAAAGGCTTGTTGGCGGAACAACTGGGTATCTTTGAGCTGCATGTCGGCTTTCCTTAACAGCACCGCGCGCACGCGGAGCGAATTAGAGTTGTTGAAAGGCGCCTTGTGGGCTGCCGTCAGGGAAATCAGCCCCAGCGCGCGGCAAGAGTGGAAGAGCGCACGGGAGACAGAGCGTTTGAAATCTCAAACGAATCCTAGGATCAATGGGGGTACAGGGCAATAGTCTGTTCGAAAAAAAGAACGAAAACGGCGCATTTGCCGAATCTTTCTGATCAGCGTGATCCGGCCGCGTTCCACCCCATCGACCACCGGCGCCCGGCGCAGGGCCTCTGTGCAGCCAATTCCTACCCACAAACGGCCAAAGACCGGCATGGACGCCCAAGGACGACATGGGTATGATGTCGCCCGCACAAGCATCCGTAGCTCAGCTGGATAGAGTACTGCCCTCCGAAGGCAGGGGTCGTGGGTTCGAATCCCGCCGGGTGCACCAGATACAGACGAAAAAGCCCCAGGTCGAAAGAGCTGGGGCTTTTTTGTGGGCGGTGTTTCGTAAGTCTTCTGTTTCAATTAGCCGGAATTTCCGGATGGTTGCCTATCGCAAGGGTTCTCGGATTTGATGGCTCATCTACTAGCCCGCAATCCTGCTCACTCCTGCGTGAGGAGTGGCAGCCACGCAATGAATGGGGATTCGGTCTGAACATAAATAAATCTGTCCCCATTTTCATTCAAGCTAGTTCGACAAAAGGCCTCTAGTAGGCCTTTTCTCAACCGCTGCTCTTGGATTACCGATTTCAACCTTCATCTGAGAGGCTCTATTTAAAAGCAACAAAGACTCATTCGAAAGCAACTATATTTTAATAACATACCTGTAAGAATATTTACCTTCATCAGGCTTGCTTGAAAAATCCACAACATGGGGTAAAACTGCAAATGCACCACCTATCAACCCGACCGACAGGAAAGTCATCCGAAAGCATCTCCCATAGGTCCAAATTGAAAATAGCCCTCCTTTTCGGGAAACAAGCCGTTCTTTAGAAAAAATCAATATCTCATCATTACCCGTAGCTAACTCAATTTTACAAAGAGTTGACTCAGCCAGCTTGATCAGTTCAGAAACTCTCTGATCAAGCTTCCAAAAAAGAAAAGATACCAAGCCAAGAAAGACACCTAACAAAGAAGCCAAAAAAGAAAACTTCGACCCCTGCTGCAAACACACCCCCACCCCGGCGGCAATCAGACCAGAAATTGCAAGATAGAAATTAAACACTGTCATCCGCTGCTGGGCATGTAGCTCAAAGTATCGCCAAGCATGATCAATGGTGCGTTGAGTTTTGATATCGTCATCCATTAGCTACTCCTAGACAGAATGCCCCATACTGTTCAAATAATTTCTGAAGAACGCGCGCACTGGCAAACGCTGCATAGCGTTGCGCGTCGTCGTCCTTGTCCGGATCTGCATGATCGCAAACACCTTTCAAAGCGAAAAAGCGCGTAGCAGGACTCGAAACATGCGCTGCGGCATATAAACCGTAAACCTCCATGTCCACCCCAACGACATCTCGCTGTTGCCGCTCCTCAATCTCTTTGATAGTTTTTCCATCCGCAAGAACAGCAGAACCAGATGCCATAGGCCCCAATTTTATGTTAGTACTGTATTTACATTCATCACCATACTCCAACGGAAGACTTCCTAAAAACACTTTATCAGAACGCAACATCTCCATTAAAGTTCGCACACTATAGGTTGCAGGGATATGATGAGGTGATATTAAAAACTTCGTAACATCACCCTCACGCAACAACTTGCCATTTTGAAAATCCCAAGCCGGATCCGCGAACAATACATCACCGATTTTCACCGCCCCTTGTACGCCAGCGCATATTCCCGTCATAGCGATAAGCTTTGGCTTAAAATACGATATAGCGATATAGCTCTTTAACGCCGCTTCTACCATACCCTTTCTAGTAGCGAATGCTGCAGAAACAGTTATTTTTAACCCGCTGGAAAAAAACCACCCATCTCTAACAAACATATGATCATGGATAGGACGCGCAGCAGCCCAATTCCATGGCAAGTCCATTAATGCATCAAATTCAGGGGTTTCAAGTGCACATATGATGACTACGTCGGTCTGCGATGCGCTCTGCACCTCTGATGGCCTGCTTAGCTTTTCCTGAACTATGTATTTCACACAGTTAATTATTCTTTGCTGCCACTCATCATCTATTTGAGAATAATCTATAATAGACCAAGTACAATCAGAAAAAGTATCCTTAGCAGCTCCCGCAGCATCTAAATCAGCAGTAATCCCAATCACCTTACCTGGCCTAAGAATCTCTTCATCATTATTTATACGGTGTAGGATTGCCAAGGAGTGCTCATGAGAAACATCATCATCAGTCTCATATAGCGGGAGCAATATATCCAATACCAACAGATCGAAATATTCATTTTCAAGTTTGGTATGTGCCTCATCAGCGCTAGCGACCAATTCTACGCAGCTACGCTGAATATCTAACTCCTCAAGCTTCTTCAAAAGATTTTTGTAGCGACTTTTACAATCATCGGCAATTAATATTCGCACAGTTAGTCAAAATCCCTGTCCATTTTGAACGTTTCAAACGCCGCCCTTAATTCAGTCTTCCACGTTTCATACGTCGAATTATAATGCAATACACCATGTATAATATTCGGAAAATCTTCTATTAATTCTTTTCTAAGCTCAGGAATATCAATATCGCCACCTTCCCGCGGGAACACCTCATACCCCGTAATTACAATGGTTGGACATGACATCCCCATAAAACTCATATACCTCAACACTTCAATTCCGCCAAAGCCTTGAGCCCTACCACCACTTTCCTTGTTCGGTATATCTACATCAATCGTAGGCAATGACATATCTAGAAGAACGAGATCGGGAGTACTTTCATCTAAATTATCAAGCGCAGAATTTACGGAACGCACAGTTTTAATAATCATAGGCAAACATAACGCGCGTAAAAAAAGCTCAATTTGAGTACTCTTTGGCACTTCATCTTCAACTATTAAGATCATGAGCAGAGATTCACTCATAACATTTCCTCTGCAGGCATTGCCTCGCCTAAAAAGTGATATGCCACTACTACTTCAAACTCCTCATCCGCATTAAAGCCAAAAGTAAAATAACCTTTTGCGGATTGTTTTACAACTGCCGCAATTTTGTAAAGCCCGCTGCCACCTTCGGTCTTAGTTTTAGAATGAAACTCGCCACGATCAATTTTGTCTTTTATTTCAGCTAATTTCTTTTCTGACTCAACCCTCGAACTTGGCTTCGAGGAGCAACGAGTTTTTATAACAAATCTACCATTCGTTAAGTCCGGGTCCACTTCAATATCCACCTTCGGACTTTTTAGCCCCGAATGGATTCGGGCATTATCCAAAGAGACGAATATTACATCATGTATAAATACAAGTGTACTAGGCATTACAACCACGTCAGACGTAGTTGTAGTTACATCGATCTTAGGCTCAAACCCACGAAGACATTTCGTAGCAGCTTCGATAGAGATTTTCACAGCTTGTTCAGCATTGAATGTTCGCTTAAATGCATTGCGATCATTTGTTCTAGCGAACCAACTACTTGCATCGTCCAACGACAACTGAACCGCCACAGAGCAATCGCCAATTATACGATCCACTTCTGGATATTCGGGCCTGCCTTCAACCAAAGATCTAAGTGATGCTCGAAACTCGTCAAAAACAACTGTAAGCTTGGATTTCAGCTCCCCAGAAACATAGTCTCGAACTTCTCCCAACGACCGATCTAATAATGCCCACATCACTCCCACAGCACCTTTGACGAAAGTTGCTGTATCATAATCATTCAACACAACTCTGGCGATTGGTACGATCTGAGGCCCAACCTCCAGGGAAATCAACCCGTGTGGGTTTTCCTTAGACTTTATTTGAATTACTTTATCTTTAGTCTCAATAATTGCAGTATCAAACGATGAAGAAAAACGCTCTATTACTTTACTTAGCTTATTCAAGGCTTCTTTTGAACAATCCGAAAACCTTTCTAACAGATCATGATTTTCGTTGTATCCTGAGCCGCTTAATTCCTTGGTAGTAATTAACCCTTGCAACTCAAGAGGACCACGAATAAGCCCTACGAAAGACTGGTGCCGAATGCGCTTACTTAAATAATAATCCAGACCGAAGAGTGAATTATTTAGAAACTCGGAGCCTATTCGCACAAGCAGAGAATACAATACCGTGTCAGCCTCATCAAACTCAGAAAATTGAACAGGTATTTGATTTTCAGTGAGGATATCTCTCATCAACTCATCGTACTCTGTAGGAGTAACAACTTTAGCTAAATCTCGATATCTGTAAAACTCCTCTGACAGCTCACGTGTAGACCATCGAGTTAGTGCGCCAATATCTACTTGGATTCTTGTTCGATCGACAATCCATTGACCATCACTCATTAATTGTCGATTGGAAATCTCGACGATCTCATCTTGGTATTCTGATTCCCGCTCAGGATCAATTTCCCGCAGCACGGAGCAAGTATTTTGCCGTTGGCGCAGTATTTCTGCCGTAGTTTTTACAATTCGAACTTGATCGACCCAGTTGCAAACACAGACATTTCTCAAAAAGTAGACTAGCTGCTGGTGCGGAATTGTATCTTTTATATCTACTAGTTTTGCTGGTTCTTGAATATCCTTTCGACGTATTACCTGCCCCAATTTGAATCGAAGATGGGAAGCAGTCGTACTCTTCTCAGTGATTTCCCATAGGATATGAAGCGCTATTGATGCAGATAGTAACTCAGTGCATCGATTGTAATCCTCAGGGCGATAGGCATCTATGGATGCAGCCACGGGAATCAGCTCTATCCTACTCGCATGCTTCGAGCCCTCGCGGGCAATTAGTTCAATAACTGCTTGACGAGAACCTAATGCATGAAGAGAGTTCAACTCTAACGCAATCGAAAGTGCTGGCAATACAACTGGCGTTGATTTTCTCAGCGGCTCTATATAACTCAATGCGCTATCGAGCTCTCCAGCCTTTATCAACCCACAAGTACGAAAAAATGATTCCGCCACCTTGTTTACTCCATTAAGCTCTTTGCGAGGATTGCTCAAAAGCTCCCAGAGTAAACTGGAGGGTGACTCTTCAAACTCTAACTTGTGGAGGGCACTGTCTTCTATCCCTATAGCGCGGCAATTGAGAGAAACTAGTTCTGGTCGCCAGTCGGCTGTCGGATGCTTCCTGTAAATTAATTCTACAAAAGAGCGAACTGCAGATGCAAATGGGAGCCCGCTAAAATTAGTCGTAATTTTCAGCAGCTTTGAATAGGCGGTTGATGAATCTTCATCCTGCCTAAGTATGCTGGCGATAAGCCGGCTTACCTCCGACAGCTTATCTCCTTTACTTCTCTGTGAGCTTAAGCCCAACGCAACACCGGCGTAGATATGATCCCATGCGTCTGGGACCTCTGGTTTAAAGCGTTTCAGCCGTAGGCCTTTTTTGAAAGCAGCTGAGATATCCCCAACGCTTAATAAGTCAAAAACCGTTCTATCCCTAATTGGGAAAACCGATTTAAGAGGCAACCCGAGTGCCAAACATGCTTTTGCAAGCCTAAAGTCATTCACGTTCGATATTTGCTGCATAGCAGATATCAATATTGACCTCAGTTCGACATTCGCTTCATTCTTTAAAGAGTATTGAATCAAGCTTATGAATGTTTCATATATATCAATCAAGGAGTGACTCTGCTCAACCCTTAAGACATCAGCGATCCTTTCGTTATTACTAGGCCAAGAATTTAGCAAGCGGTGTCCCATATACGTTTTTACTGAATCTTCGTATTTACTGTGATCGGAAATCCTTAAACTTATATCATCCGTATACTTTTGGATACTAACCTTATCTTCATTACGAACACTTGTATTATAAGCAATAAAATTCAACAACCCACTTTTATAAACAGATCTAACTTCAGCCGTGTATTTTTTTTGGCCTTCAAGACCACCAATTACACTTTCAAGAGCGATTCTTAACTGCACTGACCAAAAACTAGCGCCGTGTGTCGATTCAATACTTTTTACAACCTCAACCGCTTCATCTAGCTCATCTCGAATTGCAAGTACTTCTATCCTCTCTGCACAGTTTCTGTACAAATTTATGGCCGCGTGATCTTGATTGATTCTTGCAGTGATCCAGAAAACTTCTCGTTCCAGGGATACTTTTTTATCGCTCCAAGATACCCCTTGCAATTCATCATAGCCGGTTGGATATCTTCTTAGCTCGGGCAACTGATTCGCTATATGAAATCCACACCACTGTAGATATTTCGAAAATGAACTAATATGAAGCACGGCCCGGGCTTCAAGCATTAAGTCCCGATAGCCACGTCGAAAGATAAAAGAGTGATCAAATCTTCTATTTTCTTCAAATTTCCGCGCTTTAAAAGCTGACACCAGGCCACGAAATTTATGCTGGCAGCTTTGAAATATTTTTTTGTGATCGCCATCGGTTAACATGAGCCTTCCTTTTTATAGCAAGACGAGATAAAAAATCTTTCCGCTTTGCCTTCCTGTAATCCTATTAGGTAGTCAAAATCTTTCTGGATCTGCCCCATATCCGTATGTTACCGGATGACTATCGAAATATATCGGTCGCATGATGGCCCATTGACCTCAACCTAGCAATATGTCTCGTTAAGGCACCTACCATAGTTCTATCTGAAAAGTCATCTGGTCCTCGCTTTCGCGGGTCGGCAAACAATCCATATGCGCTCATGATCGATCAAGGCTATAGCAGTAAGCGTACAAGACACGTCGTTGCATGCTTCGGAGGTGTCGTGGATCAGGTGAAACGCTCTTACGTTCTTGCTAGGCTTGTTTCTGTTACACCTCTTGTGGAAGTAACACCAGCCGCGCCACACGAATCAAAACCACGTTACGCATAATTAATTCAATAAAATCAATAAGTTAACAGATTTCGTTACACCGGTAACGCTCGTAACACCGACTTCAGTACAGCTATCACCCCTGCTCCCCGCGAGCTTGATGCCATCAGCGGATAGGCCTAACCATGTCCGGTCTGATGTACTGATCCTTAGGCATTCCGGAAGCGCAGGTGGCAGATAATTCGACTCTTGATTGCAAGTGAGTTCTCCAAGTTACATGACAGTAGTTGAGGGTTATCGGCAGGTGTGACTGCTCAGCTGTTCACGCTTGAACACGCCAATTGCACTATTACAGACCGGGTAACGATGTCGGTTTTCTTCAAGATTCTTTCAATTTCAACGTTGAAATTTCAGTAAGCTGGACTACCTGCTACTAACAAGATCCTGCGGGTTCCATGCCCCGTACTACTAGTAAATCACCAGGGTCCCCAGCGCTTATCGGCCACGAAACTCCGACGGGTATCGCTACGAAAGATCGATACCAGGTGAATGGAAAAGTCTTTGGGGTCGCTATCCAGATGAATCCGCTTAGGAATTTGGGGGAGATTGAATGTAGACGATCTGCTTATCTCGACCCACCAACAAGCCGATGACGAGCAGGATCACTCCGAGGAAGAAGCCAACAAATCCTAGAAAGCCACTCACCAAAGTGCCACCGATGGCCGCTCCCGCCGTTTCAGCACCTGAGTGAGCGCCACTGACATTGGTAGCGATATGGCTACCGGTGAAAATAATACCGGACAAGGGAAGCATGAATGCAGCGATGCCCGAGGTCACTAGAAGTCGACGCCATGCTTTGCCAGGAGTCGGAGCATAAATCGCTACGACTAGTGCAATGATCCATGCGACGAAGAACACAATCGCGCCTGTCGCACCGCCAGCCCCTGGCGAAGCCGCTCCGGCGATGCCTACGACAATCGAAAGAAGAATGGCTAATATTAAGCCGCCAACCAGCCCTGCAAGAACCTTCATCGTTAACTCCTTTTATTTGCCGAGGCATCGAATATGCTGACGTGATGTATAGCAGCAGAATGCCACTTCTGTCCTGCAGCACCGTTGTGGGCGACCAATGAATTCTCACAGAAACCGCATTTTGTGGCTCTAGCAGTTAGCCTCGTGTATGCCCACGTGTATGCCTAACCGATACCAAACCTACAAAGCCCAGCAAATACTGGCATTTTACAACCCAGTTCAAACGACGCCGGGGCACCCGACACAGACGAAAAGCCCCAGGTCGAAAGGCCTGGGGCTTTTTTGTGGGTGTCGATTAACGTTTCTGCAACGCCTCCAACCGCGCCGGCAAGTCTTCCTTGGGAAAGCGCTTATGCAGCGCCAGCAGCTGTTCATCGGCCGCTTTGGTTTCTCCAGCCCGGCGCAGCTCCACGAGCTGCTGCAACCCCTCCTCCAATGATGGCAACGCCACCGCACGTTTGCTGAGTTTCGCGGCCGGCTCATCCGCCAACGCGCCGGCCACCTCAGCCTGAATCGGCGGTGCGGCGGCAGCCATGCGGGCCATGGGCGCCGGTGCCGGCGCCGAATACGCTTGGACAAGTGGGCGTGCGGCTTCCTGATGAGGCGCGGAGAAGGTCGCGGTGGAGATCTCCGGTTGCGGCACGGGTGAGCGCATCACCACGCCGATCATCAGCGCCACGCCGGCGACGGTGGCGAAAGCCATCTGCCAGCGCGGCTGGCGGCAGGCGTGCAGCCAGCGTTGCCATAGGCTCGGCGGCGGCGTCGGGGCTTCACGGCGGGCGGTGTTGAGGATGAAGGCGTCGAGGGACGCGGGCGGCTCGCCTGTGCTGTGTTGACGAAAGTGTTGGAGCAACACGTCGTCGGGGTCCTGGGTGTGTCGTGGGTCGGTCATGCAGGTATCTCCTCGGCCAGCAGGCGGCGCAGTTTCTGCTGGGCGTAGCGCAGGCGGCTTTTGACGGTTTCCAGCGGGGCACCGGTGAGGGCGGCGATTTGCGGCACTTCGAGGTCGCCGTGCAGGCGCAGCAGGAAGACTTCGCGCTGGTCCTCGGGCAAGTCCTGCAACGCCGCGTCGAGGCGCGCCTGGTCGCGGCTCAGGCTCAGTTGCTGCTCGGGGCCGGCGCTGTCGTCGGGCTGGGCGTGCAGTTGCTCATCGTAGCTGTCGTGCAGCGGGTTGTGGATACCGTGCTTGCGCCAGTGATCGATCAAGCGGTTGCGGGCAATCTGGAACAACCACGTACGAAAGCTCGCCCGACCTTGTGGCTGAGTGGTGCTGCGGATCAGGCTAAGCCAGGTCTCCTGGTACACCTCTTCGGCCAGTTCGACCTTGTTGCTCAGGGACACCAGGAACCGGTACAAACCTTGGCGATGGCGCGCGTACAAAAGCTCAAACGCGGCGCCGTCTCCGGCTCGGTAGCGGGCCAGCAGCGCTTCGTCGCTGGGTGAATCATCGGGCACGGCCATGTAGGTGGCGAACTCCTTTCTTACAGTCGAAATCGCTCTAAATGTGGGAGCGGGCTTGCTCGCGAATGCGCAGTGTCAGTTAACAGTTATACCGACTGATCCACCGCTTTCGCGAGCAAGCCCGCTCCCACATTGAGTGTCGTTAATGCTTAAGACTCTGCGCCAGCTCTACCAGTTGCACGAACTCGTTGCGCAGCCCGAACGGGTCATCGCCTCGGGCCGAGCGGGCCAGTGCGGCGGTGTCCTGCAAACTCATGCTGCCAGTGTAGCGGCCATCACCCTTGAGCTGTTGGGCGAAGGCAGCCACAGCTGCCGAGAAGCGCAGGTCGTCGCTGGCCTTGGTCGCTTGGTTGCCGATGGGCCGCTCAATCAATTGGCTGTCACCGCCCGCCGCAGGCTTGTAGCGCACGCGCAGCATCGCCAACTCAGCCGGTTTGTTTTCAGCCACTGGCGCAGCGGCGTAGCGCAACGGTTCCAGCCAGCCTTTCTGGCCCGTCGGGACAATTTCGTACAACGCCGTCACGCTATGCCCTGCGCCGATCTCGCCCGCATCCACCTTGTCGTTGTTGAAATCCTCACGTTTCAAGGCGCGGTTTTCATAGCCCAGCAGTCGGTACTCGCTGACCTGGGCCGGGTTGAATTCCACCTGCAATTTCACATCCCGCGCCACGACGGCCAGGGTTGAACTGAGCTGGTCGACGAGTACTTTTCGCGCTTCGCGCAGGTTGTCGATGTAGGCGTAGTTACCATCGCCCGCGTCGGCCAATTGCTCCATCAGGTGTTCGTTGTAGTTATCCACACCAAAGCCCAGGGTGGTCAGCGACACGCCGCTTTTACGCTGCTCGGCCGCCATCTGCTTGAGGCTGTCGAAGTCGCTGATGCCCACGTTGAAGTCACCGTCAGTGGCCAGCAGGATGCGGTTGATGCCGTTGCCGATAAAGCCTGCGCGGGCCATCTGGTAGGCCAGTTCGATGCCGGATGCGCCGGCCGTTGAGCCGCCCGCCGTCAGTTGGTCGATGGCATTGCGCAGCTTGGCTTTTTCGCGGCCAGACGTGGGTTCGAGAACTACGCGGGACTCACCGGCATACACCACCAGCGACACGCGGTCTTGGTCGCGGAGCTGGTCCACCAGTAACTTCAGGGTGCTTTTCACCAGGTGCAAGCCTTCGCGGCGGTCCATGGAACCGGACACATCCACCAAAAAAACCAGGTTGGCCGGCGCCAACTCCGCGACGGTGCGGTCGGACGCCTTGATGCCGATGCGCAGCAGCTGAGTGTGCGGGTTCCACGGTGTGGCGGCGATCTCTGTGGTCACGCCAAACGGCGAGCCGTCGGTGGGGCGTGCGTAGTCGTAGGGGAAGTAATTGACCATTTCCTCCAATCGCACAGCACCTTCAGGCGGTAGACGGCCTTGGTTGAGGAAGCGTCTTACGTTGGCATAGCTGCCGGTGTCGACATCGACACTGAAGGTCGAGACGGGGGTTTCGGCCACGCGGTGCACCGGGTTGTCCGGCAGGTTTGCGTAGTGCTCACGAGGCTCGCTGCGGTAGGCCATCGCCGCTGAATCCTGACTGACCATGCGCATGGCCATTGGCGCCGGCATCGGCATGCGTTTGCTCAGCGCACCCTGTACCGGCGCGCGTTGCAGTTCGGCGATAGGTGCTGCGTGCTCAGGCTTGGCGGCATCACGCGAAGAAGACAACCCACAACCGGCCAACGCGACCAGCAACGTAACGGTAAAGCCGTGGGCAGCAGGGCGCAGGAAAAGCAGCGGACGGGACATGGCTGAACCTCGTGAATGAATGATCCGTTCACAAGGTCAGACGCAAGGTGTGGAGGGTTCGGGTTAAACCGGCGTCGGATAACACCTCGATCACTGTGCAAGTGTGTAGACGCTGGCTTGCCTGCGATGCAAACGCCTCGGTTTTTCAGTTAAACCGTGGTGATGCTATCGCAGGCAAGCCAGCTCCCACATTGGAGCTGCAGTGTTTTCAGTACCCGGATCAGTCGGTGCCGTACTTCGGGTTACGCGGCCCGTACAGAATCCCGGTGCGTTGCCCCGCCGACAACAGGCGCGCACTGGTGATGCCGGCAATCGGGTGCGCGGCGTCGGTGGAGCTGTTGATCACCTGCTTGACCGCCGCCGTGATCAGCATGCCCACCAGGCCGCCGCCATTGTTGTTGCCCTCCTCGCTCGACGCCCGCGCCGAGCCGGTCCACAGCGTGGTGCCGGTGCGCAGGTCGACCAGTTTGGCCGAGGCCGTCACCGAGGTGTCGCTGGAGATCAGCATGTACTTGGTGCCGTACTCACTGACGGTGATGTACAGCGCCGCATCCGCACCAAAGATGTCATGCAGCTTGGCCGGTGCCACACCCTGGATGTCGTTGGCGGTGGTCAGGCCGTTCTGGCGGAAGGTTTCGTCCACCAGGGCAATCGGCAACACGTAGTAGCCCGCTTCGGCCAGCGGGTAAGTCACCTGCGACACCATGCTGTAGGACGCCTGCACCTCCGGCGACTCATTGATCGGCGGCAGTACCAGGATCGACTTTGGCCGCGCCTGTTTGTACGCCGTGTAATCAATGGTCTTGGGCGCGGCGCAACCGCCGAGCAAAGCCAGGGCCAGCAAGGCGCCCGTGAGTTTTAACAGGCTCATTTGGTGGCGACTCCGGTCTTGGCGTTTTTCAGCAGGAAGTCCATGTAGGAAGCCGACTCGGGGAACAGTGCCTTCTCGGTGCGAAACTCCTGCACCATCTGGTCATCCTTGCCCATGGTCATGTACAGCATGCCCAGGTGGGCGTGGTAACCCGGCGGCGCCTTGCGGCCACTGGCGTTGATCTTTTGCAGATCGCGCTCCAGCGCCTCAACCTGCGCTTCCTTGGGCTCGCCCTTGAAGTACTCATAAACCTGCGGCTGGTAGCTTTCCCACTGATACAGGGGTTGGGGCGCCGTTTGGCACCCGGCGACCGTCGCGATTGTTGTCAGCATCAGCGCCAACTTCACTGCCTTGCTCATCCGTGTACTGCTCCTTGAGGTGCTGCTGATCAGTTGCGCGGGTTCCAGGCGCCGGCGTTGATGCCGTCGACGAGGCGGTTGATGGCTTCGCGCATGGCCAGGTCCAGGACCTTGCCATTAAGGGTGGAGTCGTAGCTGGCGGTGCCGCCAAAGCCGATGACTTCACGGTTGGACAGCGCGTATTCACCGGCGCCCTGGGTGGAATACACCACTTCGGAAGTGCTGATGTTGACGATGTTCAGCGCGACTTTGGCGTAAGCCACTTGGGTCTTGCCACGACCGAGGATGCCGAACAGCTGGCGGTCGCCGGTCTCTTTGCGGCCGAACTCGGTCACATCGCCGGTCACTACGTAGTCAGCACCTTTAAGCTTTTGCACGGTGCCTTTGATCGCGGCTTCCTGGGAGATTTCGCCCATGTTGTCGCGGTCCAGCACGCTGAAGCGGTTGGTCTGCTGCAAGTGGGTGATCAGGATGGTCTTGGCCTGGCCACCGAGGCGGTCGACGCCATCGGAGAAGATGCCGCGCATGTAGCTGGAGCGGTTATCGAACTTGCCCACGGCAATCGGCACACGCACGCCGGAGTAGGCGACGTTGGCGCTGGCGACTTGCTCCACCGGCATCGCGCGGTTGCTCTCCGTGGCGCAACCGGCCACGGTCAGCAGCGCTGCGGCGGTGAGGCCAGACAGCAGGATTTTGGACAGTGTTTTCACAGGGTGCTCCTAGGGTGAGAGGTCCGCGGTTGCAGCGGGTGAACCCGCGGGAGGGACTGTTGTGTACGTCAACTACGCGGTCGCGGCGATCAGAACTTGCTGAAAAAACGCGCGACCTTGCCCAGCACCTCAACACCAAACGTGTCGGGCCAGCAGGTAGGTATTTTGGCAAGGATGACCGGCGCGCAGCGGTCCGGCTGGAAAGTGCAGCCTGCCATCAGGCAGGTGACGGGGAGAAAAACGGAAGTGCGCATTGCTTGATTCGTCCTTGAAAAATGCGATGTAGCCAGTGCCGCGGCATTTTACGGGGTTGCCCGATGTACTCAAGCGGTTTGGCCGCCACAGTGAAGTTCGCCGCCCAACGGCAGCCTGCTAAGCTGCGCGCCCACCTCAAGTTACACAGCCACCGGTCGAGACACTGGCTTGGCTTGCTCATTAAATAGGGATATTGCGTGTTTAACACCCTCCTGAGGGCTGCGGCCCTGATCGCGACGCTGTCGATGACCGGCTGCGTCTCCTACACCGTCACCGGCCCCATCGGTGCCCCGCTCCACCCGGCTGCCGCCAGCAGCCCGCGCAGTGCACAAATCGCTGACGTGACGGTGAACGCCGCCGACGTCAACGAGGCCAACAAAACTGCGATCAGCCGCTCGCTCACGGCCCAGCTCAACCAGTACGTGCGCGCGGCAGGTTACTTCAAGCAGGTCACCGAGTACCCCACGCGCCTGGAAGAAAACGACGTGGTGCTCAAATTCAACATGACCTCGCTCAAGGGCCATCGCGCACCGCACCCGGCCTACATACCCGGCGCACTGCTGACGCTGACGATCTGGATCTGGGTCAACGGGCCGATCTACGTCGACAGCTTCGACGTGGCCGGCAACCTGGTGATCGTCGACCGCAACGGCAAAGAACTGGCCACGGCCGAGCAAGCGCTCAAGTTCGAACACAACGTCGGTCTGTATGGCGGCGAATACTGGGCACCGTCGATGGGCGCCCAGCAGCTGAACAAACTGGTCGCGCAACTGCTCGACATCGCTACCGCCAAACTGGCCAAACCCTGAATTCAAGGAGCAACACATGAAAGGATTGATCAAGCACAGCCTGGTCCTCGCCGCGATCTTGCTGAGCGGTTGCGTGTCCTACTCGCAACACGAACTGCCACCGGTGCAGACCTGGCCGCCGACCGCCAACGCGCCAGCGCAGAAACCCAGCGCATTCGTGCGCACCACAGCGCTGAACCAGGTCAACGGCGGCCCCGCCAACGCCGCCGCCGGCGCCCCGGCAGCGCTGTGGGAAAAAGCTGTTGCGGATGCCTTCCGCCAGTCCAACCGCTTTGCGCGGGTAAGCACTGACAAAGTGGACTCGGACATTTACGCCGACGCCAAGCTGTATAACAACGAACAGTTCAGCATGGCCTCGGCGATCATTACCGGTGTCACCTTTTTCATTATTCCGTCCACGGCGAAAAACACCTTCACGATGGAAACGGTGTTCAAGGACAAGGACGGCAAAGAATTGGGCCGGGTCAGCAAAAGCGAATCCGTGCGCACCTGGATGCACCTGGTGCTGATCCTGGGCATCCCGTTCCAGGCGAACACGGGTGAAGTGGTTGAAGCGCTGACGCGCAGCACACTGGACGAGGCGGTGCAGCGCAAGCTGTTCTGACAGCAGAACGCGCCCGCGTACTCAAATCCACATGCGGGAACGGGCCTGCTGGCGAAGGCGGTGTTTCAGTCACCTCAAGTATCGACTGATCTACCGCTATCGCGGGCAAGCCCGCTCCCACAGGGTTAAGGTGTTGGCTTAGAACGCATACCGCGCCTTGAGCATTACGCCATCGGCGTCAAACCCGCTGCGCGCCTGGCGGGTGTAGCTGGCGCCCACGGTAAAGTCCGACACCTGGTAGTTCACGCCCACGCTGGCTTCATAACTGTCACGCGCCACCGAAGCGCCGGTGACGGTGAATGGCGAGCCACCCGCCACGAAGCTGGAGGTTTGCGCGACGCGATCGCCCATCAGGTCGTGATAGGCCATCAGGGTTGCTTCCGGTTGCAGCTTGCCAGCACCCATCGGCAGGTTGCCTGCCAACCGCAGGCCGGCGCCCAGCTCACCCACTTCATAGCGTTGCGAGCGGGTGCTCAGCGCTGCCGAAGAGCCCTTCTCGTCGTAGCCATCCATGCGCACGTTGGCATAACGCGCCGCCACGCGCGGCTCGATCACCACCGCCTGCGACGGCTTGAAGCTATAACCGCCGATCACACTGGCCGCCAATACATTACTGTCGTAGCTGCCCTTGGCCGTGGTGCCTGCCACATGACGTTTGCTGTCGTTGTCGTTGTGGCCGTAGCTGAGGCTGCCGTCGACAAACCAGTTTTGCAGCGCCCAGTTGCCATACAGCGACAGCGCGTGGCCCTCGACGTCAGTCTTGTTGCCCAGGTCGGAATGGATGTTGGAGTTGAGGTAGCTGTAGGCCACGCCCAAGCGGGTGGTGTCGTTCAAGCGACCGTCCACACCCACCGCCATGCCGCTGCTGTTGGCCGAGTAGCCGTTGTTGCCGCCACGGCCGTCCTGGTCCATGTTGCTGCTCAGGCCTTGCACCCACACGCCGCCGGTTTGATGGCCTTCGCGCTGATCAGTGAGGCGGTTGAAGATCGCGCCGTTGATCACGGTTTGACCCGACAAGGCCACATCCAGCGCGCCACGGTTGACGTCTGGCTTGAGCTGCTCGCTCACCTGAGCAAGCTGTTGCGCAGTACCGGCGTTGGCGAGGGACTGGAACACGGGGTCGTTCTGGTTCAGCCCGCCGAGCACCTCGTTCTTGAAGGTATTGACCGCCGTCGCCGCTGCGGCGGTGGCACCCGCACCGGTAAGTTCCTGCTGCACTTGCTGGTTGTCTTTAACCGCAACGACAGCCTTGACCGTTTGGGCATCCGCCGAGTAGCTGAGCACGTTGAGCAGCGATGAAGAACTGGCAACAGACAGCCCGTTGTTTTGCACGCTGCTGGCTTGCAGCAGTGTGTACTGGGTGCCGTTGTTGGTGCGGGTGAAGTCGCCAGGGTTGGCGCTCACGGTCAGCTTTGAGGCCTGGGCAAAATTGGCCGTGCCGTTGACCGTCAGGTACGGCGTGGTCGGCACCACGCTGTCGGCCAAGTGCATATCAATGCCCGCGCCGCTGGCAACGTTGAGGTCGCCGGTGATCGTGGTGCCCGGCGCAGAGAGGTTCAACGAACCGGCGTTGACCGAGACCGGCGCGATGATGCGCTGGCCGACGAAATCAGCCTGGCCCGCGACATTCACCGCGCTCAAGTTGAGCAGGTCGCCGGTGATTTTGCCGCCGGTCCAGTTCAGCGTGGCGAGGTTGGCGGCGTCGATGGCGGTGCCGGCGTTACTGCGGATCTCGCCGGCTTGCTGGTTGATTTCAAAAGGCGAGGTTTGGTACCGCGCGTCCACCAGGATCGCCGTGCTGTCGGCCTTGATCAGGCCACGGTTGACGATGCCGCGTGCGCCCGTCTGTGGGTTCAAGGTAAAGGTCGCGCCCCGCAGGCTGACAGCGACCGCGTTGGCGCCATTGGCTTCGAGGGTGCCGGTGTTGAGCAGATAGTCGTAAGTACCGGAGTCGAACCGAACCGCTCTGGCAAGGCCGCCATTGACCGTCACCAACCCGCTGTTTTCAATGCGCAGGTCACTGGTGTCGGTTTCAACCTCAATGCCCAGCGCCTCTTCACCGGTGACGCGAATGGTGCCGGAGTTGAGAATCTTGCCGCCGACGGTCACCGGCAAATTGTTGTGGGTGTCCAGGATCAGGCCGAAGCCGTAGTAGGACGTCACGTCCACCAGGCCGGAGTTGACGACATCGCCGCCTACGGTGGTGCCGTTGAGGTAGATCCCCTCGCCATCGCTCTCGGGGCCGGAACCCGGCACGTCGACGGTGATGATGGTGCCAGTGTTGATTACGTTGCCGCCGACGGTGGCAGCGCCTACCTCAAACCCTTCGGCCCAGGTCTGGTTGGTCAGCCTGATCACACCGGACTGAACCACATCGCCGGTGATAATGCCGCCACGGGCTCTGAGATCTGAGTCAATCGCACCATCCACCACGAACCCGCGAATGTTGAGGCCACTGCCATCGATGGTGTAGTCGGCGCGGTTGATCAGCGAGCCCTGAATATCGGTCTCGGCAACACTCGCCCCATCGACATAACGCTGGGAGGCCACCACATTGCGCGAACCGACCAAGGTCACAGGCTCGTTGAACACCTGGCCTTTCCACGTGTTCTGGCCGCTGCTGACGTCAAATTCCACCGCAGCAACGTGCGCGGCGCCTGCGCTGACCATCAAGGCCAACAGGGTTTTCTGGAACGGCTTACGCTTCATTTCAAACTCCATGAACTACAGTCAAAGCCGCCAATAAGCCCGGCGGCTGTAGGTGTGCTGAGCGAAGGATCACTTGATCCGAGTGCATGCCCCCATGGCGCCTTTCTGAAACGCAGGCGCGAGCAAACGCACCTCAGCCGGTGGTGGCAGAAAAGGGAATAGGGAGGCGAGGTTCACATTAATCCTTAATGTATTTTGAAAACGCTGCAGTCCATGCAGCCCTACCGGTTGCGGGTGGGCGGGGTAAAGACCCGGGCTTGAGGGAAATGGTTCCTTTTGCGGTAGGACGCTTCCCGAAACGACTGGGGATTTGCGTAATACCCGTGAGCAGACGGCGGGAAGCGTTGGCGTCGGTGGGGGTTGGGGATAGGACGCAGGGGTTTGAGTCAGGGCGTTGATGCCTTGCGTGGGTTTGGGTGCGGGGCTTATAGTCCGGCCCGTCGCCCAACAAGGGCGATCGGATTTGGCGATCCGTTGACCGTATGCGAAAGCTTTCTGCTTGCTTGCAGGGGCTTCCGTACCCGCATCGCTGCTTTATGGCAGCTGTGCGTGGGAGACCTTCGGGTCTGCCGGAACTCGGTCCCGGTTCGCCAACCTGCGTACAGCTGTCACCCATTCGTTTGGCGACGATAGGTGACTGCTTCACTCTACTGACCGAGGTTTCACCATGAACCAATACATGCCCCTAACGGGCCACGACTGCACCGTCCCCGCTCTGCTCATCGACACCTGTGCGCCCCTCGACGTGCTCCACGACGCCGCCGTGTACCGGATTCGAGCCGTCACGCAACTGTTGGAAAACCTGGCCTTCCGCGAACAGCTCAGCAGCGATGCTGTGGTGCTTCAAGACTTCGCTCAACTACTGGCTATACCGCTGCGCGATGGGTGTGATTTGCTGGATGTCATCATTCGCAGGCTTAACAGCGTCAACTGACCGCGACAGGGCGGCTGGCGAGCTGCCCTGTTAACGGTGAGGCAGTGAGTAGGTGCGGGCCACGCTTGTGCAGTAAAAGTGGCCTGTCGCCTATGCAACCTTGGCGCTGCGCTGCAGCTGCCGGCCCAAACCGCCAATTACCTTTATTTTCTCCCGCAACTATTCGACGGAACCTGTGCGATAGCACCCGGCGTCTCCAGACCGGAGAGCAGTCGAATCACGCCACCGCACTGCCAATCTTGCCTCTGTAGGTACGCCTCATAATCTTTACCCGCCTCAGGAACAAATACACGTGGATCAGGCACACAAGACGCCTCGGCGGCAACCATCTTCATCACAACCACAGACGGCACACCCGCAGGGATCACAAACTCGGCATAAGACTCGCCATAGCTCAGGTGCTCGCTCCTCCAGGAAGCGGGCATTCCGACACTTCGCTTGGTGTGTTGCCCTAAGGTGGAGTTGACCTTATCCGCAACGGTATTGCAAAGGGGACAGATTTATTAGCAGCTATTTACTTAAATAAATCTGTCCCCTTTGCATAGTGGTCTGACCCCTATTTTCACACTAACCCACTAGCTAAAAGCAATCAACTGCAATAAATTTATTTAATCTATCGCCACCAACGCAACTTCTGAAAAAGAATAAAACCGCTCGTTATGATTCCATCTTATCTCCAGCGTCATATTACGATCACGTCACCGGAATCAAGATAAATTGAGTAGGATTCGCAATCACCTGTATCGTCAGGCTCGACTAAAATTTTATCTCCCGTGCAGAATGTTATCTGTAGCGTAGCAGGCTTAACTTCCTCAACCGACTGAACGTCCATTAACAAAAAGTCTAACAAGGGCGCACTGGTTGACGAGTCAGCAAAATCACGTTGACCAACGACATTTCCAATTCGATACTTCAATCCAGCTTCTACGCAGAAAGAAACTTTATATGGAGATACACCAGGGAACGTCTGCGGCCTCGAAAAGTCTAGCCTGGTGATACGGACTCCAAAAGAAATCATTTCCAAATAACAGCCGGACAGCAGTAGAAAATCAAAATCTTCTGACAACATGCTCATATATCACCCTAATTTAATCCATGACTTCAACGACGAATGAGCGATAAAGAATCAGGAGGAAGAGCATGAAAAGGGGACAGATTTATTTAACAGCTATTTACTTAAATAAATCTGTCCCCTTTGCCTGGGCAGAAACCAATAGGCAGCTAACCCCGTTGAAATACCTCCCAACAAAAAACTCAAAACCACAGGAAATATATTTCTCATCAATTGATAATTTTCAACTTCACTTATAAAGAAAAAAACAACACTAAACATCCAAGCGGATGAAACAACAGCGCTTACAATTGAAATCACTAAATAACTGCCAGCCCTGCCTTCAAGCTTAAAAAAAGTTACTACTATCGCCAGCACCACGGCGGGGAAAAGAAAAATCAATTGCGCCATGATGGGAACGGTAATAAAAAGTGAAAATAGCTCACCGCTTCTCACCTCTCCGATCAATGATGGTTTTTTAAATACTGTTATCAGCACCGTAATTAACATTATAGGAACAGCCGCCAAGCCCGAAAAAAACGGACATAGCAAAAATGCAAAAAATACTGTTTTTCGAGGATAATTTTCTAATGTCATGGTACACACCCTTGACTAGCGTTGTAACCTAGCAGCTTACAACCAAACTCAACCCTAGATTTTGTAGTCTAAAATATCTACGCCACCGCTGATCCCAGGCACGTCAACTGGCAAATCCCCTGCGCCTCTGTCCGAGTCGGTCATATATTTTGACGGCCCCAAAAACGTGTCATGTCCGCTCAAATATTTTTCATGAATAGGTTTTGTAGTCTGACACCTATTGCTCCTTAGCCCCCAACTTCCCCCTTAGCTTACGCAACACACTCGATCCCCAGCCAGATAATAAAGCCCCTCAAGCTTTCCACGAACAACAAAACCGTGGTCTGACCCCTATTTCGCTGGGTGAGCGGATTGCCCGCCTGCGCAAAGAACACGGCATCACCCCAAACCCAACTGGCTGAACGGCTGGGCGTGTCCCAGCAGACCATCCAAGCCTATGAGTCCGGTAAACGGCGTATTCAGGTAGCGGCGCTGCCTGAACTGGCCCGGCTGCTTTCGACCACACTCGAAGAGCTGTTTGGTCAGCAGCAGGAAACCACTGTGCGTAAACGTGGCCCCGCTCCGAAATGGCAACAGCAACTGGAAGCCATCGACCAACTGCCCAAGAGCCAACAGAAATTTGTTGCGCAGATGCTTGATGCTTTGATCGCTCAGGCCACGACCAAAGCGAGCAGCGAAGGAAGGGAGGTTTTGCAGTAAGCAGATAAAACAACACCGGCGCGAGGCCGGTGCAATTCCAATCACATTTACAGAAAACACCAGTGCGAGTTCTGCTATCGGGACCAAGCAAAATATCTACATATCAGGTTATGGATATATGCCGACCCGCTCAAGCTCAGAGAAAAAGAATTCCATACCTTCCCGTATGCTATCTGTATCTTTTCTTATTACAACATCGTTACTTGTCGACATATTTAAAATAAAAGTATAAATATTACGCTCTCTTTCACCATCTACCTTAAATATGAAAAAACCCTTATTTTTCATCGCCACCAACTCTAATATTTGAATAAATTCCTCTAGCCCAACGTTATCCATACTTGGTGAACCGAAACGGGCTGCATACTTTTCAGAAAGCTCATTGAAAGACATTAATCCAGCCCTCTTAATGCTTTTGAAATATCTTGGACATTAGTTAGCTTCCCGTCGCAACCTTATCCACAACATTCCAAATAATTTGTTTTGGCGAAAAATAGGGGTCAGACCACTATTCTTCTATTCTTTTAACTCATACTTTTTTGGGCGTCCTGACACGCCCTGCGAAACTCTTTTACCTAATGCCTGCACGATCTCGGACGCAAACTTCTGATCGCCCAAAATATAATTACCGTTTGTAGAAGATCGAATTTGTTCTATCAGCCCAGGTGAAAGTCGATCATTGAATATAGACCGGTAAGCTTCGGCTCGTTGCGCGGTGCCGCTACCTAATTCGTTATAAACCGCATGCGGGCTTATAAAGCCTGACAGCTCGCCCTGTGCGTTTGCCCTATAGCTGGTCCAGCGATAGTCGCCCGGATGAGCAACCATACCGGCTCTAACAGGGTTCATTTCGATATATCGATAGCAAGCTAAAACATAGTTGTCTTGTTGAACCAAACAGGAGCGGAAACGGCCTTCCCACAACGTGCCTGTTCGATTGACATATTGAACGTAGCGCTGCCCCAGCCCCTTCATAAGCAGGCCGGCCCCTGCGCAGCAGCTGGGAGTCAACAACAAATGAACATGATTTGTCATCAAGCACAATGCGTGAACTTTACAGCCATATAACTCAGCAAGCACGGCTAATGTATCAATGTAAAAAATATAGTCTTCATCTGAATAAAAACACGCAGACCGATTGTTTCCCCGCTGAATAGTATGCCGGAAAAACGTGGTCTGCCCCCTATTTCCTTCGAATTCCCGCCATATCGAGCAAGGTAGCCATCTCCTCAAGAACCAGTACAGCACTCTCATAGTTATTCATTTTACGGCCTCGCGTCCAAAACCTTTACTCCTTCAATCGCCCCCTATTTCCTCCCGGCGCAAATCTGCTCCCAGCCTTTCACGATGGTGCCGGTGTACTTGCCACAGGTCGCCCCTTCCAAATTCGCGTCGAGCGCGTCGCGCTCAGGCGCAAGCCATACCGCGTCGGCCAAGTACACCGCGCCCGCTGCCAGCAGCAGAACCACGGCCACACGCGTCGCCATGTAGCGCGCCGTGGCCCGAGGCGTGCGCAAGCGCTCGAACACAAATGCGAACAGCAGCCCAATGCCACACATCAGGAAACCGCCCAGCGCCGCTCCGAAAGCGCCGGCGGTAGAGCTGTCGAAGGAGCCCCACGCCAACATACAAACGCTTGCACTGACGAACATCAGCAGCAGGCACAACCCCTGCACCAACCGCCATCCGACTACCGCTAAACCTGCCATCTGAACCTCACGTGTCATGGGAACCTCGTACCGATATGCGCCGGCTCATTCAAAAAACGTGGTCTGACCCCAATATCTCACCAAGAAAAATAGGGGTCAGACCACTATTCTTCCGAGCACGACAAAAACAGAAAAGTCACAAAAAATAAATCATGTTTTTAAAGAGCAACTCTGCTGAACTCTAAAAAACAAAACCGTGGTCTGACCCCTATTTCCCTCTATTTTCCCTCGCTTTATATAAACCGAAGTTTCCAATAGTCATTGCCCGCCACTATCCAGTACCGCTCGCGAGCAGGGATCAAAAAGCTAAAATCAAAGCATTCAGCAGTCCAGTCCGAATAAGCTAAACTTTCATGAACACGCACGTCATCCATATGCATAAAAATTTTTCTGTCAAAATTTATGTAGAACTTGGGAAACCTGGAATGAATGATATTGGCCTTTTTAAATAGGGCCGGGGACAAACCCTCGCCGGTTAAAAAATAATGTTCAGTCTTTTCAAAAACTTCATAATCCGCTTCTATGAAATTTTTCAAATCGATTGAAGTAAGAATTTTTTCACTTGATTCATCTAGATACTGCGGAAAATTTTCCGAAGTCATTTTCAGAATACCGCCCCTGAAACTTTTGCAAGACTGCTCGTATTGCTCCTGGGTTATATCGCCATCTTCAAGATAGGTGCGATAGTCTTTTTCTGCGTCAAGAGAGAAATTATACTTCTCATCTATCACCCAATAACATCTTCCAGAGTGTACAAAAAAGCAGACACTTCTCTCTCCATTCCAAAGATCATCAAAAACTGTCTGGTTCACCTTCATTGCTTGAACTCCTTGAAAAATTCATCCTGTGTATAAACACGGGCGTTACTCGAGTTCTTTTCGAGTAGGGACTCCCAAATCTTGGGTAGCTCGAGGGAGAGGAAATAGGGGTCAGACCACCATTCTTCTATGTTTTAAAGCAACTCTGCCAGCCTTAAATCGTGGTCTGCCCCCTATTTTCTTCATCTGAATAAAAACACACAGACCGATTGTTTCCCTGCTGAATAATATGCAACGGGATATCCGGCAGTAAAACCCTAGGACGGCGAGCCATATAAACCCCTAACCGGATAGGAGCTTACAGCTTAGCCGCCCTTCAACAGGCCAACAGATTGGAATAATTACAAAAAATAAATCATGTTTTTAAAGAGCAACTCTGCTGAACTCTAAAAAAAACCGTGGTCTGCCCCCTATTTCTCTTCCTATTTCTCTGCGGTGGGTTTCGCGCCTCTTGTCGCTTTTGCACCTCTAGTTACATCCGTTCATTACGCAGACTGCTGATAATCCGATTCCAGTAGCGTACAGCCTCAAAGTGTTGCTGTCTCGTCAACCAAGTTTTGTTCTCAGGACTGTTCGGATCACCACCAACGATAGCGGGTTTAATCTCGAATAGCTCCATGCCTTTAGGGCGTGAGTGCTTGTTAAGCTCACTCATTTTGGTCTGCCAATCGAGCAAATAGATCGGGAAGGTCGCTCGCTACCGATATAGCATACTGACGATTCATACCTATAAACGGAATTCGAACTACCGGCATTGCTGCATCCAATGTGTCAAACCCATACCCCTCCCCTCCGCCGTTAGAAGCGAACAAAAGTATACCTGGCGCATATGTCTCGACCTCATATTCACGATTGAATTCGACTAGCTCTTCTGCCTTCCAGAAAATAATGTAGCTATCTCCAATGAATCCTTCGCCTCCGTCGTGCGTCTTAAGGAATTCAATGTAACTCTCAGGAAGTGCGACTCCCAAGTGTGTTGACAGACCATCAACAGCCGGAATTTCAGCCGGACCATTGAGCTGCCCCTCTGTTAGATGATATTCCATAGCTATTTTCCTAAGTCTTTCTGCAATTGGTTCCACCAAGGAGTTACCTGCTGCCGATGAACATCGCGAGGCAGGATAACTTCGGAAAATACGGGTCAGACCACTATTCTTCCGAGGAGGACAAAAACAGAAAAGTCACAAAAAATAAATCATGTTTTTAAAGAGCAACTCTGCTGAACTCTAAAAAACGAAAAACGGAAAAACGTGGTCTGACCCTTATTTCCTTTTGCACCAACGCAGAAACGTCAATTTTCAGAAAGCTCCATATAAAATGAATTAGCATGAATCTCCCAAGACATCCAGCCAGGCCCAGGCGGGGCATTGAGAACTCCCTCCAGGAAATACTTTTCAGAAGACACGCTCAAGAAACATGGTGAAGCAAGTTCTTGCATCACCTTGAGCCCCGTGGAGCTCTTCCTATCCTCTGCATATTCAACAACTGTGCTTTTTGAAAAAGAAACACCTACAAAGACAAACCAACAACCACCAACAAACTCATGCATAGCATATGAACTTTCAGATTTGCTTATATACTGCACCCACTCCCCACCTTGACTACGGGCCCTCAAAAGTCCGCCTACAGATTCCCACTCACCATATTCAACCTGTCTCACAGCATCGTAAATATAGTGCACGGGAAACATATCCTCAACACGAGCACTTTCACTTTTCTCGCATCTAACAAGCGAAACACCATTGAACTCATTCACAAGCTTACAATATGGGAGAACTAGACCCTTTTCAACAAAAACCCGAAGCGAATCCCCCACAACAGTCCACCCCCCGTAGGTGCAATCAAATGTAACAAGCGCTTCGAAATCCATTGAAACTCTCATTTTATTTTCTCCAAAACGATCGTTTTCATACTATCCAGATTTGTAATAACGCTTCCATCTGTACGAAGGAAGGTCTGCCCTGAAAACCGGGAGTCCAGAGGACCGTCTTGTACAACTCTCACTCCCAAAGACTCAAGATTAGATGCACTGGGAAGCTTTCCATAAGGGTTTGCGGCGTTCGCGTTGATGGGAAAATAGGGGTCAGACCACGATTCTTCTAAAAATATAGTCTTCATCTAAATAAAAACACGCAGACCGATTGTTTCCCCGCTGAATAATATGCAACGGGATATCCGGCAGTAAAACCCCAGGACGGCAAGCCATATAAACCCCTAATCGGATAGGAGCTTACAGCTTAGCCGCCCTTCAACACGCCAACAGATTGGAATAATTACAAAAAATAAATCATGTTTTCAAAGAGCAACTCTGCTGAACTCTAAAAAACGAAAAACGTGGTCTGACCCCTATTTCCTTTTTTTACTTTAAGCATTCAACACTGCAAAGCTTACATCACCGGACCTCAAAAATTCTTGAAAACAAGAAATAACGATATCTATATTTCTTGTGACAAAACTCTCCGAATAGTAATCGCCCAGAACATCAACCAATTTTGCTCCAGTCGACGTATTATTAAGAGTACGCACAACATGCTCACCATCATCAAGGTATTGGTTCAGCATCACAATATAATTTCCAGAATCAGCATAAAGATTGATTTCGTAAGGTCCGGCTTCAGGTGCCGGGGAAATAGACAACGAAGCGACGCCGTCGACTTTACTATATTCACATATAATGGACCTTACATCTTCCATGGTCGGCTGATCAATGAGAGGGATTTGCGATTTGCCATGCTCAGGACTAAGGGTATACCCTCCGATGATCATCTATTTTTTCTCCTTTAATAGACTTCATACCTGACTCCCAGTAATAGTTTTTCGGAAGTCCTGTTTTATCATCTATAGCTCTTACGGTTAAAGATTTCAACTCAGCCTTTTCTGCGGCAGCGGCTATGTCACCTTTGCAGAATCCGCATACATCTTTCCCTGTGACTGTCATAGACATGTCCGCTCCGGCATTTTTACCAGAGCTATATGCTTGCTGGATCACACCGATTTCAGCGTAGGCATCTTTCATATTTCCGTTTGGATAAAGTTTGCCAGGATTCGCAGCGGCTTTATCTGCAATCCTATCCGTGATCAACGAAGGTATTTTCGGGTCCGCCTCGTTGAGAAAAATAGGGGTCAGACCACTATTCTTCCGAGGACGACAAAAACAGAAAAGTCACAAAAAATAAATCATGTTTTTAAAGAGCAACTCTGCTGAACTCTAAAAAACGAAAAACGGAAAAACGTGGTCTGACCCCTATTTCCCCCAGACCGGAGAGCAGTCGAATCACGCCACCGCACTGCCAGTCTTGCCTCTGTAGGTACGGCTCATAATCTTTACCCGCCTAGGAAAAAATACACGTGGATCAGGCACACAAGACGCCTCGGCGGCAACCATCTTCATCACGACCACAGACGGCACACCCGCAGGGATCACAAACTCTGCATAAGACTCGCCATAGCTCAGGTGCTCGCTCCTCCAGGAAGCGGGCATTCCGACACTTCGCTTGGTGTGTTGCCCTAAGGTGGAGTTGACCTTATCCGCAACGGTATTGCAAAGGGGACAGATTTATTAACAGCTATTTACTTAAATAAATCTGTCCCCTTTGCATAGTGGTCTGACCCCTATTTTCACACTAACCCACTAGCTAAAAGCAATCAACCGCAATAAATTTATTTAGTCTATCGCCACCAACGCAACTTCTGAAAACGAATAAAACCGCTCGTTATGATCCCATCTTATCTCCAGCGTCATATTACGATCACGTCACCGGAATCAAGATAAATTGAGTAGGATTCGCAATCACCTGTATCGTCAGGCTCGGCTAAAATTTTATCTCCCGTGCAGAATGTTATCTGTAGCGTAGCAGGCTTAACTTCCTCAACCGACTGAACGTTCATTAACAAAAAGTCTAACAAGGGCGCACTGGTTGACGAGTCAGCAAAATCACGTTGACCAACGACATTTCCAATTCGATACTTCAATCCAGCTTCTACGCAGAAAGAAACTTTATATGGAGATACACCAGGGAACGTCTGCGGCCTCGAAAAGTCTAGCCTGGTGATACGGACTCCAAAAGAAATCATTTCCAAATAACAGCCGGACAGCAGTAGAAAATCAAAATCTTCTGACAACATGCTCATATATCACCCTAATTTAATCCATGACTTCAACGACGAATGAGCGGTAAAGAATCAGGAGGAAGAGGGATATGTGTGTCTCCTGGACCGATACCCGGCTTCCCGGTCGCAGGATTCATCGGTGCTCCCATGACGGCACGTAGACGATCACTTTATATATTTTAAAAATTGCCTCATGAAACTCCATCAGGTCAAATAAAATTGGGGGCTCCCCTCTAACCCCAGAGCAGCTGCACACAACTCTTGGAATTCAAACCTACTAATAGCCTCACAAAACAGACAGGCAATAACGAAGTCCATTAGCTCGTCACTGTAACGATCAGTAAGCATCGCCGACGCCTACCGACCCAACCGGCAGAACTCGGAAAATTTCAAACGTCCAAACGACTCATAAAATCCGTCATAGCAAATGGATTGCAATCAACCAAATCGTCAATAATATCTTCTGCAGCCCAATGCAATATCATATCTCGCCCATGACCGTCCTTATAGAAAAACAAATCGTTTGATAAGGAACCGTCAATCACTGAAATATCTTTATGGCTAAGCGACATTAGCCCCCCGTACCCCTCATAGGGAATCACCCAATAAAACCGTTCACCCTCAATCCAATAGATACCATACACCGTTACAGGCTCTCGCCCCGTCTCTTGAACAATCATACTGACCTCATTCAATGCTTCTGACAGGCTGCAATACCGGTGGCACTGCCTTCGGTGTAACAATTTTCAGAAAAACAGGGGTCAGACCACTATTCTTCCGAGGACGACAACAACAGAAAAGTCACAAAAAATAAATTATGTTTTTAAAGAGCAACTCTGCTGAACTCTAAAAAACGAAAAACGTGGTCTGACCCCTATTTCTCCCAGGAAAAACTGTCTTTCCTTCCTGTCCCGGCCACATATGTCCACCACTGCCTGGCTTATCACCGTACAGAATATGTTGCTTTGCTTCAGGAGAAAGAATATCAACGTAATCCTTTCCAAGTCCTTTTGCACCTTCAGATCAGCTTCAAAATTTTCAGGTCATGTAGAAACAACTCTGATTCATCATCAGGCACTCCGGCCAGAAGGTTATCAACTCCATCTTTTACGATTTGATCTTCAATCAATTGACGCGCACGAGAATACCAATCTTGGTGCCACCCGCCAGATAGAACCAACAGGATGACTCGCCACATGAAGATCTCAACTGGGCGCTCAAAGACGTTTTCAAATTGATAATCAACGTATCCCATGATCTGTTCATGAGGCCACCCCTTCATAACCGCGTGATCTCGGCATCCCTCGTAATAGCATTCCAGTGCCCACAACTTAAGAGTTTCATATGTAACACGCTCTTCGTGCAGCATCTCAGAGTCCTTTTTTGGTCGGACGAATTACACCACCATTATCGAACACATTGACAGTAATGTTCGGATACTTAGCTTTGAATAAATCAATCACATTTGAGCAGCTTGCACATGGTGGACGCTCTGTGAGCAAGTTAATATTTCCCATAACCGATGTGTTATCCCCCAATTGTGCCGCGATATTGTTCAAAATTTTCGCCTCCGAATCTACCGCTCTATTGAGCATTTGAGGGGGATTACTTCCTGTCGGTACAACCGTGCTTGGGAATGTCTCGGCGACCTCACCGACAAATCCTAACGCCTGCTGATCAGCAGTGGCTACACCAATACGGCTGGACGCTGCCATTGTCGGTTGAATGCCGGGAATGTCGATCTGTGCAACTCCCACGTTACCACTGGTCTTAGAGCTGCCTGTTAACGTGGCGCGCAAGTCAGCAACCTGCTGCGTCAGCGCTGCTTGCGTGTCAACCGACACGATTTCTTTTGCACCCGCACCCACCTCAGCAGCGCCTTCAGCCCCTTTAGCAATCTCTCCTACTTTGCCCACCGCACCCGCTCGGCCCGCAGGAATCATCGACAACGCAAACTCAGTGGCAAGCTTTGTTTCAAACCTGATACTAGCGATTTCGTTGCCTTGGAGCCTATCCAGGAATCTTTGCGCCTCTTTCTCGGTATCAGGCTCTCCCCGCCCTGATAGCAGGGTCACCAAGCCATTGGCCATTTGCGAGCTTACACCCGTAAAGTCGGTAAGCAGTGCCTTGTCGAGCGCCCAAAGACCGTTAGCCATACTCACCGTTCCAGCGGCCAATCCCTGAGGAATTCCCGTTCCCACGCCTTCTATCGTCTCTCCTAACGATGCACCATAGCGGAGGTTGTTCTGGTAGAAATCGTATTGATGCACGACAGGATCAAATTTCCCGACCAGGTACTCCCCGTTGATGCTCCGATTGTTGTATTCGCTAGGAAGATTGAGTCGATAGTCCTGAAGCAAACGAACCGTTTCGTCGGGCGTATAAATCTTTCCAGCGTCGGCAATAACCGGTACATCGCCCATCTCAGCGCGACGGGTGTATTTGTCCCCCAAAGGTGCTAACGCAATCCCCAGATATTTAAGTGTCAGTGCATCCGGCTGGTCCTGATGCGCACCTACCACCTTGTTCCAATCAGCATCAACGTAGTAAACGAGCCCTCTGGCCAGACGCTTCTCGGCCTCGGCCGTGGTGATCTGGGCCTCGGTCGCCAATGCGCTGACTTGCTGCTTCAGCGCCATGACTTCCGCAGGGTGCATCTGACGGTTGAACATATCGACGTTCGCCGCACTTTTCCCACCGGCCACAGCTCCGGCTACCCCGGTACCGGAGCCAACACCCGCGCCCACGCCTGTTGCGATCAGCGAGGAGATCGCGTCCAGATTGTGGGGGTCGTCAACACTGTTTTTCAGTGCTTTCTCGACGATAGGCATCAAGGCGGCAGAAGCGCCTGCGCCAAGCGCAGAGCTCTGCACGCTGCCACTCGACAGCCCTATGGCAGCGCCTGCCAGGGTGTGAAGCAAGACTCGCGCAGCCCCACCTTCGGCCCAGGCCGCCTTTTCCGAAGCGCTAGTGGCTGCAACCTCTCTTTGGTTGGCGTAATCACCAATCTTGTAGAACGTATCGCTGGCCGTCGTATTCGCAACAATGCCGACGGTGGTGCCTGCACCGGCACCGCCCAAGCCAGCTGCGATCAAACCTGTAGCGATGTCCGCCATGATCCGTTTATCGCCGCCCACACCCCAACTGGCCGCATCGGCCAATGCCACGTTGGCAGCGGCCACTTGCTCAGGGGTGCCACCTTCAGCTTTCTTCGCTTGAGCCTTGGCCGCGTCAGACTTGGCTTTGGCGACCGTGTTGATCACGCTGCTGGCCAATTGCGCCGAGCTTTGGATCAGGTCGATCCGTTCCTGCATGGCCTTTTCATCCGGACGGTCCAGATGCTGGTTGGCGTTTGCGGTATCACGATTGAGCCCGACGACGTCATAGGTCCCTGCGGCATCGCGAACGATGATGGTGCCAGGGCTGACCGCACTGCGGGTTTTGCTGCTGTCGGACTCTTTAAGCAGCAGCGGTATCGCCCCGCCGGTGTCGGTGTGTGCCCACTTGCGCTCGTCAGGTGGCGTGACCGGGCCGCCCGGCTTGTCCCATTTGGTGCTGGTGTAAGACAAGCTCAGGCTGGCGGCCTGGCTCTTGATATCACTTTTGTTTTTGATATCGCTGACCAGCAGCCGCTCGGTGCTGAGGACGTTTTTATCAGCGCTGGCTTCGCTGGCAATCACGGCACCTTGCAGTGTAGTGTTTTTGCCGACATAGATGTCGTAGCCACCGCTGCCGGCAAACAGCCCGGTCTGATCAGTCACAGCGTTGTAATCGCTGTTCATCTTGCTGCCGCCGATCGTGCCGGAGGCGGTTACCATCGAGCCCCAACAGAAGGGCGGTACGCAAATACTGGCGCCCACACCGGCGCTGGTCTGCTTGTTTTTCTGGCTTGCCTCGTCCTGTCGAGAGGCGATATTCAGGTTGCCACCGATGTTGGCATTGATGACATCGGCCCGTACCTGGGCGCCGGCCAGCGTAGTGTCCTGCCCGCTTTTGAGCACCAACGAACCGGTGTCGAGCGTCGTGTTGACCTGGGTCAACTCATGCCCGGTGCCCATGCCCTTGGCCATTTTTGCGCCAAGGTCGAGGGTGAAACCGTTCTGGTCACCAATGTTGAAACTGGCGCCGATGCTGGTTTTGTTATTGCTGTTCTTGTTATCCCAGTTTTTTCGGTCCTGCGCGCTCTCCAGCGTGATGTTGTTTTTCGCCAACAACAGCGTGTCGCCAGCTTTGATACTGCTGCCAATGACATGGAGGTTGCCTTCAGTATTAGCCGCGTCCCCCGTAGCAATGATCGACAAGCCGCCGCCGCTGTTAAGCGTGGATTGCTTGGCAGTTTCAGCATGGTATTCACTGGTGCTTTTCTTGCGAGTCGAGGCTAATTCGGTGCCGATTTTGATGACCGAACCCGAGCTATTCGCGGGTTTGCCGTCTGACTCGTTGGCAGCGCTGTCATCGCCACCCATGGCGTTATAAGCCGAGAGCAACGCTTGAGCGCCTTTGACCGCTTTCAAACGGCTGTCATCGGCATTTTTTGCAGCCCGAACATCGTCGCGAATGCTGTTGACCGTATCGACCAGCGTGCCACCGATCACACGGCCAACCGCCAGGCTTTTGGAGCTGTCCTTGCTGGTCTGGTTCGACGTTTCCATGCCGGAGGTGATAGTGACGTTGGCCCCCGTGAGCGCCATGCTCTTGGTACTCACCAAATCACTCGCCACCACCGTCAACTCTCGGCCAGCCGTCAGCGACACATTGCCCGCACTCGAACCCACCGTGCTGCCGGTCAAGGTCATCTCATCGGCAGTACCGTTGTGTTTCTGACTGCCAATGGAAAGGTGTTGGTTGCCGGTGATGTCATCCAGCCCCAGCTTGTTGCCGGTGAGCACACCGGTGAGGTCGCGGCTCTTTTCCTTGTGCATGTCGACACGTGAAAAGGTGTTCTTCGCCGCATCAATGGTCAGGTCGCGCCCGGCCTCTACGGCGAGGTTGCCTGTGCTTACCAGGGATGATCCCGTAACTGTGGCGTCGCGCTTGGCAGCGACGGTGACCGTATCACCGGACACCATACTGCCCACGGCAGTGGTGCGTTTCTCGTCGACTTTGTCTTCAACCTTGCTCGACTTGAACCCACCCCAACTGCTTTTACTTTCTTTGCGTTCGTGACGGGCGCTGTCGGAGTTAGTGACCGCTAGAATGCTGACGTCCTGGCCTGCGACCAGTTGCGCAGCGCCTTTTTCGGCAGTGACGGCACTCCCGGCCAGTAACAGGTTTGCACCCGCCACAACGGTGCTGTTGGTACCTGCGCTGACCAGGCTGCCGACATTGTTGACGGCGGATGTCTCATCGAGGCGAAATTTCTTCCCGGACGAGGTCTTCTTGGTTTTGCTGTAGAAGCTGTAGTCCTGATTTTCAGCCGCCTTGAGGGCAAGGTCGTTACCCGCAACCAGGTACGCTTCTTTGCCCGCATCCACCTGGCTGGCCACCAGTTGCAGATTCTGCCCGGCGCTCAGGGTGGCGCCACCGCCAGCCTTGAGCACGGTCGATACTTGCTGAACGTGGTCTTCCTGGCTGGTGACCTTCTTGGAATTAAACGCCGAATGCTGTTCATTCGCCGCCGACGCCAGGTTCACATTGCCCTTGGCTACCAGCGCCAGATCACGCGTGGCATTCAATTGGCTGCCGATGGCGCTGATATCGCGCGCAGCCACCACCTGGAAGTCGCGCCCGGCTTCGATCACGGTGCCGTACTGGTTTGCGCTGCTGCTGCGCATGTTGGTGCTGACGTTGTTGGCATTGCGCTGTTCGGCGGTGGCCAGGTTTACATCGCGCCCGGCTTGAACGCCCAGGTCGGCGCCGCTTTTGAAGGCGCCGCCGGTGCTGTTGACGTCGCGCCCGGCTTGCAGGGTGAGGGTGTTGGCGGCTTCGATGCGGGCGGCGTTGTCGACGAAGTCGGTGCGCTCGGTGCGGTAGCCGCTGCTGCTTTGGTGGCTGGTGACGGTGCGCTCGTTGAGTACATCGCCATTCACTGCGCTGACGCTGACGTCGCGCCCGGCGATGATGCCGCCGGCGCGGTTGGTGAGGTTGTTGCCGGCGAGCAGGTCGAGGCGGTTGCCGGCTTGCACGAGGCCGCTGTTGACCATGTTGCGCCCGGCGCTGGCAGCCAGGTTGTTGGTGGCGCGCAGGGTGCCGACGTTGTTGAGGTCGGCGCCACTGACCAGGTTCAGGTCGCTGCCGGTGATGAGTGCGCCGTTGGGCGCCAGGCGGTTGTTGGCCTGGGCCAGGTAGAGCACGGGCACCAGCACTTGCTGGCCAGCGACGGTGGCGTTTTCCATCCACACGATGTCGTGGGTCAGGGCCGCGACTTGCTCGGCGGTGAGGCTCACGCCTACGGCCAGGTTAAGCGCCTGTTTGGTGCCGATGGCGTTGTCCATCAGGTACTTGAACATCGAGGCGTCGCTGGTCTGGCCATCGATGAAGCGCTGGCCGGTACGCGCGATCACGGCTTGCTGGATCAGGCGTTGTTCATACAGGCCGTCACCCAGGCGCTTTTGGGCCTGGTCTAGGTCGTAGCCCAGTTTGGACAGCATGTAATCAGAGCTTAAAAACTGGCTGAGGTTGGTCAGCAGCGGGTTGGTTTCGATCAGGTATTTCTGTGGGTTGGAGACGAACTGGCTGTCTGGCAGGCCTTGCACACGGTTGATCACCACGCCGTCGGCCGAGGTGCCGCTGCCGGGTACGACCGGGCCGGAAACCGGCGCGCGGTCTACACCGCCGCCGCCGAGGGTCCAGCCTTGCGGGCCGGTACTGGCCGGCGCGCTGGCGCTTTCGCCACTGAGGCGGAACAGCCCGCCTTGGCCAGTAGGCAAGGTGAAGCCGGGCAGGCTCAATGGGTTGATCTGTTGTTGGGCGAGGTCAGGCGGCAGTTGCTGGTTAAGGGTGACGCGCGTCGAGTAACCGGCTGCGCCACTGGCGCCCGTGGCATCTGTCGCGGTTTTGGCGCCCGCACCCACATAGGTGTAGCCCGGACGCACCACGGTGTTATCGATATTGTTCTGGGTTATTACATTGGCCGCGCCGCCGGCTTGGATGATACCGGCGTAACGTTGGTCGCCCGTAGCAATTTTGGTGACGCGGCGCAGCGAGACGCTTTCCCGTTCAGTGGTGCCGATGAAAGCGGCCATGGCTGCTTCCAGGCCACCCAGATCATTGGGGTTGTAGGCGGCGCCGCCAACCGAGTACTTGCGGTTGAAGTCTGCCGCCAACGCATACCAGTCACTCGCGTCGCGGGTGCGCTTGGAGCGGAACAAGCGCCAGGTTTCGGTTTCGCCAGTCTCGATGCCGGTGTTGGTCAAGTTGTTGACCGTGATGTTAATCATACCGGCGGCGCCGATGCTGCTGCTTGAATTAAGCAACTGGCCGCCGGTAAGGGTGATGTTTTTTCCAGCACTGATGAGCGATGCCGCACTGGCCTGGAGTACTTCCAGCTTGTCGCGCTGCACAACCTCCCACAAGTGGTTGACCTTCGGGCCTTCGCAGTCGCCAGCGTACTCGGCGCCACGTCGGCAGGGCATTTCGGTGATCGAAGCGGTATAAATGCCGCCGTCGTTGGTTGTCAGCACCGCGCGCTCGTTTCGCATCACTGCCGCTGCCAGACTCAGGTCACCATCACTCTGTATGCTCGACGAGCTATTGATGATGCTGCTGGCCAGGCCGCCCTTGCCGTCACGGTCGACGCTCAGGTTGCCCATGCTGTAGAGGTCGGCGTAGCTGTTGTTCAACGCGTCGACACGCAGGCTCATGTCGCCGCCGCTGAAGATCAGGCCGTGATCGTTGAGTAACGCACCGGTGGTAGCGGTCAGTCGCTGGCCACTGCCCAGGGTCGCGTAGTTGTTGATCACGCCCGCGTTAAGCACCAGGTCGGTGGCGGCGGTGATGCGCCCGCGGTTGTTGAGCGTGCCGGCGATGTTGGCGGTAGTGATGCCGCCGCCGGCGATGCTTGCCGTGTCGCTCAGGGTGGCCTGTGCCGCGCTGAGGTTGAGGTCGCCGAGGCTGCTGATGCGCCCGCTGCTGTTAAGGGCGCCGCTCAACGTCAGGTCGAGCGTGCCGTCGCTGGCGATCAGGCCTTGGGTGTTCCAGTTGGCGCCGCTGCCGATGAAGCGTCGCGCGCCGAGCAGTTGGCCGGTGGCGGTCTGGTCGAGGGTGTCGACGTTGACTGTCAGTTGCCCGGCCTGGATCGCGCTGCTGTTGGTCCAGTGGCCCTGGCTAATGGTCAGGTCGCCACGGGTGACCAGGCTGCCGCCCACGTCGTTGAGGTTGGCGGGGGCAATGCCGAAGGTGCCGGTGCCCACGTGCAGTACGTTGCCGCCCAGGTTCTGCAGGCTGCCGGCGTTGAGGGTCAGGTCGTTGTTGGCGGATTCGAGCACACCGTTGCGGTTGTCGAACAGGCCACCGATGGCGAATTCGGTGGTGCCCGCCGTGCCCAGGGCACGCAGGCGCCCGGTCTGGTTGTCGAGGCTGGCAGCGCGCACCTTGAGGGTGCTTTCGCTTTCGATGATGCCCAGGCGGTTGTTAAGTGCGCCGCTCAGGTCCAGGTCGATTTGTTGACCGGCAATCTGGCCGTCGTTGTCGCCGCTGTTATCAACGTCATGCCCGACCACGCGCATCAGGCCTTTGGCATAGAGCCCGCCGTTGCGGTTGTCGAAATTGCCGGTGGTCACCAGTGCGTTGCCGCCCTGCGCCGCGATGCGCCCGCCATAGTTGTCTACGCTGCCGGCTTGCAGGTTGAGGCTTTGCCCCTGCATCACGCCGCCCTGACGGTTGTTGTTGAGGTCATAACCGTTGCGCAGCACGCCAACCACACGGGTTTGCAGTGCGGCCTTGAGGCTGGCAAGGGTGCCGCCACGGTTGTCGAGGCTGGCGGCGTTGACACTCAAATCGCCCGCCTGGGCGATCAGTTTGCCGCTCTGGTTGTCCAGCGCGTCGGCCACGTCGACGGTCATGCCGCCCTGGCTTTGCACGGTGCCTTTGCCATTCTCCACGCGGTTGGCCGTGAGGCTGAGGTCGGCGTTCTGGCTGTAGATCAAGCCGTCGTTGCCGTTCTGCACCAGGCCGCTGGCGGTGAGGCTCAAGCGGTCGTTGGCGGCCAGGGTGCCACGGTTGCGGTTGTCCAGGCCGCCGGTCAGCAGGGTCAACAGGCCCTGGCTGGCGATCTGGCCGCCCTGGTTGTTGATCTGCGCGGCACGGCTGATCAGCAGCGGGCCGCCGCTGGCCAACTTGCCATTGGTGTTGGTCAAGGTTGCGAGCAGGTCGAGGGTGGTGGCGGTGCCGCCGCTGATACTGCCGGCGCTGTTGTCCAGGTTTTGCGCATTCAGGCTCAGGGCTGCGCCGCTGTCGATCACGCCGCCCTGGGCGTTGTTGAGCAAACCGCCCACGTTGAGACGTTGGCCGGCGGCGCTGGAGAGTACGCCCGTGTTGCTGTTGTCCAGCTCGGCGGCGGTCACGTACAGCGCTTTTTGACTCACCAGCGCACCCGCTCCGCTGTTGAGCAGGCTGGCGGTCAGCGTGGCATTAAGGTCGCCATAACGGCTCGACAAGGTGCCGTTGTTGCGGTTATCGAGGTTGGCACCGCTGACGGTCAGGCCCTGCCAGCCGGACATCAAGCCGTTCTGGTTGATCAGGTTTGTGGCATTGAGCAGCAGCAGGTTATTGCTGATCAGCTTGCCGTTGCTGTTGTTTAACGTGCGACCGCTGAGGTTCAGGGTTTGCGCGCTGGAGAGTTCGCCACCGCCGTTGCTCAGGTCACGCAGATGGTTGATGGTCAGATTGCCGGCGGTGGTGATCAGGCCCCCGGCGTTGTTCAGGTCGCCGGTGGCGTTGCCGAAGTCCAGGGCAATTGCGCTGCCCAGCAGTGAGCCATTTTGGTTATCCAGCTCGGCGCTGTTGAGTGTCAGGGCAGCGTCTGCGTTGAGCAGGCCCTGATCGCGATTGGTCAGGCGGCCATCAATGTTGAGTACGGTGTCGCCACGGCTGGTGAGTGTACCGCCGCTGTTGTCGAGGCTGGCGGCGTGCGCGTCGACCGACGCTGCGGCGATCATGCCTTTGACGTTTGCCAGGGCCTGGCCGATGCGCAAGGTCAGCGCGGTATTGCTCAGCAGTTTGCCGCCGCTGTTGTCCAGGTTGTCGGCGGTGAGTGTGAACGCCTGGCTGCTGGAAATCTCGCCGCCCTGGTTATGCACATCTTTGAGGTTGTTGAGCATCAGCAGCGGCGCGTTGATCAGTCCGCCCTGGTTATTGAGCTGACCACGGTTGAGGTCCAGGGTCAGGGCCTCGGCGCTGGTGATCTGGCCGCCTTGCTGGTTGTTCAGGTCAGCGGTGGTGATCTGCGCGGCCTGACGTGCGCTCAGGGTGCCTTTTTGGCTGTTGTCGAGACTCGCGCTGTTGAGGATCAGGCGGGCGTCAGTCACCAGCCGGCCGCCCTGGTTGTTTACCGCGCCAAGGGCGTTGAGGGTCAGCGGGCCGGCGCTGGACAGCGAACCGCCGTTGTTGGCCACGTTGCGCGCCGTGACGCTCAACAGCCCTTCGCTGCTGATCAGGCCCTGGTTGCGGTTGAACAATTGATCGACATTCAGGCCTGCGCCGCTGCCGGCAATCACCAGCCCGCCATCGCTGTTATCCAGTTGCGTGCCCGTGACCTGCACGCCCGCACGGCTGGACAGCTCGCCGTTGCGGTTGTCGATGTTGGCGACAGTGACCTGCACACCCTCGACGCCGGCGACCAAGCCTTTTTCACGGTTGTCGAGGCTGTTACCGGCCACGCTGACCAAGCCTTGGCTGGTGACCAGACCGCCCTGGTTGTTCAGGCTGCCGACGTTAAGGCTCAACGCCTTACCCGCCGTGACCAGCCCCGCGACGTTGTCGAGGGTGGTGACCATCAGCGCTGCGGTGTCCAGGCTGGAGACTTCGCCGCCCTGGTTATGCAACTCACCGACAACCGCGGTCAGCGGACCGTTGCTGGTGACCAGCCCACCTTGGGTGTTCTGCAGGCGATCGGCCGTGAGGGCCAAACCGGCATTGCTCAGAATGCGGCCTTTGTTCTGGTTGTCGACCGTGCCTGCCGTAATCTGCGTGTGCTGTTTTGCACTCAAGGTGCCGCCCTGGTTGTTCAGGGTCTGGGCATCGACGCTCAACGTACGGCTGGCGATGACATTGGTGCCGGTGTTGTTGACGGTCTTGCCGCGCAGGCTGACGTCGCCCGCTGCGTTGCGGGTGTTATCAGCGTTGACGCCCGCTTCGATAATGTCGCTATTGGTCAACGTGCCGCCGCTGGACAGCGCAATGCGGTCACGGGCGGCCAGGCTTTGGCGGTTGGTCAGATCGCCTTGGGTTTGCACGTCCAGTGCCGTGCCGGCGTACACCGGCCCCTTGGCGTCCAGGCTCGCGGCCTTGACGTTGACCGCGCCGCTGGCGGCGGTCTGCGCCATGCTCAAATGCCCATTGGCATCAAGCTGAATATCCCCACCACTGGCCGCCAACGTGCCGTCGAGCTTCACGCCCACGCCGGCTTCGGTGCCCACCAGTTTGATCGCGCCGGCGTACATGCCGCCCAGCGCGCTGGAGTCGATGGCCAGCTCGGGTTTGGCGCTGCCGTCGTCGGCGCGTGCGGTGGTTTTCAGGCTTTTGGCATCGACGTCGTTGCGCCCGGCGATTACGGCCAGCTCGCGTGCGTTGATCTGGGCGTTGATCTTGGCCGAGCGGGTGATGATTTCGAAGCGGTCGACGTTACTGGCGTTCAGGCCCTCGCCGTCGATGGTCACGGCGCCGCCGTCGACCTGGTAGTGGTCCAAACGGCCGACGTTGTCCATCACCGGTTTGCCGGTGGTCAGGGTCACGTTGGGCGTGTTGATAAAACCGCAGCCACTGCACGTGATGCCGTACGGGTTGGCGACGATGACCTTGGCCGACTGGCCCGCCACTTCGGTGTAGCCGCGCAGCTGGCTGGGGCTGCCGCCGTTGACTTCGTTGAGAATGACGTTGGCGGCGCCGCCCTTGAGGTTCGGGTTGCCGACGATGTAGCCACCGAGCTGAGTGTTCTGCACCGCGCCGGTGGCGTTGTTGAGGATCACGCCGTTGGGGCCGACGTTGTAGTCCTTGAACTGGTTATGGGACAAGCCACTTCCATTGGGCGCAGCGATGTTCACCACCGGCACGCCATTGCCGGCCTGGCCGACGCTGGTGGCCGGGTTGCTGACCACAATGCCTTCGGCCTGGGCGAGCAACGGCTGCCAGAACAGCGCGTTGGCCAGAATCAGCACCAGGCCGCGCTTGGGCAGGCCAAGGAACGCGTCCCGGCGCTTCAGGGCAGCAGAAGGTTGGCGGGCCAGAAAGGCAAAGTGGCGAACATCCATTTTCAGATTCTCGTTGCAGCAGGGCGTTGAATTACAGGAAGAAATCCATGCGGAAGTAGATCGGTGCTTCGCGCTCCGTCACGACCCCAGGCCTTTCTAACGAGTGAGCAAACGTCACGCTGGTGCTGACGTATTTGCCCCGGGCGAACAGTTCCACGGAGTTGCTTGAAACGCGGCCGTGGTAGTCGTCGTTGTAACGGTCGTTGCGGATCACGCCTTGGTCGTAACCCAGGCTGGTGCCGTATTCGGCGAAGGCCGGGCGCAGCCATTCCAACGTGACCGGGCGGGCCCAGCGCACTTCATTGCGCCAGTAGCCACCGCTGTCGCCGGACAGTTGCTGATCCTTGAAACCGCGTACCGAAGAAGAGCCGCCGAGGCTGATGCGTTGCGGCGAGAACAGCACGTCTTCGCTGCGTTGCCCGGTGGCCAAGCTGGTAAAGCTGAAAGACTCGCCCCACAGGCTGAACGGCTGCAGATAACTGACGGTGGCGGTGTATTTGCGGTAATCGGGAGTGGCCGTGAGGTGCCCGTACTGATCGCGATGCTGGTCGTCGCGCTGGGCGTCAAATGCACCGATGCCGTTCTGCACGCCCAGGTCAACGTTGACGAAGGCATTGCCGATGCGCCGGCCGTGGTTGATGCCAAATTGCAGTTCGCTGAGGCGGTTACTGCTGGTTTCGAGGTGGGCGTCGTCGATGTAGTTGTTGGTGCGCAGGTGAGCCAGACCGACGTTGACTGAGGTCTTGCTCACGTCATCGCGGTGAATCACGCGCTCTGCGCGCAGTTGGTGGTTTTCGTTATCGCCCGACTGCTTGAACTTGAAGGTGTCGGTGTAACCCAGCGCGCGGTAATCGCTCTCGCTGTAGGTGTAGCTGAAGTTCCACCAGCCCCACGGCACGTTGTAGTAGAGCATGGTGTTTTTCGACGTTTTCTGGTGGTCGCTGATCGCGTCATGACCACCGCGCAGCACCAGTTGGTCGGCCAGCCCCAGCGGGCTGTCCCACTCCAGGCCCGCGCCCCATTGCTGCTCGCCGGTGCTTCTTTGCCCGTCGTTATTGCGCGACAGGCTGGCGCGCCACGGCTTTTGCGCGGTGTTCTTGACCACCACGTCGCTGCCGCCCACTTCTTTGCCGGGGGTCAGTTCCATTTGTGCCTGTTTGGACGGCAGACGGTTGAGCTGGTCGACCAGTTGCTCGACCTCGCGCAGGTTCAACGCCTCGCCGACCTTGCCGGGAAAGGCCATGGCCAGCTCGCGGTCGGTCACGTTGCTGCCTTCGGCGCTTCTCAAGGCTTCGAGCTTGCCCTCGACCACCAGCACTTGCAGGTGGCCGCTGGACAGGTCCTGTTGCGGCAGGTAGGCACGGCTGGTGACGCGGCCTTTGGCGATGTAATAGTCGGTGATGACTTTAAGCAGCTCATTGAGCTGCGAGACGCCCAGGCATTGGCCCACATAGGGTTTGAGCAACAGCGTGCGGTCGGCAGCGGACAGGCTGTCGGCGCCCTTGAGCTCGATGTCTTTGATCGGGAAACAGCGGGTGTCAGCGGGCGTCGCCGGGGCTTGGGGCTTGGCCTCTTTGCCGGGCAGGTCCTGGAGTTCTTGCAGGCGCCGGCCTTGTTCTTCGAGCAGGCGATTTTGCCGGTCGCGGATCAAGTCTTGATCCCCTGGCGTGGGAGCGGCTGTGGCGCTGTTCAGGCCCAGGCAGGCGAGCAGGAAAGTGCACAGCAAATACCGAGTCCGTGGCAATAACAAAGACATGTTCGATCCATCGAAAATCAAGGGGCGGCAAACTAACATCGAACTCGCGCTAGCCCAAGAAGCTGGACTTGTCGAACATTCGTACTTATTACAACCGCAACATATTGATTAATAACAACAAATAATCATAAAACGGCGACAGCGCTTGTGGTTGAAACTTTTATTCCGACAAGCGGCCACTGTTTTTGATAACCCTTGGGCAAACAACCCAGCAGATGCCATTATTTAGCCATCAATTAAATGCCGAGTTAGGTTAGTGCAGGGGAATACAGAAAAGTTCGCGGATGTTTTGTGAATTGGATCCCATTTATCGGAATAGTCTGGGATGCGCCGCTTGTGGCGAGCGGGCTTGCCCCGCGTTGGGGCGCGAAGCGTCCCCGAGTCAGTGTCGCCGCGTTGCGTCAGGAACATCGTGGCGTCAGGTTTGGGGCTGCTTCGCAGCCCAACGCGGGGCAAGCCCGCTGCCACAGAGCTCGGGGCAAAGAGCCCGGTGCAATCAGCCTGCGCCTTTGTCTTTTTCCTGCCCTGGCACCAAGGTCAGCCCTGGCCGCTCAACATCGCGCGAAACATGGGCCTTCACATCTTCTACGCCGCCCTCGTCATCGTTGTGGATCACCAGCACGCCCGACTTGCGAAACTGCTCGAGGTGGCCGTCGCCCAAGTTGAAACTTTCACTCAGGCTTTTATCGCTGAGCGCGTTGGCTTCGGCGCGACGCTGGGCAAACTTGCGCCCGCGGCGCTGTTGATAGCGTGCCCAACTGATCAGGATCACCGCATTGAACAAGGCGATCCACAGGTAGATCTGCAAGGTGTTGAGCGCCGCAAAAATCGGCGCTTCAATGCGCGGGCCGCCATGGGTTTCCAGCATTGCGCCGATCCCGCGTGCCAGCAGCCAGACCAGCCCGGCCCAGGCCAGCAAGGTGAGCAGCACGTCGATGATCCACATCACTGTGTTCTGGCGAGTTCTGACCAGTTTCATCGTCACGCCTCCTCTTCGCTAGGTTTAATACCGCGGTCCGGGCTGACCCAGCGCGCGCGCTTCTGGTGCTGGTTGAAGAGCACCTTGGGAAAGCTGACCAATGTGGTGAGCAAACTGACCAGCCAGAACACCATCGGGTACCACACGGTCCAGAACAGGGTTTTCCACAGGTCTTTTTCGTAGCGCCGATCAATCAGGATGCTCACCGCAAATTGCAGCAGGCACACCATCGCCAGCACCAGCCCGGTAAACGCCGGCGGCACCAGCGAATCCACGGCAATCGCCTGCGGCAGCACCATGAATTTGCCCAGGCCCCAGAAGATCACCGAGAGCAGGAACGTGAAGGCCCAACCGGTGGACAAGCAGTACTCGAACAACAGCGGCCACAGGTAACGATGGCGCCATTGCCAGATGCCACGGATGTTTTTGAACAGTACTTCGGCGCCGCCCTGGGCCCAGCGCAGGCGTTGTTTCCACAGGCCACTGACGGTTTCGGGCATCAGGATCCAGCACAGGGCACGCGGCTCGTAGAAGATGGCCCAGTGATCGAGTTGCAGCTTCCAACTGACATCGATGTCCTCGGTGATCATGTCGGTGCTCCAGTAGTCGATGCGGTCCAGCGCTTTCTTGCGAAACGCCACCACCACACCCGACACCGTGAAGATGCGACCGAACACCCGCTGGGTGCGCTTGATCAAGCCAATGATCGACGAGAACTCGCCCACCTGCACCCGGCCGATCAAGGTCGAACGCGTACGAATGCGCGGGTTGCCGGTCACGGCACCGAGGCGCGGGTTGTCCAGCATCGGCGCGACCATGTAGGCCGCCGCATTTTTGTCGAGCAAGGCATCGCCGTCGATGCACACCAGGTACTCACTGCGCGCGGCCACCGCGCCCATGCGCAGGGCCACGGCCTTGCCCTGGTTCTGCGCCAGGTGCAGCACGCGCAGCCGTGGGTGTTCCAGCGCCAGGGCATCCAGCACCGCGGCGGTGTTGTCTTTGGAGCCATCGTTGACGGCGATCACTTCGATGTTCGGGTACAGCTGGTCCAGCGCCGCATGAATGGTGTCGGCGGCGTTATCGCCCTCGTTGTAGCAAGGAATGATGATCGAGATCAGCGGGTTGCCGGCCAGGGTCGGCGCCGGCGTGTCTTCCTTCCACGGCCAGTGACGCTCCCAGTGCAGCCAGAAGTACAGCCCGCCGGCGATCCACAATGCCGACATGAACAGCGGGTAGAAAAACACGAAGTCCATCAGGAACTGCCCGGTGACCAGAAAGATCAGGCCAAGGGGCACACCCAACACCAGCGCCAACACGAATAAAGCCAGGATTCTGTCGAACATGGTCAAGGGTTCCATTGGTTGGACAGGGCCGGACGTACCGTCTTCAGGTCCGGCGAGTTTTCCAGGAAGTTGTCCGGGTAGTAGCCAAAACTCCTGACCCCCTGGCGTTTGAGCACACCCATCCATTCAGCCATCTGCGCGCCGTCGATATCGGGTGCGTCTTTGGTGCGCCAGTCTTTGGCTTGCAGTTCAAACACGGTGCGCTGCAAGGCATCGGGACGGGCCTTGACGGTGGCCACGAGTTTTTCCAGCCAGGCGTTGGAGTTTTTCAGCGTCTCGCCTTCCATCAGCGGCATGGCCATCGGCGCGGTCCAGTCGTAGGTCTGGAGGAAGTCATCGAGGTTCTGCGCGAACCACGCTTCGCTCGCCGGGTTGAGCATCGGCTCGGCGAAGATATTGCGCGCGGTCTGCACCTGCGGCCCACGGATGGCGCGCACTTTGGCGGCCAGCTCCTGGGTAAAGTCGATCAGGTAACGGCTCTTGAAACGCGTCCAGCGCTGCATCACGGCAGGGTCGGCACGCAGCGCGGCAATGCTGCCCGGCAGGCCGTTGGCGACGTAAGCCTTGAGCGCTGCGGGGCTGGCGTCTTCGAAATCAGAAAGGATTGCGTCGTCGTGGAACAGCACGCCGTCGATGGCCGTGTTGCGCGCCAGGTCCTCATAGATCTCACCGATCTGCTGGCGCACGGCCGGGTCAAACGGCGACAGGCGCTTGTACTGGTCCGGGTCGAGGCCGACCTGGCCGGTTTTCGGGTCCATTCGCGTGACGCGCGGCAACGAAGGGTCGAGCGCAAAGCTCAGCACTGGCATCCACGCGTAGATCGCCACGTGGCCACGGGTACGCAGTTGCCAGGTGACGCGGTTGAACAAGTCGCGGCGCACCGGCAGATGGCGGTTGGGGAAGTAAAGCGAATGCACCAGGCCGTCACCCTTGGGGTCGGCGAAGGCTTGCAGGAACACGGTGCTGGCGCCCATGTCGACCACGCGCTGCACCAGCTGGTCGAGGTTGCGTGCCTCTTGGGCCGGGTCCGGGTCGTAGACGTTATCCAGGTCCACGTGCAGCACGCGCATCGAGGTCCGCGCCTGTGTACCGACAATCGCGTTGGCATAGTGCTCGCCGTCCGGGTCGGAGGCCACCAGGAAGCGTGGGCTGCTTTTGAGGTTGGCGAGGTCGTCGAGGCCGTCGTCCAGGGTCAGGGCCATCTGGTAGCCCTGTTCGCCGACGACCGCCAACGAGGTGCCGTCGGCGGCGCCGTAAGGCCACACCCATACACGCGGCGCCTTGCCGGTGACGGCGCGCAGTTTGTGGGTAATGGCCGTGACGTCGGCGCGCATCCGCGCCTGGAACTGCGCCTCGGTTTCATAGGTGCCAGTGGCGGCGTCATAACGTCGCGTTGCGGCGGCCGGCTCCTGGTTACCTTGCGGGTTGGCCAGGATGCCGGTGTGGCTGGCGTCAGTGTGGGCGGCGATTTCGACCAGGCCCGACTTGGAAATCTCGCGCACCTGCTCCCATGTCAGGAAGTCGGAACGCGCGCGCGGTGTGCCGGCAAAATCCACCGGTTTATTCAGCGGCGTGTCGATCCAATAGCCCACCGGGGCCAGGATTGCCGGCCAGTTATAGGCACGCAAAATCGGTAGCACGCGGGTATAGAAGCTGGAGTAGCCGTCGTCGAAGCTGAGCAGGATGGCTTTGGGCGGTAACTGCGGCCCACCGCTGCGCGCTGCCAGGATCTGATCGACACTGACCGGCTGGTAGCCGTTTTCGCGCAGCCAGGCCAGTTGGTCGACCAACCGTTCGGTGCGCACCGCCACCACCGCCTGATCGGGGTCGCGATCTTCGATGTCGTGATAGGCAATGCCCAGGAAATGGTTCTTCGGCCACGGCGCTTCACGCGCAGGTATCGGCCGCTCGGCGGGTGGGGTATAGGGCGCAGGTTGCTGGGCGCAGGCGCCGGCCAGCAATACACCCAAGACCAATAAACAACGGCTGAGGACAGTCATGTTCAGGCTCTTTTAGAAACGGTAAGTGAGGTCGACGAGCAGGCGCAGATCGCGTTCGCGATCGCCGTCATAGGTACGGCTGATCAGGCTCAGGTTGGCGCCGGTTTCCAGCACGTCGTTCCAGCGAAAACGTTGGCCGTAGCCGATCAGGCCGACCCCACTGGTGGAATAATCGCGCTGGCTATAGGTGCCCGCACCGATCTGGAACTGCTGACTCCACTGGGTCTCATAGCGGTGATAAAGCACGTGATTGACCGTCATGGTGGGCAACACGCTGAAGTCCGATTTCGGGTTGAAATACACCACGTCTTCCTTCGTGTTGCGGCTGGCGCCGACCTCCAGGCCCAGGTCCACTTGCACATGCGGCGAGCTGTAGATGCCCTCGCGACCGGTAAGCAGCGCTTCGAGGCGGTTGTTGCCGTCGCTGAAATGCGACGGGCTCAGGGACAGCTTCCATTCGCGGCTCTCATTCTCGCGCCAGCGGACAAAGCCACTGCCGCCGTTGGCCGTGACATCGGCATTCAATGCGCGCAGCGGCGTGGTCGCCAGGAGGTAACCGAGGCTGCCGCCGTACTGCCAGTTGTCATTGATGTCGCGGGCAATCGACACGCTCGCGCCTTGCTTGGAGCCATAACCGTAGGAGTGGTTGGACACCTCGGCTTCCAGGGTCATGTCGCGGGTGCGCTGCTCGACGCCGACGCGCTGAAAACGATGCTGGCCGGTGCCTTCGGTAAAGTCTGCGGTGGCGTAACCGGCGCCGGCGAAGACGCGCCAGTCTTCATCGATGGGCGGGCTGTAAAGCACGCTTTCGATGCCCCAGTCCCGGCTGCCCGCCACTGCGCCGACATCATTGTTACCGCCACCGCCGTAGCTTTTGCCGGTGTAGGCTTCGACGCGCAGTTCGGCCATGTCGTGTACGTCGCGCAGGCGGCTGAGGCGCTGCACCTGGCGGCTGTCGGGGTTGCGCGCCAGCACGTCATCGGTCAGCGCGTCCATTTGCCGCCATTCCTGCAGGTCCATGGCGGTGTAGGCCTGGGACACTTCCAGGCCGATATCACGCGGGGCCTGGGTTTCAACTTCCTTGAGCGAGCCTTCGGCGCGGCGCGGCCAATCACGCGCGCGGTACATATCGGCCTGGGCCAGGCGCAGGCCGACGTTGCCAGGGGCTTTCGCCACCAGGGCTTCCAGCCCGGTTTCGCTGCCTGGCAGGTCACCGCCGTAAGTGCCGACCTGGGCCGCCAGTTGCTGCGCGTCCATCCAGCTGTCGTTGGGGTTGCCGATGGGCAAGCCCTTGAGTTCAACGCGAGGCTTCTGGTTGGTGGCCAGGTTATTGGCGACTTCGCGCGCTTGCATCACCTTGTCGCTTTCGAGCAAGGCGTAAAACAATGCGGTGCTGTCTTCGACGTGGTCACCGGGATCGGCGTCCGGTGCCGTCAGCGCCTGGCGGTACAACGGCTCGGCTTTTTCCGGCTGGCGCTGGTCGAGGTAGGACGCAGCCACCCAGCGCAAGGCGTAGGTAGGTAATTGCACGCCTTCGCCAGTGAGGGTTTCGTACTCGCGGATCACCTCTGCGGTGCGCGCGCGTGCCTTGAGGGCGCCCAGGCGGTCGATGCGCCAGCGCACCACGTCGTCATGGGCGCTCTGGTCAGGGGTCCAGCGGGCGAGCAGTGTGTCGTAGTCACTGAGGGCGCGATCAGCGACCACATAACGTTCTTTCTCGGTGCGCGTGGCGTACTCGGCCATGCGCACACGTTCGGCGGCGAGGTCGCCTTCCAGGCGGCGCTGGGTCACAACATCGAGCACGCCTGGGTGCTTGGCCGACAGGCGCAGGGCTGGCTCCGGCAAACGGGCCTTTTGCAGGGCGACGATGTATTCGCGCACCACTTCGGGTTTGTCACCCGCGCGGATAAAAGCCTGGTCGAACTCAAACAGCGCGTCGTAGTTCAAGCCCGCGCGGGTCAGCGCGTAGCCCAGGGCCATGCGGCGGTTGGGGTCATTGGGTTGCGCCGCCACCAATGCGCGGGTGCGTTGCACCGCTTCGTTGGTTTGGCCACCGTCGGCCTGGGTCAGGGCCTGGCCCAGTTGCAGGTCGATATTATTCGGCTCACGCAGCAGCGCCTGCTGATAAACCGCCAGGGCCTGTGGCCACTGCTTTTGATTGCGATAGGTACGGGCAACCGTGGCCAGCGCCTGGGTAGTCAGGTTGCGATTCTTGCCTTGCGCCTCGTACACCTTCAGCACTTCGGCGTCTTGCCCGGCCCAGCCGGCAATCACAATGTGATCGCTGATCTGGCCTGGCGTCTGGCGTTCGGCAGGTAATTGGCGCAGTTGGGTAAGGGCCGGCGTGAAGTTGCCGTTACGCGCCTGAATAATCAACGCGTCGTAGGCCGGATCGGCCAGGGCGAGGCCGGGCATCAACAATTGACTGCACAAGGCAGCCCCGATGAGCAGTCGCAACCGGCCTGAAGCACTGATGGGTAGGTTTCGCAACATATCGTGAGCTTCCTTACACGCGGAAAGCTGTAACGATAGGTGGTCCTGAGCGGTTTGCATCAGGGTGCCGGCGTCTGATGACCCGGCCTAGCTTTCCTGTAGGAACTATCCCCTATGAATGTAGGGAAAAGTCCAATTCGGAACAATTGTTCAGAATTGTCCCGGCAACAGAAAAGCCAATGGGGGAGCAGACTTGCCTGGGCTGACCGGTCACCGCCGGCCCGTATGCCGACTGTTTGACCGCTGCCCCAGGCAACCCTGCTCCCCCATTATTTATTTCTTACTGATGTAAGAAATCTTACTGCGCGCCGCTGACCGCGCCGGCTTTGGCCATTACAAAACCAATGAATTGCTCAACCGTCATCTTCTGGCCGTTGAAGGTCACTTCATTGTTGGCGTAATGCAGCTTGGAGACCACATCCGTGCCCACCAGGGTAGCCAACTGGGTGCCGACGGCCATGCCGCTGACCATCTCGGCCGCCATCTGCGATTGCTGCTCGATGGCTTTAGGGTCGGTCACGCCGCCCACTTGCGCTTGCAGTGCAGCGACGTCACCGATCATTGGCTTGGACAGGGTCAGGTTGGCATCCAGCAGCGCGATGACTTGCTTGCCCAGTTCAACTGGCGGCAGCTCCATCGAAGCCGGCTTGGTCAGGTCGACCACCAGGTTGAATTTGCTTTCGCCGTGGGTGGTTTTCAACGACAGGTTTTCCACCGCCACTTGTGGCTTGGCAGCCAGCACCTGGTTGACGTTGGCCTCGGCCAGGGTCTGCTCGGCTTCGGTCAGTTGCAGCTCAGGTACGGGCTGGCCGGCAGCGGCGGCGGCTTGCACCGGTTGCATCTTGTCTTGATACAGCTTGGTCAGTACCAGCATGGCCGGGATGTCGACGTTTTTCATGCTCAGGGCCATGGCGGCCGAACCGACAGGCTTGCCCTGGTAACCGATCTCATCGATTTTGTAATCGACGCGGCCGGCCAGGTTGTTGTCCTTGGTCTCGCTGGTGTCTTTCTGCTCGAAGCCCTTGAGGGTCAGCACGGCTTTCTGCGGGCCGAAGGTCACTTTGGTGTCGGTCAGCTCAACGGTGTTTTGCCCGGTGTAGAAACCAAACGTGGTCTTCTCCAGGTTGCTGGCCACGGTCAGGCCGGACAGTTCGGCTTCAAAAGGCGCGCCGTTGGCATCGATCACCGCAACCTTGAGGCTGTTCATATAACCTTCAGCCTTGACCTTCTGGCCTTCGGCGGTGCCGTCGAAGTCCAGGTTGGCGCCGGAGAAGCTCACCGAGGACTTGTCGTCCTTGAGTTCCAGAGGCAGCAGTTCGACGTTGCCATCGACCGAACGGTTGTAGCCGATATTGGCCACGCCTCTGAGCGGCGACACGTCTTTGCTGGCGGCGAACCATTTCTCGGTGGTGGCGTTCTTTTCCAGCTCATAGTGACTGGTGGCCATGACCGGCAGCCATTTCAGCGACACCAGACGCGAAAACGGCAGCGGGCCGTGTTCGATGTGGTCGACAAACAGCAGCTCAGGGTTCGGGTTTTCTTCGCCGAATACGCTGCCTTGACCCTTGAGGCGGTAGTGGGCGGTGCTGCTGAACAGGCCACGGTCCAGGGACACCAGCTCCAGATTCACGCTGCCGTCAACGCCGGCCATGGAGGTCTGCAGTTCCTTGTTGGCGTTCTGGATCGCGGTCTGCAGCACCGGCTCCAGTTGCTTACCGGTGTACCAGGCGCCACCTGCACTGACGACGCCGACGGCGACAACGAAACCCAAAAGAACAACTGCTGGCTTATTCATGAAGTGACCTGATCAAATCCTGTGAGAAGTGGGCTGTCTTCCTTGAACCCCCAAGAGGGGTTGGCTCAAACCCGCCGAAAACGGGGGAAGATTAGCACTGGCGGCCGGGAACGGCCCAGCTTTTCAGAGGGGTCAGGTCAACCGTTGGTTCACGAGTACTCCAATTCAATCTCATCGAGTTGATGATCAAAACTCTTCAAACGGGCGGTCCAGGTGTACACCAACACCTCGAATTCGCGGTGTATGACGGCGTTTCCCGGGGTGTCGACCTTGGGGTTGCAGAAGTCCAGTTGGTAGCGCTCGCGTGCCATGGCGTTGGCCACGTCGGACAATTCCCGTGCGTTATTCAGCCAATGCCTACCGTCGGCTACCTGCTGGTCGAGCAGCACGCACTGTTTTTTCAGGGCTTCGAGGCTTTTTTCCAGCGGGGTGCCGGTGAGTTCGCCCATGACTTCCTGGAAGGTCCGCCCAGGCTGCCAGTAGCTGCCCCAGAAATAGCGGTCGAACACGGTTTCGACCCGGCGCAAGGCAACTTTGGTGTCCCAGATCGCCACGCGGGTCTTGCCTTGTTCGAGCAGTTTTTTCTTCACCCGTTGATTTTGATACGACGCCCACGCCACCACGCCAATGGACAACGTGCCAATCACCAGGCACGCGCTGTCGAGAAACACCATGGCCTTGTCGATTTGATGGGCAAGCATGACGCCGTAGAAATAGGCAGCCGATAACAACACCAGTGCGAAGCACACGCACCAGAAAGCGGGAGCATAAGGGTTTTTCATTATTGGAATCCCCATGAGCAAACGCGAGCAGTGTCAGGTGAGCCGCCACCGCGACTCACTGACAAAGCATAGCTTTTAGCTCAGGGTTTGCTGGCCTGTGACGCTTGCGTTCGTCCGCTTTCCCAACCACCACCCAAGGCCAGGAACAGATCGATCTGGCTCATGGCAACCTGGGTGTTCGCCGCCGCCAGCTGCGCGCGCACATCGGTGTAGGTGCGCGTAGCTTGCAGGTCGGCCAAAAACGAGGCGCGCCCGGCCTGAAAAAAGCGGTGCGTCTGCTCCGACGCCTCCTTGGCAGACTGGCCGGCATCGGCCAACGCGTCGCGGCGTTGCAACTGCGCGGTGTATTGCGCAAGGCCGGTCTGGGTTTCGCGGATGGCATTGAGCACCACGCCGTCAAAGTGCGCCAGGGCGCCCTGGGTCGCGGCTTCGGCTTCATGAATGCGCGCACGCGCGCCGTTGGTCGGCACCGACCAACTGATCAACGGGCCAAAGCCCCAGCGGTTGGTGGCCGGCGTGCCCAAGTCATCGAGCAGACCCACCGTGCCCACGGTGGCGCCGATACTGATGTCCGGGTACAACGCGCCGGTGGCCACGCCGATACGCGCGGTGGCCGCGGCCAGTTGGCGCTCAGCCTGGCGCACATCGGGGCGACGTTTGAGCAGGGTCGCGCCGTCGCCCACCGGCAGCAACTGGGCGATGTGCGGCAGCTCGGCGCAGGTGCCGGTGCCCGCTGGCAGTTGGTCTACCGGCTTGGCCAGCAGCATCGACAACCGGAACAAGCCCGCCTGGCGCAATGCTTCGTAGCGCGGCATGTCGGCGCGCAACGATTTGTATTGGGTTTGCGAACGCGTCACCTGGGTTTCATCACCGCGCCCGGCATCGCGCAGGCGCTGGGTCAGTTTGGTGCTCTGGGCCTGCAGGTCTAGGGACTCGTTGGCAATCGCCAGTTCTTCGTTGGCCGCGCACACCTGGGTGTAGGAGCGCACCACATCCGCTACCAGCGTGATGCGCGCGATGTCAGCGGCGGCCTGGGCGGCGTCAGTGGTGGCCTGGGCGCTTTCGATGCCGCGCTGCAGTGTGCCGAACAGGTCGAACTGGTAAGAGGTGCTGATGCTGGCGCTGCCGATGTTGCCAACCGGGACTTTTTCAGTCAGCAAAAACGCTTCACCTGATTCCTGCAAACGTTGGGCCTCAGCCTTGGCGCCGGCACTCCAGCCGCCTGCCGATTCAGCCTCCTGGGTCTGGAAACGCGCGCGTTGCAGGTTGGCGGCGGCCACCCGCAGGTCGGTGTTGGAGGCCATGGCCTGGCGTACCAGCTCATCCAGGCGTGGGTCTTTGTAGAGCTTCCACCAGTCCGCCGGCACCGGCGCCGACACCACGTTGTGGCCCTCGCCCGCGATTTGCCCTTGCAGGTCGCCACGGTTGATAGCGGCCTTGTCCGGCAGTTTGTAATCCGGGCCTACCACCTGGCAGGCCGACAGCAGCAAACCCAAGCCAGCCGTGGCCAGCAACGCCGCCGGTTTCATGGTTTTTCTCCCTGCTGCGCGGTTTCTTTGGCGGCGGTCTTGTCATCGATGATCGACACCGTGGCTGTGCGCCCGGCGATCATGCGAAAGTCCGCCGGCACGTCATCAAAGGCAATGCGCACCGGAATCCGCTGGGCCAGGCGCACCCAGCTGAACGCCGGGTTGACGTTGGGCAGCAGGTTGGAGCCACTGGTGCGGTCACGGTCTTCGATACCGGCAACGATGCTTTGCACATGGCCACGCAAGCGCGCGTTGTCGCCGATCACACGAATATCCACGGCCATGCCGACGTGAATGCCGTCGAGCTTGGTCTCTTCAAAGTAACCGTCGATGTGGAAGGAGTTGCTGTCGACCACCGACAGCACCGGGCGCCCGGCGGTGACGAACTCCTGATTGCGCGGCGCACGGTCGTTGACGTAGCCGTCCACGGGGCTGCGGATCACCGAGCGGTCGAGGTTGAGCTGGGCGGCGTCCACCGTCACCTGCGCCTCGGCCAGGGCCGATTGGGCGCGGGCCACGCGGGACTGGCTTTCTTCCAGTTGCTCACTTGGCACCAGGTTGCCCAGACCGCGGTTACGCTTGTACTCGCGATTGGCCTGGGCCAGGGTTTCCTGGCGGTCGGCCACGGCGGCCTGGGCCTGGCGCAGGGCCAGCTTGAAGCGGTCCTGGTCCACGGCAAACAGCACCTGGCCCTTGGTCACCAACTGGTTGTCGCGCACGTCGACTTGCTGGATCAACCCAGACACGTCCGGGGCGATCTGCACGATGTCGGCACGGATATGCCCGTCACGGGTCCAGGGCGCAAACATGTAGTACATGACCATGCGCCACACAACGACGACAGCGAAGGTCACTATCAATAACGTCAGGACAACACGGCCGATGGTCAAAAAAGGTTTTTTCATGTCATCAGATATCGACTGAGTGAGTCCACCGCGCCCAGCAACAGCGCGTAGAGCCCCACATTGAACAATGCCCGGTGCCAGACCAGGCGATAGAAGTGAATGCGCGTCAACAGCCCGTGCACCACCAGAAACAACACGTACGTAATGCCCATCAGCACCAGCAGCGTGGGCAGGAACACCCCGCTGATATCCAGATCACCGATCATAAAGGCGCTCCATCAGGCAGCGGCGCTTCCATTTCGGTGCCGCCAATAAATTCCACGCCAGGCAGCAACGACAGGCGCAAGCCGGCCAGTGCGTGCAGCAGATGCAGGCGGGTGTCGTCTTCGTCTTGCAGGCCTTGCCCGTTGAGGGCGCGGCGCGTGCGGTCCAGGGTCATCAGCAGACCGCTCGGCGCGGGCAAGCGTTCACCCGCCTTCAGGCAGGCCTTGAAGTAACCACCAACGCCTTCCACCACCTGGTTGAGCAATACCCGAGGCACGCCGTAGATACGCGGCGAGTAGGCCAGCAGGTCGAGCAGGTTCAGCGCCACACGCAAATCGCGCAGGGCGATGCCGGTGTCCTGGCCGGTGAGGGCCAGGCGCGGCAGGTGCTGCATCAGGCGGTCGAGCATTTGCGCGGCCATGTGCCGGTGTTCGGCGAGGGTCGCAGGTTCGGTCAGGGTGACGATGTCGCGCCAACTGAAACGGGTCAGGCGCTTGGCCGCCAGTTCGGCGCCGAACGGCCGCGCAATCAACGTCCACACAAAGGCAAACAACAAACCCACGGGGCCGGCCAGGTTAACGTTGGCGAAGTTCAGGAAGTCTGCGTCATAGGCGCCCTGAATGCTGATGAATGAGGAGGTGTTGACCAGCGTCAGCAGCATGCCGAGGTAGAAACGCGGCTGCACGGTGAGCGTGCCGATGCAGATAAACGGCACGGCAAACGCCAGCACCAGCATCGGAAAATCATGCAGGTTAGGCAGCACCAGAAACAGATAAAGGCTGGCGAACAGCACCGACATTGCGGTCCAGAAAAAGAACCGGTAGATCTGCGGCGCCGGGTCGTCCATCGAGGCAAAAAAACTGCAGGCCACGGCGGCCAGGATCACCGCGCTGCCGCCGTCGGTCCAGCCCAGCAAAATCCACAGCACCGAGGCGACGATGATCGCGGTAACGGTGGAAAACGCCGAATAGAACATCAAGCCACGGTCGAGAAATGGCGTCAGCCGGCCCAGGCGCCAGTGGCGGTATACCGCGCGCCAGGTGTCCTGGCTTTCGCACTGGATGGCGGCCTGCAGGCTGCGACAGTCTTGCCACAGGTCGATCCACTCGCCGAGGCGATACAGGGCGTTCGAGTACAGCAACGTGTGGCGATCATCCAGCGCTTCGCCTTGGGGCTGCAGGGCATCGACTTGATCACGCAGCACGCGCCAGCTTTCCAGCGGGGCGGTTTCAACGGTGCTTTCCAGCCACTGCCGGCTTGCCTCCAGCACCGGCGTGAGTCGGTCGAGAAACTCCGGCGCGCGGTGTTCGACGGCGTACAGGGCGTCGTCGAGCGCATCCACCACGGGCAGCAAGTGAATCATGCGCCCGCGCAGTTCCTTGGTGTTGCGGACGGTCTGCGGCCGCGCGCCTTCGTGGGGCAACTGGCCGATCATCAATTCCAGGGTGTTGAAGGTGGCGACCATGCCGCCGCGCAAGGTGCTGACCTCTTCCGGCTGCACGTTGCGCGTCAAAAACCGCAGGCTGTAGACCTGGGCATCGGCAAACCATTTGGTCACCGAGCCATCGAACACCGGCATCAGGCGCCGTGGCCAGAACATCGCGCCCACCACCGCCGCCACGGCGATACCGAGAAAGATCTCCTCGGTCCGCGCCTCGGCCACATCCCACACCGCCAGCGGGTTATCCACCACCGGCAACGCGATCAGCGGCAAGGTGTAGCCGGCCAGCATCAGCGCGTAGTTATTCGCGGTGCGCAGGTGCATGGACAGGAACAGCAAAATGCCCGTCCACAACGCAATCACCACCACCAACACGTACGGCGCCTGCACAAACATCGGCACAAACACCACCGCCGCCGCTGCACCCATGAAGGTGCCGATGGCGCGGTACAGCGCCTTGGAACTGGTAGGACCGACAAACGGGCTGGAGACGATATACACCGTGGCCATCGCCCAGTACGGACGTGGCATTTGCATGAGCATGGCGATGTACAACGCGATCATTGACGCTGCGAACGTACGAACCCCGTAGAACCAATCGCGGGCTGGCGGAAAACCGGTAAAAAATCCGTTCAAGGCGCTGCAACCCCAGCCGCTTCGAACGCCCGCAGCACGCGCAGGGCGGCTTCAAGGTCGCTGTGGGCAATGTCCGCCAGCACTTCCTGACGCAGGCGCACCAGCTGCACTTCCACCGCTTGCACCAGCTCGCGACCGCGCTCGGTGAGGCTCAAGGCCTTGGCGCGCCGGTCATGCACGTCTTCGGTCCGGCACACGTAGCCGCCGGCGCACAACTGATCAAGCAGGCGCACCAACGACGGGCTTTCCATCCCGGACGCCTGGGCGACTTTTACCTGATGCACACCGTCGCCCAAGCGGCCGATCATCAACAAGGGCACGGCGCAGGCTTCGGAAATACCGTAGCTCACCAGCGTGGTCTGGCAGATTTTGCGCCAATTGCGGGCGCCCACCACCATGCTGCTGCTGAGGTTCATCTGGAGTTGTTCGAGGGAATGAGGCACTGGATTGTTCGCATACAGTTAGTTTGCTAACTATCAATATGGTGGATGCGTCCAAAGCAGTCAAGTTTTGAAACAAATTTGTGATGGGTGGCGCGGGGTGCCGTGGGTAAGTAAAGCGGGTTTGAATGGGTGTGCTGGTTTTTCCACTTTGGCTCCCACGTTGGGTCAGCGTTGGCGTCGCACCTGAAGGTCATCGGTACAAGCTGTCGGCAAAATCCCAACGCCGCTGAGGCCGATATTTTTACCCCTCACGCCCCGTGCGCAACAACACACTCAGCTGATCCACCACTTCCGCCCAATCGGCATCCTCCAAAATCTCTTCGCGCAAAAACGCTCGCTGACTGGGCGTCCAGAAAAACGCGTCCGCCAGATGCAGTTCAGGCTTGAGCGGTGAATGTACCGTCACAAACCGCTCAATACTCACCGGGTCATCCGGCAGCCCCAGCTGTTTGAACAGTGACGGCAAGCTGTGCACAGGCGATTCCATGGTGGGTTCCTACGAAGACCATTCCTGTGAGTCTAGCCCAGGCGCCAGCCAGGCCAACAACCGCGTGACGCACCACTGTGCCATCAACGAAGTCGTCAACCCGCTTAGTGTTTTCGAAGGGATTGGCCCGCAACAGGCGTTGCGGGCATGTACTTGATACCGATGCTTGATTAACGGCAACCCTCGGGCTGCGAGGGCTCTGGCCCGCGACACAGCACAAACAAGCGCGCCCGTGCCCCGCCGCCGTCCTGCTGCAAAAGCTGGCGCCAGTCGGCAGGAATCGGCGCGAACTCATCCGGCATTTCCGTGCTGCTGATCAGCCACACGCGGTGCGTATCGGCCGGTAATGCCGACAAACGGTCCAGGTAAATACGCCCGCCGTCCTGATCCACCAACGTGCCGAAACCGTAGGCGTTCGGCCGGGTCGGCGTGCCGTCGGGTTTGGGGGGCGTGTAGAGCTGCAATTGGGCGTCGGTTTCGTCGTAATACACGTAGGGCAAGTACCACAGCATATCGCTGAGGACGATGCGGTCGTCTTCCTGATAGTTGCGGTTAACGAACTCCACCGGCACGTTGAATTGATCATGCGCATCCACGGTGGCGTTGTTCTTCAACCCCAGCAGTTCCACACCCACGAACAACACAAACAACGCCGCGCCCAACCATGCCAGGCGTTTGGGCAGGCGGTCGATGGCCAGGGCCATCAGGATCGGCAACCCGAGTGCGTAGACCGTAAGGTAGCGCTCGATAAATACCGGGGAAATGAAAGAGACGCCGTACACCAGCAACAGCGGCAGCAGAAAAAACAGCGCCAGCAGGCATGCCGGGCGATACCGCTCACGGTCACGCCAGGCCGCGATGCCCACGACGGCGATCAGCAGCAGCGGGAACAGCCAGAACAGCGGCGGCCAGAAGCCGATGCCTTCATCCTGAAGCATGAACTGCCAGACCATCGACGGCACGGAAATCAACGAGACCGGGTCTTCCCAGCCAATATCACCGCCAACCTTGAGCTGTTCAATGTGCTGCGTCAGGTCTAACAGGTTCGGCAGCCACGGCAGGTACAACACCACAATGAGCGCATTGGCGCACCACCACGACGGGCGAATGATCAAGCGTTGGCCGGGCGCCTGTGAGCGGCACAACACGCCCAGGTACGCCCAGTGCACCAACACGCACAGCGCAGTGAAATAGTGGGTGTAGAACCCGGCCGCCATCAGCACTACATAGACGGCCAGGTAACGCGTGCGCTCGGGCTGTCGCACCCAGTACACCAGCGCCAGCGTGGCGCCCAGCAACCACACGGCCAGCAGTGAGTACATGCGCACTTCCTGGCTGTAACGCACCGCCGTCGGAAACAACGCCAGCAGCACACCGGCCAGCACCGCCGCACGACGCGTGGACAGCTGTCGCGTGAGCCAGATGCCCAGCCCCACCGCCGCCGCGCCGGGCAGAGCACTCATGCCGCGAATCGACCAGATACCATCGCCAAACAGCTCGATCCAACCGCGCAGCATGAAGAAGTACAGCGGCGGGTGCACATCATGGGCGGCGTGAAACCACAGGTCCTCCATGGCGTATTCGCTGAGCAGCAGGCTCGACGCTTCGTCGCCCCAGATCGCCGAAGCGGTCAGGCCATAGAAACGCACGGCCATGGCCAGCGCCAGAATCGGCACCCACCACAACCGGCTGAGCCAACTGGCGCCTTCCCAGGCGCCCGAGAGGCGATTGACCGCGTGAAATGCCCCAACTTTGTCGTCTTGCTCTACCACAGACCGTCGCACCTCAATTCCCCTGATACTGCCCGTTTCCGGGAAAAACCTGCACATGCGCAAACAAGCGCCACTCTAGGACAAAAGCCCCGTTTTCGCTCGCTGTTTTACAACCGTTGGGCGGCACGCTGCAGCACTTGACTGGTACCTGATGGACCTGCGACTGCGCCTGGGTTTCGCTGAGCAATGCCACGACCAAAAATCGGACAAATCAGCAATTTGTGTAGGCCTTCACCGAAGCGGCTGTCGGATCAAGCTATGATTAGCACCCTCCAAGGACTCAGGATCAAGGACACGTCATGCGCATCGGTTTTTTGTCACCCCTGGCACTGGCCCTGCTTGCCGGCATTTCCCTACCGGCCCAGGCCAGTTCGGACGACTCGTGTTACCCCGACTGGCGGGTGTCGCGTGACACGCTGGACCCCTGCAACAACCTGCCGTTCCTGAGCCCTGGCAATGACAGCCGGGCCAACCTGCGCTTGTTGCTGGCCGACAAGAAAGCCGCGCCGCTGACGCCCAATGCCTTGAGCGAAGATGACCTGGCAGAGGGTTTTGGCCCGGTGCCGTTCCCGGTGTATCGCCTTGTGCCGCGTGGCGAAGCCGAGCCGGTCAGCACGCCCGACACCCCCAAAACCTCGCCGCTCGATGCACTGCTTGAACCGCTGGGCATCAAGCGCGACGACGCTAAAGCTGCCGGCGATGCGTTCCTCAATGGCGAGGGCAGCCGCTGCCGCAGCAACGACGACAACAGCGCCGCCGCCTTTATCAGCCAGGTGGTCAAAGCCGACATGCCGGCCGCAGAGCGCAATCTGCTGGTGAAGGCGCGCCTGCAATTGCTCACCACCTGTGAATGGACAGGCCCGGTGGTGGAGCCGTCGCAAGATATCCAGTCGACCGAAGGTCAGTTGTTTCGCACGTACCTGCAAGCCGCCGCCGATTTCTACGCAGGTCGTTTCACCGACTCCGGGCCTGGCTTCGTCGCCACCCAGAACGCCGCTTCGCCCTGGCTGAAAGAAACCGCGCTGTACATGACCGCGCGCAACGCACTCAACCAGGCCCAGGCCAACACCTATGACGAAGACGGCGTGCCGCACCTCGACCGTGTGGATAAACCCGCGCTTGCCGAGGCCGAAAAGGGTTTCGACGCTTATCTGAAAACTTATCCACAGGGCGAGTACAGCGCCTCCGCGCGCGGCTTGCTGCGCCGGGTGTACTGGCTGGCGGACGACAACGAAAAACTCGCCGAGGCCTTTGCCTGGCAACTGACTCAGGCTACCGACGAGCAGCGCAATGTGTCGGTGGATGAATTGGTCGAAGAGGCCGACCTCAAGCTGTTGATGGTCAATAGCGACACGGTGAAGACGCCGATGATCCAACTCGTCAGCGACCTGATGGTCATGCGTGGCGGCAACCAGCCGGCCCTCAGCCGCGCAGACCTTGAGAAGCAAAAAGCAGCGTTTGCCGATGAGCCGGCGTTTTACGACTACTTGTTAGCCGTGAGCGCGCTGTACGTCGAGCATCAACCGGATGCCGCCTTGAAGCAGTTGCCGCACAGCGTGCCGTCGAGCCTGAACTACTTCGCCTTCAGCCAACAAACCTTGCGCGCCCTGGCCCTGGAGGCCAAGCAAGACTGGAAAGGCGCACAAGACCTGTGGCTGCAACTGCTGCCGCTGGCCAACTTGGCGCTGCAACGCGACCAGTTGGAGTTGGCCCTGGCACTCAACTATGAACGCAGCGGCCAGCTGGCCAAGGTGTTCGCCGCCGATTCGCCGATCAGCGCCAAGCAAGTGCGTTATATCCTGCTGCGCAACGTCGCCGGGCCTGACTTGCTGCGCCAGCAGATCGCCAAGGCCGACGATCCGGTCGAGCGCCAGACCGCGCAATTCGTGCTGCTTTATAAAGACTTGCTGCGCGGCCAGTTCGCCACCTTCGCCGACGACCTCAAGCAACTGCCAACGCCGGCCCCTGAAGACAAGCTGGGCACCAGCCTGGGCTATATCTACAGCGGCGGCCAGAGCTTGAAACTGTTCCAGTGGAACGGTGAAAAAGCCGAATCCGGCTACAGCTGCCCGGCCATCGCGCAAACCGCCGCCACCTTGCAAACCGACGCGAAAAACCCGCTAGCCCTGAACTGCTTCGGTGAGTTCATCTTGCGCAATAACCTCGACGGCATGCCTCTGGAGCAGACACGCGCCGCCGGCAGCCTGGGCAGCACCGCGTCGCAATTTCCAGGTGAAACCTTCTCGCGGCTCAACGGCTACAAGCAGGTGATCGCCAACGCCAAGGCGCCGAAGAACGACAAAGCCTACGCACTGTTCCGTGCCATCAACTGCTATGCACCGGCCGGCTACAACAGCTGCGGCGGCGATGACGTTGAACCGGCCGTACGCAAGGCCTGGTTCCGCCAGCTCAAAAGCGGCTTCGCCGACACCCAGTGGGGCAAATCGCTGCAGTACTACTGGTGAAGCACCTGTGGCTCGGCTTGCTCCTGCTGGCAAGCCCGGCCTTTGGCGCCGTGGATGCTCGCGACTACGACGCCTTCTGGTTGTGGAGTGGCGTCACTCCGCAACCGGTGCTTAAACAGGCCAACACTCTGTACATCCTGCAAGGCCAGATCAATTCCACCCGCCGCGCCCCCGAGCGCGGCGTGCAACTGATCGCCCAGGGCCTGGGCATACCACGCCTCACCCGGGGCGAAGTCTGGGTGGTCTACCGCGCCCACACCTTGCACTGGCCAGAACAGGTCTACACCCAAGTGCTCGGCCAGGTGCAACGCTGGCGCGACGCGGGCAACCCGGTGGTCGGCATTCAGATCGACTTCGACGCCCGCACTCAATACCTGAACGAATACGCCGACTTCCTGCGCGACCTGCGCCACCGCCTGCCCGCCGACTTGAAGCTGAGCATCACCGGGCTGATGGACTGGAGCAGCAACGCCGACCCAAGCGCCATCGCCCAGCTCAAAGGCGTGGTGGATGAAGTGGTGGTGCAGACGTATCAAGGGCGCCACAGCATCCCGGATTACGCCGCGTATTTACCGCGCATGAACCGGCTGGGGCTGCCATTCAAGGTGGGGTTGATTCAGGGTGGGGTGTGGGAGGCGCCGGGGTATTTGAAGGGGAATGAGTGGTTTCGCGGGTATGTGGTTTTTCTGCAGAATCCGTGATCCACGCACGGATTCCATGTGGGAGCGGGCTTGCTCGCGAAGGCGATGGCTGACGCAACAACGATGCCCCCTCCTGGACCGCCTTCGCGAGCAAGCCCGCTCCCACAATTTGACCGAGCTCGACTGTAGAACCGTTATCGCCCAGCGGTTTGCAATGGATACACCGACTCCCAACCGCCACCCAACGCCTTATACAACCCAACCATGGCCAGCGACACGCCGGTGGAGCTTTCAACCCATTGTTCCTGCGTGGCCAGCAGCGCGCTTTGCACCGTGAGCACATTGACGAAATCCACCACGCCTTCGACGTACTGCTGCTGCGCGGTGCTCAGCGCGATCTGGTTCTGGCGCACCGCTTCGGCGAGGCTGTCGCGGCGCAGTTGGCTGGCGTTGTAACGGGTCAGCTGGTCGTCGATTTCATGCCAGGCGCGCAGCACGGTTTGCTGGTAGGCCAGCGCAGCTTCCTGTTGCTGCGCTTCACGCAGGTTCAACATGCCTTGCAGACGCCCGCCGTTGAACAGCGGCAAGCTGAATTGCGGGCCGAAGGCGAACGCGCGCGAGCCCCATGAGCCGAAATCCGACAGTTGCAGGGCCTGGGAGCCAAGGCTGCCGGACAGGGTAATGCGCGGGTAGAAGTCGCCCTTGGCCACGCCGATAGTGGCAGTGGCCGCGTGCAGGCGCGCTTCGGCCTGACGGATGTCGGGGCGACGTTCAGCCAACTCGGACGGCAAGCCGATGGCGACCTGACGCTGGGTTTGCGGCACGGCGGCGTCCTTGGACAACTGCGCATGCAGGGCTTGTGGCGGCTCGCCCATCAACAGGCTCAGGGCGTTGATCAATTGGTCCTGGCGCTGCTGCAAATCCGGCAGGCGCGCTTCGATGGCGGCCACTTGGGCAGCCGCCTCGGCCACGTCCAGGTCGGTCGCCACACCGTCGGCCAGGCGCAGTTGCGAGAGCTTGAGGCTGTGGCGCGCCACGTCGAGGTTTTGCTCGGTGACGGCGCGGGTGTTCTGCACGCCGCGCAACTGGATGTAGTCCTGGGCGGTTTCGGCGAGCACCGACAACAGCACGGTGCGGCGGTCGTCTTCGGCAACTTGCAGGGTGGCGTCGGCGGCTTCGGTTTCGCGTTTTACACGGCCCCAGAAGTCCAATTCCCAAGCGGCAGAGAAGCCCATGTCCCATTGGTTGAACGCCGAACGGCCATTCTCGCCAGAGGGATCATTCAAGCCCTTAGCGCTGTTGCGCTCGCGCTGATAACCACCGGTGGCGTTGACGTTGGGATAACGCTCGGCGGTGGTCACCTGGCGCACGGCGCGGCTTTGTTGCAGGCGGCTGCTGGCCAGTTTCAGGTCGAGGTTATCGGTGAGCGCACGGCGTGTGAGGGCCGAAAGTTGCGCGTCGTGGAACACGTCCCACCAACGCTCCTGCAAAGGCTCGGTGACGGCGCGGCTGGCGGCTTGGCGCCCTTGGGGCTCGCCCCATTGCGTGATGTGCGGGCCTTGCGGCCGCTGGAAATCCGGGCCAACGGTACAGGCACTGAGGCTGATGAGGCTCAAGGTGAGCCAGGCAAATGGCTTCATTGCTGGGCCACCTCACGTGGCTGCGCAACAGGCTGGGTGTCGACGCTGGCCTCCACCGACATGCCGACACGCAAGCGCTCGGTCAGTGGTTGATTGGGTTCGAGCACGATTTTCACCGGAATGCGTTGCACCACCTTGGTGAAATTGCCGGTGGCGTTGTCGGGCTTGACCGAGGCGAACGTCACGCCCGTGGCGGGTGCGAGGCTTTCCAGATGCCCCTTGAGCAGTTCGCCGTCGAGGCTGTCGACGCGCACCTGCACGGCTTGGCCGGCGTGCATATGCCACAACTGGGTTTCCTGGAAGTTGGCCACCACATAGGCCTCGGCCAAGGGCACCACGGCGAGGATCTTGCTGCCCGGCGTGACATAGGCGCCCACCCGTACCGCGCGCTCACCGACCATGCCATCCACCGGCGCGACGATGCGCGTGTAAGAGAGTTGATAGCTGGCCATTTCGAGCGCTGCCTGAGCACGCTTGAGTCCACCTTCGGCGGCATCGCGCTGGGCGGTGAGGATTTCCACCTGCTTGCGCTCTGCCGCCAGCACCGCCGTGGCATTAGCCAGGCGCGCGGTGGCCTGGTCGATGCGGGTCTTGGCTTGCTGGGCGTTCTGCACGGTGCCCGCGCCTACACCGGCGAGGTGGTTGTAGCGGTTCAGTTCGTGTTCGGCAAAAGCCACTTCGGCACGGTCCGCCGCTACGGTGGCCTGGGCCTGGGCGATCACCGAGCTTTGGCGTTCGAGGGTCGCGGTGGCGTTTTTCAGTTGGGCCTGGGCGACGAGCGTGTCGGCATCGGCTGCCTGGGCGGCGGCGCGAAAATCGCGGTCATCGATCAACGCCAACAGCTGGCCGGCCTTCACGCGCTGGTTGTCTTCCACCAGCACTTCCTTGATAAAACCGGCCACGCGCGGCGCCACCAAGGTGAAGTCGGCGGCAACGAAGGCGTCGTTGGTGGTCTGGCGCTTGCTGCCCAACAGGCCCGGCGCGACCAGATAAACCAGTACACCGACGGCAAATACAGCAATAACGGCGACGGCAATTTTGTCTTTGCGTTTCATGAGAAATCCTTTTGGCTAGGTCGGTGCGCGCGGTGGAAAAATCCGCGTCGGCATCCAGAAAATCAGCAGAATCAACGCCACCGCGACGGCGGCCATGACGTAATAAAGGTCCGAAGAAGTCAGCACCACGGCCTGCTCGTGCAGGCGGTGCGCCAGGCCCGGCGCGTCGCCGTCGGCCAGGGGCGAGTTGCCCAGGCGGTCCACCAACATGGTCGAGTGAAAGTGCAGACGCTGGGTGGTCAGCACGTCCAGCACGGCGGTAGCGACCACGGCGGCCAGGCCTTTGACGGTGTTGAACCACGCCGAGGCGAATGGCCCGTCCATCGGTTGGATGCTGCCAGTGGAGAGCATCAGCAGCGGCAGCACGGCCATGGGCTGACCAAAGATTTGCAGCAGGTAGAGGCCGTAAAAATCATCCCGGATCCACTCCGACGTCAGGTGCGAGCTGCCCACACAGCACAGCACCAGCATGCTCAAGCCAGTCCCCAGGACCCAGCGGCAATCGACCCAGCGCAGGTTGCACAGCGCCGCCACCAACGGCAGCGCAATCAACTGCGGCAACGCCATCAGCAACATCACCGGCGCCGTTTGCAGCGGCCGGTAACCCTGAACCTGGGCGAGGAAACTCGACGGGATGATGATGACTGACGTCAGCACCATCAGCACGCCTGCCAGCACGATCAAGGCAAACGCCAGGTTGCGCAGGCCGAGCATCTGCAACTTGAAGAACGGAATCGGCTGCGACCATTCATTGATCAGAAACAGCACCAGCAACAGCGTGCCGCCGCTGAGCAGGAAGGTGATCAGGCCGGACTCGAACCAGTCCAGGCGATTGCCCTGCAACAAGCCGATCACCAGCATGCAGATCGCCGGGAAACCCAGCAGCAAGCCGCGCCAGTTGAACTGCTTGAAGCGCTCCAGGCGCACCGGGTCTTGTGGCAAGCCGTAGGTCACGGCGGCCATCGCCAGCAGGCACGGCGCGACGATCTGCCAGAACGCCCATTGCCAGCCGACGTACTCGGTCCACAGCGCCGCCAACGGCGTGCCCAGGCTTGGGCCGAACGTGGCGGTGAGTGCGTAACCCGCCAGGCCATACAGCTTGACGTTGGCCGGCAGGAAACGCAGCGCCACGGTCATCAGCATCGGCGGCAACGCGCCACCGGCCAGGCCTTGCACGGTGCGCAGCACCAGCAGGGTTTCGTAGTTCGGCGCAAACGGGCACAGGATGCCCAGCACGGTGAACAAAGCGATGGCACACAGCGTGAAGCGGCGCAGGGAAAACGTCACCGAACACCAGGGCGCGAAAGCCATGGCCGCCACGGAGGTCGCCGTGTAAGCCGCGACCAGCCAGGTGCCTTCGTCAAAACCGATGTACAGCGCACCACGGATATCGGCGAGGGCGACTTTGGTGACCATCTCGTTCAGACCGGACACCAGCACCGCCAGCAATACGCCGACCAAGCCAATGATGATGCGCGGGCCGAACACGGGCGGGTTGAGCGCAGTGGGTTTGGCTGCAGCCTGGAGGGCGGGGGCAGCGAGGGAGGTCATGGACAGGTAACTCGGGATAAGAAATACCCGAGCAGTTTAATCAGGCACACCCATAACAAAAAGTTACTTGCCGGAAGCTTATAAGTGCGTCAGACGCAACTCCCAGCCGCGCACTTATCCTGTGGTAGCTGGCTTGTTGTGGCGAGCGGGCTTGCCCCGCGCTGGGCTGCGAAGCGGCCCCGATAAAGACACTGAGAGTTTTCTGATGAAACTCAGCGCCTGGCTTTGGGGCCGCTTCGCAGCCCAACGCGGGGCAAGCCCGCTCGCCACGATAAGCCAGTGCCTACACTTTAGGTGGGCTGGGCTTCCAGCCAGGTGGCGTGGCAGCTCTCGCGCATGGTTTCGCGCAGCCACTTATGGGCAGGGTCTTTGTCGAAACGCGGGTGCCAGAATTGGGCCAGCATCAGGGTCGGCAGGGAGATCGGCAACTGGAATGCGCGCAGGGGCAGCTTCAGGCGATTGGCACTCAGCAGGGCTTCCTTGGGCACCGGCAGCAGCAGGTCGGAATCGGGCAGCATGAACATCGCGCCATGAAAGCCTGGGGCGATCATGGCCACGCGGCGCTCCAGGCCCAGGGCATTGAGCGCGGTGTCGATTGGCCCGCGGGCGATGCCGCGTCGCGAAATGCTGATGTGGGAGTAGCTGGCAAACCGCGCGGCGGTGATTTCTTCGTCGAACAGCGGGTGATCCTCGCGCGCAAGGCCCACAAAGGTGGTGGAAAACAGGTTCTGCACCTTCACTTCGGGGCTGGATGGCATGGAATTACTCACCCGCAGGTCCAGCCGACCTTCGCGCAATGCCTCGTCGTCGGTGTCGCCTTCAGGCACGAAACACAGCTCGCACTGCGGTGCCATGCGTTCCATGGTGTCGAACAGCCGACCGCCATACACGCCGACAAAGAAGTCATTGGCACGCACGCTGAATCGCCGGCGCAAGGTGCTGAGGTCAACCTGGTCTGCCGAGCGGAACAACAACGCCGCCTGCTCCACCACGTTGCGCACCTGGCCTTGCAACTGCAGCGCCTTGGGCGTCGGCACCAGGCCACGCCCGGCGCGCACCAGGATCGGATCGCCCACCGCTTCGCGAATACGCGTGAGGGTGCGGCTCATGGCCGCCGGGCTGAGGTTCATGCGCCGCGCGGCGCCGACCACGCTGCCTTCATCAAGTAAGGCGTCGAGGGCGACCAACAGGTTCATGTCCGGTAATTGCATGCCAAGCACTCGTGTTCAGTGGGGAGTGAAGCGCACGCAATCGTAGCAGGCTTTACAGGTAGCGCCTCAAGTTGCGCGGCAGGAACTGAGCATAAGTGGATTTGGGATGAGCCTGACACTTGCGCACTATATCCGGCAGGGATTTTTCCAGTTCATCGGCTCGGGCCAGGCTCTCGTTGTAGTCGCTTTTACCGGTGAACGCCGGAAACATCACCGCCACACGGGTAATAGCAAAGCTCTTCATGGCGATCAACGGGCGGGCGGGATGGTCACGGCGAAATTGGCTGACTTCTTCGCTCAACGCGCGGCAGGTTTGATAGGTAGTTTGCGTAAAAGACAGTTGAGTCGCTTCTTCCTTGCTTGCCGGTTCAGGCGTGAAAACCATATCGTTTTGCGCCTCAAGCACCGCTGGCTGATCGGCGTTTACCGCCCAGGCTTTGAACCGCCATTGACTGGCCGCCTCCACGGCAGCCGCGCCGAATGCAGGCTGGGTGGCACTGATCGCTTTGACATCGCTGACGGTTCCGTCGTTGTGAATATTCAGGCTGATACGCGCATGCCCTTGGAGGTTGATCAGGTTTGCCGGGTAATGCGGCTTGGGCATGGACACCGCTTCAGGCTTGAATTGAGCAAACACCGACGTCGACAAAAATAAAGCCGCAGCCAAGACAAAAAACCGCATCGCCGTAAATCCTTCTACCGGGAATGCCTGACGTCAAGGCGACGTCAGGTTCGGCCGGCATTATCGGACTCAGCGAGACCAATGAGCAATCATTCCTATTTGAAGAGGATCGTTCCTACAGATAAGTAGGATCAACGCTGCATGCCCCAGCGCTTCACCGTCAGCCGCTCAAAGGTGTTGAACACCAGATTTTCGACCAGCAACCCGATGAGGATAACCACGGCCAAGCCGGCAAACACCTTGTCGGTGTACAGCTCATTGCGGTTCTGGAAGATGTACCAACCCAAACCGCCCTTGCCGCTGGTGGCGCCGAACACCAGCTCGGCTGCGATCAATGTGCGCCAGGCAAATGCCCAACCGATTTTCAGGCCGGCAAGGATCGACGGCAGCGCCGCCGGGATGAGGATGAACAGCACAAAACGCATGCCCTTGAGGCCGTAGTTGCGGCCGGCCATGCGCAGGGTTTCAGACACGCCAAGAAACCCCGAATACGTGTTCAGCGCCAAAGCCCACAGCACCGAATGCACCAGCACGAAAATCAGGCTGTTCTGCCCCAGGCCGAACCACAGCAGGGCCAACGGCAGCAATGCAATGGCCGGCAGCGGGTTGAACATCGAGGTCAGTGTGCTCAGCAGGTCGCGGCCAAGCTGGGTCGAGACCGCCAGCGTAGTCAGGGCAAACGCCAGCACGATGCCGATCACATAGCCCTTGATCAGCACCGCCAGCGAGATGCTCACTTTGCTCAACAACTCACCGCTGAGCAGGCCGTCGAATAACGCTTGAGCGGTCTGCAAAAAGCTCGGCAGCAGCAGGTCATTGTTCTGGTAACGCGCGACTGCCTCCCAGAGGATCGCCAACACGATCAGGATCAGGCCCTTGCGCAGCCAGCCTTGCTGCCACAAGCGTTGGCGCAGCGGCAGCTCGCGTTCAACGGGGACGCTGAGCAGCGGTTCGAGGTGTACTTCAAATTCCTGGCGCATAGGTCGGCCCCTTAGTAAGCGATGCGGATATCGGCAAAACCCAACTCACGTTCGGCCTCGGGCGCTTCATCGAACAGCAGGCGATGAATGCGCCGCGCCGACGCCTGGAATTCCACACCGCCGAGGCTGTGCAGGTCGTATTGATGGCTATGGATTTCCGCCCGCACGCGCCCCGGATGCGGCGACAGCAACAGGATGCGATTTCCCACCACCAAGGCTTCTTCGATGGAATGGGTGACGAACAACAGCGTGAAGCGCACCTCTTCCCAGAGCAGCAGCAGTTCTTCCTGCATCTTGCGTCGGGTCAAGGCGTCGAGGGCGGCGAAGGGTTCATCCATCAGCAGGATTTTCGGTTGCATGGCCAGGGCGCGAGCGATCGCCACACGCGCTTTCATACCGCCGGACAGCGTGTGCGGGTAAGCATCGGCAAAAGCGCTGAGGCCGACTTTTTCGAGGTAGTACAGCGCTCGCTCTTGGGCTTCGCGACGCTTTAAGGTTTTGGACGCCAGCAGCGGGAACATCACGTTCTGAATGACGGTTTTCCACGGCGGCAACTGGTCGAATTCCTGGAACACCACGATGCGGTCCGGGCCGGGTTGTTCGACCTTTTGCCCGAGCAGGCGAATCTCGCCTTCGCAGGGTTTGATAAACCCGGCGATGGACTTGAGCAAGGTGGATTTGCCACAGCCCGAAGGGCCGAGCAGCACGTAGCGATCAGCCGGGTCGATCTCGAAACTGACCTGATGGGTGGCCCGCACCACGCGCTCGGGGGTGCGGTATTCGAGGCTGACGTGGTCCACCGCCAACAGCGGCTGGGCGGTGTTCAGGTTGCTGGCCGCGTGGCCTTGCAGGGGCGCGTTCATTTCAACTCTCTTGCCGAGGACCAGTATTAGAAAGGCGCATCGCCCTGAATGGTGGTGCGAAACAGCTTGCGGCGCAGGTGGCTCGGGCAACCGGCGGCGAGGTGGATCAGCGAGCGGTTGTCCCAGAACACCAGGTCGTGGGGCTGCCACTGGTGGCGGTAGATGTTGTGCGGCAGCACGCTGTGGGCGTAGAGCTGGGCCAGCAGGTCGCGGCTTTCATCTTCGGGCAGGCCGACGATGCGGGTGGTGAAACCTTCGCTGACGAACAGCGCCTTGCGACCGTTTTCCGGATGAGTACGCACGATCGGGTGCACTACTTCGGCCACTTGGGCCAGTTGCTCAGGCGTCAGGGTTGGCCGCCAGTTGCCTTCGAATTTGGTTTCGCTGTAGCGCGCAGTGTAGGAATGCGCGGCGCTGCGGCCCTCCACCGCTTTGCGCAGGGGCTCGGGCAATTGGTCCCAGGCTTTGTGCATGTCGGCAAACAGCGTGTCGCCGCCTTCGGAGGGCAGCTCCTGGGCGTGCAGCATTGAGCCCAGGCTTGGCAGCTCTTTATAAGACAGGTCCGAGTGCCAGAACTTGCCCGCGTCACCCAGGCCGATGGATTGGCCGTTTTCGATGATGTTGGAGACGATCAGGATTTCCGGGTGGTTGGCCAGCAGGAACTGTTTGAGCACGTGGATCTGCAGCACACCGAAGCGGCGGCTGAAGGCGATCTGTTGTTCGGGGGTAATGCGTTGATCGCGGAACACCAAGACGTGGTGATCCAGGTGCGCGCGGTGGATGCGCGCGAAGTCCTGATCGTTAACCGGGCGAGACACATCCAGGCCGACGATCTCGGCGCCAACGCTGCCGGGGAATGGCCGGATCTCGAAGGTTTGGGCGGTTACGGTCGCTGTTGGAACAGTAGAGGTGGCGGACATGAGGGCACTCCCGGTCGGACAGAGGAGTGACTTTATAGATATAAGAACGGGCGATTAAATACCGTTAGTGAATATCGATATGCATTAGGGTGGGGGTCTGTGGTGAAGCTGAGGGCGCCATCGCAGGCAAGCCAGCTCCCACATTTGATGGGTGTACACATTCAAATGTGGGAGCCGGGCTTGCCCGCGATGAGGCCCGTGCCGGCGCTGAAGATCAGCGCTCGTGCAACGCCTCGGCCCGCGCCTTGATGATCGGCTTGAGCAGGTAGCTCAGGATGCTTTTCTTGCCTGTGATGATGTCCACCGAGGCCACCATGCCGGGGATGATCAGCAGCGGCTTCTCATCGGTGCCCAAATGGCTGCGGTCGGTGCGCAAGGTGATCATGTAGTAGGTGGTTTTCTTGTCTTCGTCGGTGATGGTGTCAGCACCGATGCGTTCGAGCTTGGCCTTCAGCCCGCCATAGATGGTGTAGTCATAGGCCGTGAATTTGACGATCGCTTCTTGCCCAGGGTGCAGGAACGCGATGTCTTGTGGGCGGATCTTGGCTTCCACCAGCAAGGTGTCGTTAAGCGGCACGATTTCAACCATGTCGCTGCCCGGCTGGATCACGCCACCGACGGTGTTGACCAGCAGCTGTTTGACGATACCGCGCACCGGCGAAGTGACCAGCGTGCGGCTGACGCGGTCTTCGAGGGCGCGGCCAGTGGACTCAGCCTTGTTCAGTTCGGTGCGCGCTTCGTTGAGTTGAGTCAGCGCTTCACTGCGGAATTTGCCCCGGGTTTCGTCGATCTTGCGCTGCACTTCCTTGATAGCTGATTCGGCACGGGGAATTGCCAGGGTGGTAGCGTCCAGCTGCCCGCGGGTTTCCATTTCGGCGCGCTTGAGGCGCAGCACTTCCACCGGCGACACCGCACCCTGGGCCACCAACGGCTCGGACATGTTGATTTCCTGACGCTGCAGGGACAACTGGCTGCGGTACTGGCCTTGTTTGGAGGTGAACTCGCGCAGTTCCTGTTGACGCTGCACCAGTTGCTCCTGCAAACCGCCGACTTCGTCTTTCAACTGCTGACGACGGCTTTCATACAGCGAACGCTCGTTGGCCGCCTGGCTTGGCGCGGCCTTGAGCACGTCGTCGGGAATGTTCAGCGGGCGGTCATCCACCTGCGCGCTCAGGCGCTCGACGCGCAGTTGCATGGCCAGGCGCAAGGCTTCGGTTTCGCCGGCGTTGGAGACAAACCGCGTGTCGTCGAGGCGAATCAGCGGCGCGCCGGCTTCGACGATCTGGCCTTCCTTGACGAACAGCTCGGAGACGATGCCGCCTTCCAGGTTCTGGATTTTTTGCAGCTTGGACGACGGAATCGCCTTGCCGTCGCCGCGGGTGACTTCGTCGATGCTGGAGAAGCCCGCCCACACGACCAAAAATACGAAGAACGCAATGATCGCCCAAATGGTCAGGCGGATGACCCGCGGCGCATCTTCGATCAGTGCCTTGTTGACCTCAGGCAGCGGCTGGCCCTGCAACGAATCGGAGCCTTTGAAGTAGCGGCCGACCGCGCTTTTGATGGAGTTAAGCAACACTGATCTGCCCCTTTTTCAACGCTTCCATAACCACGGCTTTCGGGCCGTCCGCGAGGATCTGCCCACGGTCGACCACCAGCAGGCGGTCCACCAGCGAGAGCAGTGAGGCACGGTGCGTGACCAGCACCACGGTCTTGTTTTGCACCACGGCTTGCAGGCGTTGTTTCAAGCGTTCTTCACCGGTGTTGTCCATTGCGCTGGTGGGTTCGTCCAACAGCAGGATGGGCGGGTTGAGCAACAGCGCGCGGGCCAGGGCGACGTTCTGGCGCTGGCCGCCGGACAGGTTCTGCCCACGCTCGCCAACTTGCAGTTCATAGCCTTGCGGGTGCAGGCGCGCGAATTCGTGCACGCCGGCCAGTTCGGCGGCTTGCAGGACCATTTCGTCTTCGACATAACGCGCACCCGAGACCAGGTTGTCGCGCAGGGTGCCGGCCAGCAGCTGGATGTCTTGGGCGACATAGCCGATGTTGTGGCGCAACTCGCTCACGTCGATCTGGCGTACGTCCACGCCGTCCACCAGCAAGGCGCCGGAGTCGGGCTGGTAAAGGCCGACGATCAGTTTGGCCAGGGAGCTTTTGCCCGAGCCGCTGCGGCCGATGATGCCGATTTTTTCGCCCGGTTTGATCACCAGGTTGATGTTTTTCAGCGCGGCGTTCTGCTGGTTCGGGTAGGTGAAGTTCAGGCCACGGCACTCGATGGCACCTTGCAGGGTGCGACGGCTCATCGGGCGTTCTTCGAAATTGCGCTCCTGGGGCAGCTCCATCATCTGGTCCACCGAGGTCATGGTGACCTTGGCTTGCTGGTAGCGAGTCAGCAGGCCCGACAGCGAGGCCAGCGGGCTCAGCGCACGGCCACTGAGCATGTAGCAGGCAATCAGGCCGCCCATGCTGAGGTTGCCGTCGATGATCTGGTACACACCGAACACGATCATGATCACGCCGGCCAGTTGCTGGATCAGCAGGGTCATGTTCATCGACAGGCCCGACAGCAACTTCACGCGCAGCTCAAGCCGGCTGAGGGTGCCGATGGTTTGTTCCCAGCCGTACTGACGCTCGCTCTCGGCGTTGTTGACCTTGACCGCGTCCAGACCTGCGAGGGTTTCGATCAGGCTCGACTGGCGCTCGGCAGCCAGGGCCATGGTCCGCTCCATGGTCGCTACCAACGGTTTTTGCAGGGCGTAGCCGATGCCCAGGGCAATCGGGAAAGCCAGCACCGGAATCCACACCAGGTGGCCGCCGAGGATGGCGATCACCAGGAAAATCAGCAGGGTGAACGGCAGGTCGATCAGGCTGGTGAGGGTCAGCGACGCGAGGAAATCGCGCAGGCTTTGAAACTCATGGATGTTCTGCGCAAAGCTGCCGACCCGTGCCGGGCGGTACTTCATGGACATGCCGACAATGCGCTCGAACAGCGTGGCCGAGATGATCAGGTCGGTCTTTTTGCCGGCGAGGTCCAGGCACAGGCTGCGCAGGCTCTTGAGCACCAGGTCGAACAGGTACGCGCCGCCGATGCCCACGGCCAACACCCACAAGGTGGACGTGGCCTGGTTGGGCACTACTCGATCGTAGACGTTCATCACAAACAGCGGCGCCGCCATGGCGATGATGTTGATCAGGAAGCTGGCGGCGATGGCGTCGGTGTAGAGCCAGCGCGAACGCTTGAGGGTGTCGCGAAACCACGAACGCGCTCGCGGGATCAGCGTGCCGTGGTTGACGTCGAATTTGTGCTGCGGCTGGGCGAAGAAGACTTTGCCGATGTAATCGTCGACCAACAGCTCGCGCTTGATCAGCACCTCACCGCCATCGCTTTCGCTGAGCAGAATGCGGGCTTCGTCTTCGCCTTGCCAACCTACCAGCACCGTACTGCGACCGTCCTTGAGCAACAGGAGCGCCGGCAGTGCGATGGTCGGAATCTGTTCCAGCTTGCGTTGCAGCACCCGCCCTTGCAGGCCGGCACGCGCGGCTGCACGCGGCAGCAGCTCGGCACTCAGGCGCTGCAAGGGCAGCGGCAGGCCGGTGGTGAGCATGGCCGCGCTGGCCGGTTTTTGATGCAAGGCACAAAGCGCCAACAACCCGTCCAATAACGGGTCGTCGTGCAGCGTGCGTGGATCATGACTGAGATGAACTCGACTGACTTCGGATTCCACGCGCTGCACTCTCGACTAACAGATGGGGCTATAGGGGTGACTCAATTCATCCCAGGCAGTTGGACTTTTGGCTTCACGTCGTTCTGTACGACGGAGGCCATCGGTGCGACCACGCCCTGGCTTTTGAGCAATTCGCCCATGGTCGCCTTGATTCGATATTGAGTAAATAACTGAATGTTCTTGATCTCTTCCAAACGACGCGAAGCGGTGAACAATTCGTTCTCACTGTCGAGCAAGTCGAGCAGGGTACGTTGGCCCAGGCTGAACTGCTGCTGGTAAGAGGTGCGCACGCGGGTGCTGTGATCCACGTACTGCTGGGCTACCGGCAATTGCGCGTTGGCGTTGTTCAGGGCGTTCCAGGCCAGGCCCAGTTCTTCGTTGAGTTGGCGCAGGGCGTTGTTGCGGATATCCAGTGCCTGGTTGGCCTGGTAGGACTTCGATTGCAGGTCGGCCTTGTTGCTGCCACCGGCGAACAGGTTGAAGCGCATGCGCACCATGGCTTCCCAACCGTTGCTGTGGCCGGCATCGCCGCCGACGTTGTTGTCGGCATTCGTGCCCAGCTCTGCATCAAAGCGCGGGTAGAAGGTGGACTTGGCAGCTTCGTACTGACTTTCGGCGGCGGAGATATCCGACTCGGCCGAACGCAGGACCGGGCTGTTGTCGAGCATCTGGCGGCGTGCTTCGTTGAAGTCAGCCGGCAGCATGGCTACAAACGGCGCCGGGCGCTCGAGCTGGTCGGGCATCTGGCCGACGGCGCTGAGGTAATTGACCTGGGAGTCGGCCAGGTTGGTTTGCTCGGTGATCAGGTTGTTGCGGGCCTGGGCCAGACGCGCTTCGGCTTGGTCCTGGTCGGCACCGTTACCGACGCCGCGCTGGGTGCGCAGTTTGATCTGGTCGTAAATGCGTTCGTGGTTGCGCAGGTTTTCTTCAGCCAGGCGCACGAACTCACGGCGTGTCAGCACATCCAGGTACACCTGGGCGACGGTCAACCCGGTGCGCTCGGAAGTACCCAGCAAGGAGTACGCGCGGGAATTGACGTTGGCTTGTTGGCGCCCGACTTCGCTGGAGGTGGCGAAACCGTCAAAAATCATCTGTTGCAGACGCAGGCTCGATTCGCCGCGGTTGTGGGTGTCCCACTGGTTGCCGTTCGGGCCGCTGGCGGCGCGCGTGTTGGAATCGTCGGTGCCTTCACGACCATAACCGGCGTTCAGGTCTACACGAGGCAAGTAACCACCTTGTGCAGCGCGCAGTTGGTAATCGGCGGCGATACGGCTGTTCACGCCGGCTTGAATTTCCGGGTGCACGTCTAAGGCCTGTTGCATGGCCTGGGGCAATGTTTGGGCTTGTACAAAACTGGCGGCGAGTACGAACGGTATTGCCTTGAACAGGTGCAAACGCATTTAAAAATTCCCCAGGACTTCTTGTCTCAAATCACAGCGATTCGGCCTCGCTGAGTCGGATAATGGCTACCGTAATGACCGTACGTCGGAAAGTTCAAAAAGCGGAACTGCTTCACACATGTAGGACGGTTCGCCGCATAAATATCAATGTGACATTACGGGGCCAATTGTTTAGGATGGCGACCAGAAGGTCAATAGTTTGGCATAAACTAGATAGCGAATAAATCTAGCCAATTATTTGACGCCAGTAAGTAATTAGACTACGCCCCCCTCCTGTTTGGCCCTCGCACCTGCGAGCGGCCGCATGGAAATCATCAGAAACGGATCGCCGGAGAAATCTTTAATGAGCAGTGTTGTTGCCATCGTCAAAAGCATTGTTGGTCAAGTTTTCGTTATTTCTCCGGAAGGGACACGCCGCGTCCTCGTTGAAGGTGATCGCCTGTTCGCGGGCGACCAGGTCGATACCGGCATGTCCGGCGCGGTCAGCCTGGAATTGGCCGACGGCCGCACGCTGGACCTCGGTCGGGATACCCAATGGAGCGCCGACATGCCGGACTCCAGCCTCGACCTGGCCGCAGCCACCGAGCAGGCCGCACCGTCGGTTGCCGAGCTGCAACAAGCCATCGCCGCCGGCGCCGACCCGACCACCGACCTGGAAGCCACTGCCGCAGGCGCAACCGCTGCCGGTAACGGCGCCGCGGGCGGCGGCCACAGCTTCGTTGTGCTGGACGCGACCGCAGGCCGCGTGGACCCGACCATCGGCTTCCCGACCGGCCCTCTGGGCCAGACCACGGCGACCCAAACCCAGCTCGCGGGCGCCCAAGGCTCGACCGACAACAGCGGCAACCTGGTGTTGCAGGCGTCCACCCTGTCGCTGAGCGCAACCCCGAGCATCACCGAAGCCGGCGGCGTGCTGACCTACACCGCCACGGTGACCCAGGCACCGTCCAGCAACCTGAACATCACACTGTCCAACGGCGCAGTGATCACCATCATTGCCGGCCAGACCACCGGCACCGTCAACGTACCGCTGGCGCCGAATGACAGCCCTTACATCGATCCAAGCCAGATCAGCGTCAACGTCACCGGCACCACTGGCGGCAACAACCTGGTACTGACCCTCGACCCTAATCCGGCCGTGACTCAGATCACCGATACCATCGACACCACTACGGTGACGCTGACAGCGGGTGGAACGGTGACCGAAGGCGGCCAGATCACTTACACCGCGACACTGACCAATCCCGCACAGACGCCGGTGACGGTCACTTTGAGCAATGGCTCGGTGATCACCATCAAGGCGGGTGAGTCGGTTGGCACGGTGGTGGTGGATACGCCGGCTAACGACGTTTACAACAATGGTTCGACTGTCAGCACCACGATTACTGGGGCAACTGGCGGTAACTTCGAGAACTTGGTGCCGAGCACTACACCTGCGGTCACCACGATCACTGATTCGGTTGATACCACTACCGTCACGCTGACGGCGGGCGAGACTGTCACCGAAGGTGGCCAGATCACTTACACCGCGACACTGACCAACCCTGCACAGACGCCGGTGACGGTCACTTTGAGCAATGGCTCGGTGATCACCATCAAGGCGGGTGAGTCGGTTGGCACTGTTGTGGTGGATACGCCGGCTAACGACGTTTACAACAATGGTTCGACTGTCAGCACCACTATTACCGGTGCAACTGGCGGTAACTTCGAGAACTTGGTGCCGAGCACTACACCTGCGGTCACTACGATTACTGATTCGGTTGATACCACCACCGTCACGCTGACGGCGGGCGAGACTGTCACCGAAGGCGGTCAGATCACTTACACCGCGACCCTGACCAACCCTGCACAGACGCCGGTGACGGTCACTTTGAGCAATGGCTCGGTGATCACCATCAAGGCGGGCGAGTCGGTTGGCACGGTGGTGGTGGATACGCCGGCTAACGACGTTTACAACAATGGTTCGACTGTCAGCACCACGATTACTGGGGCAACGGGCGGTAACTTCGAGAACTTGGTGCCGAGCACTACACCTGCGGTCACCACGATCACTGATTCGGTTGATACCACTACCGTCACGCTGACGGCGGGCGAGACTGTCACCGAAGGCGGCCAGATCACTTACACCGCGACACTGACCAACCCTGCACAGACGCCGGTGACGGTCACTTTGAGCAATGGCTCGGTGATCACCATCAAGGCGGGCGAGTCGGTTGGCACTGTTGTGGTGGATACGCCGGCTAACGACGTTTACAACAATGGTTCGACTGTCAGCACCACGATTACTGGGGCAACGGGCGGCAACTTTGAAAATCTGGTACCGAGCACTACGCCTGCGGTCACTACGATTACTGATTCGGTTGATACCACCACCGTCACGCTGACGGCGGGCGAGACTGTCACCGAAGGCGGCCAGATCACTTACACCGCAACGCTGACCAACCCTGCACAGACGCCGGTGACTGTGACGCTTTCTAATGGCCAGACCATCGTCATCGAAGCCGGTAAATCTGCGGGCTCGGTAGTCTTTGAAACTCCGGCTAACGACGTCTACAACAATGGTTCGACTGTCAGCACCACGATTACTGGGGCAACGGGCGGCAATTTTGAAAATCTGGTACCGAGCACTACGCCTGCGGTCACCACGATCACCGACTCGATTGATACCACTACCGTTACCCTGACTGCCGATAACTCGGTCGTTGAAGGCGGCAACATCACTTACACCGCCACGCTGACCAACCCAGCGCAAACCGCCGTGACCGTCACTTTGAGCAACGGTCAGACGATCAACATCGAAGCGGGCAAGTCCAGCGGAACTGTAGTTTTCGAAACTCCAGCTAACGACGTTTACAACAACGGTTCGACTGTCAGCACCACTATTACCGGTGCGACTGGCGGTAACTTCGAGAATCTGGCGACCAACCCTACGCCAGCGACCACCACCATCACCGACTCGATCGATACCACAACCGTCACCCTGACGGCGGACCCATCGGTCGTTGAAGGCGGCAACATCACTTACACCGCTACGCTAACTAACCCGGCGCAAACTGCGGTGACTGTGACGCTTTCGAATGGTCAGACCATCGTCATCGAAGCCGGTAAATCTGCAGGCTCGGTGGTGTTTGAAACGCCGGCTAACGACGTCTACAACAACGGTTCGACCGTCAACACGACGATCACCAGCGCCACCGGTGGTAACTTCGAGAACCTGGCGACCAACCCAGCGCCAGCCACCACCACGATCACCGACTCGATCGATA